>JBKBLE010000021.1:0-39233 GCA_046296655.1 Cloacibacterium sp. | reverse complement strand
GGTTTTTTTGTTGTACAACCTCAAAGATACTTTGAGTTACTTTAATTCCTTCTTATTTTTTTATTTAGGACGCTATTAATTTTACATATTATTGTGATGAAAACCTCTATTTCAAAATATTCATAGGATTTTCTGGATTTGTTTTTTCGTAATTTTCAATAATGTTGAACAGTCCATTCACCATTTGTTCTGCAGCTAGATTGCTCAGACTCAAACTTGCCGAAGAATTAGAATTTTGGTTTCCTAATAAACCTCCAAGTAAATTATTTCCCTGTAAAGCAAGATTTACACTTCTTACAATTCCGTATTCATTGAGTTTCGCATCTACTTTTGGTGCAATCGCAGCCATGAGTTGTGCACTGGTTTTTTGTTTAAGATAAGCAGTTGCAGCACCACTTCCACCTTGTGCAATTTGTTGAGCTTCTGCTGATGTCATATCATTAATCGCATTGATTAAAATAGGTTCTGCAATCGGAGCAACAAATGCTGCAGCTTCTGCAATGTAGCCTTTTTCCTTCTGAACCAAATTGCTTAATCCTAATTTTTCTAGAGTAGAATTAATGTCTTTCAGCTGTTGTGGAAGTGCCGCGTTAATCAATTCATTCTCCAAGAAACTGTTTTTATCTTTAAAAATTCCTAAACCTTTAGAAACGCCACCGATTAAAATCTTTTTAAGAACCGAAAGTCCTACTGTAGTGGCAATTGTCATGCAAGATTGTGTGGTAGTGGTAATAATTCCCACCGAACCCAATGCTAATCCTGCTGCTAAAATATATTTTTTCATAATAATCTTTTTAAGGGAAGTTTTCAAATATCAAGCCAAAGTTACAATTTTTTTGGGCGTGTATTTTTCCCTTGCTTTTTCCATGCAAAAAAATACCGCGCTTTTCGCTGCAATTCCTCGTGAAAACTAACGCTCGCTTCGCTCGCGCCATTTTCACTGCGGGATTTCCGCTGCAATCGCTCACGCAAAACAGTTCCGAAATCTTGATTTTGAGCTCCGAGTTTCAACATCCATCATCTGACATCTGACATCCGACATCCAACTTCTAGCTTCTCAATATTTCAAAATTTTCTCAACAGCTTCTGCCAATTCTTCATTGGGCATAAATTGGTCTTCGAGCTTTTTATTGAACGGAATTGGTGTATCCATAGAAGCTACACGTAAAATAGGAGCATCTAAATCCTCAAAACAATGTTCAGAAATCAATGCAGAAAGTTCCGCTCCGAATCCACAAGTTAAAGTATCTTCATGCAAAATAATCACTTTATTGCATTTTTTCACGGATTCGTAAATGGTTTCTGTATCGAGTGGAATCAATGTTCTTAAATCCACAATTTCTAAAGCAATTTCAGGATTTTTTTCTGCAAATTCTAAAGCGATATGAACTCCTAAACCGTAAGTGATAATGGTAATGTCATTTCCTTCTTTTACTTTTCTGGCTCTACCAAATGGAGTAGTGTAGAAACCTTCAGGAACGTTTCCCTTCAGACTTCTGTATAATTTTTTATGTTCGAAAAACAATACTGGATTTGGGTCTTCAAAACTTTGAATCAATAAACCTTTTGCATCATCAGGAAACGCAGGATAGGCAATTTTCAATCCTGGAGTTTTGGTAAACCAAGCTTCATTGCTTTGAGAGTGAAAAGGTCCTGCTCCAGTTCCTGCTCCAGTTGGCATTCTTACCACTACATCTGCGTTTTGGTTCCATCTGTAATGGGTTTTTGCCAAATTATTGATGATTTGATTGAAACCTTCCGTTACAAAATCTGCAAATTGCATTTCTACCATAGATTTGTAGCCATTAATGCTCAAACCTAAAGAAGAACCAACAATAGCAGCTTCACACAATGGCGTATTTCTCACTCTTTTTTTGCCAAATTTTTCTACAAAACCTTCTGTAATTTTAAAAACGCCACCGTATTCTGCAATATCTTGTCCCATCAAAACAAGATTGGGATGGTTTTTCATGGAAATTTCTATGGCTTCAGAAATCGCATCGATGAATCTTATTTCTCTGTTTTGTAATTTTTGAGGTAAGATTTCTTGATTGTCAAAAGGTGCGTAAACATCTTCTAATTCCGTTTTTTTATTCGGAATGATTTCTGGTTCTGCGATGGTTTGGTCAAGTGCTTCGTCTACTTGTTTTTTATAAAATTCTCTAATTTCTTCAATTAAATTTTGAGTTAAAATTCCTTCAGAAAGTAAGAATTGTTCGTAATTAGAAATCGGGTCTTGTTTTGTCCATTCTTCAATCATTCCTTCTGGATAATAGGCCGTTCCAGAAGCTTCTTCGTGACCGCGAAGTCTGAAAGTGTTGCATTCTACTAAAACAGGTCTAGGATTTTTTCTGATGCTTTCTGCTAAATTTTTAAAAGTCTGGTAAACTTCCAGAATGTTATTTCCATTGATGGAATGTGCTTCTATTCCGTAGCCAATTCCCTTATCTGCGAATGATTTGCATCTAAACTGTTCACGAGATGGCGTAGAAAGTCCCCACTGATTATTTTCAACGACGATGATGACAGGCAAATTCCAAACGGCAGCAGTATTTACAGCTTCGTGGAAATCTCCTTCAGAAGCTCCACCATCACCAGTATAAACCAGTGTGCATTTTTCTTCCTGATTTAATAAATGAGAAAGAGCAATTCCGTCTGCAACGCCCATTTGTGAACCCAAATGAGAAATCATTCCCACAATTTTGAATTCCTGAGTTCCGAAATGAAAACTTCTGTCTCTTCCTTTGGTGAAACCATTCATTTTTCCTTGAAACTGAGAAAAAAGTCGAGCTAATGGAATTTCCCTTGAAGTAAAAACGCCTAAATTTCTATGCATGGTCAAGATGTATTCTTCTTTGTTCATCGCAAGAGCAGAACCTACAGAAATGGCTTCTTGTCCCCAACTAGAAAACCATTTCGAAATTTTACCTTGGCGTAAAGCAATGAGCATTTTTTCTTCTATGGTTCTGGGTAAAACCATTGCTTTGTAAAGGTAGAGAAGTGTTTCTTTATCAAGATTTTCGGTGTTGAAATTCATAAGGAAAGTTTAAACTCAAAAATAATCAAATGTGATGAGAGCAACAATTTATAAATTGCCAAATTTTCAATAAAGTCTAGATAAATTATCTATTTGTGAAATGAAAAGCATAAAAAAACGCTCTCAAAATTTTGAGAGCGTTCTTAATATTTATAAGTCTGAATTTTAAGCTTCAGTTTTTGCTTCTTCAGCAGCTACATCAGAAACAACTTCGAATTCATATTCGAATTCTACGTTTCTGTGAGGTCTTACTTTAGCAAAGAATTTACCTGTTCTCTTGATCGTGTTTCCAGGGATTTTGATGTATTTTTTGTCTACTTCTACACCAGCTTTCGCTAATTCTTCAGCTAAAGTAGCATTGTTAATAGAACCAAAAATCTTATCACCTACACCAGTTTTAGCAGAGATAGAGATAGTAGTAGCTTTTAATTTTTCGATGATTGCATTTGCAGCAGCGATTAATTTAGCTTCTTCTTCTTTTCTAGCTTCTAAAGTAGCTTCTAGAGCAGCTTTATTTTTAGGAGTTGCAAGAAGTGCATAACCTTGAGGAATTAAGAAGTTTCTTGCATAACCTGGTTTTACATTTACTATATCAAACTCAAGTCCTAAGTTTTCTACGTCTTTTTTTAGGATAATTTCCATTGTTGTTGTCCTTTTTTGTTTTAAAAAGTTAGGTTTAGTGAGCTAAAACCAACAATTTATTTTTTGTTAATAATTATTTTAATAAGTCTGCTACGTAAGGCAGTAAAGCTAAGTGTCTAGCTCTTTTAATAGCTGCAGAAACTTTTCTTTGATATTTAAGAGAAGTACCTGTATATCTTCTTGGTAAAATTTTACCTTGTTCGTTTACGAACTGTAATAAGAAGTCAGCATCTTTATAGTCTACGTATTTAATACCGTATTTTTTGAATCTACAGTATTTTTTATCAGGTTTAGTATTGATATCAAGTGGAGTAAGGAATTTTACTTCTGATTCACCTCCAGCTGATGCTTGTTTTGCCATGTCGTCAATTGCCATTTTTGTAAATTTTTTAAGGGTTAAAAATTAAGCTTTAGCAGTTTTTATTTTAGCTCTTCTTTTTTCAGCGTATTCTACGCCATGCTTATCAAGTTTTGTAGTTAAGTAACGGATTACTCTCTCGTCACGTTTGAAAGCAGTTTCTAAAGCTGCAACTACAGTACCTTCACCTTTGAATTCAATCAAAGTGTAGAATCCATTCTTTTTTAATTGAATAGGATAAGCTAATTTTTTAAGACCCCAGTTTTCTTTAGCAACGATTTCGCAGTTGTGCTCTTTTAAGAAGTCTTCGAATTTTTTAACTGCTTCCTCCACCTGAGCGTCAGATAGAACGGGAGTTAAAATGAAAACAGTTTCGTAATTGTTCATAATGTTAAAAATATTTGTTAATTATTTCGAGGTGCAAAAGTATTGAAACTTTTTGAAATACACAATAATGATGTGATAATTTGTTGATTTAATGATGTGTTAATGCTAGAATTTGGATTTATTTGGCTAAATTTTCTATTCCATCTTTGTCTAAACGGAAAACCGTCCATTCATCCATTGGTTTTGCACCAAGAGATTTGTAAAATTCTATAGAAGGCGTGTTCCAATTAAGTACGCTCCATTCTAATCTGCCACAGTTTCTTTCTTTGGCAATTCTAGCCAGTTCTACTAAAAGTGCTTTTCCGTAACCTTTTCCGCGAGTTTCTGGTTCTACGAAAAGGTCTTCTAAGTAAATGCCTGGTTTGCCAACAAACGTAGAAAAATTGTGAAAATAGAGTGCAAAACCAACTGGTTTTTCGTCTTCTTCTGCGATGAGCACTTCTGCAAATTTTTTCTCAAAAATATTGGTGCGAAGTTCTTCTACTGAGGTAATAACGTCATTTTCTAGTTTTTCGTAAACGGCTAATTTGTAGATTAAATTAAAGATGGTTTCTGTGTCTTCTGGTGTTGCTTTACGGATTTGGAAGTTAGGCATTGTTATTTTAATTTATTAAGTGTTTATTTTGTCATTCCGAAGGAATCTCTACAAAGATTATTCATTGTGAAATCTAGATTCCTACAGAATGACAAACAGTATGATTAAGTTATTGAAAGTTCAATTTTTTTCAAAAATAGCAATTTTTTGACGAAAACGTAACTAGCCCCGATTGCAGCGACATCCTTTTTCTTAGATTGGGAATTGCGGTTGCAAGAAAAAGATATAGCGGAAAGCGGGAAGAAGCTTCTAAAAAATCACGTCAAAATTAAAATTTTGACACCCCTCTAAAAGAGGGGAACCCACAAAAAAAACCTCCGAAGAATTTCGAAGGTTACTTTTTGCTTTTATCTTTTTACTTGGCTCTTAAATTTCTGTATTCATGTCCCAATTTTGTAGGTAATCATGAACATGTTTTAGGAACATTCCGCCAAGAGAACCGTCTACAACTCTGTGGTCATAAGAATGACTCATGAACATCATTTGACGGATGCCAATCATATCTCCATCTTTAGTTTCGATAACTGCAGGCTTTTTCACAATCGCACCAATTGCCAAAATCGCAACTTGCGGTTGAGGAATAATAGGAGTTCCCATTAAATTTCCGAAAGTTCCTACGTTTGAAATGGTGTAAGTAGCACCTTGAGTATCTTCTGGACGAAGTTTTTTGTTTCTTGCTCTGTAAGCCAAATCGTTAATCGCTTTAGCTAATCCAGAAAGCGATAATTGGTCAGCGTTTTTAATCACAGGAACGATAAGGTTTCCGTCTGGTAAAGCAGTTGCCATACCGATGTTGATGTTTTTCTTTTTGATGATTTTGTCACCATCTACAGAAACATTAATCATTGGGAAATCCTGAATGGCTTTTACCACTGCTTTCACGAAAATAGGCATGAAAGTTAATTTTTCGCCTTCACGTTTTTCGAAGATATCTTTGTGTTTTGCTCTCCATTTTACCACATTGGTTACGTCTGATTCTATGAAAGAAGTAACGTGTGGCGAAGTCCTCTTAGAATTAACCATAGCATCTGCAATGATTTTTCTAACTCTATCCATTGGAATAATTTCGTCACCTTCATTTGTAGAAAGTGGGAGAGTTGGAGTGGGAGAATTGGAGAACTGGAGAGATGGAGAAATTTCCTCAACCTTTATCTTTGCCTCAACCTTTTCATTACTTCTATTTTTTACGAATGCCAAAATATCTTCTTTGGTAATTCTGCCTTCTAAACCAGAACCTTTAATGGTTTTAAGTTCTGCTTCAGAGATGTTTTCTTCTTGAGCAATAGATTTTACGAGTGGAGAAAGATATACATCTCCAGAAAATTCTTGAGGAATAGAAGTAGTAGCTAAAGGTTTTTCTAATTCTTTTACTACTTCTGCAGCAGGAACTTCAGTTTTAGGCTCTTCTGCTTTCGGAGTTTCTGTAACTGATGCAGCTTCTCCTTCTCCTGCAATGTCTAAAATAGCGATTGCTTCACCAATTTTAGCAACTTCGTCTTTATGTTTTAAAATTTTTACAATTTTCCCAGAAACCGGTGTAGGAACATCAGAGTCTACTTTGTCGGTAGCAATTTCTACCACAGAATCATCTTCATTTACGGTGTCGCCTTCATTATATAACCAACTGATAATAGTAGCTTCCATCACGCCTTCTCCCATGCTTGGAAGGATTAATTTGTATTCTGCCATTTTACTTTTTGAATTTTCACAAAGATAAAAATTTTTTGGAATTACGAATTAATAAAAATTAGATACTTTTTTTATGAATTTTCTAATGGAAGAATTTGAGGATTCTGAGAAACTTTCAAAAATTTATTTCTGATGTGTTTTTAAAAATCAATACTTTTGTTTTAGAAATTACAGTCAGTTATGAATTTACACATTGTAGCATTATTTAGATTTAAAGAGAATCATCTTTTTGATGCGATAGAACTATTGAAAAAATTAGTAATAGAAACCAGAAAAGAAGAAGGTTGCTTGCAATATGATTTAATAGAAGATAGAGAAAACAAAGGCACTTTTTTCATCATTGAACTTTGGGAAACCGAAGAACATCATCATTTACATGCAGGAACAGAACATCTTTTTACTTTTAGACAAAACGCAGCTCCGCTGATGGAATCTCAAACGGAGGTATACAGAGGAGCGAAAATTTTTTAAAAAGAAAAAACGAAACTTAAAAAAGTTCCGCTTCGAAAACATCTTGAAAATGTTTTTTTATTTTTTCTTTTACTTCTTCTACGTCTATTTCACGTTCAAGCTCTCTTTTTAGAGAAGTAACCGCTTTATCTTTAATTCCGCAAGGAATAATGTATTCGAAATAGCGTAAGTCTGTATTGACATTGATGGCAAAACCGTGCATGGTCACCCATTTTGAAGTTTTAACACCCAATGCACAAATTTTTCTAGCATAAGGTTTTCCTACATCAAGCCAAACGCCAGTTTCACCCGCGCTTCTTTCGCCTTTTAAGCCGTATTCTGCAATGGTTCTGATGATTACTTCTTCCAGATTTCTCATATATAAATGAATATCTGATTTGAAGTTATCTAAATCTAAAATCGGATAACCTACAATTTGCCCGAAACCGTGATACGTAATATCACCACCGCGATTGGTCTTTACGAAAGTGGCGTCTATTTCTTTTAGTTTACTTTCATTAGCAAGCATATTGTTTTCATCACCAGATTTTCCTAAAGTGTAAACATGTGGGTGTTCTACAAACAGTAAATAATTAGGAGTAGTTTCGGGTTCTTGGTCTTCGTTTTCTCTATTTTTGATTTTAATGGCAATGATTTCGTCCATTAAAGATTGTTGATATTCAAAAGCCTCAAGATAATTTTTAAGACCTAGTTCTTCGAATTTTATTTTTTTGTTTTGTGAAGCGTTCATTTCTAATTTTTGGTTCACAAAAATAAGTTTTTTTTAATAATTATGCTTCGAATAAATTTTTAAAAAATATGATATGATTTTTAGCATTTTGAAAAAAGGGAAGACTTTATTCACTAAATTTGTGAAAATTTAAAAATAAATAAAATATTATATCTATGAAAAGAGTAATTTTAACACTAGCTTTCGGTGCATTAGTAGCGGTTTCTTGTTCTAAAAAAGAAGAGCCAGTAAAAGAATCAAATGTAATGTTGCCAGAACCTACAGAGCAAACTGCTGCTACAGCTGCTGCAACTCCTGAAGAAGAAGGTAAAGCATTAATTGCAGGTTCAGATTGCCTTACTTGTCATAAAGAGGATGCTAAATTAGTAGGTCCTTCTTATCAAGAAGTAGCTGCTAAATATACTGAAGCAGACATTGATATGTTAGCAGATAAAATCATTAACGGTGGTAGCGGAGTTTGGGGAGAAGTTCCTATGTCTGCTCACGCTGGAATGGATAAAGAAAATGCTAAAAAAATGGTGAAATATATTCTCACCCTAAAAAAATAAACAATTGTACCAATTGTGATTTTAACAGAAGGCAACCTTTTTGGGTTGCTTTTTTCTTGACCAAGCTAATTTTTAAGAAATTTAAAAATTCGTAAAAAAATCCTTATTTTTGCAATTCCAAAAAATTGAAAAACAATGTCTTTATCAGAACAGGAAATCATCAGAAGAGAGAAATTACAGAAACTGACCGAAATGGGAATAAACGCATTCCCAGCAGATGAATATAAAATTACAGATACTACCAAGTCTATCAAGAACGATTTTACTGAAGGAAAAGCAGTGAAAATCGCAGGTAGATTAATGTCTAGAAGAATTCAAGGGAAGGCTTCTTTCGCAGAATTACAAGATTTTGAAGGTAGAATTCAGGTGTATTTTAATCGTGATGAAATCTGTACTGGCGAAGATAAAACGCTTTATAACGAAGTCTACAAACATCTTTTAGATATTGGTGATATCATCGGTGTAGAAGGAGAGTTATTCAAAACTCAAGTGGGAGAAATGACAGTAATGGTGAAAAACTTTACGTTATTGACCAAAGCACTTCGTCCGCTTCCTCAACCTAGAACTGATGAAAATGGAGTGGTTCATGATGCTTTTAACGACCCTGAACTTAGATATAGACAGCGTTATGTAGATTTGACGGTGAATCCTCACGTAAAAGAAATTTTCGTAAAAAGAACCAAGTTGTTCAATGCGATGCGTGAGTTTTTCAATAACGCAGGTTATTTAGAAGTAGAAACGCCTATTTTACAGGCAATTCCTGGTGGTGCTGCGGCAAGACCTTTCATTACGCATCATAATGCACTAGATATTCCATTGTACATGAGAATTGCAAATGAATTATATCTGAAAAGATTAATCGTAGGTGGTTTTGATGGAGTTTATGAATTTTCTAAAAATTTCCGTAACGAAGGAATGGATAGAACCCACAATCCAGAGTTTACCGCGATGGAAATTTATGTGGCGTACAAAGATTACAACTGGATGATGGATTTCACTGAGAAATTATTAGAATTCTGTGCGATTTCTGTTAACGGAACTCCAGAATCTCAGTTTGGTGAACATACCATCAACTGGAAAGCTCCATATCCTAGAGTTTCGATGACAGAAGCGATTCAGAAATTCACAGGTTTTGATATTACTGGAAAAACTGAAGATGAATTGCGTGATTTTGCAAAATCTATCGGAATAGAAGTAGATGAAACGATGGGTAAAGGAAAATTAATTGATGAAATTTTTGGAGAAAAATGTGAAGGAAACTTCATTCAGCCGACTTTCATTACTGATTATCCAATCGAAATGTCGCCTTTAACTAAAAAACACAGAAGCAAAGAAGGGCTTACCGAACGTTTTGAATTAATGGTTTGTGGTAAAGAAATTGCCAATGCATATTCAGAGTTGAATGATCCAATTGACCAAAGAGAACGTTTCGAGTCTCAAATGGCGCTTTCTGAGCGTGGTGATGACGAGGCAATGTTCATAGACCAAGATTTCTTAAGAGCGTTAGAATATGGGATGCCGCCAACTTCTGGTTTAGGAATTGGAATGGATAGACTCATTATGTTCCTTACCAATAATGCTTCTATTCAAGAAGTATTATTCTTCCCACAAATGAGACCAGAAAAAGCGGTTTCAAAAGTTGAATTAAATGAAGATGATAAAGTTATCATCGAAATTTTAGAAAAAAATGGCGGCGAAATGAGTTTAGCTGATGTGAAAATGCAATCTCAATTTTCAGGAAAAAAATGGGACAAAACCTCTAAAAACCTTACCAGACTAAACGTGGTAAAGGTAGAGAAAACAGATGATGATTTGATAATGAAATTGGTATAAAACTACATAAATATAATTGATAAAAGCGGACTGATGTCCGCTTTTTTATTTGGAAGAAATTGAATGTGTTTTGCAAAGAAATTTTGTCTTATTGTTGATAACTTTTTATGATTTTTAAAGCCGTTTTTTCTTTCATATCTCACTAATTTTTACGATATTTGTAGGTCTTTGAAAAAAGAAAAATTTCAAAAAAAAATAATATTAATTTTAATTTGCTGAAGGCAAAAAGCTGAAAGCAGTGAGCAAAAAATATGAGTCAAAAACAATATACAGCAGACAGTATTCAGGCATTAGAAGGAATAGAACACGTACGTCTTAGACCTTCTATGTACATTGGTGATGTAGGTGTTAGAGGTTTGCATCACTTGGTTTATGAGGTAGTTGATAACTCTATTGACGAAGCTTTGGCGGGTCATTGTGATACCATTGCAGTAACCATCCACGAAGGAAACGGAATTTCTGTAAAAGATAATGGTAGAGGTATTCCTGTAGACTTTCATCAAAAAGAACAAAAATCTGCGTTAGAAGTAGTAATGACCAAAATTGGTGCAGGTGGTAAGTTTGATAAAGATTCTTACAAAGTTTCTGGTGGTCTTCACGGAGTTGGGGTTTCTTGTGTGAATGCACTTTCTACTTCACTTATCGCTACTGTTTCTAGAAACGGAAAATTATACCAACAAAAATATTCTCAAGGAAAAGCATTAGCAGATGTACAAGAAATAGGAACTTCTACTTCTACAGGAACTGAAATTTTCTTTCAGCCAGATGGAAGCATTTTCCAAGAATTGGTGTACAATTATGATACTTTAGCTGCTAGATTAAGAGAATTGGCGTTCCTAAATAAAGGAATTACCATTACTTTAACAGACGAAAGAAGAAAAAATGAAGATGGAAGTTTTCCAACTGAAACATTTCATTCAGAAGGTGGTCTTAAAGAATTTGTTGCCTACATTGACGGAAACCGTGAATCAATCATGGAACACGTAATCTTCATGGAAGGTGAGCGTGATGATATTCCGGTAGAAGTAGCCATGCGTTACAATACTTCATTCAACGAGAATATACACTCTTACGTAAATAATATCAATACGCACGAAGGTGGAACGCATTTAGCAGGTTTCAGAAGAGCTTTAACGAGAACTCTAAAGAAATATGCTGATGAACTAGGTCTTCCTGCAAAAGAAAAAGTAGAAATTACAGGTGATGACTTTAGAGAAGGTCTTACAGCGATTATTTCTGTAAAAGTGATGGAGCCTCAGTTTGAAGGGCAAACCAAAACAAAATTAGGGAACTCAGAAGTTTCTGGTGCTGTAGATAAAATTGTAGGCGAAATGCTTACCAATTTCTTAGAAGAAAACCCTAATGAAGCGAAGCAAATCGTACAAAAAGTAGTTCTAGCTGCAAAAGCAAGACAAGCTGCGAAAAAAGCTCGTGAAATGGTTCAGAGAAAATCTCCAATGGGAGGTTCTGGTTTACCAGGGAAATTATCTGACTGTTCTTCTAAAGACCCAGAAATTTCAGAAATATTTTTAGTAGAGGGAGATTCTGCAGGTGGAACCGCTAAACAAGGTAGAGATAGACATTTCCAAGCGATTCTTCCATTGAGAGGTAAAATCTTGAACGTAGAAAAATCTATGCTTCACAAAGTGTATGATAATGAAGAAATCAAGAATATTTACACCGCTCTTGGTGTTTCTGTAGGAACAGAAGAAGATTCTAAAGCTTTGAATTTGTCAAAACTAAGATATCACAAAATCGTAATCATGACCGATGCTGATATTGATGGTTCTCACATTTCTACGTTGATTCTTACCTTCTTCTTTAGATATATGAAAGAACTTATTGAACAAGGATACATTTACATTGCACAACCTCCTTTATATTTATTGAAAAAAGGAAACAAAAAAATGTATGCTTACAACGAGAAAGAAAGAGAAGCAAAAACATTAGAATTGGCTCCAGATGGAAAAGGAGTAGAAGTACAGCGTTACAAAGGTCTTGGGGAAATGAGCCCAGAACAGTTATGGGAAACGACTTTAAATCCAGAAAACAGAATCTTAAAACAAGTAACCATAGAAAGCCTTGCAGAAGCAGATAATGTATTCTCTATGTTAATGGGAGACGAAGTGCTACCAAGAAGAGAATTCATCGAGAAGAATGCAATCTATGCAAATATTGACGCTTAAACTCAATATTTTATCAATAATTTTTAAAACCGTTCAATCTTTGGACGGTTTTTTGCTATATTTAAGTTCACAAATATGAATTCTATGAAAACCATTTTTCTAGCTTTAGCTACTGCTTTCGTACTTTTTTCTTGTAGTCCAAAAACCACAGGAAATAAAGGAATTATTCCAGAAAATGCCAATGAATTAGCCTCAGAAAATTTGCCTTTTGCGGTAGATTCTCTTCAATTGCAAGATTCTATTTCTGTTGGTAAAACATTAAAATTGTATTCTTCTTCCAAAGTTTTACTGTTCCCAAACATTACAAATAAACCTTTATTAGACAGTATTTACAGAAATGCAGGAATTACATTAGAAAATTATTCTAAAGAAAATATTCAGAAAGAATTGGTAAATCAAAAAGAAGCTTATTTTTCTCAAGGTCAAGAAGATGCAAAAGAATATACTCCAGATTTTGAACAAACTTGGGAAGAAAACTCTTACATGAAGGTTTTCTCTAATCAAAATGATGTTCTCACTATTTCTTATGAAAATGATGGGTATTCTGGTGGAGCGCATGGTTACTATAATATATTGTTCAAAAATTTTGACTTAAAAACCAATGCAGTGATTCAACTTTCTGATATTTTTAAGGATATTAATAAAGTAGATTGGAATAAAATTTTAATGAAAAATTTTAAAAATCCAGACCAAAAAGAAATGCTTTTAGTTGATAAAATTCCTGTAAATAACAATTTCTATTTTGATTCCCAAAACATCACTTTTGTGTACAATCAATACGAAATTACAGCTTATGCAGCTGGAGTAGTAGAAATTTCTATTCCTTTTTCTGAGTTGAAACCTTATTTAAAACCAGAATTTATTTCGAGGAATAACATTAAATAAAACCAAATCAATTGTATAATTCCGTACTTTTGCACCCATGCAAAACGTAGCATTTATCATCAATCCTTTTTCTGCCAAGAAAAATTATCAGCCTTTTCTTAATTCTTTACAAGCAAAAGTTGAAAATCCGTTGTATTTAATTTCTAAATCCATTCAAGATACTGAAGATTTCATCAAAGAGAATTTTGAAAAAATAGAGGTTTTCGTTGCGATTGGTGGTGACGGAACCATTTCTACGGTTGCGAAAAATTTAATTCACACGGATAAAATTCTAGGGATTTACCCAGCAGGAAGCGGTAACGGTTTTTCGAATGAAACCAAGTTTTCTAAAAATTTAGACGAACTTTTAGCGAAAATCCAAAAGAAAAATTTTAAAGAAATTGATACGTTTACAGTAAACGAAAGATTTTCGATTAATGTAGCTGGAGTAGGATTTGACGGAGCCGTTATTGAAGCTTTTGAGAAGACTTCCAGAGGTTTTAAAAACTACGTCAAAACTTCTATTCAGACTTTTTTTAAATACCAACCAATTTCCATCAAATTTGAAGAAAAATATAAAAAATTTGACGGAAAATACTTGATGCTAAACGTTGCAAACACGCGCCAATTCGGGAATAACGCCTACATTGCTCCTCATGCAAGTAAAAGTGATGGTTTGTTAGAAATTGCTTTGGTAAAGAAGTTTCCTTTCACTCATTCTGCGGTTTTTGCATACAGAATGTTTACCAAAAAATTGGTTCCCAATCAATATATTCACTATTTATCGGTTCCAGAAATTGAGTTTTCAGTTGATTCTGATTTGTGGCATCTCGACGGAGAATTTAATAAAATAAAATCGCCAATTCATGTAAAAGTGATCCCAAAAAGTTTAAGAATTTTAGTCTAAATTATCTAAAGCATCTTTGTATACTTTCAGTACTTTTTCTCTAGCTTTTTTATGCTCTACGATTGGTTTTGGATAGGATTTTGTTCTAAATTCAGGAATCCATTTTTTAATATATTTAAAATCTGGATCGAATTTTTTCTGTTGTTCCTCTGGGTTGAAAATTCTAAAATATGGAGCGGCATCACAACCAGAACTTGCGCACCATTGCCAGTTTCCATTATTCGCACTTAAATCGTAATCCATTAATTTTTCCGCAAAATAAGCTTCGCCAATTCGCCAGTCAGTAAGCAAATGTTTGATAAGGAAACTCGCCGTAATCATTCTCACCCTGTTGTGCATAAAACCAGTAGCGTTCAGTTCTCGCATTCCCGCATCTACAATAGGAAATCCTGTTTTTCCAGCTTTCCATTTTTCTAGAAATTCAGGATTATTTTCCCAAGGAATGGCATCATATTTTGCCTTGAAAGAATGATTAACCACTTTCGGAAAATGATACAAAATCTGCATGAAAAATTCTCTCCAAATCAATTCTTTCAAGAAGGTAAGATTATTTTCTTTGGCAATTTTTGCTAACTTTCTTACACTAATGGTTCCAAATCTCAGATGAACACCCAATTGTGTAGTTCCTTTTACAGCAGGGAAATTTCGAGTTTCTTCGTAAGTTTTGATGATGTGAAGATCTGCTTCTGGAACTTCAAATGCTAAATCTGTTTTTTGAAAACCAATGTCTTCAATTTTAAATTCTTCAAATGGAATTTCTAATAAATTGTCTAGTTTTTTTTCTGATGGGAATCCTTGTAAATCAACTTTTTGAAATTCATTGAGCCAAAGTTTTGAATACGGAGTATAAACCGTGTAAGGTTTTTTATCGGCTTTTACAATTTCGTCTTTGTGAAAAATGACTTGGTCTTTAAACTGATGAAAAGCGATATTTTTTGAAGCCAAAAAATCGGCAATTTCTTGGTCTCTTTTTATTGCGTAAGGTTCATAATCTTCATTACAGTAAACCGCTTCTATTTCATAGTTTTCAGTGAGTTTTTTATAGATTTCAAGAGGTTTTCCTTTGAAGATTTTGATGCCTTTATTCTTTGATTCTAGAAAAGAATTCAAGGTTTGCAAAGCTTGTACAATGAAATCAACTCTCTTATCCGACTTATTTTCTAATAAATCTAAAATATCTTCGTCAAAAATAAAAATTGGCAGAACCTTTTTTCCTGATTCTAGTGCTCGATATAATCCGTGATTGTCTTTTAAACGAAGGTCTCTTCTGAACCAAAAAATAGAAATTTTATCCATGCTTATTCTATCAAATGAAGGAGTTCTTTAATCTCAGAATTTTTGTATTCTGTGTACAAAGTGTAATGAAAATCGTTTACTTTTTTCAGTAATTCCAGCAATTTTGTTTTCTCGTCACTTTTAAGATTTGCCGAAAGAATTTTAGAAGTGGTATTGACTTTTTCTACCGATTGATGAAAGGCTTCTTCTCCTTTTTTGGTCAAAGTCAATCTTTTGGCACGTTTGTCATTTTCATCCACGGTTTCTTGAATCAAACCATCGTCTAGAAGTCTTTTGATGATTTGAATTCCCGTTTGTTTTTCGTGACCGTTTCTTTCGATGAGTTGCATTTTGGTCAACGAAGGCTCATCTTTGAGTCTATACAAATAAGTGAATTCTTCGTTCGCTAAAGTCGGAAAATCGCTTAAACCTTTGCGAATCATTTGTTTAGAGAATCTGCCCAAAAGCAAAACCTGTTTGCAAATTTCATTTTCGGTGAAACTTACTTCGTGGTTTTCATTTTTAAAAAGTTTGGTTGGACTTTCCGTAGTATATTTTTTTTCGTTGAGCCAAATTCTGAAATCTTCTATCGTAGCATGATTTTTAAACGATTTAGAATGTTCGTATTCCTGAACTTCTAAAAGGAGATTAATTAAAAAACTGGTTTCCATATTGCTTATAATTTAATAGTACTCATTCCTCCGTCAATGCCAAAAATCTGTCCGGTAATCCAAGAAGAAGAATCAGAAAGTAAAAATACAACCATTTTTGCAATTTCTTCAGGATTTCCTATTTTCTGTAACGGATGTCTTTTCGCAGCGGCTTCTCTTTTCTCTGTTGATGCCAATAAAGCAGTGGCTAAATTGGTGTCTGAAAGTGATGGCGCAATAGCGTTAAATCTTATTTTCTGTAGCGAAAATTCTGCAGCTAAACTTTTTACCAAACCTTCTACAGCGCTTTTACTTGCGGAGATAGAAGAATGAAAAGGCATCCCTAATTTTGCTGCAACGGTGCTGAATAGAACCACACTAGCACTTTCAGACTTTTTAAGATTTGGCAATAATTTCTGAATGATTTTAATAGCTCCCAAAACATTAATTTCGAAATCTTTTTTGAAATCTTCTTCAGATAATCTTCCGAAAGGTTTCAAATTGATGCTTCCTGGTGCATAAACCAATCCATCAATTTTTTCAGGAAAAGAAACATCATCCAAACTGTCTGTTAGAATGTCTTTTTGATAAAAATGAAGTTTTACATTTTTCAATTCTGGAGTCTCTGTTCTAGAAATTCCAATGACATGAGCTTCGTTTTGTAATTGTTTTGTGGTGGCTAAACCTATTCCGCTTCCACAACCGATAATGACTATATTTTTCATGTTATTTTAATTTTTTGTTTTATTTTTTATCACAGATTTTAAATCTAAAATCTAAAATCTTACATCTAAAATCTCATTTATCTCTTTGATATTTTATTTAAACTAATGCTTCTCTGTCTGGTACATTTAAATCTCTCAATTTTTGGATTTCTCTTTTTGAGATGTTTTTGACTGATGCCAGAATTCACTCTTTTTCTCCAAAGATTGAAAGAACTTCTTTTCAGTTCAGTTCTCATAATAGCGATGGTTTCAGCTTCAGAAATACCAAACTGAAAAGTGATAGCTTCAAATGGCGTTCTATCTTCCCAAGCCATTTCTATAATTCTGTCGATTTGTTCTACACTAAAATTTTTTTTCATCTTTGGTGTAATTTTTCTAAAAAGTTTTGAGCTCTCACGAGATGTAATTCTTTTTGCTGTTCAGTCATTTTATTCCAAGTGATGAGCATCATGCTCAATCTTGGATTTTTTCTAAAAAATTCTTGATTTTCAGCAATGAAATTCCAAAAAAGAGCATCCCAAATTTCTCCCCAATTTTCTGTGGAATAATTACTCATTTTTTTGAGGTAATTGCTTCCGCTGATATACGGTTTTGTGCTCATGATTCCGCCATCTGCAAACAAACTCATACCATAAACATTAGGCACCATTACCCAATCATACGCATCAATGAACATCTCCATAAACCATTGATAGACGTCATTTGGATGAAATTCACACAAATTCATAAAATTGGCGAGAATCATCAATCGTTCAATGTGATGAGCATAACTCGTTTTTAATATTTTTTTAATGGTTTTGTCAATCGGAGCAATTCCTGTAGTTCCATCGTAAAAAGATTGAGGGATTTTTCGTTGATGATTCCAAAAATTTCGAGTTCTTTCAAAACTACCTTGATACAAATAGATTCCTCGAATAAATTCTCTCCAACCTAAAATCTGACGAATAAATCCTTCTAATGAATTGAGCGGAATTTCATTTTTTTGAGCAAATTCAATAGATTTTTCGATGATGTAATTTGGAGTTAAAAAGCCAATGTTCATCAATGGAGACAACACACTATGATGCAAAAAATGCTCATGTTCTACAATGCTGTCTTCATAAATTCCAAATTCTAAAAATCTGTTTTCCAAGAAATTTTCAAGCCAAATTTCCGCTTCTGAATAGGTAGTAGGATAGATTTGATACTCTGTTAATTCCCCGTAATGATTTCCGAAATTTTCAGATACATAAATTTTCGCTTCTTCATAAAAACGATTATTCTGAGGAAATGAAATAGAAGGCGATTTTTTATTTTTTGGATATTTTTTTCGGTTTTCGGTATCGAAAGTCCATTTTCCACCTATTGGTTTTCCATTTTCTATAAGAATGTTTCTATAAACGCGCTGTTGTTTGTAAAAATCGGTTTGATGATAATGCTTTTTGCCTTCAAAATAAACCTTTAAATCTTCTTTTGAATTGATAAAACTTGGGTTTTCAATAATCTCAACTTCTAGTTTTGTCTTTAAAATTCTCTTTTCCAACCAATCGTCACAAACATCTATGATTTTGATTTTTTCAAAACCTTCTTGTTCTAAAAATCCAATTAAATTTCGAATGTCTGAAAGCTCCGAAATGCTTTCTATATAATGAACTTTGAATCCTTTTTCGAGTAAAAAGTTTTCATAGAATTTCATCGTAGCTCTATGAAATGCTAGTTTCTGTTGGTGAAATGTATACTGTTTGAAAAACAAAAATTCTTCCACTAAAAACACGGGAATTTCCTCTTCAAGAAAAGAAATCTCTTGAAACAACTGATGCGGAAATATCAATTGTGCCGTTTTTAGTGCTTTTTCAGCCATAAATTTCTAAATTTTTTATCGCTATCGTATTGTTCTGCTTGTTTTTCTGTGTTGAAACTTCTGTCTCGTGCATCATTCCCTATTCCAGCCAAATACAGCCAGTTTCCGTAATTGCTGTGAACATCATAATCGATGAGCATTTCCTCAAAATAGGCTGCGCCAATTCGCCAATCTAGTTTCAGATTTTTACAGAAATAGGAAGCTACATTTTGTCTTCCTCGATTGCTCATGAAACCCGTTTTTTGGAGTTCAATCATGTTGGCATTCACAAATTCTGAAAGTGTTTTTCCAGAAATCCATTGTTCTAATTTTTTAGAATTACTCTGAAATTCTATATTTTTATGGGGTTGAAGTCCGTTTTTGTGAAAAATTTCATTGCGGTGTTGCAAAGCAATAAATTTGAAATAATCTCGCCACAACAATTCGAAAATCAACCAATACGTAGATTCATTGGCTCCGAATTTTTGTTCAAATTTTTTCACTTCATCATAAATGGAAACTGCAGAAATGCTTCCATTAGCAAGCCATGCCGAAAATTTAGAGCTGTAATCACTTCCTACCAATCCATTTCTGGTATTTTTATAATCTTTAAGTAATTGAGTTTCTTCAAAATAATAATACAGTCTTTCCCAGACTGCGTTTTCACCGCCAGAAAAAGGAAATGCTGAATGAGGATGAGTCTCAAAATTTTCAAAACCTAATTTTTCTAAATCAATTTTGTCTGATGGAATTTCTAGTTCAAAAAACGTTTCCTTTTTTTCGATTTTGAAAGGTTTTCTTATGCTGAAATTCTTTTCAACCTTATTTCTGAATGTGGTAAAAAGCGCAGGGATTTTTTCTAATTTTTCGAAAACAAATTCAGGATCTAATAAAAATTGTGAGTAAGATTTTTCAAGTTTCACATTTTGTAGAGCAGAAGAAACACTTTTTTCTAAATCCACTTCTTCTTGGGAAAATTCTTCTTGACAAAAGATTTTTTGAATAGAGTAGTGTTCATTGATTTTTTCAAAAATCTCCTTTGTTTTTCCAAATTTTGTAAGAAAAGGAATGTTGAGTTCAGCAAGATTGTGTTGTAAATTTTGAATAATTTCCAACAGAAATTTTGCACGGAATTTCCCGATTTTTCTGAAACCAAACTGCTTTTTTTGATGAAAATCTTCATCGAAAATATACAAAGAAATAAAAGGCAAATCTTCTTGAGATGCCTTAAATAGAGATATTTGGTCTTTGGTTCTTAAATCATTTTTGAACCAAACGATGTTGATTTTTTGTTTTTCCTGCATTTTTCGCTACAATATTTCACTTCTTCCCAGTCTTTTTTCCATTTTTTGCGCCAGTTAAAAGGTAAACCGCAAACTTCACAGATTTTTGAGGGCAAATTTTTAGGCATTTTCTACCATAAATTTTTGAAAATGATTAATTTCTATTCCTTCAGCTCTTAAATCGTGCATCATATTATATAAACCAAAAAAAGTTCGGTTCAGATAAATAAAATGTCTGGAACCACGATTGGTATTCATGTTTTTTAAATCGCTGAGTTTGGCATAACGCTGACCTAAATCGGCAATTTCTTGAAAGAAACTCTCATCAGAAAAGTCAAACAACTCTTGATTAAAAGGTCTGGTAAATAGTTCTAACATTTCATGGAAAAGTTTACTGAAAAAGACTTTTTCTTCAGATGAATCTTCTGTTTTTAGAATTTCTAATTCATATAATTTTTGTTCAAAAAACGCTTGATTCATTAAGTTTTCCACTTTTGCCAATTCAAAATAAGGCTCATAAAAATCACTCGGAATTTCCTTTACACAACCAAAATCAATCACCATTAACTCGCCTTTCTCCGAAATCAAGAAATTTCCTGGATGTGGATCTGCATGAACTTGCTTCAAAACGTGCATTTGATACATGTAAAAATCCCAAAGTGTTTGTCCGATTTTATTCAGCGTTTTCTGTGGATGTTTGGTTTTGATAAATTCAGAGAAATGTTTTCCGTGCAACCAGTCCATCGTGATGATTTTTTCACAAGAAAATTCTGGATAATATTTCGGGAATTTTATATTTTCTAAATGAGCACATTGTTCCGCAATTTGCTCACTTCGTGAGAGTTCTAAATCGTAATTGGTTTCTTCATACAATTTATCTTCTACTTCTTTAAAATAGGATTCAGAACCTTCTTTTCTTATGTTGAACATCTTCATGGCAATTGGTTTTACCAATTTCAAATCGCTGGAAATACTTTCCTGAACTCCAGGATATTGAATTTTCACGGCCAATTCTTGACCGTTTATTTTGGCTTTATGAACCTGGCCAATACTCGCTGCATTGACTGATTCGGGCGAAAATTCATCAAAAATATCTTCAGGATTTTTGCCAAAATATTTTCTAAAAGTCTTTTTAACCAAAGCTCCAGAAAGTGGTGGAACCGAAAACTGCGAAAGCGAAAATTTTTCCACATAAGCTTGTGGCATGATGTTTTTTTCCATACTCAGCATTTGTGCCACTTTCAGCGCAGAACCTTTTAGTTCTTTTAAACTGTCATAGATATCTGCAGCATTGTCTTCGTTTAGAATTTTTTTGGCTTCTTCTTCGTCTTTGGTGATTTTATTGCCGTAATATTTAATGTAATTTACGCCAACTTTTGCACCGGCTTTCAGTAAATTGCTGGCGCGTTCTATTTTTCCCGTGGGAATTTTATTGAGGGTTTTCATTTTTTACGATTTTTGAAATTTTTCTTTCCACAAGAATTTTCCTAAATCAATGATTTTTTTCAAAGGTTCATTGTTTAAGAATTCAAAGCCTGTGTCAATGGTTTTTTCGATGAATAAATCTGTTTTTTCAAAACTTGGAGATTCGTCTTTTTGCCAAAATTCAATGATAGAGAGAAAATGTAACCAAAGCGCTTCTTCTCTAGATTTTTCATTGAAATTTTTAATAGAATCTTTAGCTTTTTCTAAAATTTCTAAATCATTAAAGTCTAATGTTTTAATAAATTTTTGATGTTCAGATTTTAGTTCATTGAGTTTTTGTACAGTAGAAAGATTCTTTTTTCCTAAAATCATAAGAACTAAAGACCTATTCATGGTAAGGTTTTCAAAAAATATGAAATAAAGATTCAGTAATCTTTCTTTAGCACTCATGTCTTCAAAACCTTCGATTTCTAGAGAAAGTTCTAAAGATTTTTGAAAAAAATGCTTTAGAATTTCTTTCTCCAGATGTTCGAAGCTTGAAAAGAATTGATAAAATTCTTTTTCATCAAAGTGGTTTTCTTGTGCAAAAACGTATATGTTTTTAGGTCTTTCTCCGTGAGTAAGTAAATAATTTCCGTAATCGGATAATATTTTTTCTGAATTGATGGTTTTATTTTTCATATTTCAATTTTTTTAAATCGGTTTGTATTCCTTTAATAATGAGTTTTTTTGAGTTAATTTCTATTAATTAATACTTTCAATAGAATTTATTGATGACAAAAATAGTAAAATATTTTACTACTTAATAAAATAAAGTATAAATTTGTACAATAATTATAATTTAAAAAATAGATAATATGATCAAGATACAAGCAGAATCAAAATTGCCTACAGATTTTGGGAATTTCAAAATTGTAGCCTTTTCAGAATCACAAGAAGATTGGATGCCACACATTGCATTAATTTCTGAAAACACAGATTTTAACGGAGTGGTAAACGTAAGAATTCACTCAGAATGTATTACGGGAGAGATTTTTCATTCTCAAAAATGTGAGTGTGGTCAACAATTAGATGCATCTATGAAATATATAGATGAAAATGGAGGAATTATTTTATATCTTCGTCAGGAAGGTAGAAATATTGGGATTATCAATAAAATAAAGGCTTATCAGTTGCAAGAATTAGGTCTTGATACGGTAGAAGCTAATATTCAGTTGGGTTTACCAGCAGATGATAGAGATTTTAATGTAGCCATAGAAATTCTAAATATTTTAGGCGTTAAAAAAATCAATCTTTTAACGAATAATCCCGAAAAATTAAGTTTTGTAGAAAACAGTAATATTCAATTGGTGAAGAGAATTCCACTGAATATTAAGGCTAATCACATCAATAAATCATATCTAGAGGTCAAAAAAAGTTATTTTGGACATCAATTAGAAGAAGCATTATCATCAATATAAAAAATTAAATACCCTTGAAAACAACAGTAATTATTGGTTCCGGATTTTCTTCACTGGCTTCTGCTTGTTATATGGCAAAAGCGGGTTACAAAGTGACGGTTTTAGAAAAAAATGAACAATTAGGAGGAAGAGCTTCCATGATGGAAATTGATGGCTATAAGTTTGATATGGGGCCAAGTTGGTATTGGATGCCAGATATTTTCGAGAGATTTTTTGCAGATTTTGGTAAAAAAGTTTCAGATTATTATGAGCTAGAAAAACTTTCGCCAGCTTATAGAGTGGTTTTTGGTGAAAATGATTATATCGACATCGAAGATACTCCAGAAAAAATCATTGAAACTTTCGAAAGAATAGAACCAGGCAGCGGAAAACATCTGAAAAAATTCATGGATGAAGCTCAAGAAAACTACCGAATTGCGATGCAGGATTTGGTGTATAATCCAGGTTTATCATTGTTAGAATTGGTTTCTGTAGAAAGTGCAAAAAGACTAAATTTATTTGTCAAAAATATTTCTGAGCAAGTAAGAAAGGAAATCAAAAATCCTAAATTGAGAAGTATTTTAGAATTTCCTGTATTATTTTTAGGGGCAAAACCGAATAAAACTCCTGCTTTTTACAATTTTATGAATCATGCAGATTTCGGGCTGGGAACTTGGTATCCGAAAGGTGGTTTCAATGCGGTTGCACTTGGAATGGTGAAATTAGCCGAAGAATTAGGCGTAGAATTTCATGTGAATGAAGAAGTTATTGGAATAGATTATGAGAATAATCAAGCCAAAAAAATCAGAACTCAAAACGGAGTGTTTGAAGCTGATGTTTTCATTTCTGGAGCAGATTATGCACACACCGAAAAACTCTTGAACGGAAACCGAAATTACAATGAAGAATATTGGCAAAAGAAAACCTTTGCGCCGAGTTCATTCTTATATTATGTAGCTTTTAACAGAAAAGTGAACCATCTTTTGCATCATAATTTGTTCTTTGATACCGATTTTGAAGCGCATGCAAAAGAAATTTATGATACCAAAGTATTACCGAAACAACCATTGTTTTATGCTAATTTTTCGAGCAAAACAGATGATTCTCTTTGTGAAGAAGGTAAGGAAGTTGGGTTTTTCCTCATTCCAGTTGCGGTAGATTTAGAAGACAACGAAGAAATTCACGAAAAATATTTCCAGTTGATTCTCGATAGAATTAAAAAATGTACGGGAGAAGATTTAAGTGATGCCATAGTTTTCAAAAAATCCTTTGGTGTAAAAGATTTCAAAGAGCGTTATCATTCTTGTAGAGGAAACGCATATGGTTTGGCAAATACCTTATTACAAACATCGGTTCTAAGACCAACGATTAAGAATAAAAAATTGAAAAATTTCTTTTATACAGGGCAATTAACTGTTCCAGGACCTGGAGTTCCACCTGCATTGATTTCTGGAAAAGTAGTGACAGATTATATTCTAAAGAACAATTAGTCTGTTGAAAATTTTGTTAGACTCAATTTTAAACCACACAAAACACAAGAAAAATGAATAATTTTCAAATTTTTAATCACATTTCTGGATTAACCTCGAAATTGGTTACCGAAAAATACAGCACTTCGTTTTCTAGAGCTTCAACTTTGTTTAAGCCAGAAATTCGTCAGCATATTTATAATATTTATGGTTTCGTGCGTTTTGCAGATGAAATTGTAGATACTTTTCATGATTATGATAAGGCAAAATTGCTAGATGAATTCGAGAAAAACTACAGAGATGCCCTAGAAAATGGGATTTCTCTCAATCCTATTCTTCATTCTTTTTGTACCACACAAAGAGAGAAAAATATTCCTCAACATTTGGTAGATGCGTTTTTGCATTCTATGAGAATGGATTTGGGCGATATCAAGGATTTGAATGACGAAAAATACAATGAATACATCTACGGAAGCGCAGAAGTAGTTGGGTTAATGTGTTTGAAAGTCTTTGTAGATGGCAATGAAGAAGAATATCAAAAACTGAAACCTTATGCACAAAGTTTAGGAGCGGCGTTCCAAAAAATTAATTTTTTAAGAGATATTTCTGCAGATTATACAGATTTAGGAAGAACTTATTTCCCAAATGTGAATTTCAGAAATTTTTCTCAACAAGATAAATTAGAAATCGAGAAAGACATTGCTAAAGATTTTGAACATTCTTTAATCGGGATTAAAATGTTGCCGATGTCTTCTAGATTAGCGGTTTTTATGGCATATAAATACTACACCAATTTATTCAAGAAAATTAAAAAATGTAAGCCAGAAATATTGATGCACAAAAGAATCAGTGTTTCTAATGCGAGAAAAGTTTATCTTTTCGGAGAGATGATTTTGTTTAAAAATCTTAACTTCGTAAGATAAATTTAAAATCTATGAAAAAGTTAGTTCTTGTATTTTTATTGTTTTGCAGTTTCATCAATGCGCAAAGTTTAGTAGAGTTAAGAGGTTACCTTCAAAAAGGAGAAAACTCAGAAGAAGTAAGTAAAACACTTATTTCAAAATCTAAAAATGCGTATGAAACAACTAAAAAGCCTATTTATATGGCATTTTATGCGGTAGGTAATTTTTTTATGGCAAAACACGCATCTAATCCTTTGAATAAATATTCTTATTTCAATAAAGGGAAAAAGTTGCTTGAAGATGCAATTAAAAAAGAGCCCAACAATATAGAAATCAGATTAATGAGATTAATTTCTCAAGAAAAAACACCAAGTTTTTTGGGTTACAATAAAAATATAGAAGCAGACCGAAATTTCATTATCAAAAACTATAAAAATTCAGACGATGAAAATCTAGTGAAATTCATCAAAAACTATCTAAAAATCTAAAATTAAAAAATGGAAGCATTGCAATATTTTTTCATCACTTTAGGCGTTTTCGTTACCATGGAAGGCATTACTTGGCTCACGCACAAGTATATTATGCATGGTCTAGGTTGGTATTTTCACGAAGATCATCACCAACCAGGTTATCCTCATGTTTTTGAAAAAAATGATTTCTTTTTTGTGATTTTTGCGATTCCCAGTATTCTATTATTCTATTTCGGAACGGTAAATGGAATCAACTATCTTTTTTTCATAGGACTAGGAATTTTACTGTACGGAATGGCGTATTTTTTAGTGCATGATGTTCTCATTCACAGACGTTTTAAATGGTTTGATAAAACCAATAACTGGTATTTACGTGGATTGAGAAAAGCGCACAAAATGCACCATAAACATCTTGGGAAAGAAGAAGGAGAGTGTTTCGGAATGCTTTTCGTGCCGTTGAAATACTTCAGAGAAGCCATGAATTCAAAAATAGCGTAATCCATTTTTCTTATTGAATTTACTGGTTAATTATTCATTAATTTAAAATCAAAGTTTTGCAACAATATTATTACATAGCTCTAGATATCTTGAGTTTCAGCATTCCTTTTATGTTCAGTTTTGAGAGAAAATGGATGAATTTTATCCGTTTTTGGAAGCCTTATTTTTTGGCAATCATTACGGTGGGAATTTTCTTCATTTTATGGGATATTTATTTTGCTTACCAAAATGTTTGGGGATTTAATGATGAATATTTAATGGGAATCAGATGGTTTAAATTGCCACTCGAAGAATGGTTGTTTTTCTTGCTTATTCCTTATTCCAGCAATTTTATTCACTATTCTTTAGAATATTTCTTCCCGAAATTACAGTTGACCAAAAAATTGACACAATGGATTTCTGTTCTTCTATTAATCGTAAGTGCAAGTGTTTTTGCTACGAATTTAGACAGAATTTACACCGCAGCAAGTTTTGGGTTGTTTGCACTATTGATGATTTTCCAAATTTTTTATCAATGGGAATATGCGCGAAAGTTTTACATCAGTTTTGTGCTGATTTATGTGCCGTTTTTCTTTGTTAATTCCGCTTTGACGGGAAGTTATTCAGAAAATCCAGTGGTTTTTTATGACAACAATGAAAACCTCGGAATCAGAGTTGGAACAATGCCTTTAGAAGACAGTTTTTACTGTTTTTCGATGCTTTACGGAAGTGTTTTATTGTTTGAATATTTTAGAAGAAAATGGAACTATTCTTTATCAATGTCTGTAAAATCTTAATTTAAAATAAAATTCAAAGATGAAAATCAATATAAAAAAGCAGTCAGGAATTTATACACTTACTTCGGAACAGATTCTTCCTATTTCTTTAGAAAAAGCTTGGGGATTTTTTACCCATCCTAATAATTTAGACAGAATTACGCCGAAAGAAATGCAATTCGAAATCACCAATAATCCGCCAGATAAAACGTATCTTGGTCAAATTATTACCTATAAAATTGGGATTTTGCCAATGGTAAAAAGCAACTGGATTACAGAAATTACGCATTTCGAAGACCAAAAGTTTTTCGTAGATGAACAGCGATTTGGACCTTATGCAATGTGGCATCACGAACACCATTTTGAAGCTACAGAAGATGGAAGAGTGAAAATGACAGATATCGTAAATTTCAAACTTCCTTTTGGCGTTTTCGGAGATTTATTGGCTGGTTTTTATGTGAAAAATAAAGTGAAATTTATTTTCGAAAGTCGTTTTAAAATTTTAGAAGAAATCTTTAAATCATGAAAATTTTTCTTACAGGAGCCACAGGTTATATCGGGAAAAGACTTCTCATTCAGTTGTTAGAAGAAGGACATGATGTGGTGTGTTCTGTAAGAGACCAAAAAAGATTAAGCCTTAAACTCTATCAAAATCATCTTGAGAAAATTCAAATCATAGAAAATGATTTTCTAGATGAAAATTCTTTACAAAATATTCCACAAGATATAGATTTTGCTTATTATCTGGTGCATTCTATGTCTTCTGGTAGTGGAAATTTCTCGGAAAAAGAGAAAATTTCTGCCGAAAATTTCAGAAAAGCATTAGAAAAGACTTCAGTAAAGCAAGTCGTTTTCCTCACAGGAATTATCAATGAGGAAAAACTTTCAGAACATCTTCAGTCCAGAAAAAATGTAGAACAAGCGCTTAAAAGTGAGAAGTATGCTTTAACTTGTCTCAGAGCTGGAATTATTGTAGGTTCTGGTAGTGCTTCTTTTGAAATTATCAGAGATTTGGTAGAGAAACTGCCGATTATGGTGGCTCCAAAATGGTTGAAAACCAAATGTCAACCGATTGCCATCAGAAATGTGATTCAGTTTTTAACCAAAGTTATCGGTGTAGAAAAAACATATAATCAAAACTACGATATTGCAGGTCAAGATGTTCTTACTTACAAAGAAATGTTGCTTCAATACGCCGAAGTTAGAGGTTTAAAACGTTGGATTTTTACCGTTCCTGTAATGACGCCTAAATTGTCTTCGTATTGGTTATACTTTATTACTTCTACCACCTATTCTTTGGCTGTGAATTTAGTGGACAGCATGAAAATAGATGTGATTGCAAGACAAAATTCTTTGGCTTCGGACTTAGGAATTCATTTATTTTCTTACAAAGAAGCAATTAACATGGCTTTTGACAAAATCAAGCAAAATGATGTGTTGAGCAGTTGGTATGATTCTTTTACCAATCAGTTTCACAAGCGAAATGTTTGGCAGTATTTAGAAGTTCCAGAGAAAGGTTGTTTTACCGATTTTAGAAAGATGAAAGTAGATGATGAAGAATTGGCGTTGGAAAGAGTTTTCAGCATTGGTGGAAAAACAGGTTGGTATTATGCTAATTTTCTTTGGAAAATCAGAGGTTTTTTAGATAAATTAATCGGTGGAGTAGGATTGAGAAGAGGAAGAAGAAACCAAAACGAATTAGAGGCAGGCGATTCTCTAGATTTTTGGCGCGTTTTATATGCCAACAAAGAAGAAAAACGCCTTTTACTTTTCGCCGAAATGAAAGTTCCTGGCGAAGCTTGGTTAGAATTTTACATTAAAAATGGAGAGTTGTACCAAGAAGCAACTTTCCGACCACTAGGTTTATCGGGAAGGTTGTATTGGTATTCAGTTTTACCATTCCATGGCTTAATTTTCAATGGAATGCTTCGTAAATTAGCTGGGAAATAATTATTCTACTGCTACAGAATCATCACCACGACTGTCTGCAACAGCAGTAGCATTACCATTTTCGTCAATAACAATCATTTCTGTTCTGCCAATTCCGCCACGTTTTTCAAATTTGTAATTTTTTTGTTCTAAAATTTTCAAAGTGTTTTCTGGAAAATTTTTCTCTACAAAAACCACTTCTGGCAACCACTGATGATGAAATTTCGCGGAATTCACCGCTAAACTGGGAGTCATTTTAAAATCAATCACATTCACGATGCTTTGATAGACAGAAGTAGGAATCGTAGTTCCACCAGGAGTTCCCACCACAATGTAAGGTTTTCCGTTTTTTAGAACGATAGTTGGTGTCATTGATGAAAGCATTCTTTTGTTGGGTTCGATTTTATTAGCTTCGCCGCCTACTGCGCCAAACATATTCGGAACGCCCGGTTTTACAGAAAAATCATCCATTTCATTATTCAAGAAATAACCGCCACCTTTTACCACGACTTTGCTTCCATATAAACCATTTAAAGTGGTCGTAACAGCAACTGCATTTCCAAATTTGTCGATAATAGAAATATGCGTAGTTTCGGTAGATTCTTTGGGTTGAGCAATAATTTTTCCAACTTCTGCACTTGGGGTAGCTTTTTCAAAACTGAAATTTTTCCAACGATTTTTTAAATATTCTTCAGAAATAAGCATTTGGGTTTTATCTTCTATAAAATCTGGGTCTCCCATAAATTCTGCACGGTCTGCAAAAGCTCTGCGTTCTGCTTCTACCATTACTTGAACTGCTTCTGGAGAATTCTGTCGGAAATTTTCTAAATTTTCAAAACTGCTCATTTTAAGCATTTGAGCCAAAAGAATTCCACCACTCGAAGGAAGCGGCATAGAAATGATTTCATGATTTTTATAATCAAATTCTAATGCTTTTCTTTCTTTGGTTTTATAATTTTTCAAATCTTCAAGGGTAATGATTCCGTTTCCTCGCTTCATTTCGGAAACTAAAAGTTGAGCGTTTTTTCCTTCGTAGAAAGCTTTTTGACCTTGTTTTTGAATTAATTTTAAAGTTTGAGCCAATTCTTTTTGAACTAAAATATCTCCTTTCTTCCAAGGACTATCTTTGGTAAATGCTGTTGGATGTGAATTGTGTTTTAGAAAATCTTCTCGGGTTTCATTGAGCAAATTCGCTTCTCTTTCTGTAAGGGCAAAACCTTTTTGTGCTAAATCAATGGCAGGTTGAATTAAATCAGCCATCGGCAATTTCCCGAATTTTTGATGCGTGTAAAACATCCCAGAAACCGAACCAGGAACACCGACTGCCAATCTTCCGTTTTGTGATAAATCAGTATTGGCTTTTCCTTTTTCATCGAGATACATATCTCTGGAAGCGTTTTTAGGAGCAGTTTCTCTATAATCCAATGCGATTTTTTTGCCATCTTTAGTGTAACCTACCAAAAATCCACCACCACCAATATTTCCAGCTTGTGGATAAACAACTGCCAAAGCAAATTGCGTAGCAATCGCAGCGTCAAAGGCATTTCCACCTTTTTTTAGAATTTGAGCACCTGCTTCACTTGCCAATGGATGCGCAGAAACGACCAAGCCTTTTTCTTTGGTGCGCACTTCTTTTACAATATTGATGTTGGTGAATTGTGCATTGAATATTTGTGCGAAAAAGAGTAGAAGGAAAAGTAGATTTTTCATTGTATAAATTTTAGTTCCGATTTATATTCTTCTATATCTTCTCTGATTAAATAACTTTCTAATTCTTTTTTTGAATTAAAACCATTTAATTTTTCTCTATATCTGTTAGCTATTTCAGAATTTTCTATTTCTAATTTTCTGTTTTTACTTAATTCTAAAAATTCAATTTCTTGGTCAATTCCTAAAAATCTTCTATTAACTAAATTTGCTGCAATTCCAGTTGTAGAACTTCCTGTAAAAGGATCTAAAATCCAAGCGTTTGGTTTTGTAGATGCAAGTATTATTCTTGTGAGAACAGATAATGGTTTTTGTGTTGGATGTTTTCCACAAGATTTTTCCCAACGAGCAATTGCGGGAAGTTTCCATACATCTTTCATTTGTTTTCCATCATTTAAACTTTTCATTAATTCATAGTTATAATAATGAGGAACTTTTTCTTCTTTTCTAGCCCAAATAATAAGTTCTGAGGAATGAGTAAAATATCTGCAAGAAAAATTTGGTGGCGGGTTGTTTTTTTCCCAAGTAATTACATTTAGAATTTTAAAGTTTAATTCTTGTAGAATTTGTCCAATTGAAAATATATTGTGATAAGTTCCGCTTATCCAAATTGTACCATTGTCTTTTAATTTCTCTCTTACTAATTTTAACCAGTTTCTATTAAAATCATTTATAAAGTCAAAGCCTTCTGATTTGTCCCATTTTCCTTTATTTACAGAAACAATTTCTCCACTTTGTATTGATAAGCCGTTATTTGAAAGAAAATATGGAGGATCTGCAAAAACCATATCGAACTTATGGTCAAATTCAGACAAAATTTTCATAGCATCTCCAAGTAGAAGATAAAAATCTTTGTCGTCTGATATGAAATAGGGCTTTAGCATTTATACTAATTTGTTTTTTAGTTCTTCAATTCCTTTCCAAGACATTTTTCTGCCTTCTCCATTTGGATAGTTTACATCTTCTTGTCCCCAAATCCATTTGTAGGCTTTTATTAGAGATTCGGGACTTTCTCCATTTTGAAATTTTAAATTATTTATTTCTTCAATAAAATCAGTTGGCTCTTCTCCGTTTAAAGTTTTTTCTAAAAGAGTAATTAGTTTCAAAGTTTCTATTACAGATTCTTTAGATTTAGAATATAAATCTTGTAAAATTTGTTTGTGAGTAATTTGCCATAAACCGTTTTCATTCGGTTGAAAAATAAAAACAAGAAAGTCTTCTTTTTTAGGACGACCATAAACAGATTTTCCACCAGGTTTTGTAATAACTATTTTTCTTCCATCTGATAACTGCTCAACTTCATAGCCTCTATATTCAATCTCTTCAAGTTTTTGAATAAAGTTTTCCTTTCTATCATTTCTTATTTCTAACTTTTTTAAATCTATTGTATGTTTATAGTAATTTCTCAATAGCGTCCTAAATAAAAAAAATAAGAAGGAATTAAAGTAACTCAAAGTATCTTTGAGGTTGTACAACAAAAAAACCTTCTTATGGATTCAAAATTAACATTATTTTCCCAAATCATTTCAAAAATAGACCGAGTAATTTTCAAAAAAATAGTCAAAGAAAAAAAGACCGATTACCGAAATAAAGGATTCGATAGTTGGACCCATTTAGTTTCTATGCTTTTCTGTCATTTTGCCAAAAGCACCTCGGTACGGGATATTTCCAATGGACTTCGTAGCGCAACGGGCAACCTGAATCATTTAGGAATAAAAACTGCACCTTCCAAATCTTCTATTAGCTACCAGAATGGAAAACGAGATGCAGATTTGTTTAAAGACGTGTATTTCAAACTATTAGAACAATTAGGACAGCACACCAAACAAAAACGAGTAAAGCTGAAAATAAAAGTTCCCGTTTATCTATTAGATTCTACCCTTATTTCCCTGTGTCTTTCTTTATTTGATTGGGCAACGTATCGCACTAAGAAAGGAGCCGTGAAAATGCATACCTTGCTCGAATACGATGGGAAACTTCCTGTTTATGTGAATATTACCAAAGGAAGTGTTGCGGATAACAAGGGAGCGGAAAACATTCCTTTGGAAAAGGGAGCAGTCATTGTTGCAGACCGATTCTATAACGATTTTCCAATGCTTTCTATTTGGGACAGCAAAGGTGTTTTCTTCGTAATAAGACATAAAGAAAATCTGAAATTTGAAACTTTACAGGAACGAGAACTTCCACCAAAAGGAGCGCAAAACATTTTGAAAGACGAAGACATAATCCTTTCAAACCCTATTTCAAAAGAAAAATACCCTAAAAAATTAAGAAGAGTGGCGGTTTGGGACGATGAAAACAAGCAAACTATCGAAATTATCACCAATAATTTCACTTGGGCAGCTTCCACCATTGCAGAACTGTACAAACAAAGGTGGCAGATTGAGATTTTTTTCAGAGACATCAAGCAATTGCTTCATATCAAAACATTTATCGGAACATCTGAAAATGCAGTTAAAATACAAATTTGGACGGCTCTAATTACCATTCTTATCCTAAAATACCTAAAATCAATCGCAAAATATCCTTGGCAATTATCAAATCTAGTAGCATTTATCCGACTGAATATTTTTGTTAAAATTAATCTTCAATTTTGGCTCGACAAACCTTTTGACCAACCACCTGAATCTCAAAAAACATATTATCAAGGGGTTCTTTTTTGAAATTAAATGTAAAGCTAAATGTAAAATAGGTATTTAGGCTGTTTCTATTTTTAATAATTTTTATTTAGGACAGTATTGGTAATTTCTCATTTTAAAATTCAATTACAGTTTCATCTTGAATTTTCTTAATGAAATCTTCAAGAGTTATCAAATTATACAAACTAGGAATATTATTATACGCTTCCTCTAATTTATTTTTGGCAGAAAACCAACCTTGTCCATCAGTTATCCAAACAAATTCATAGTTTGGATATTGATTGATTTTCGGTGCAACATCAGAATATGCTCTTGCTGTTTCATTCAGTTTTGAACCACCACCATTATAATAATTGGTTTCAATCAGATAGGTTTTCTTTTTGGTTTTAATGACAAAATCAAAACGTTTTACATCTGCACCTAAACTAATGATTTCTGGAAAAATAGTATTGTTTACTTCCTTTTTGTAGAAAACTCCTGCTTTGTCAAAAATTAGAGATACAGCCTTTGACATATTATCGCCACCTCTATTTTTTCTTGCATTTGTATCTAATCCAACTTCAATTCCGAAAACATAATCAACAAGATTTGATATATCTTTATTTTTGAAAACTTCTGCTAGTCCTGTTTCTTCAATAAATTCTAAAACAAGTTCAGGAGTTTCAAAATATGTATCAAGCAATATAATTTCTCCTTTATTATTGAATGTTTTTGCTCTTTTGTTTTTACGGATTGCAATCAAAATGTCTAAAACTTCAAAAACTTTAGGGTTTTCTTCATACAATTCATATACAGCTTTATTCAAATCTTCTTTTCCAATCAAGTAATTTAATTGGTTCAATTTTATAGCAATTTTATTGACATTACTTTTTATTTTTTTAAAATCAGTAAAATAATCTAAAGTTGCATTTGTTTCCGAAAGTTGAGATAAGAAGATTTTAAATTGCTCCGACATATTCTATGTTTGTTCTATTTGTGATTAATAATTCAGTTAATTTCCCTCTTTTTTCAGGATTTGCATTAATACTTCTTTTTGCTTCAACTCGTTGAATATTAAAGTCAGAATACAAATCATCAAAGAAATTGTCATTAATATCTTTTCCTTTTAAATCAGAATTACTTAAAATCCAATAATGATTTAAAGAATCTAATTTCTTACAGAAATCTCTTAATCTAATTTGTTCATCATCATTAAAATTATCTTTTGAATATGAATTAAAACTTGAAGTTTTGCTTAAAGGTTTGTAAGGAGGATCAAAATAAAATAGAGCAGATCTTTCAGCAAAATCTAAAGTTTGTTGATAATCTCCAGTTAAAATTTCCACTTTTTTTAATGATTCACTTACTGCCAAAATATTTTCAGCATCACAAATTGTGGGTTTTTTATAGCTTCCAATGGGAACATTAAAAAAATTATTTTTGTTAACTCTATACAAACCATTAAAACAAGTTCTATTTAAAAAAATAAAAAATGCTGCTTGTTCTGTATTAGAAAATTTTCTGCTATTAAAATTTTCTCTTTTTTCTAGATAATATTCTTTTTTTATTTCAGAATTATCTTCTAAAGAATGATATTCATTTTGAAATTGATTTAAAATTGAAATTAATTCAAAAGGAGAATGAGAAATTACTTTATAGGTGTTTGTTAAATCTGCATTTATGTCATTAATTATAGCTTTTTCAATTTTTGGAAAATTATTTAGCATCCAAAATAAAACCGCACCACTTCCAACGAAAGGTTCAATATAATTAAACTTATATTTTGTAAACTCTTTTGGTAATACTTTTTTTATGTCATTAATCAATTGAGTTTTTCCTCCTGCCCATTTTAAAAAAGGTTTTGCTTCTTTCATTTTCATAAAAATCTAAATTGAGCAAATTTAATTTTTTATTTTTTCAAAACCTAAATTTTGGCGAAAAGTTTCTACCAATTCCCGAATTGCGCCCCGAGTTGAGCGGAACTCTTTTTGCGGAGCAAAAAAGTGGGAGCGGAACGAGGAAATTTGGCGCCATAAAAAAATAAATTAGAAGAAGTGAAATTTGGTACTCAAAAGATTTTTAAAAATAAATTTCTTAAAACCTCCAAAATTTCTAAATTTGTGAAAATCCTAAAATTTAAAAATGGAAACCGATACGCACACGGAAAAAATTCTTATTACTGGTGCTTTAGGACAAATAGGCACCGAACTGACCAATAGATTAGTGGAGATTCATGGCGCAGAAAATGTGATTGCTTCTGGACTGGATAGGTGGGACAAGAAGTTGACTTCTGCGGGATTTTATGAGAGAATGGACGTTTCTAACACGCAATTGGTAAGACAAGTCTGTAAAGATTACGAAATTACTACTGTTTATCATTTGGCTTCTTTATTGTCTGGAACTTCAGAAAGACAGCCACAATTTGCTTGGAAACTGAATGTGGAGCCGCTACTGAATTTTCTGGAATTGGCAAAAGAAGGACTAATTCAAAAGATTTTTTGGCCTAGTTCTATTGCGGTTTTCGGGAAAGGAGTTCCTAAGGAAAATGTGGGGCAAGATGTAGTTTTAAATCCTACAACGGTGTACGGAATTTCTAAAATGGCAGGAGAAAAGTGGTGCGAATATTACCATGAAAAATACGGAGTAGATATTAGAAGTATCAGATATCCAGGTTTAATTTCTTGGAAAACTCCAGCTGGTGGTGGAACTACTGATTATGCAGTAGAAATCTTCTACGAAGCAATTGAAGAAGGAAAATACAAATCTTTCATCTCTGAAAATACAGCAATGCCAATGTTGTACATGAATGATGCGATTAATGCAACGCTAAAACTTATGGAAGCGCCATCTGAAAATCTCACCGTAAGAAGTTCGTATAATTTGGGCGGAATGAGCTTTACGCCAAAAGAATTGGCAGCAGAAATTAAAAAAGAAATTCCAGAATTTGAGATTTCTTATGAGCCAGATTTCAGACAAGCGATTGCGGATTCTTGGCCAGCTTCTATAGATGATTCTGTGGCGAAAAAAGATTGGGGGTTAACCTATGATTTTGGCATTACAGAAATGACCAAAGATATGATTAAAAACCTAAAAGTGAAATTGGGAAAATAGTCAAGTGATAGAATTTTAGAATAGTAGAGTTCTAGAGAGCTTAAATTCTTCACCACAAAATAATTTAAACTTTGTCTGCGGATTGTACACAAAGTTTTTTATTTTTACGTTATGGTTTTACTTACTTTTAACATCATCGCTCCCGAAATTCCAGTTTCTTATCAAAAAATAGTTACAGAAGAGGAACTATTAAAGATTACAACAGAGGGAACACAGAAAATTCTGGAAATTCTAGAAAAATATCAAGTCCACACTACTTTTTTTGTGGAAATTTCTCTGGTGGAAAAGTTACCAGAACTTTTAAAAACCATTGCTAAAAAAGGGCATGAATTGGGCTTACTCAATAAATATTCTTATCAAAAAGAGATAGAAACGGCTAAAGATTTCTTAGAAGAACTGATAGGGAAAACCATCAGAGGAATGAGACAGTTTCCCGAAAAAAGGCTGAGTTCTGAAAAACTGAAAGCCATGCAATTTATTTATCGTTCACCGATGGATTTTTCTAATATTTTCTTTTTCAAGAATACTTTAGAAAGAAAAATTGCTTACGAAGAACATGAAATTATGGTGATTCCAGAAAGTGTTTCGCCGTATTCCAGACTTCCGTATAATGATTTTACGTTTCAGATGATTCCCATGAAATTTTATCAAAATATGGTAACGGAAACGTTGCAAAAAGAAGAATATGTGATGATTTATCTTAATTCTTGGCAGTTTGTAGAGCTCAATGATAAAAAATTTGGATTGTCTTTTTACAGAAAATACAATCTTGGCGTACAAATGGAAGAAAAACTTGATCGTTTTCTAAAATTTGTAGAAGAAAATGATTTGGCCATTACCAGAATGAAGGATTTCTTTTTCTAAAATTCAACTAAAAAAAACGCAAAGATTTATACCCTTTTTATACTGTTTAAGTAAGCAAAAGAATTATTCGCTTTAGCGAATTGAATAAGCGAGAGCTTTATGCGAATTTATTCGCTCCCTTGATTTCTCCAAAAAAAACAATGGATAGATAAATCTTTGCGTATCAAAATAAATTATACCAATTCTATAACCGTTATTTCTGGATTGATGCCCACTCTTCCAGGATAGGCAATAACTCCGAAACCTCTGTTTACATAGAGATATTTTCCTTCAGATTCATATAAATCTGCCCATTTTTTGTATTTGAACTTTACGGGCGACCATTTGATGTTTTTCAAATCTAAACCAAATTGCATTCCGTGAGTATGACCAGAAAGGGTAAGATGAACATGGGTTTTGTGCTTTTTTACCACTTCGTCAAAGTGAGTAGGGTCATGGCTCATCAAAACTTTAATCGCATCTTCAGGAACGCCCTTCAAAGCTTTGTCTAAATCACCATATTGTGGAAAAGGTTTGATTCCCCAATTTTCTACGCCCAAAAGATAAATTTTCTCTCCGTTTTTTTCTAAAGCAATATTTTCATTGCGCAGAAGTTTAAAACCTGCTTCGGCTTGATAGTTTTTCAAAGTTGGAATGTTTTGTGCTTTTTCTTCTCGAGAATTCCAAGCGCCATAATCGCCATAATCATGATTTCCTAAAATAGAAAATTTTCCATCTTTGGCTTTAATGCTTTTAAAAAGTGGAATAAATGGTTTGAATTCATCTGCATAATTATTCACCATATCACCGGTGAATAAAACCACATCTGCATCTTGTTCATTAATCAGGTCAATTGCTTTTTGTAATTTTTGAGGATTGAAAAAACTTCCGCTGTGAACATCTGAGATTTGTACGATTTTGTAGCCTTTAAAATTTTCAGGGAGGTTTTTAAATCTCAATTTTACTTTTCTTACCGTGTGTCTGTATTTTCCGAAAATTATGCCATCTATTGCCAATGCTGAGAAAATTCCTGCAGCAGCAAGAGCGGTGGTAGAAATAAATTTTCTGCGTTCAGGGAAATAGTTTTCTTTAGCGGTGAAATATTTAAAACCAAATTCTACAAATCTGGTAAAATCTCCAATCAATAAAAACATTACAGACAATAGTTTCGGAAGAACGAAAATCATCATCGCAGAAACCATTAATTGAATTTGTTGATGGTCTCTAGAAGCTCTATTAAATGTTAAAATCCAATATAAGATGATTCCGTAAGCCAAAAGCGTAAAAATCCAATATCCAATTCTAATGTAATTATTGGTAGTAATATTTCTAATCGCTTGATAAACATATATTTCGATGATGAAAAATACAGCGAGTAATATTATAAAATTTGTTTTCATAAATTATTCTTCATAAAAAAACTTCGACAAGTAGAGTAGCCGAAGTTTTGTATATTTTGTTTCAGAATTCTTATTAAGGCATCTTGTAAACAATGCAGTTGATGTTCATTCCTGCACCTACAGAAGCCATTACTAGATAACCTCCTTTTTTGAAAGAATGACCTTTCATTTCTCCTTTTGCAATTAAATCATACATAGTAGGAATGGTGGCAACTGATGAATTTCCTAAATATTGAATGGTCATAGGAGACACATTTTCGTCATATTCTGATTTCCCGTATAATTTATATAATCTAGAAACCATAGCGTGATCCATTTTAGCGTTGGCTTGGTGCATTAAGATTTTATCAATGTCTTCTATACCAATTTGAGCGTTATCCATTGTTTCTTTTACCGCAGCAGGAACATTTTTAAGGGCATATTCGTAAATTTTACGGCCATGCATTCTGATATAAATTTTTTCTTGGTCTGCTTCTGGATTAAGCGAATGAGAATTATCTAAATACAAAAGTTCTTCTGCATTATCACAAACGGTATTGGTAGCAATGATTCCTACGTTTTCTTGTTCAGATTTTTGTAAAACTACGGCTCCAGCTCCATCTGCAAAAATCATTTTATTTCTGTCATATGGATCAGTTACACGACTTAAAGTTTCACCACCAATCACT
>JBKBLE010000020.1:0-41933 GCA_046296655.1 Cloacibacterium sp. | reverse complement strand
GTTTTTTTGTTGTACAACCTCAAAGATACTTTGAGTTACTTTAATTCCTTCTTATTTTTTTATTTAGGACGCTATTGATTTGGTTCAAACTGTCGGTGGAAACAGCTTTCACGAAAATATTCTGCAACGGAAAAACTTCTTTCGTGTCGGAAATTGCAAAATTATTTAATGAAAGTGTTCCGTTCAAAAAATCGGGATTGAGGTTGGAAAAATCACCGTCCAAATTTCCTGCAATAATCATCGGTTTAGCATAAAACCCAAGTTTTTGCAAATCGAGTTTAATGATGCTTCCGTTCACTTTTAGAGACGGATTATTTTCGTTCATCACGCCGGAAGCAGCGAGTTTTAGGTTCGCATTTGGATCTTTGGAATTGAGGGTTACGACATAAGCACCACGATTGATTTTTCCATCCAAATTCATATTGGTATAGCGATAATTTTTGTAGGTGAAACTGTTGACAGCGCCCTTCAAATCGGCTCTCATAGTTTTCGGGTCGAAGCCTTGTCCTTTCGCTTCAATTCTTCCGGTAAACGAACCGAGTTCTTTATTTTGAATAATTTTTCCAATTTGTAAATTTTGCAAATTGGCGTGAATGTCGTACAATTCTCGGTTTTTCTGCGTCATATTCACGTCTGCCAATATTTTTGCATTTCCTAATGTGGAAGTGAAATTAAAATTCGTATTCACGATTTTGGTGGTTCCTCTTGCTGTTCCTTTCAACGTCATAAATGATGGAAGCGAAATATTCGACGGAATGGTTCCTTTCGGAACGAGGTTGAAAATCGTTTTGGCGGAAGTGGACAATTCGCCAATCTTTAAATCATAATACAATTTTTCGGGATCCATCGCATTTCGGATTTTTCCGGAAGCCGATAGTTTCAGTTGGTCCAAACCGGAAACCTGCAAATGATCGATCAGCAAATCGTTCAACGTTCCGGTAATTTTGGTGTCCAAATTCAGTGAAGCATTGGGATATTTGTTGAACGGAGCGGTGTTTCGCAAAGTGGGAACGAATGTCAAAATATCCGAAAATCCAATTTTAGAATTCCGAATATTGGCGGCGATTTTTACAGCAGAAGGATTGGAAGAAAGTTGTTCGATGGAATTGTAATTCAACACGATTTGGTCGCGCAAAACGGTTTTAGGCGTTTGCAAATACAGGTTTTTCAAATACGCTTGATCTTGTTCATACACGAAATCCGTCGTAAATTTTTGAATGTTTAACCCGCTTTTTTCTTTTATTTCGGCAGAATTTACGGTTCCCGCGAAAGTTCCGTTTTCCATTTTGAAATCTTCCAAATCAAGATTTAATTTAGTAAAATTAAGATGGTTGAAATCCATTCCCGGCGAATTTCCTGCTGCAGTATTGTTGTAAACAACTTTTACATCGTCCAAAACCAATTCGCCGAGCAAAAATTTCATAGCTTTTTCCGCGGAAGAATTTTGCGGTTTTTCTTCGGTTTTTTGATTTGAATTTTTTGCTAGAAATAAATTGGCATTGATGTTAGCGCCCTTTAATAAAAGGTTTTTTACGTTGTAATCGTTGTTTTGTAAATCCAATTTTTTGATGTTGGTACTCAATTCCTGGAAGATGACTTTTACAAAAGTTTTGGTGTTGTCATCACCATAAGCAATATCGAAATTGGTGAATTTAATTCCGTTCAAATCTAGCGTCATAGGTTTCTTTTGGTTCAGAGAATCGACCTGTTTATCTACATTTTCTGAAACTTCTTCTACCAAATCCTGTTTGAGTTTCAACTTTAAACCATCCAAATTGATGTCGCCGATTGCGTAGGAATTTTGCTCCAAATCGAAATTTTTCACTCTCGTATCAAACGATTTGAAATACAGGTTGATGTCATTTCTGGATTGCTGATCGATAAATGAAATACCGATATCTTGCAAGTTTATTTTATCCAATGAAATGATGAACGGTTTGCTTTCTTTTTTTTCCTCTTCTTTGTTGGAAGCAAAAGCATTGAGGATGTAATCGAAGTTGAAGGTTCCGTCCGGATTTCGAACGACATTCGCTTTCACACCTTGCAAATCGATAGCAGTAATATCGGCCTTAGAATTTATCAAACCTAAAATATCCAAGCCTACATCGAATTTTCGAACGTAGAGCAAAGTGTCTACTTTTTGTCCTTTCAGATAAAGGTTTTCCATCACCAAAGAATTCGGAAAACCGACATAAACACGATCCAATTTTACCTCGGTTTTTATTTTATCTTCCAAATAAGTGACGAGTTTGCCTTTTACAAAATTTTGTACTGCAGGAAGACGAAAACTAAAAAGCAAAACCGATATCAGCAAAACAAATGAAAGAAAAGTAATGCCAACGATTTTTAATATTTTTTTATAATTGATTTTTCTTTTCACCAATTTAATTTTTCTATAAATATATAAAATTTATTTGAATGTCCGTTTTAAAGCATAATTGCAATTTTGAAACAATTTTGAAGATTTATAAAAATTAAATATTATTGAAAATCAATCAGTTACTTTTGTCAAATTTTTCTAAACCATAAAATTTAGTACTTTATGACACTAAACGGACATTCAAAAAAAATAATTACTACATTTAAAATCCGATTCATTCAATCGGATTTTTTTAATGTATGCTGAAATCTATTCTCGTTAATTCGCCAGAAACGCAAAAAGAATTTTTAGAATTTCCAGCTCGTTTGTTTAGAAACGAGAAAAATTACATTCGCCCTTTAGATAAAGATATTGAAGAGGTTTTTAATCCCAACAAAAATAAATTTTTCAGAAATGGAACTTGTGAAAGATTTCTTTTTAAAAATGCAGAAAATCAAACAGTAGGGAAAGTTGCGGTTTTTATCAATCCAAAATATGAACAAAAGTTAAAAACTGGTGGAATTGGTTTTTTTGATTGTATCGATGACCAAGAAACGGCAAATTTCATCTTTGATTTTTGTAAAAATTGGTTGCAGGAACGCGGAATGGAAGCAATGGACGGGCCGATAAATTTCGGGGAGCGAGACAAGTTTTGGGGTTTGCTCATAGACGGTTTTCATGAACCGTTGTACGGGATGAATTTTCATGCGCCATATTATCAAAAATTGTTTGAAAATTATGGTTTTCAGATTTATTTTAATCAATCGTGTTACGGAAGAAAAGTCTACGATGAGGTTTCACAAGTTTTTATGAATGGTCATGAATGAATGCCAAAAATCCAAATTTGAAAGCAGTTCATTGGAAAAAAAAATCAATTGGAAAAATTTGCGCATGATTTTGCAGAAATTTACAACAAAGCCTGGGCGAATCATGGTGAAGGAAAGCAAATAGAAGCGAAAAAAGTGCTGAAAATGTTTCAAACCATGAAACCTATTCTAGATGAACATATCTCTTGGTTCATTTATGAAAATGATAAACCGATTGCGATGTGGATTAACATTCCAGATTTGAATCAATGGTTTAAACACCTGAATGGAAAATTGGGTTGGTTAGAAAAGTTGAAATTTTTACTGGCTAAATTTTTTATAAAAAATAAAAAAATGGTTGGCTTGGTTTTCGGAATTGTTCCAGAATGGCAAAGAAAAGGCATCGATGGATTTATGATTTGGGAAGGCACAAAATATTTCAGAAAAACCAGAAATTATAGTGATTACGAAATGCAATGGATTGGAGATTTTAATCCAAGAATGATAAAAATTGCCGAAAATTTAGAAACGAAAGTCACGAGAAAACTCGCGACTTATCGTTATATTTTTGACCGAAATCTTCCGTTTGAAAGACATAAAATGCTTTAGTCTTTAAACACTTCAGAAGCAATTCTTTTTACCACTTCGCTTTTTCCCATAGAATAATAATGAAGAACAGGAGCGCCGTTTTTCATTAAATCTTTGCTCTGCTGAATGCACCAATTGATGCCAATTTCTTTTACTTCTTTGTTATCTTTTGCTTTAGCAATGGCAATCACCAGCTCGTTAGGCAAATCTACCTTGAAACGATGCGGAATCATGCTCAGTTGAGACTTGGTAGTAATTGGTTTTAATCCTGGGATAATAGGAACATTAATACCAGAAGTTCTGCATTTTTCTACAAAATCGTAATATTTTTGATTGTCGAAAAACATTTGCGTCACGATATAATCTGCACCTGCTTCTACTTTTTTCTTGAGGTGGTAAATGTCTTGTTCCAGACTGGCTGCTTCCATGTGTTTTTCAGGATAACCAGCAACACCAATGTTAAAATCTGTACAGGCACAATTTTCTAAACTTTCGTCTAGATAAGTTCCGTGATTCATTTTCACGATTTGCTCTACCAAATCTTTGGCAAAAGCATGTCCATTTTTTTCTGGTTTAAAATAGGTTTCCGTTTTCACCGCATCTCCTCTTAAAGCCACTACATTATGAATTCCCAAAAAATCAATGTCAATTAAGAAATTTTCGGTATCTTCCTTAGAAAATCCACCGCACAAAATATGAGGAACCGCATCTACACCATATTTATTCTGAATGGCAGCACAAATTCCCACGGTTCCCGGTCTTTTTTTCACTACTCGTTTTTCCAAGAGTCCATCTTCTCGTTCTACATATTCATATTCTTCACGATGGTACGTAACATCTATAAATGCAGGATTAAATTCCATCAATGGATCAATCGCATCAAATATTGACTGTATATTTTGACCTTTTAATGGTGGTAAAATCTCAAAAGAAAAAAGTGTTTTTCCGTTGGCGTTTTGTATGTGTTCTGTAACTTTCATATGTCATTCCGAGGAACGAAGCAATCTGTTCCTATTTTTTAAATATTTTAATTTTTTCTATTTTGGGCGTGTTCCATAAAAATCCAAAACTTAATCCAAGCTATTTTTATGAAACCGCGCTTTCCGTTGCAATCTTTTTTTGCCAAAGCTTTTTCCTAGCAAAAAAAGGATTTCCACTGCAATCGCTCACGCAAATATGCGCACGTAACAATCTTTATTTTTTTAACATTGCGCTCCTACGGAGCACCGTTTTTACTATCTATATTTTTTTTTCACATATTATGTTCCTACGGAACATTTTTTATCTGTGAAAATCTGCGAAAACGAAGTTTCGGCGTAGTCAAATCTAAGTGAAACTAATCCGCTAAATTAGGAGATAACCATTTTTTAGCCAACTCCAAATCTACATTTTTTCTTTCGGCGTAATCTTTCAGTTGGTCTTCTGTAATTTTTCCTACTCCGAAATATTTTGCTTTAGGATTGGCAAAATAATACCCAGAAACAGAAGCTGTAGGGAACATTGCCAAACTTTCTGTCAGTTCTAATCCTATGTTTTCTTTCACTTTTAGTAAATCCCAAATCGTAGTTTTTTCTAAATGGTCTGGACAAGCAGGATAACCTGGAGCTGGACGAATTCCTACATATTTTTCAGAAATTAAATCCTCGTTTTCTAGATGTTCATCACTAGAATAACCCCAAATTTCAGTTCTTACTTTTTTGTGTAAATATTCTGCAAAAGCTTCTGCCAATCGGTCTGCCAACGCTTTTACCATAATGGCATTGTAATCATCATGTTCTGCTTCATATTTTTGAGCCAATTCATCGGTTCCAAAACCTGTAGTCACCGCAAAAGCACCGATGTAGTCTTGTTTTCCAGAATCTTTTGGAGCGATAAAATCACTCAAAGCCAAATATTCTTTGCCATCAGATTTTTTATGTTGCTGACGAAGCGTTCTGAAAGTGAATGTTTCTTCACCATTTTTCAGTTCAATATCGTCTTGTTCATTAGAATTGGCAGGGAAAATTCCGAAAATTGCTTTTGCAGTTAATAATTTTTCATCCACGATTTTCTTCAACATTTTTTGAGCATCTGCAAAAAGTTCTTTTGCGTGTTCTCCTACAATTTCGTCTTCTAAAATCTGAGGATACTTTCCAAATAAATCCCAACTTCTGAAAAACGGACTCCAATCAATATAAGGAATTAATTCTTCTAAATCTTGATTTTCAATCAATTGAATACCTAAATTTTTAGGTTCAGAGATGGTTTCATTTTCCCAATCGATTTTGAATTTTTGATTTCTCGCTTCTTCTATCGAAATGTATTCTTTGTCAACCTGTCTGTTTAAAAATTTCTCACGAAAATCGGCATAATCTGCTTTAAGTTCAGAAATAAACGCTCCATTTCTATTGCTCAATAAAGAACTTACTACACCAACTGCTTTGGAAGCGTCATTTACATGAACCACAGCATTTTTATATTTCGGATCGATTTTTACAGCAGTATGCGCTTTAGAAGTTGTGGCACCACCAATCATCAAAGGGAAATTGAGGTTTTGACGCTCTAGTTCATTGGCAATATGTACCATTTCGTCTAAACTTGGTGTAATCAAACCGCTTAAACCAATCACATCTACTTTTTCTTCAATCGCCGTTTGAATAATTTTTTCGGCTGGAACCATCACTCCTAAATCTACAATTTCGTAATTGTTACAGCGCAAAACCACACTCACAATATTTTTACCAATGTCGTGAACATCGCCTTTTACCGTTGCCATCAATACTTTGCCATTGGCTTTTTGTGTAGAATCTTTTTCAGCTTCTATAAACGGTTGAAGATAAGCCACCGCTTTTTTCATCACTCTCGCAGATTTTACAACTTGAGGAAGAAACATTTTTCCGCTTCCGAATAAATCTCCCACTACAGACATTCCTGTCATTAGATTACCTTCGATTACATCCAAAGGTTTTGCTGAAATTTTTCGGGCTTCTTCTACATCTTCCTCGATAAAACGGTCAATTCCTTTTACCAAAGAATGAGTAATTCTGTCTTGCAAAGGCTGATTTCGCCATGCTAAATCTTCTACTTTTTCTTTTTTTACGGATTTATGTTTTTCAGAATAATCCAATAATCTTTCGGTAGCATCATCTCTTCTGTCCAGCATTACATCTTCTACCAGCTCCAACAAATCTTTAGGAATTTCGTCGTAAATTTCTAACATTGCAGGGTTTACAATTCCCATATTCATTCCCGCTTTGATGGCGTGATAGAGGAAAACCGAGTGCATCGCTTCTCTTACCGTATCATTTCCTCTAAACGAAAACGAAACGTTAGAAACACCACCCGAAACCGAAACATATGGCAAGTTTTCACGAACCCATTTTGTAGCATTAATGAAATCCAACGCGTTTCTGCGATGTTCTTCCATTCCAGTTGCAACTGGGAAAATATTTAAGTCGAAAATAATATCTTCTGCAGGAAATTTCACAATTTCTGTGAGAATTTGGTAACTTCTTTTACAGATTTCTATTCTGCGTTCGTAATTATCGGCTTGTCCATTTTCGTCAAAAGCCATTACAACTACCGCAGCACCATATCTTTTGATGGCTTTAGCTTGACGAATAAACTCTTCTTCACCACCTTTTAAACTGATGGAATTCACTACGCATTTTCCTTGAACCACTTGCAAACCAGCTTCTAAAATTTCCCATTTTGAAGAATCTATCATCATTGGGATTCTGGAAATATCAGGTTCTGAGGCGATTAAATTTAAGAATTTAACCATGCAATATTTTCCGTCTAAAAGTCCATCATCAAAACAAATGTCTAAAATCTGTGCGCCTCCTTCTACTTGATGACGAGCAATATCTAAAGCTTCAGAAAATTTTTCTTCTTTAATCAATCGGAGAAATTTCTTAGAACCTGCTACATTGGTTCTTTCTCCAATATTGATAAAATTGGATTCTGGAGTTATAATTAAAGGTTCTAGACCCGAAAGTTTTAAATATTTCATATTATAAATGAGATAATTAGTTAATTTGAAAATAAGATAATGCTTGTGAAAAGCATCGCATTAACTCATCATCAAATTATCACATTGATTTTTCTTGGTTCATAATTTTTCACCAATTCTGCAATCGCTTTTATGTGTTCTGGAGTTGTTCCACAACAACCACCCACAATATTTACCAATCCTTTTTCTGCGTATTCACGGATTTGCTCTGCCATAAATTCTGGAGATTCATCATATTGCCCGAAAGCATTCGGTAAACCAGCGTTTGGATAAGCAGAAATGAAAAATTCAGAATTATTAGAAATGGTTTCCAAATAAGGCGTTAATTGTTTTGCACCGAGAGCGCAATTAAAACCGACACTCAATAAATTAAGATGAGAAACCGAAATCAGAAATGCTTCAGCAGTTTGTCCGCTCAAAGTTCTTCCAGACGCGTCTGTGATGGTTCCAGAAACCATAATTGGAATCTGAATTTTTCTTTCTTCCTGAATTTGATCTATGGCAAAAAGTGCAGCTTTAGCATTCAAAGTATCAAAAATAGTTTCTACCAAAAGAATATCAGAACCGCCATCTAAAAGTGCTTCTGCTTGTTGTTTGTAAGCAATCCTTAACTCATCAAAAGTAATGGCTCTGTAACCAGGGTCATTTACATCTGGAGAAAGAGATGCTGTTTTATTAGTAGGGCCAATAGAACCTGCTACAAATCTTGGTTTATCTGGAGTTATAGCCGTGAATTCATCACAAACTTTTCTTGCAATTTTTGCAGATTCATAATTCAGTTCGTACACCAAATCTTCCATGTGGTAATCTGCCATTGCAATGGTAGTCGCAGAAAAGGTATTGGTTTCGATGATGTCTGCACCCGCTTCTAAATATTTTCTGTGTACCGCTTCAATAGCATGAGGCTGAGTGAGAGAAAGTAAATCATTGTTTCCCTTCAATGGAGATTCCCAGTTTTTAAATCTTTCGCCACGATAATCTTCTTCCGTAAACTGATATCGCTGAAGCATCGTTCCCATAGCTCCGTCTAGAACAAGGATTCTTTGCTGTAAATTTTGATAAAGTATGTCGCTATTTTGCATTTCAATGTGATTAAAAAAAATGAAATGCTATAAGAAAAGTTGAGGGAATCAACTGTTTTTATGTGTTATCTATCCCAAAAATGAGTAGAATGTAGCACCTTTTCTCGTTTCAGAAACGCGATAGGTTGCCAAGGTTTCACAGAGTCTAATCTCTCCACCTTTCTTGATAACATTTCGATTATATGAAAGAACAAATCTTTTGCAAAGCTATATCATTTTTTTCACAATAAGAAATTGTCATTGAAAAAATTAATCTAAATGAAATTCTATAGTTTTTATTTTTTTCTACCTTCGCATTATGTTATTTTAAAAAATAATGGTTATGAATGCTGAAAAACAACGATTACAAGATATAAATTACAGAACTTGGGGACCTTATGTAAGCAATAGACAGTGGGGAAACGTAAGAGAAGATTATTCCTTTGATGGAAATACTTGGGAAGCAACTGGTCATGATGATGCAGAAAGCAGAACTTACAGATGGGCAGAAGAAGGAATCGCGGGAATTTCTGATGACAAGCAACGTTTGTGCTTCGCTTTTTCTTTTTGGAACAAGAAAGATAAAATGGTCAAAGAGCGTTTCTTTGGACTGAGTAACCATCAAGGAAATCATGGCGAAGACATTAAAGAAATTTTCTATTATTTAGACAATACGCCTACTCATTCTTACATGAAAATGCTGTACAAATATCCGCAAAATGCCTTTCCTTACGAAGATTTAATCAAGACAAATGCAGAACGAAGCAATAAGGAAACAGAATATGAAATTATAGATACGGGAATTTTTGACCAAAATGAATATTTTGATATTTTTATAGAATATGCCAAAATTCACCATGATGATATTTTAATCAGAGTTACCGTCACCAACCGAAATTCAGAAAAAGCACCTTTGGTGATTTTGCCAACACTTTGGTACAGAAATAATTGGAGTTGGGGTTATAATTCTTATAAACCTAATTTTACAACGCGCCATCGTGGTCAAATAGAAATAGAACATGAGAGTTTGGGCATGAAAAAACTTTATTCTCGTGACAAATCCGTGAAAATTCTTTTCTGTGAAAATGAAACCAATACCGAAAAATTATTCGGAAAAAAATCTGAAAATAAATACTTTAAAGATGGAATTAACGATCATATCGTTCATCAAAAAAACACAGTTAATCCTAAAAAATTTGGAACGAAAGCTGCTTTTGTAATCGATACAGAATTAGAAGGTGGCGAAACCAAAACTTTTGATTTCAGAATGTCTCCTCATAAAATGGAGAACGCTTTTTTTGATTTTGATGAGGTTTTTGAAGTAAGAAAAAAAGAATCGGATGAATTTTATGACGAAATTCAAAAAGATTTTAACTGCGAAGATGAAAAAAATGTGCAGCGACAAGCTTTTGCAGGATTGCTTTGGAACAAACAATTTTATCATTATAAAGTTGGGAAATGGCTAAATGGCGATCCAAATTTCCCAGTGGAAAGGAATTTTGAGCATCATGTAAGAAATGTAGAATGGAAACACATGAATTGCAAAGACATTATTTCTATGCCAGATAAATGGGAGTATCCGTGGTTTGCAACATGGGATTTAGCCTTTCACTGTGTGAGTTTTAGTATTTTAGACCCCAATTTTGCCAAAAATCAATTGCAATTATTGACCAAAGAATGGTACATGCATCCTAACGGTCAGCTTCCAGCGTATGAATGGGATTTTTCAGATGTCAATCCGCCAGTTCACGCATGGAGCACTTTTAGAGTTTTTAAAATCGATGAAAAAATCAATGGAAAACCAGATATTCATTTCTTAGAAAGCGTTTTTCAGAAATTGTTGCTCAATTTTACGTGGTGGGTAAACCGAAAAGATAAAAACGGAAAGAATGTTTTCGGAGGTGGATTTCTTGGGTTGGATAACATTGGTGCTTTTGACCGAAATATGCAGTTCAAAAACGGGGAATACCTAGAACAGGCTGATGGAACTTCTTGGATGGCAATGTTTGCCCTCAATATGATGAGAATTGCAATGGAATTGGCGCTTTACAATCCTGTTTATGAAGATATGGCGATTAAGTTTTTCGAGCATTATCTCTACATTGCAGAAGCAATGGAAAATTTGGGAGATGGTAAAAATGGACTTTGGAACGAAGAGGATGGATTTTTCTATGACGTATTGCAACTTAACGACGGAACTGGAATTTCTCTAAAATTAAGAAGTATTGTAGGTCTCATTCCAATGTTTGCGGTAGAAGTAATAGAACACGAAATGCTTCAAAAACTGCCTAATTTTACCAAAAGAATGGACTGGATTCTAAAAAATAAACCCGAACTAGCCAAATTGGTTTCGCATTGGGATGTAGAAGGAAAAGGCAGAAAACATCTCATGAGTATTTTGAGAAAAACGAGATTGACCAAAATTCTGAATAGAATGTTAGACGAAAAAGAATTTTTAAGTGAATTTGGAATTCGTTCGATGTCAAAAGTCTATGAAAAAAATCCGTTTCAATTAGAAATTAATGGTATCAATCACGTTGTGCATTATACGCCTGCCGAAAGTGATAGCCGTATGTTCGGCGGAAACAGCAATTGGAGAGGCCCGATTTGGTTTCCGATTAATTTTTTAATTGTAGAAAGTCTTCAGCGATTTTATTTTTATTACGACGAAAGTTTGAAAGTGGAGTTTCCTACGGGAAGTGGAAATTATCAGAATCTAAATGAAATTGCAGAAAATCTCAGCAGAAGACTTTCTAATATTTTCCTTAAAAATGAAGAAGGAAAACGTGCTTTCAACGGAAATGTAGATAAATTTAATTACGACGAACATTTCAAAAACTACATCATGTTCTACGAATATTTCCATGGAGATAATGGTCGTGGAGTAGGAGCTTCTCACCAAACTGGCTGGACTTCTACCGTTGCCAAATTATTACAGCAGAGATTGAAAAATTAAATTTTTTTGATTTTATTTCTATAAGATTGAGGTAAAAAAGTCAAAAATTAATCTTTTAAAATTTTCAAACCAATACTACAATTCAAGCAGTTTTTGTATGAACATAAATGTTTATGATGATACAAAAACGCTTGGGTTTCTAATGCTGAACTAAATTTTACGTTCAGTTTTTTCCATGAAGAGATGATAGAATTTTTTTCAGGGCTTAGATTTTTGTAAAATTCTAAAACTTGGTCAGTTTTCTCCGGATTTATATTTTTAAAATACGTATAAATAGTAGGCAAAACTGCATTGATGAGAAGAATTTCTATGAAATCGTCAGACAATTTTTTCTCTATTTTTTCTTCGGAAGCTTTTTCGAAAGTGTAGTGATTTTCCCAAAAATCTGAAGTTTTTACTTTTTCGAAAAGTGATTTTAATTCCTGAATGTTTTTAGCTTTTAAAATTTTAGAAAATAAATTGGGCTGAAGATGATACAGCATCGCCAACTGAGAAAGCCGAATTGTAGGAAAAGAAGGTGGCATTAACCGCAGAAATTTTACTGGAAAAGTTTGTTCTGAAATTTTAAATTTAGTTTTCAGAAAATCAAATTCTCTCTTCCATTTTTGATTTGTTTCGGTTTCTTTTTCTAATAAATTTCCTTTCCCAAAAAGTAAACTTTCTAGCTGAAATTGATTTTGCGAAATCTTCTGGATAATTTTAAAATCAATGTTTTCTGCAATATTTTGATAAATTTCTGCATTTACTTTTAATCCAAAACTATACGCTAGTTTTTGAAATAAAACAGCTTCGTAATTATTTTTAGATTGAGCCAAAAGATGTTCAATTTCTATAGATTTTTCGTCTAGTTTTTTGAGTAAAGTCTCTTCTGAAAAAAGAAATGGAACTTTAGAAGCATCAAAGATGCTTTCACACGGAATGAACTGATATTGATTTTCTAAAGTTTGATATTTTGCAAGAATCTTCTCATTAATGTAATCTTTCAGCTCTAAAGTAGGAATTCCGGCTTCTTTGAGTTCTGCAATATCCGTGTCATTAAAATAAACAACATGCAGAATTACTGATTGATAGTCTTTTTGAAGGTTATGATTGTGAAAATACCAATCCGAAGATTTCACATGAATTTCTATGTTTCCTGCTAAAACGATGTTTTTCGTTTTAATTTTTGCCAAAGAAAAATCTGGACCAGAATTGGTGTTCAAGGTTCCAAAATCTAGAATTTCGATTGGGTTTCCATCGGTATCTTTGAAATCAAACTTGGAAAATATCTTATATTTCCAAAGATATTGGAGTAAATTTTCGTACATGGTGGTTTAGTTTTTTAGTTTTATTTCCCGCAGATTTACTTTTTGTAGAATCTGCGAGAATGATTGTTAAGCCATTTTATGAAATTCTTCTAGCGTTTCTTCATACATTTTTTCATAAATCGGAAGAATATTGACCAAGTCAAATTCCAATGCTCTGGCTTTAGCTTTTTTCTTAATTTCTGCGAGAAGTTTATCGTCTGAAAGCAATTTTATCGCATAACTTGCCATGGCTTCTACATTTCCTACTTCTGCTAAAAATCCAGTTTCTCCCTGAATGTTTACCTCTGGAATCCCACCTGCATTACTCGAAATTACTGGCGTTTCTGCGGCCATTGCTTCTAATGCTGCCAAACCGAAGCTTTCCTGTTCAGAAGGCAATAAAAACACATCTGCAAACTTCAGAATTTGATATAAATTATCTACTTTTCCTAGGAGTTTAATCTTATTGATGAGGTGTGGGTTTTCATTGATGAATTCATTGATTACTTCTACATCTGGACCGTCTCCCAAAATCAATAATTTAGATTTTACCGATTTTTCAACTTTATTGAAAATGTCTAAAACATCTTTAATTCTCTTTACTGGACGAAGATTGGAAACGTGAATCAGAATTTTTTCATCTTCATTGGCAAAGTGATTTCTTTGGCAAGTTTTTAAATCCTCAAATTCTGTATTGTCGATGAAATTGGTGATGACTTCAATCTCTTTAGTGATTTTAAAAAATTTCAAAGTATCACTTTTCAAACTTTCAGAAACCGTAGTGATTTTATCTGATTGGTTGATGGAAAATTCTACCGCATGTTTGTAACTTGGGTGTTGACCAACCAAAGTGATGTCTGTTCCGTGAAGCGTTGTAACTAATGGAATATCAGCGTTTTCTTCTTTCAGCATTTGCTTGGCGAAAAAAGCAGCATAGGCATAAGGAATGGCGTAATGCGCGTGCAAAATATCTAATTTGTACAATTTCACCACTTGATAAATCGTGGAAGAAAGCGCAATATCAAACGGTTGATGTTTGAACAAAGGATAAGTCTGTACATTTACCTTGTGAAAGAAAATGTTTGGGTCTGTCATGTCTAATCTTGCTGGCAATTCAGATGAAATGAAGTGCACTTCATAGCCTTTTTTGGCAAGAGACATTCCGAGTTCTGTGGCTACGATTCCGCTACCACCGTATGTTGGATAACAAAGGATTCCTATTTTCATTTGGAGATTAATGTTTTTTTATTTGACAAATGTAATCCTTCGGATTTCATTTTTATTTTTTGTGAAACGAAGTTTTCCGTTTCTGTTTTTAAATTATTATTTTTACGGTTTGTTTGTCATGCTGAAAGCATCTCTACAGAATTATTTAGATTCTTTCGGAATGACAAAGATGGCGTTTTAATTATAAGTTTTGCTTTTGCGGTTAAATTTTTTTTATTTCTCAATTCCGCTTCCTGCTTTCAAATTTTCATTGACGATGACAGGTAATTTTCCGTGGATTTTTATTTTTCCTAAAAGCGCTTTTGCAGAAGCTTTCATAGACAAATCATTGTTCTCATAACTCACCAAAACCGTAGAAATTTTAGAAATATCTACATCTTTCAATGCGTAAGGCGAAACAAAAACATCTAAAATTACATTTTGTTTTTTGCTTAATTCTGCCAAAATATCTTTGCTTTCCTGTGAAATTTTATACGGTTTATACGCTGTAGAATTGTCTTTGTGAAAACCAACAATCACCGTAGAATTTTCAGGAATTTGAGCGATTTCAGTTTTTGAAATCACTTTTACGGTAGTTCCTAAATTTAAATTTTCTACAAAAGTCTGAAACGGCGCTTCTTCCAAAGGAAGATAATAATAGGTTTCGCTACAACTTAAAGGCAAAAGATTTTTTTCGTCTTTCAACAAAGTTATTGCGTTGGAATATAATTTTTCTGAAAGTTCTGCGTGAGAAGCGTTGTTTAAATCTTCATTAATATTTTCAGAGTTTATGGATTTTAAATTTTGAAGTCCTAATAAATATTTGGTTTTCAGAATTTTCTTTACACTTTCTGCGAGGCGGTTTTCAGAAATTTCACCTTTTTCTAAAGCTGATTTTATCAAAGCTTTTCCGTTTGGAACGTCTTGTGAAAAAAGCATAATGTCATTTCCCGCTTTGAAAGCTCTCAAATCTAATTCACCCGCAGGAAATTTCTTCGCTACTGCATTCATATTCAAAGCATCGGTGATGATTAAACCATTGTATAGATAAGAGTTTTTGAGCAAATTGGTAATGATATCATAAGAAACTGAAGCGGGAATTCTCGATTGTTTTTCTAAAGCTGGAACATATAAATGCGCTACCATAACTCCACCAATTTTTTTATCAAGCAAAGCTTTGAAAGGAGCTAATTCCACAGAATTGAGTCGCTCCAAATTGTGCGAAACCACTGGTAAATCTAAATGAGAATCGGTATCTGTATCGCCATGACCAGGGAAATGTTTCATAGAAGCGAGAACGCCATTGTCTTGCAAACCTTGTGCATAAGACAAACCTTTTGCAATCACATTATTGATGTCTGACCCAAAACTTCTGTTGCCAATAATAGGATTTGCAGGATTGGTATTCACATCTACAACTGGCGCGAAATCCCAATAAATACCCATTCTTTTACAATCTTCAGCAATTTTAGAACTCATTTCATAAATGAGAGAATTGTCTTGAATGGCGCCCAAAGTCATAGCCCAAGGAAATTTATGTGCGGCAGGAAATCTTTGGAACAATCCCCATTCTCCATCAATGCCAATCATCATTTTTACTTTAGATTTCCCTTGAAATTCATTCAGCAGTTGGATGTGTTTTTCGGCGTTGTCTTGCATGAGAATCAATCCACCGATTTTTTCTTTTTCTACGAGATTTCTAATTTTCCGAATTTCTTCTTCTCCACGATTGTTGTACAAAGCTACAATGTATAATTGACCAATTTTTTCGTCTAAAGACAATTGTTGATACAGAGAATCAGCATATTTTTCGGCTTTTTGCTCTAAATTTTTTGGAGCGTTTTTGGGGAAATATTGAGCCGAAAGATTAGCGAAAATTAAAATGAATAAATAAGTGAATATATTTTTGATGAATTTCATAAAAACAATGTTATTCAACAAAAATAATTAAATAAAAATTATTTTTTGATAATAATGAATGGATAATAACTATTATGTTCTTTTCCTTGATGAAAAGAACCCAAATTGCCTCTATTTTTAATTGTTTTCATAGGAATCGGCGAACCTTGTTTCAAGACTTCACTTTCTTTGGCTAAAATTGAAACTAAAATTCTAAAATCCCTGAAACTCGAGCCAAAACTTTTTCCAACGCTTTCTCAAACAGCAGGAATTTCTTTACGAATTTCATTTTCAATTTTTTTACGCCTACGAAACCGATGTCAAAATAAAAAATCTTTGATTTTTATTGAAATTTAATGTTTAAAACTTTGTTATAAATCATCTGTGATTTCTTTTCAAAAATTCTACCATTTTGGGAATAGAATTTTGTGGAAATTCGTGTCCTGTATTTCGGTCTTCTATGATGATTTCTTTGTTTTCAGAAGTTTTGTATGAGGTGATTTCTCCATTTGTTTGTGCTGTGTTTTCATTGGCTCCAAAGAATTTTAGATATTGCTTGGAAGAGAATTTTTGAATTTTATAAGGCACAATTTTATCATTTTTCCCGAAACTGATCCAAACAGATTTTTGTGGTGCAGATTTTAACCAAATTCCACCAGGACCAGCAACAGTAACGAAAGCGGCAAATTTTTCTGGTCGCATTTTCCATAAAACATTTACAAATCTAGAACCATTAGAATGCCCAACTGCGTAAATTCTGTCTAAATCAATGTTGTAATTTTTAGAAATTTGAGCAAAAACTTCATCAAAAAACTTCACATCTCGGTTTTGTAATTCGTCTGGATTCATTTGCCAACCGTTATATTTTCCTTCTTTGTCTAGAATAGAATTGGTAACTCCGGGAATTCCTTGCATGTAAATGACTAACGCTTCTGGGAAATTTTGATAAAAATTAAGATTTCTACTGGCGTGTTTCGCATTTCCACCATGACCGTGAAAAACAAAAACCACTGGAATTTTTTCTGAATTTATTTTGGGCTCAAAAAAAATAGCTTTTCTCTCAACACCATTTATTTGGAAAAATTTTTCAGTTTGAGAAAATAGTTTTATGCTGAAAATCAATAAGAAAACGATGATTGTGTTTTTCATCTGTTTATTATTATTTGTTTTTTATTGGTCAGATGGAACACCCTTACTCAAGCTCTTGTTTATCAAAAAAAATAACATGGGTGTTTCATTTTAAAAGCTTTGATTCTTTGATGAAAATTAAACAATAAAGTTAAAAATTTATTTTGGCACGCAACTTGGAATGTAAAAACTAATAACAAATAAAAATTATTGATATGAAAAAATATTTTACTTTAATGGTTCTTGCGATTTTCGGAGGATTATTGATGATGAGCTGCGAAATGAACGAAGTAGTAGAAAGAGATATTCAAGATAATGATACCTATCCTGTAATGAAGGATGTAACGGGAACTTTTAGTTCTACTAATAATTATGCCTTAGATCAAGCGATTGACATTCCTTCTTCTGATGTAGTTTTAGTGTATAGAAATATCAATTCTAACAGTTCAGCAAGTGCAATTTGGCAACTTTTGCCTAAAACTTTTTACTTGAGCGATAACAGAGAATTAGATTACAACTTTATTTTTGATACAAAAAGAGTTCAAGTAAGAACAGAAGCTAATTTTGACCAATCTACCATGACAAGTACAGAAAGAGCGACTTATCTTAACAATCAAACGTTTAGAATTGTACTGGTTCCAGCTTCTAGAGCAAATAGAACTGCCTCACAAGTAAATTACGAGGATTATAATGCAGTAGTGAAATATTTTAACTTAAAAGAACCAAAATAATCACTAAATCATTCAAAACCATCCATATATTAATTTTTCACAAAAAAGAAATCCTAGCAAAATGAATTGCTGGGATTTTTTGTTGGGTAATAAAATCAGATTTTTTCCCACAAAAAGTTCTTACCTTTGTTGTCCTTTTAAAATTAAAATTATGAGTGTTCACATCAGTGCCAAAAAAGGCGAAATTGCAAAAACGGTATTACAGCCAGGAGATCCTTTAAGAGCAAAATACATCGCAGATAATTTTCTAGAAGATGTAAAATTGGTAAGCAAGACCAGAAATATTTTTTATTTTACAGGTTTGTATAAAGGAAAAGAAATTTCTGTAGGAGCAAGTGGAATGGGAGTGCCAAGTATTGGGATTTATTCTTACGAATTATTTACAGAATATGATGTAGATACCATTATCAGAATTGGGACTTGTGGCAGTTATACTACAGATCTTAATGTTTTTGACCTGATTAATGTAGATGGTGCTGCAAGTGAATCTACTTATGCTAAATTTGCTTGGGAAATGGATGAAGAAATCATGTATCACCAAGGAAAAGCCTTTGATGTAATTAATGAAACGGCTAAAGAATTAGCTCTTGAAACTAAAGCAGCTAATATTCACACCAGTGATGTTTTTTACAGAAAAACACCAGGAATTCCTGCTATTGCAGAAAAATATAATTGTCCAGCAGTTGAAATGGAAGCTTTCGCACTTTTTGCTAATGCTAAACATTTAGGAAAAAATGCAGCAACGATTTTGACGGTTTCAGATATTATTCCAACAGGTGAAGAAATTTCTGCAGATCAAAGAGAAACTGCTCTTAGAACCATGATGACTCTGGCTCTAGAAAGTGGAATTAAACTTTAAAAAATTCTCTAATAGATACTAAAAACGCTTCGAAATTCTCGAAGCGTTTTTTTATTTTTCTGTTTCGTCATCCAGAAGATGCCCGAAATATTCTTTTTTAGTTTTCAGATATTTTTTGCTGTTTTCATTGGCTTCCATCTGAAGTGGAATTCTTTTATTGAGAAGAATTTCACTGTTTTCTACAAATTTTATTTTATCAGGATTATTCGTTAAAAGATTGATTTCTTTTACGTCTAATAATTTTAAAATTTCAATGGCTACATTAAAATCTCTATCATCGGCAGGAAGTCCTAATTGAAGATTCGCTTGAACGGTATCTAGTCCTTTTTCTTGTAATGCGTAAGCTTTGAGCTTATTGATAATGCCAATATTTCTACCTTCTTGGCGAAGATAAACGATAATGCCTCCGTTTTCTTGAATAAATTTCATGGCTGCATCTAACTGCTGACCGCATTCACATTTTTTAGAATGGAAAACTTCTCCAGTAATACATTCTGAGTGAAAACGAACATTGATAGGTTTAGAAAAATCTGTGTTTTCTGCAACCAAAGCAATATGAGGCATCCAGTCTTTTTCGCTATCAGAAAAAGCCATTACTCTAAAGTTTCCAAAATCGGTAGGAACTAACGATTCTGCCTGTAATGTTATCATCTAAATTTTTATGTAAAGATAAGATTTACTTAGATTCTGTACTATCGAAAGAATCTATAAGACTAATGTTTGTTTTGATTTTAGCCAAATATCTATTCAGTAATTCTAAATCGTCTTTTGGAAGACTCGTTTTCAGTGTCTGAATTGTTTTATAAGAATTGGTGTAATTTTTATAAGCCTTAGTTTGTTCCGCTTTGTTATTCTGTTTGATAGAATAAATGTAATCAGAAATATGCAGTTTCATTTTATAAATTTCTGCATTGAGTTTTTGATTTTTAAAAACTGGAAATTCTGTAAGCGTATTGGTGATTTCTGAGAGATAATTCACCCTTTCCATAGATTTATACGTCTGTTCAGAAAAACTAGTCTGGGTAGAATAACTCGAAAAACTATTAGACAAAGGAGATAAATTTACTTTTTCTACCGAGCACGAAGTCAATAGAAGCAAGGCGAAAAGTAAATTTATTGTATTTCTCATTTTAATGAATTAGATTTTTGATAAAGGATAGGGTTAAGACTTTCGTCATTATACATCTTCATTTGTTTGTATACCTTCATCTTAACATCGCCGTTTTCTATATCTAAAAGTAATTGATCAATCGCTTGGCTTAAATCTTTTTTCTGTTCTAGGAGTACATTGAGTTTTTCTGTACATTTTACTCTATGTTCTTCTGTAGCAGATTCTCTAGTAGCTTCTTGGTTCATGTGGTACACTTTCAAAACGAGAATTGAAAATCTATCAATTGCCCAAGCTACTGTTTCTGTATTGATTTTAGCGTCTGGTTTAGGCGTAATATTTTGATATTTTTGAAAAAAATAACTGTCAATATATTCCACCAAATCAGTTCTTTTTTGGTTAGAAGCATCAATTCTTCTTTTCAATTGTAGTGCTTCTACCGGATCAATATTTTCGTCTCTAATGATATCTTCTAAATGCCATTGTACGGTATCTATCCAATTCTTAGTATACAAAAGATGTTCCAAACTGCCATTTTCGAATGGATTATTGATAGGAAAGTCTACGTTATCATGTAAATGATAATCTTCAACAGATTTGTTGAAGATATTCCATGCGTGTTCGGTAAAAGACATGTTAAGAAGGATTTTGAGATTTATCTTCTGGTTTTTTTTCGTCTTCTTTTACAGCGTCTTTAAATTCTTTAATTCCGCTACCAACTCCTCTCATTAATTCAGGAATTTTTTTACCTCCGAAAAGTAATAAAAGTACGATAGCAACAATTAGGATATGCTGCCAAGAAAGTGATAGTATAATAATTGGTGAAATCATTTTTGAAAATTTTTACAAATGTAAGGATTTTTTAATACGAAACCCAATCTAATGGATTAACTGGATTGGCTCCATTCCAAATTTGAAAATCGAGGGCGAAATTCCCATCAAAATCAGTTCCGATGCTTCCAATGGTGGTTCCTGCAGAGACTTGTTGGTTTTTGGCAACGTTTACATTATCCAAGTTTCCATAGATACTGAAGTAGTCTCCATGTTTAACTAGTACTGTTTTTGCGCCTCCACTTACCAAAATGTTGCTCACAACACCTGGGAATACACATCTTGCTTTCGTTCCGTTTGGAACTACCACTTTTATTCCGTTATTTTCAATAGTAATTCCTTTGAAAACTGGGTGTGGTTGTCTGCCAAATCGTTCGGTAACCTGACCAGAAGGAACAGGGAAAGACATTTTTCCTTTATTCGCTGCGAAGTTGCTTCCTGCGGTAATTGCTCCCACTCCGAAGTCTTTCATTTTTTTCTCTTCTACAGCTGCTTTTTCTTTATCTGTTTTATCTGCTAATGCTTTTGATGCATTTCTAGCTTCATCAGCTTTTGCTTTAGCATCATTTGCTTTTTCTTCAGACTCTTTTTTCTCTTTTTCTGCTTTTGCTATTTTTTCTGCATCATTTTTTTCTTTGGCAACTCTTTCTGCTTCTGCTTTTTCACGAGCTAGTTTTGCGGCTTTTCTTTCTTCTTCTTCTGCTTTTTTCTTCGCAAGAGCAAGAGCATCAGCTTTCGCTTTATTCTCAGCGTCTATTTTTGCTTTTTCTTTTTCTGCTGCAATTTTTGCTAGTCTTATTCTTTCTGCTTCTGCTTTTTTATCTGCTTCAGCTTTAGCTTTGGCCGCTTTTATCTCTTCATTGATGAGATTTCTGATGGCATTTTCTACCTTTTTATTTTCGGCTTGCTTAGCCCTAAGTTCTCCTACCAGTTTTGCCTCGTTTTTCTTAAATTCTTCTAGAAGTACTTCTTTTTGTTTTCTTTCTGCTTGAATTACAGCGAGTTCTTGTTTTTGTTTATTAAGAAGGTTTTCCTTTTCTTTTACAGATTTTTGCTTTAAACCGATGGATTTTTTGATTTGAGTAGCTTTTTGATTAATCTCGGCTGCTTTTTTATCTTGATATTCTCCGTATTGCTTGATGTATTGAACTCTTCTCAATGCTTCTCCTAAATCTCTGGAAGAAAGAATGAAAGTAACTTTGTTCTGAACACCTTTGTTTTTATATGCTTTTACCAGAATATCAGCATATTCTTTACGAAGAACTTTCAGTTCACGGTTAAGTTTATTGATTTCTAACTGACGGAGGTAGATGTCATCTTCTATGAATCTTTTCTCTTTCTGAGTGTTATTATAAACTCTTTCTCGGAGCGCAATTTTTTTATTGACATTATTAAGGTAAGCAAGAGATAATTTTGCTTCTCCTCTAGTTTTTGCAAGAGTAGCATTAATGGCAGCAATTTGTTTTTTTAACTCTGAATTTTGTTTTTGCAGTTGTTCTTTTCTTCCTTGTTGAGAAAAGAAAATGCTAAAGGCTAGTAATCCTAATAATAAACTCAGTTTCTTATGCATCATTTAATTTCTGTCTTTGTATAATTAGTAGGAATGGAAAAAGGAGTTTCCATCTTCAAAAATTCAAATTTCGTATTTTCTATTAAAATTTGGTCTGTTTTCTGTGCTTTTATAATTATTTTAACACTTTTTGGGAGTTTTTGTGAACCGAAAATTTCATAATCATTATAGCTCACTTCTAGACTATTATTGTTTTTAATGTCTTGTATAAATACCTTTTTCAAAGTCAATTCAGGAGAATATTCTAGTGAAGTTTTGTACTCACTGGTTTTACCATTTACGGTGATAATTTGGTTTTTAGCAGAATTCAGCACATAACCGTTTTCATTTTGCAAGAAAGTATAATCTTTTTCATTGACAGGAATAAAGGTTTTACCGAGAAGTAAATTTTGTAAAGCTCTGTAATCTATGAAATTAACTTTCAAAAGATTATTGATGTAGTCAAAATTAGAATCAATATACGTCTTATTTATCTTTTCGTAGGCTTTGATTCCAGCAGGAGTAATATTGGCTCTTGCTTGAGACATAAAAAGGAATGAGAAATTTACCCAAATTTTTTGGTCATTTTCTATGTAAAATGTTCCATCAATAGTAGGGATAAATCTGTCTGTCTCCGCATTGACTTTGCTCGTGATTTTTAAACTCTCAAAATCATCTTTTTTAGTAATTGTTTCGAAAAAAGCTTTATTAGAACTTACATTTTCTATAGGAGCTGGAGTTTGTTCTACGATTTTTCTAGCTTTACAAGATAATAAAGCTAATGATGAAAGAAGGATAAGTATATAATTTTTCATATTCTATGATTGTAAATGTTACTTATGGAAGAACATTACAATTTTAACGCCAAACCACACAAAATGTTTTGTGTGGTTTGGTTATTTATTTGATTTATAGCAGATTAATTATTTCCTTTTGATAAAAAATCTAGCACCGAATAATCTCCTAGGGAAATTTCTCTAGAAACGCCAAAGTACTGTGCGTTACTACCAATCATAGAGTTGCTTAAATTACCATGATTGATGACTGTTTTCTCTTGAATCAAAGAATTTTCGATATTAGAATTTTCTATGCAAGTTCCGTTTCCTAAAGAAACATAAGGCCCGATTTTAGAATTTTTAATTTTTACATTTTCCCCGATAAAACATGGCTGAATGATAAGACTGTTTTCTATTTCTGCTGATTCTGGGAAATTTGCAAATTCTTCTTTTTCATATTGAAGGATTTTACTATTGGTTTCTACGGTTGCATTTTTATTGCCACAATCCATCCAATCATCTACTTTTCCTAGAGAGAATTTAGCTCCTTTCTGGCGAAGGTTCTCGAGAGCTGTAGTCAATTGATATTCACCACTTACTTTTATATCATTACTCATGATATAATTAATTTCTTCCATCAATTTTTCTGCTGATTTGAAATAATAAATTCCAATAATTGCCAAATCTGAAACGAAAGTTTGTGGTTTTTCTACAAAGTCAGTGATGAAGCCATAATCATCTAATTTCACAACACCAAAAGCAGATGGATCAGCTACTTTTTTCACCCAAATTACCCCATCAGAATTGGTATCTAGTTTAAAATCGGCACGGAAAAGTGTGTCTGCAAATGCTACGACTACGTCTCCTTGCATTGATTGTTCTGCACATTTTATAGCGTGAGCTGTTCCTAGAGGTTCGTCTTGCGTATAAACGCTTCCTTTTGCTCCTAGTTTTTCTGCAATTTCTATCAAAGATTGTTCAACTTCTGGTCCGAAATCTCCTATGATAAAGGCGATTTCATCTATGTTTTCGCCAGCTACTTTTGCGATATCTTCTACTAATCTTTGTACAATGGGTTTTCCTGCAATAGGAATTAATGGTTTTGGAACGGTAAGTGTGTGTGGTCTTAGTCTAGAACCACGTCCTGCCATTGGAACTATTATTTTCATAGTTTAATTTGGTTTAAATTTATTTGTGTTTTTAATTGTTATTTTTTAGCGACTCCAGAACTGCCAAAACCACCTTCTCCGCGTTCTGTTTCTTCTAAAGTGTCTACTTCTTCCCAAGTTGCGGTTTCGTGTTTAGCAATAACCATTTGAGCGATTCTGTCGCCGTCATTGATGGTAAATTCTTCGGCCGATAAATTTACTAAAATTACTCCAATTTCTCCGCGATAATCAGCGTCTATTGTTCCTGGAGTATTCAGAACCGTAATTCCGTTTTTTAAGGCAAGACCACTTCTAGGTCTTACTTGTGCTTCGTAACCTGCTGGTAGTGAAATGTATAAGCCTGTGCTGATTAATCTTCTCTCTAAAGATTTCAGCGTGATGGGTTCAGAAATATTAGCATATAAATCCATTCCTGCAGAAAGTACAGTTTGGTATTTTGGTAAAGCGTGTTTTGATTTGTTGATTACTTTTATGGTCATCTTTTTAAAATTCTTTTGATAATGGCTTGTTCCTTAAAGGCTACAAAACCTATGAATAATGCTAAAAATAAGTTTCCTACAATATAATTGGTTCTAAAATAGTAAAACGAAATCATAGAAAGTGAAACCGAAATGACGAGATAAAGGATTACTTTTCCCGTGTTATAAGGAATAGGATATTTTATTCTTCCCCAAATGTAGGAAATTACCATCATACTCGTAAACGTTACTAATGCTGCAGTTGCACTTGCCCAATATCCATATTCTGGAATAAAAAGTACGTTAATAAGGACGGTAATTGCTGCTCCGATGATAGAAACATATAAACCAACTCTGGTTTGGTCTGAAAGTTTGTACCAAATAGAAAGGTTAAGGTAAATCCCTAAAAATAAAGCGCCTAACATCACCATCGGAATGATTTCTATTCCTTCATAATAAAGCGGATTTCTCAAATATTTTTCTGAAATCCATTGAAGATTGACCATCAATCCCATGTAAATTAAACAATTGCAAATAACGAAAACGTCCATTAAAACTGCATAGGTTTTATGATTGTTTTTATCTTTGAAACTGCTGAAAAAATAAGGTTCAATTCCTAATTGATAAGCTTGTCTGAAAACCGTAATAAAAGTGGCGATTTTGTAAACAGCGCCATAAACTCCAATCTGATGGCGTGCTTCTTTATCAGGAAGTAAGTATTTAAGAAATTGTCTGTCAAGCGTTTGATTTACAATTCCAGCCAAACCTGCAATCATTACTGGCCAAGAATAATTCATAATTCTTTTCCAAAGTTGAAAATCAAATTTTTTGAAACTGAAATTCACAAATTCTTTGCCTACAATCGCTAAAGTGACAATACTTTGAACCAAATTGGCAATAAAAACGTAACCTACCCCAATTTCTGGATTGTATTTTAACCCAAGAATTCCTTCTGGAAATTTAGGCAACCATTTGATGAAAAATACCACTAAAAAAAAGTAAACCAACGAACCGATTACTTTAGAAAGCATATATTGAATCGGTCTTCCTTCTAATCTTAAAACTGCTGAAGGAATGGTAGAAAACGCATCAAAAGATAAAATAAATAAGAAAATGACCAAAAAATTCACTTGGTCTGGCGTTTCAAAAGCATTCGCTAATTCTTGCCTGAAAACATAGCCTAAAATCAAATAAATGAACCCTGCCGAAAGAATACTAAGCGCAGTAGTAGAAATTAAGGTTTTTTTGTCAATATCATCTTCTTGCGCAAAACGAAAGAAGGAAGTTTCCATTCCGTGCGTTAAAAAAACCGTAATAACCCCAGCAATAGAGTACCAATCTACAAATGGTGAAGATGCAGCTGGCCCAAATGCTCGCGTAACTATAGGAGCGATAAGAAAAGGAAAAATCCTTACTAATACTGAACTTAAGCCATAAATGGCAGTCTGTCCGAATAGTTTTTTATACAATTTTTTAGCGTTTTTAGAATGCAAAAATAACTATAAGATTTGGGATTTGGGATTTTAGATTTACGAATTTTTCATAAACCTTAGAATTGAACTTTTACTCGTTCACAAAAACCTAAATTTCTTTGGCTTTCCTCAAAAGTTAAATTAAATTTGTAAAAATCTAAAAGTAAAATGAAAACCTTAATCAAAAACGCACAAATCGTAAACGAAGGAAAGATTTTTAAATCTGATGTATTGATTGAAAATGATTTGATTGCAAAAATTTCATCAATTATTTCCGAAGAAAATGTAGATAAAATCATTGACGCCGAAAATTCTTTTCTTATTCCAGGTGTGATAGACGATCAAGTGCATTTTCGTGAACCTGGTTTAACGCATAAAGGCGATATAGAAAGCGAATCAAAAGCCGCAATTGCAGGCGGAGTAACCAGTTTTATAGAACAACCGAACACCGTTCCCAATGCAGTAACGCAAGAACTTTTAGAAGAAAAATACAAAATTGCTTCGGAAAAATCTTACGCCAATTATTCTTTTTCGATGGGCGGGACCAATGATAATTTAGAAGAAGTTCTGAAAACCAATCCGAAAAATGTAGCGGCCATTAAACTTTTTTTAGGCTCTTCTACAGGGAATATGTTGGTAGATAATCCCGAAATTTTGGAAGAAATTTTTTCTCAAGTGAAAATGCCGATTTGCGTACATTGCGAAGATGAAGCGACCATCAGAAGAAATACAGAAATCTATAAAGAGCAATACGGAGAAGATATTCCTGTAAAATTTCATCACTTAATTAGAAGCGAAGAAGCGTGTTATCTATCAAGTTCAAAAGCAATTGAATTGGCAAAAAAAACTGGAGCGAGATTGCATGTTTATCATCTTTCTACCGCAAAAGAAATGGAGCTTTTCCGAAATGATATTCCGTTAAAAGACAAAAAAATCACTGCTGAAGTTTGTGTTCACCACCTTCATTTCACCAACGAAGATTATGAAACCAAAGGTTCTCTTATCAAATGGAATCCTGCAGTAAAAACAGAAAAAGATAAAAACGGACTTTGGGAAGCACTTTTAGATGATAGAATAGATGTGATTGCAACCGACCATGCTCCGCATACTTTGGAAGAAAAATCTAACAAATATTTGAGCTGTCCTTCTGGTGCGCCTTTGGTTCAATATTCTTTGCCAGTAATGTTTGAATATTTCAAAAAAGGCAAGATTTCTTTAGAAAAAGTAGTTGAAAAAATGTGTCATAATCCTGCTATTTTATTCAAAATAGAAAAAAGGGGTTTTGTGAAAGAAGGTTATAAAGCAGATTTGGTAATCATTAATCCAAATGCAGAAATTACAGTTTCTAAAGAAAATATACAATCAAAATGTGGTTGGAGTCCACTACAAAACGAGACTTTTCACTCAGAAATTACACATACATTCGTCAATGGTTTTCTTGCTTATGAAAATGGTAAAGTTTCTCCTGAAAGACATGGAGAAAGATTGTTGTTTGAAAGATAAAATCCCCCCTTTTCAAAAAATATGAATGTTTAAGAAACATTTTTGCATTTTTTGCGTCTAATAGAAAAAAAATAATTCAATATGATTAGAAAGCTTACTTTGGCATTTGCTGCAGTCTTAGTTTCTGTAGTTGCTTTTGCCCAAAACCAGTTTCAGTGGAAAGAAGCTTCGAGTGGCGGTTACACCTATAAATATGTAACCAATGACCCTGCGAAAGCTCGTTTTTACACTTTGAAGAATGGTTTAACTGTTATTTTAAGTCCTACGAATAAGGATCCTAGAATCCAAGCGTATGTTGCCATCAAAGCAGGAAGTAAAACAGACCCTGCAACCAATACTGGTTTGGCGCATTATTTAGAGCACATGTTATTCAAAGGAACTGATAAATACGGTTCATTAGATTGGTCTAAAGAAAAAGTAGAATTAGAAAAAATTGACGCATTATACGAACAGTATAACTCTACTAAAGATGAAGTTCAAAGAAAAGCCATCTATAAAAAAATAGATTCAGTTTCTGGAGTTGCTGCAAAATATGCAATTGCAAATGAGTACGACAAAATGATGTCTGCAATGGGAGCTCAAGGAACCAATGCTTTCACCAGTTTTGAACAAACTGTTTATACAGATGATATTCCTAGTGCTTCTTTAGATAAATATTTAGCAGTACAGGCAGAAAGATTCAGAAATCCAGTTTTTAGAATTTTCCACACTGAATTAGAAGCGGTTTATGAAGAAAAAAATAGATCGCTGGATAATGACGGAAGAAAAGTTTTTGAAACTTTATTCTCTAATCTTTTCAAAAAGCATAACTACGGTTTACAAACCACAATTGGTACAGTAGAACACCTTAAAAATCCTTCGTTAATAGAAATCAGAAAGTATTTTAATAAATATTACGTTCCTAATAACATGGGAATTATCCTTTCTGGTGACTTCAATCCAGATGAGGTAATTGCAAAAGTGGACAAAGCGTTTTCTTACATGCAACCAAAACCATTTGATAAATACACTTTCCAACCAGAAGATGCGATTACAGCACCAATTGTAAAAGAAATTGTAGGTCCAGATGCAGAAAATTTAACCATCGGTTACAGATTACCAGGAAATAAAGATAAAGATGCACTTCTTGCAGATTTAGTTGGTCAAATTTTAACCAACGGAAGAGCGGGTTTATTAGACTTGAACTTGGTTAAAAAACAAAAATTATTGAGAGCTTCAGCTTTCACCTATTCATTAATTGATTACGGAATCTTATATCTTTCTGCTGCGCCAACTTCTGGTCAAAGTTTAGAAGATGTAAAAGCTTTGGTATTAAATGAAATCGAAAACCTTAAAAAAGGAAATTTTGATGACCAACTCATCACTTCTATCATCAATAACATCAAGAAAAACAAAATCTACGAAACCGAAAAATACGTTGATAGAGCTAGTGTTTTGATGGATGCTTTCACTTCTGAATTAGATTGGAGAGACCAAGTTGCGTATGTAAATGATTTGTCTAAAATTAAAAAAGAAGACATCGTAGCTTTTGCCAATAAATATTTTGGTGACAATTATGTAGCTATTTTGAAAAGAAAAGGAGAATCTCCTGCAACTGTAAAAATTGAAAAACCATCAATTACACCAGTAGAAACCAATGCAGATAAGCAATCAGCATTTGTGAAAATGATTGACGAAATGCCTGCAACTGCTGCGAAACCAGTTTTCTTAGATTACAAAAAAGATATTCAGAAATCTAAATTAGGAAAAGCAGAAGTACTTTACGTTCAGAACAAAGACAATGATATTTTCAGATTAAGCTACCGTTACAAAATCGGTTCTTTGAATGATAAAAAACAAAGTTTAGCTTCTCAATACATTCAGTTTTTAGGGACTGATAAAATGACTGCCGAAGAAATCTCAAAAGCATTCTACAAAATTGCATGTAGTTTCAATGTTTCTACAGGAGAAGAGTACACTACAGTAAACATTGAAGGTTTACAAGAAAACTTCGAAAATGCAGTGAAATTGTATGAAGAAGTGGTAAATAATGTAAAAGCAGACGAAAAAGCATTGGCAGCGCTTAAAGCTAGATTAAACAAAGCAAGAAAAGATGCTAAAGCCAACAAAGGTGCTATTTTACAAGGTTTAACAAGTTATGCGCTTTATGGTTCAGAAAATAAATTCAACAATGTTTTGACCAATGAAGAACTGAATGCTGTAACTGCTCAAGAATTAGTAGACAGAATTAAAAACCTTAATAATTATGAGCAAACAGTAATTTATTACGGACCAGCTCCTATTTATAATTTCGTCTCTCAGTTGAAAACATTGCATCAAGTTCCTGCAAATTTTGCAGTAGCAGCTCCAGCAAAAACTTTCAAACAAGAAGTTCCTGCTAAAAATCAAGTGCTTTTTGCAGATTATGATATGGTTCAGGCAGAAACCAGATGGATTAGAAATACAGAAACTTACAACCCAGAAAAAACGACGATGGTTAATGTGTTCAATAACTATTTCGGTGGAGGTATGGGAAGTTTAGTATTCCAAACCATCAGAGAAAGTAAAGCTTTGGCTTACAGTACTTACGGATATTATGTGCAACCACAGAAAAAAGACCAAGATTACTATTTTTTAGGTTATGTAGGTTCTCAAGCAGATAAATTTAATGATGCTACGGTTGCCATGAATGAATTGCTAACCAAAATGCCAGAATTGCCTAAAAATTTAGAATTGGCTAAAAATCAAGTGAAAAAAGATATTCAGACAGAGAGAATTACTCAAGATGGTATCATTTACAACTATTTAAACGCTAAAAATTTAGGTCTAAATGATGACATTAGAAAGAAAATGTACGAAACAGTAGATAAAATTACGATGGCAGATGTTAAGAAATTCCACCAGAATTATTTCTCAGGAAAACCTTACACGTATGCAATTGTAGCTTCAGAAAAAAGAGTTTCTATGGACGATATGAAAAAACTAGGAGAAGTAAAAAAACTTTCTTTAGAAGAAATTTTTGGATACTAGAAATTTTTCAAAATATTTTTAGAAAAGGCCGCAATTTTGCGGTCTTTTTTTGTGAATTATCTTCTTTGCATAACAGATTTTTTTCTCGGAATTTTATAAATGCTTATTTTTAAGCATTAATTTTAAACAAGATTTATTATGAATATGTACACACAACCTATGCTTCAGGAGAACGCATTAAAAGATAAAGTAGCCATCGTTACTGGTGGTGGAAGTGGTTTGGGAAAAGCCATGACTAAATATTTTCTACAATTGGGAGCCAAAGTAGTGATTACTTCTAGAAATTTAGAAAAATTACAAGGAACTGCCGCAGAATTAGAAGCAGAAACTGGCGGTAAAGTACTTTGTGTTTCTTGTGATGTAAGAAATTGGGACGAAGTAGAAGCGATGAAAGAAGCTGCGATAAAAGAATTTGGTAGAATAGATATTTTGCTCAATAATGCAGCTGGAAATTTTATTTCACCAACCGAAAGATTGACGCATTCTGCTTTTGATTCTATTTTGGATATTGTTTTGAAAGGAACCAAAAACTGTACACTTTCTGTAGGAAAATATTGGATTGATAATAAAATTCCGGGAACTGTGCTTAATATTGTTACCACTTATTCTTGGACGGGTTCTGCTTATGTAGTGCCATCAGCTTGTGCAAAAGCGGGAGTTTTAGCGATGACCAGGAGTTTAGCTGTAGAGTGGGCGAAATATAATATTCGTTTTAATGCAATTGCGCCGGGTCCATTCCCTACAAAAGGAGCTTGGGAAAGATTATTGCCGGGAGATTTAGCCGAAAAATTTGATATGAGAAAAAAAGTGCCATTGAGAAGAGTAGGAGAACATCAAGAATTGGCAAACTTAGCGGCGTATTTGGTTTCTGATTATTCAGCGTACATTAACGGAGAAGTAGTAACCATCGATGGTGGAGAATGGTTGCAAGGTGCTGGAGAATTTAATATGCTAGAACAAATTCCACAAGAAATGTGGGATATGCTGGAAATGATGATAAAAGCAAAAAAGAAATCATAAAAATCAACTTTTTAATCCCGAAATTTATTTTTGGGATTTTTAATTTTAAATCCCTAATTTTATCCTTCCAAAAAATTGAGGTTTTGTGAAAAAAAATACTTTAAATTCCTTTTATTTCTAATTCTTTGTTTTTTATTAAGGGTAATTTCTCAAACATGTGGAGGTTCTTTTGGATCTCCAATTTTCGTAGAAGATTTTGGGAGGGTAAATAATTCTTATCAGACGGTTTCTCCAGCGTTGGTTTCTCCAGCATTTACCAATTATATTTATTCGTCAGTAATGCCACCTAATGATGGTTATTATACCATTTCTAATACTACAGAATATTTACCTTGGGGCTGGCAAAAATCATTAGATCATACCAATGATCCTTCGGGAACTTATTGGTATGTAATGGAAATTGATGGACATTATACCAGAACTGGTTGGATACTTCTTAAAAATAGATAAGAAAATCCCAAGTCATTTTGACTTGGGATTGTATTTTAATAAATATTGTTGTTTAGTAAACTCTTAAACCAGCTCTTGGTCCAGAAGAAGCAACTGTTGCTTGAATTCTAGCTTTTTGACCAGCCGAAAACATAAACATTGCTGCATCATCTACATAATCCATATAGTTCATAAACATTACAGATCTTTGTACTCCACCACAAGTGTTGTATAGTGGATAAGTTGGTGAACCACTATTAGAACCTGTTTGAGTAGGAGTGTCTGCTACGAAATCGTTTCCACAAGTTGCATCTCCCCAAATGTGACGAAGATTTAAATAGTGTCCTACTTCGTGAGTTGCAGTTCTACCTAAGTTGTAAGGAGCAGAAGCGCCAGTTACACCTACGAATGGAGCAGCTAATACTACGCCATCATTCCATTGACCAGCAGATTCTGGGAATGTAGCATATCCTAAGATTGAAGACATATCTCCTACTACCCAAATGTTGAAGTATTGTGTAGGATCTGTAGCGTCAATTCCTCCTGATGAAGCTTTTTTCATAGCGTCATTAGTTCTCCAAGATCTTGTTTTAGTAGATTTTCTTACTGTTTTTACCAATCTAAATCTTATTTTGGTGTCACCAGCAGCTACTGAAGCGAATTCAGCTGGAATTTTATTAATATCAGAGTTAGTTGCTCCGAAGTCTTTGTTAAGAACAGCAATTTGTTCTGCGATTCTAGCATCAGATAGATTTTCTGCAGTAGTTCTGTATAATAAATTTACAACTACAGGGATTTCTACAGTTCCATCAGCTAATACTCTTCCTAGTTTTTTAGCTTGAATGAATTTTTCAGTTCCCGCTTCAATTGCAGCATATCTTGCTCTCGCTTTTGCATCATTCTTAAGTAAGTTAGCTCTGATTTCTTCAGATGGACAAGATTTTCTAGATGCAGTTGCTGTTCTAGCATTTATGTCTTCTGTTAAGTTTGCAGTTTCCTCAGTTGTGTTACATGCAGCTAACATTCCTAGCGCCATAACTCCGAATAGTAATTTCTTCATATCAAATTAATTTTTAATAAAATTGTTTTTAATTCACGGTTGCGACTATATAGAGTTGAAATTTAATGTGCAATATTTTTTTTAATTTCTTTTCAAAAAGTGTTGATTTTTATTTAATGGATGTGTTTTTTCTTTGATAAATGATTATTAAATTAACTTAAATCTTTATGAATTAGATAATTTTATTAGGTTTATTTTATTGCTGATTTTGTAATATTAGGGTGAAATGCTAGAAATTTTTTATTTTTTTAGATAATTTTTTTGTAAAGTTCTCAAAATAAAAAAATCCGCCTGAAAAAATTCCAGACGGATCTCCTATGATAAACTTAAATGGTAAGTTATATATGAAAAATATCAATGTTATTATTCAACTGGTCTGAAAACCAGTCCGCTTTCTTCGAAGTAATCTAAAGTGATTCTGTCTCCATCATTTATTTTTCCTGCGAGAATTTCTTTAGATAATCTGTTCAGAACTTCCTGTTGAAGAACTCTTTTTAATGGTCTAGCTCCAAATGTAGGATCGTAACCTTTGTTGGTTAGATATTTTAAGGCGTCTTCAGTCGCAGTTAAGATAATGTTTCTCTTTTCCAGCATTTGATTGAAGCCTCTTAATTGGAAATTCACGATTTTACCAATTTCTGATTTGCTTAACGGTTGGAAAAGTACCACTTCATCTATTCTGTTTAAAAATTCCGGACGAAGAGATTGTTTCAATAATCCGAAAACTTCTTCTTTGGTTGCTTCTAAAGTTTCAAAATCGATATTGTCATCTTTGTCACGCTGTGCAGCATCAAAACGTTCCTGAATAATATGTGAACCTAGGTTGGAAGTCATAATGATGATAGAATTTTTAAAATTCACCACTCTTCCTTTATTATCGGTTAATCTTCCATCGTCTAAAACTTGTAAAAGCGTGTTGAAAACATCTGGATGCGCTTTTTCTATTTCGTCAAGAAGCACTACAGAATATGGTCTTCTTCTTACAGCTTCGGTTAATTGTCCGCCTTCATCATAACCTACATAACCTGGAGGAGCACCAACTAATCTAGAAACTGAGTGTCTTTCTTGATATTCGCTCATGTCTATTCTTGTCATGTTGTTCTCATCATCGAACAGAAATTCTGCAAGCGCTTTGGCTAACTCGGTTTTACCAACACCAGTGGTTCCAAGAAAAAGGAAACTTCCGATAGGTTTTTTCTCATCATTTAATCCAGCTCTATTTCTTCTAATTGCGTCTGAAACAGCAGAAATCGCTTCTTCTTGACCTACCACTCTGTGGTGGAGTTCGGTTTCTAGATTTAACAATTTTTCTCTTTCAGATTGAAGCAACTTGGTTACTGGGATTCCAGTCCATTTTGCAATCACTTCTGAAATGTTTTCAGCGGTTACCTCTTCCTTGATGAGCTCATTCTGATGATTTTGCATTTCGAGTTCTAATTTTTTTAAATCTTCCTCTTTTTCTCTAAGTTTACCGTATTGTATTTCGGCAACTTTTGCGTAATCACCGATTCTGGAAGCTCTTTCTGCTTCTAATTTCAGAGATTCTATTTCTTTTTTAATGGCGGTTAAATCTTCAGATTTTTGTTTTTCGCCAAGCCATTTTGCATGGATTTCGTTTCTTTGTTCCTGAATTTTCGCAATATCTTCTTTCAAGTGATTGATTTTCACTTCGTTTCCTTCTCTTGAAATCGCAGCGAGTTCTATTTCTAACTGCATTAATTTTCTGTCAAGAACATCTAGTTCTTCAGGTTTAGAATTGATTTCCATTCTTAGTTTTGCGGAAGCTTCATCAATCAAGTCAATGGCTTTATCTGGTAAAAATCTGTCTGAAATATATCTTTGAGACATTTCTACGGCAGCAATAATGGCTTCGTCTTTTATTCTTACTTTGTGGTGCGCTTCGTATTTGTCTTTAATACCTCTCAAGATAGAAATCGCAGATTCTGTGTCTGGTTCTTCTACCATTACTTTTTGGAAACGTCTCTCTAAAGCTTTATCTTTTTCAAAATATTTTTGATATTCATTTAAAGTAGTTGCGCCAATTGCTCTTAATTCACCTCTTGCTAAAGCAGGTTTCAAAATATTGGCAGCATCCATTGCGCCTTCTCCACCTCCAGCTCCTACTAAAGTGTGAATTTCATCGATGAAAAGAATGATTTGACCATCACTTTTGATGACTTCATTCACTACAGATTTCAAACGCTCCTCGAATTCACCTTTGTATTTTGCGCCAGCAATTAATGCGCCCATATCTAGTGAATAAATGGTTTTGTCCATTAAATTTTCTGGAACGTCTCCTGAAATAATTCTGTGAGCAATTCCTTCTGCAATTGCGGTTTTACCTACGCCAGGTTCACCGATAAGAATCGGGTTGTTTTTTGTTCTTCTTGATAAAATTTGCAGAACTCTTCTTATTTCTTCGTCTCTACCAATTACAGGATCTAGTTTTCCTTCTGCAGCGAGTTCGTTGAAGTTTTTAGCATATTTATTTAAACTTTGATAAGTTTCTTCTGAACTTGCCGAAGTTGCTTTGCTTCCTTTTCTCAATTCTTTGATAGCGACTTCTAATGAATTTTTAGTCACTCCAAAATCTTTTAAAATTTTAGAAACTTCAGAATTTACCTCTAAAAGTGAAAGCCAAAGATGCTCAATGGTTACATATTCATCGCCCATTTTTTTGGCAATATTCGGTGCGTCTAAAAGAATTTTATTGGCGTTTTGAGAAAGGTAAATGTTTCCACCTTCTACTCTAGGTAGTTTTTCTAAGGCTTCACGGTTTTTTTCTCTAATAAGATTAAGGTCTGCTTCTGATTTTTTCATTAAGAATGCAGAGATATTTTCATCTACTTGAAGAATTCCTTCTAATAAATGTTGAGGTTCAATGCTTTGATGGCCAAAATCAAGCGCAATTTGTTGTGCTTTTTGAATGGCTTCTTGTGATTTTGTGGTATATTGGTTTAAGTTCATATTAATGGTTTTGATTGGTATGCTTCAAAATGTATTCTAAAGTAATTTTTAGGTCAAAATTTCCTGATTTCTGTAATTTCTTAAAATCTTTAATGACAAAATTTCTGAATTTTATATATTATTGAGTTTGGATGTTGACATTGTTTCTGGTTTCTGGTTAGGTGTTTGATAAATATAATTCATAATTTTTATTTGTTTTATTATATAATGTTAATTTTTTTATAAAATTTATATTGTATATTTGTGGAAAACACACATCGATGAAAAATCTCACTTTGAGACAACAAGAAATACTTACTGTGGCTCTTGATTTGTTTTATAAAAAAGGATTTGCAGATACCTCCATGAGAGACATTGCAGAAGTGATGAATGTAAAAGCAGCATCACTTTATGCACACATTAAGTCTAAAGAAGAAATTATGGAGTGGATTAACGAGGATGTTTCTACTAGATTTATGCAGAAATATGATGCTCTTAAAAATCCTAGCCTATCTGCTTTTGAAAAAGTTAGAATCTTAGTCATCAATCATCTTACCGAAATGTATAATAATGTAAAGATGTTCGATGTTTTTTTACCAATATTTACAGATTAAAAGTTGATTTTAAAGAACAACATAAATATTTAGAAAGAATTAATGCTTACAAAGACCTTGCAGAAGAAGTCATCAGAGAATATTTACTTTCTTTGGGTTTAAAAGATGATGAAAATTTAATGTTGACGACCAAGTTCTCCCTTAATGTCCTGAATAACGTTTACTGATACATTCCCGAAGAAAATTTTGATTTAGAAAAACATATTCGTTTTCTTCAAAATGTTTTACTCTATGGCGTGATTGGTAAAAAATAAATTTATCTTTTATTTTTCGCATAAAATATTATATTTGTTGACATCGGGTTACTTCCGAAGAAATGAATTGATATGAACCATTTTTATACATTAAAAGTAGCTAAAATTCAGAAAGTTACAGGTGAAGCGGTGAAAATTACCTTCGAAATACCTTCTTCTATACAAGATAAATTTAAATTTAAACAGGGGCAATATCTTAACCTCAAGTTTAATTTCGGTGAAGAAGAGTTTCGCCGTTCGTATTCTATCATAGATGCACCTTCAGAAAATTCTCAAACGCTTTCCATTTTAGTTAAACAGATGGAAAATGGTACTATTTCTACCTATCTTAACCAAAATCTTAAAGAAAATGATGAGGTAGAAGTGCAACAACCTATGGGAAATTTCTGTACCAATTATCACGCATCTAATCACAAAAACTATGTAGGAATAGCAGCAGGAAGCGGTATTTCTCCGGTTTTGTCTAATCTCAAAGAAGCATTGTTTCAAGAGCCAAATGCTAAAGTTTTATTGTTTTTTGGCAATAAAAACTCTCAAAATATTTTACTCAAAGAAGAATTAGATGCTTTGAAAGAGCAATTTCCAGAGAGATTTCAAGTTACGCATGTTTTGAGTAGAGAGCCACAAGAAGATGCTCTTTTCGAAGGAAGAATCACGACTGAAAAGCTAGGTCAACTTTTAGATAAAAATTCCGAAATAAAACCAGAAGATTCTACGTTTTTCATTTGTGGACCCACCGAAATGATTAAGTCCACTTCGGATTTTCTAAAAAAAGAAAGAAAAGTTCCTGCATTGCAGGTTTTATATGAATATTTCTCTGCTCCAGATGATGAAGATAATGCAGAAATGAGCGAGGAATTTAAGAAAATACCCAACTTAGAAAGTTTTGTAACGCTGATTATAGATGATGATGAATATTCTATTCATCTCAATTCTAAAAAAGAAAGTATTTTAGATAAAGCATTGAAAGAAAACTTACCAGTTCCGTTTGCTTGTAAAGGCGGTGTTTGTTGCACCTGCAAAGCTCAAGTGATGGAAGGTGAGGTTTTTATGGAAAAAAACTTTGCGCTTACCGAAGACGAAGTCGCAAGAGGTTTTGTATTAACTTGTCAGTGTCACCCTACTACCAATATTGTGATGCTGAATTATGATGTATAATTCATTCTAAAAAATTTAAAAAAATGGTCAATTGGAAATTCGCAAAAGCCATCGATGAAAACGAAGAGTTTAAAATAAATGGCACAAACATTTGGAACCATTATTGGCATTGTGTCAACAAAAAAGTAGAAGTAAAAGGACCTTATGAAGGACAAGTTTACTTTTTCAAAGAGTATGAAATCACCAACGGAGACCAAAAAATAAACTTCGTGGCAGGAGAATTTGTAAATTCTAAAATAGGGATTTATATAAAAGACGATTTAAGCGACGGAAAATTATGATTTGGCTTATCGCTGTCTGCTTTCTGCAATCAGCTGAAAAGAGCTCATAATAAAAAATATTGTATTAAAAAATTTAAAAAATGCTGAAAGCAGATTGCCGAAAGCTGAAAGCAAAAATATGGATACAGAAAAATTTTTACAATACGTTCAATCCGAAAATAAGGTAGAACCCAAAGATATGATGCCAGAAGATTACAGAAAACTTCTGGTAAGGCAGATTTCTCAACATGCCCATTCTGAAGTAGTGGGAATGTTGCCAGAAGCCAATTGGATTACCAGAGCGCCAAGTTTGAGAAGAAAAATGGCACTTTTGGCAAAAATTCAGGACGAGGCAGGTCATGGTTTGTATTTATATGCCGCTACAGAAACGCTGAACAACGGAGAAATAGCCGCAGATAGAGATTCTACCTATAATGATATGCTTTCTGGAAAAGCTAAATATTCTAGTATTTTTAATTATCCAGCATTAAGTTGGGCAGATATTGGAGCGATTGGCTGGTTGGTAGATGGTGCTGCCATTATGAATCAAGTAATGTTGATGGGAAATTCTTACGGCCCTTATTCTAGAGCGATGCTCAGAATTTGTAAAGAAGAATCTTTTCACCAAAGACAAGGCTACGAAATCCTGATGACGCTTTGTCGTGGAACCAAAGAACAGAAACAATTGGCTCAAGATGCATTAGACAGATTTTGGTGGCCAGCTTTGATGATGTTTGGTCCGAATGATGACGCTTCTCCTAATTCTCAAAAATCAATGAATTACCGAGTAAAAAGAGAAAGCAACGATTCGCTCCGCCAAAGATTTGTAGATGTTACCGTCCCTCAAGCAGAATTTTTAGGCTTAAAAATTCCTGATAAAAATTTAAAATGGAACGAAGAAACAGGACATTATGATTTTGGCGATTTACCTTGGGATGAATTTAATGAAATCTTAAAAGGAAACGGACCGTGCAATAAAAAACGCCTCGAAACCAAAAGAAAAGCACAAGCAGAAAACGCTTGGGTAAAAGAAGCTGCGATTGCGTATGCTACAAAACAGGAAAATTTGAAAAAAAATAAAATATTATGATGTTATACTCTGAAAATAATAAAAAATTAAAAATTATATTATTAAATATTTGTATTTTGATGGTTTTCAAAAATTTTAGTATTAATTTTAATGAAAACGGGGCATATAATTTTGGATTTTTCTTTGGTCTGTTACTTAGAGCTTATGTTGTTTATTTAATTACAAAGTTTTTTTTAAATAAATACCTTAAAGTAATTATTTAAAATTTAAAATATTCATTAAGGCTTAAACAGGGAATAGTGAAAATATATAAGTTTTGAATAACAAAATTTTTTACGAAAAAATTAGCTTTACAAAAACAGCTCCATAGAAGTCGTATTAGAGTATGAAATTTTAAAAAAAATAGTTGTTTTAAACCTTGCCTAAAAACAAAATCAGTGTATCTGTGCGAGCTGTGGTAGCGAAAAGTAGGCACTTGAATTAAAAGTAGCTATCCGAGTTTTCGTTTATGTGATTTAGAGGAGCACAACAAAAATAATCTAAAATCTAAAATTTATAATTTAAAATAATGAATAACCTTGATATGTGGGAAGTTTTTATCCAAACCAAACCAGGACTTTCTCACAAACACGCAGGAACGGTTCAAGCGCCAACTGCAGAACTGGCGCTTCAAAACGCTAGAGACGTTTATACAAGACGCGGAGAAGGAACTTCTATTTGGGTAGTTCCCAGCAAATATGTGGTAACAAGCGAAGGAATAGACAAGGAAGCTTTCTTTGATCCTGCAGATGATAAACTCTATCGTCATCCTACTTTTTACCAAATTCCTAATGATGTGAAAAACATGTAAAAATTGGTAATTAGACTTTTGGTAATTAGTATTTGGTACTAATTACCAACTACCAAAATACCAACTACCAAAAGTAATGAAGAATTATATCCTAAAACTCGCAGATGATTCCCTAATTATGGGGCAAAGATTGGCAGAATGGTGCGGAAAAGGTCCGTACTTGGAAGAAGATATTGCAATAATTAACATCGCTCTTGATCAATTGGGTCAAGCCAATAATTTCTATAATTTAGCGGCATATTTATTTAATGACGGCAGAACTGAAGATGATTTTGCCATGCTTCGTGTAGAAAAAGAATACCTCAATGCTCAATTGGTAGAATTACCAAACGGAGATTATGCCAATACCATTATGAAGGCCTATTTCTTTGCGGTTTACCAAAAATTATTGTACGAAAATTTAAGCAATTCAGCAGACGAAGAACTGAGAGCCATTGCTCAAAAATCTCTGAAAGAAGTAAAATATCACTACATACATACCGAAACTTGGATGCGTATTTTTGCTCAAGGAACTGATGAAAGCCGAAAAAGAATAGAAGCGGCTCTCGAAAATCTTTGGGAATATACAGGTGGACTTTTTGATGAAGTAGAACAAGAGGAAAATTTGGTGGCACTGAATTTAATTCCTGCTTCCAAGCATCTTCATGAAGAATGGAAAGCTAAAATCGCAGAAGATTTTGCCAAGTTTGGTTTAGAAGTTCCAACTTCAGAATTTATGCAAAAAGGCAGCAGAAAAGGAATTCACACCGAATATTTTGGGTATATTTTGTGTGAACTTCAGTATATGCAAAGAACGTATCCTAATTGTGTTTGGTAGAAAGTTGGAAGTCTGAAGCCAGAAGCTGGAAGTTTTTTAACATGCTGTCATTCTGAATGAAACGAAGTGAAATGAAGAATCTATTTTCGATAAAATAAAATAAATCTTTGCGCTCTTTGCGTTAAAAAACAATGCAGAATCTTTTAGAAATACTCGCTCAAATTCCAGACCCCGAAATTCCAGTGATTAACATCGTGGATCTCGGGATTGTTCGTGATGCAAAAATGATTTCTGAAAGAGAAGCAGAAATCATCATTACGCCTACTTATTCTGCGTGTCCAGCCATGTTTAATATCGAAGAAGATATTGTCAAACTATTTAAAGAAAAAGGAATTTCTGCAAAAGTAGTTACCAAAATGTTTCCGATATGGACTACTGATTGGATGACCGATGAAGCCAGAGAAAAACTGAGAGCTTACGGAATTGTTCCACCAGAAAAAGGCGCAGAGGAAAATCATCTTCAAATTCCCAAAAAATGTCCGAGATGTGGCAGCGAAAACACTACGCAAATCAGCAGATTTGGTTCCACACTTTGCAAAGCCAGTTATCAGTGCCAAGATTGTTTAGAACCCTTTGATTATTTTAAATGTCATTAACACGATTTGAAAATATGTCAATTTGGAAATTTTAAAGATTATCTTTGTTAAAATCATTATCACATTATCATATTAACAAGTCGCTCCTTAAAATAGCATCAACAGGCAGACAATCAGTAAATTAATTGTAATTTTTCTTGTTTTTCTTTGCAGG
>JBKBLE010000019.1:0-43766 GCA_046296655.1 Cloacibacterium sp. | reverse complement strand
TCTATAGAAAATTCTGCTTAAAGCCTATCTATATGTGCATAAAATATATCTGTTTTTTTATTTAGGACAGTATTGACTTTTAACAAAAAAACGCAGGAAAATTTCCTGCATTTCAATTTTATTTTCTACCTGTAAAATCTTTCATGGTATCATAAATTCCAAAGACGTTTTTCATCACCCAATCAAAAGCTGGAATCGGTAAAATTCCTTGTGAGAAACGGATAAACCAATAAGGAAGTGGCATTGCCAATATCTTAGTTCCTTTTTCTATGGCTTTGATAATTCTTTCTGAAGTTGGTTCTGGTTCTAGAATCGGAAGTAATTTAGATTTCACTCCGTCAAACATTCCTGTGTTAATGTAAAAAGGCATAATCGTAGTTACAGAAATATTCTTACCCAGTTGTTGCATTTCTAATCGTAAAGAATCACTCCAACCGTTTACTGCCCATTTTGAAGCTGCGTAAACAGACATTTTAGGATTAGAAATCAATCCTGCTGAAGAAGCGATATTACAAATGGCTCCAGAGTTTTCTTTCATCATTTCTGGTAAAAATTCTAGTGCGATGTGCATTAAAGCATTCGCATTAATCAATAACGATTTCTGAATTTGTTCGTGGGTGTGTTCATGGAAATATTTCCCTACAACAATTCCTGCATTGTTGATAAGAATATCAACTTTTCCCACTTCTGTTCTAACTCTCTGTGCAGCGATTTTGATTTCATCTAAGTTAGAAACATCTACTTTATACGTAGAAATTTCTTTCCCGAAATTTGCAAATTCTTCTTTGGTTTTGGCTAAACCTTCTTCATTAATATCCCAAATAATCAAATTGGAGGCTCCTCTTTCCAAAGATTTTCTTGCCATGATTTTACCAATTCCAGAGCAACCACCTGTAATCAGTACTTTTTTATTTTTAAAATCCATATCAATTAATTTTTCTTTTATTCAAAAAGGTAAGATACTTCAGAAAAGCATTCGTTTTCTTTAAAATTCTAAAAACTATTATCTCTCACATAAAGTCTTTTGAAAACTGAGAAAATATTACTTCAAAAATCTACAGTTTATTTTATCTTTGTGAAAATCAATGTCTAAAATAATGAATTACGCTGATATTTTACAACAACAGAAAACTTTTTTTAACACTCATGCTACCAAAGACTTAAATTTCAGGAAAGCACAATTGCAAAAACTGAAAAAAGTAGTAAAAAGCAATGAAAAATTACTGTATGACGCCATTTATCAAGATTTCGGGAAGTCTGAATTTGAAACTTTCGGCACCGAAATTTCTTTTATTTATAAAGACATCGACTATTACTTAAAAAATTTAAAATCTTTTGCCAAGCCAAAAAGTGTTCTCACCAATATTGTGAACCAAATGGGAAGCAGCAAAATCGTTTTTGAACCGCTTGGAAATTGTTTGGTTATCGGTGCGTGGAATTATCCTTATCAATTGACTTTAACGCCTGTAATTGCTGCCATTGCTGCTGGAAACACTTGTATGATTAAACCCAGCGAACTTCCTGAAAACACGATGAAAGCGATGGCAAAACTCATCAATGAAAATTTTGACCCTCAATTTTTATACGTGATAGAAGGTGGTGTAGAAGAAACCACAGCGATTTTAAAACTTAGATTTGACAAAATATTTTTCACAGGAAGTCCAAGAGTTGGAAAAATCGTTTACAAAGCTGCCGCAGAACATTTAACACCAGTAACTTTAGAATTGGGTGGAAAATCTCCAGCATTTGTGACCGAAAAAGCTGATTTACAAATTGCAGCGAGAAGAATTGTTTGGGGAAAATTCATCAATGCGGGACAAACTTGCGTTGCACCTGATTATCTGTATGTTGCAGAAAACATTAAAGCGAAATTTTTAAAAGTTCTCATCGAAGAAATCAAAAAAAGAAACTATACTGATAACGTAGACCATTATTGTAAAATCATCAACGAGAGGAATTTTGACCGATTAGAAAAGATGATTGACCGCGAAAAAGTGGTTTTTGGAGGGGAAACTAACCGTGAAAAAAGATACATCTCTCCTACTGTTTTAGACCATGTAACTTGGGAAGATGCAGTAATGCAGGAAGAAATTTTCGGGCCAATTTTACCGATTTTGACGTATAAAAATCTAGAAACTGCCATGCAAACCGTAGTGGAAGGTGAAAAACCGCTTTCTGCTTATTTATTTAGCAATGATGCTAAAGAACAAAAACTTTTCACCGAGAAATTGAGTTTTGGAGGCGGTTGTATCAATGATACTTTGATGCATTTGAGCAATGATAGACTTCCATTTGGCGGTATAGGAAATTCTGGAATTGGCAATTATCATGGGAAATTTGGTTTTGAAGCATTTTCTCATCAAAAAGCAATTCTCAAAAAATCTAATTATTTGGAACCAGAATTGAAATATCCTCCTTATTCTGATGCTAAGCTCAATATTTTGAAAAAGCTATTGTAAGAATTTACAAATAAAAAGAGTTGAAAAAATTCAACTCTTTTTTTATTATTTTTTAGGTTTCCAAGCTTCGAAGAATGCTTTTACTTTTTCTAAGCTGTAGCCTTTTCCTTCTTCCAGCGAACCGCTTTCTTGCGTATGAATTTGTTTACCGTTTTTATCTAAAACTATGAAAACAGGATAGCCATATTTCTCACCAGGATTTCCGTATTGTGCAAAAATTTTCTCGTTTTTATTTTTCGGAGAATAATTGAGGTGATAATAAATGTAGTTTTCGTCTACTAAATTCTTTAATTCTGGGGTAGTTTGCACGAAATTATTAAATCTCAAACACCAAATACACCAATTCCCTCCTGCTTGTAGCATGATGTTTTTATTCTCTTTTTTGGCTTTTTTTACCAATTCTGCAATTTTTTGTTCTGCATTTTCTGCCTCGTCATAAGGTTTTGCATAAGAGGCTTTTTCGGCTTCTGCTTTTTTCTTGGCTTCTAATTTTTCAGCTTCTGTCATTGTAGAAGTTTGTGCTGAAAAAACTGTTGGCAATAAAAGGCTTACAAAAGCCAATTTCAATATTGATTTTTTAATGTTCATATTTTTGTAAGATGAAGTTAGTATTTTCGATTTTTATTTCGGTTCAAATATAATAAATAAACAAGTAAAGTAATGATTTTGTAAATTTGCAACTTAATTTAGAACCGTGAACCAAATATCATTCCAAATATTATTATTTTTTTCTAAACTTTCCTTAAAAGTACTCTACCGTTTTTCGGATGTATTTTTCTACTTGAATTATTATGTAATCGGGTATCGAAAAAAAACGGTTTTAGAAAATCTTAGAAATTCTTTCCCCGAAAAATCTGAAGCAGAACTGAAAGACATCAGCAAAAAGTTTTTTAGAAACTTTGGCGATTTTATGATAGAAATGCTTAAAATCTTTTCCATCTCTGAAAAAGAACTTTCTGAATTGGTAGATTACAAAGGTCTCGATGTTCTAAAAAAAGCGCATGAAGAAAAGAAAAATGTGATTTTATTGGCTGGTCATAATTTTAACTGGGAATTGGCGATTGCTTTACAAAATAATGTTCCTCAAGAAAATTTTTATGGCATTTATAAAAAACTAGAAAGTGATTTTTGGGATCAAAAAATCATAGAATCTCGAGCGAAGTTTGGTGTAAAATTACTAGAAACCAAAAATGTAATGAGACATTTTTTTACTGAAAAAAGTGATGGGAATTCTCTTTACGGTTTCGTTGCAGATCAATCTCCGTTTAAAACCAAAATCCAACTTGGCATCAACTTCTTAAATCAAAGAACTCCCGTTTTTACTGGTTACAACAGATTGCCCAATAAAGAAAATCTCATGTTTTGTTTTACTGAAATCATTAAAGTAAGACGCGGAAAATATCAATTAACGTTCTCAGAAATCACTCCAGAAAAAGAAAAATTCGAAGGGGAAGAATTGGTAATTAAATACATGAAATTATTAGAAGAACTCATCAAAAAACAACCTGAAAACTGGCTTTGGACACATAAAAGATGGAAATATAAAAACCGTCTTACCGATGAAATGATGTACCAAGGAAAAGATTACTCTATTTAACGAAAATTTTATTTTGAAAACTGCTATCGCTATCCTCAACTGGAACGGAAAAAAATGGTTAGAAAAATTCTTACCCAATGTGTTAGAATATTCTGACGAAGCTACGGTTTATGTAATAGACAACGCTTCTACAGATGATTCCGTTGCTTTTGTAGAAAAATATTTCCCAACGGTAAAAATCATCATCAATGCTAAAAATTCTGGCTTTGCTGGTGGTTATAACGAAGGTTTACAACACATAAAAGAAGAAATCTACTGTTTGCTGAATTCTGATGTAGAAGTAACCGAAAATTGGATTACACCCATTCTAGAACTTTTTGAGAAAAATCCTGATATTGCTGCAATTCAGCCTAAAATTAGGGCTTTTAAAAATTCTAAATATTTTGAATTTGCAGGTGCAGCTGGTGGAATGATTGATCATCTTGGTTATCCGTATTGTAGAGGGAGAGTTTTCGAAACGATAGAAGAAGATTTGGGACAATATGATGATGAAACAGAGATTTTTTGGGCAACTGGTTGTGCATTATTCATCAGAAGAGCAGATTTCTGGAAGATGAAAGGTTTTGACGAAAGATTTTTTGCCCATCAAGAAGAAATAGATTTATGTTGGCGTCTCAAAAATGCGGGAAGAAAAATTTATTATTGCGGAAAATCTACCGTTTTTCATGTTGGCGGTGGAACACTTAACAAGCAATCTCCACAAAAAACGTTTCTTAATTTCAGAAACAATTTGACCATGCTTCTTAAAAATTTGCCTACTTCTAGTCTTTTTTGGATTATTCCATTAAGATTGGTTTTAGACGGAATTGCAGGTATTTATTTCGGGATAAAAGATGGATTTCCTCACTTAATTGCAGTACTAAAAGCGCATTTTGGTTTTTATGGAATGTTTGCCGAAAGTCTAAAATTAAGAAGCAAAAATCAAATTAAAGACTATTACCAAAGTAAATGGTTGATTTTTAAGCATTTTTTATAATTGATGGATGTTGGATGATGGATGTTGGGTGAAAAAATTATTTTATCTTCAAATTATTTCTAGAATTTTAAACTATTAAAAGCATGAATTTTGTTGCATTAGATTTCGAAACGGCTACTCACGAGAGAAACTCTGCGTGTGAATTAGGAATCTGCGTGGTAGAAAATTCTGAAATTGTAGAAACCAAAACTTGGCTCATTAAACCGCCGAGTTTTCCTTATTTCAGTCCACACAACATCAATGTTCATGGGATTTATCCAAAAGATGTAGCTCACGCTCCTACTTTTGACGAGATTTGGTACGAAATAGAAGATTTGCTCTACGGAAATATTATGATTGCTCACAATGCTTCTTTTGACGCGGGAGTTTTGCGCAGTTGCCTTGATTATTATGGCATTTTCAAGCCTAAAACAGAATATCTCTGTAGCATACAGATTGCCAAAAAATCTTGGAAAAATCTGACGAGTTATGGTTTAAAAAACCTCGCCAATTGTCATGATATACAATTTACACATCACAGAGCTGGAGCTGATGCAGAAGTTTGTGCGAAGCTTTCTTTATTGGCTTTTGAAAGGCTTCTGATTACTGAAAATGATGAATTATCAGCGCTTTTTAGTAAGAATTTGAAGGTTCTATAATTTCTAAAATAAATTTATCTTTCAATTTCTTTAATAGGATACTTTTTAATAATTAGAGCTACTTCTTTTTCATATTGGTTTTCCCAGTTTTTTCCGTTTCTCTTTTGTAAATATTCATCTACAGCTTCGTTATAATATTTATCTTCTTCATATATGATACATCCAGTAGATTCAACAAAAAAACCATATTTTTTTCGTTGTAGAGAATCTATTTCTTTTACTCTTTTATTATAATTTTCATCAAAAATAATTAGACCAGAACCAAATTTCTTTTTAACGATTACTTTTTTTATATCATTTAATGCTTCTAATCTTTGTTTTTCAATGATTTTTTGTTTCTCTAAGTATGAATCAAAAAAATAAATACCTAAAAAAACAAAAGTTATCAAATAAGAAATAATTAAACTAGGAAATAATCTATTCCAATAATATTCTTTGGTATTAACAAAAAGTGCTATGATAAAAGTTAAAAAGATTGGAATTACAAGTAAGTATAAATACTCTTTAATATTTTCTTGCAACACATAATAAGGATTTATTACATTTATCAAATATAAAGTTACAAGACACAGTAAAATTGATATAAGAAGTAATAAATATTTTCTCATTTATAGAAATTTTAATTACAAAGGACTTCTGAAACCAAATTAAATTTAGGAATATCAGACTCAAAAGTTTCTAAAGTTTCTAAATTTTTAAAAATATAGTTTCCCTGCATATTTCCTACTCCTGAACGCAAAATTACATTAGAAAAGTAACTGAAAGACTCTCCTGGTTGTAATTCTGGCGTCATGCCGATTACGCCATCTCCCATCACTTCTGTAAATCCGAAACTTACATCATAAATCAGCCATCTTCTTTTCATGAGTTTTACCGCATCATTTCCTAGATTTTCTATGACAATATTGTATCTGAAAACAAAACGATTGTCTGCTGGAAAAGAATTTTTCACATCATATTCTGGGATTACAGAAACTTTGATGTTTTGAGTAATTGAAGAATACATTTTTAAAATTTTATGATGAAATAAAGATAACAAAAATCCCGCCGAAAAATCAGCGGGAGTTATTTATTTCATAAATAGTTAATATTTATGACTTTATTTTCTAAGAAATTAAAGTTCTAGTGCTTTTCTTTCGTCGCCACCCATTAGAATTTCTACTGGATTGTCTATCGCTTCTTTCACTGCAACTAAGAACCCTACAGATTCTCTACCATCAATAATTCTGTGGTCATAAGAAAGCGCCAAATACATCATCGGTCTGATTTCTACTTTGCCATTTACCGCAACTGGTCTTTCGATAATGTTGTGCATTCCTAAAATTGCAGATTGAGGTGGATTGATAATAGGTGTAGAAAGCATAGAACCGAAAACACCACCATTGGTAATGGTAAATGTACCACCTGTCATTTCTTCGATGGTGATTTTACCATCTCTAACTTTGGTTGCCAATTCTTTAATGCTAGCTTCTACTCCTCTTAAAGTAAGGTTTTCTGCATTTCTTAATACAGGAACCATTAAACCTTTAGGACCAGAAACCGCGATAGAAATATCACAGAATTCGTTGTTGATTTTATAATCTCCATCAATCATAGCGTTTACATCTGGATACATCTGTAAAGCTCTGGTTACCGCTTTGGTAAAGAAAGACATGAAACCAAGACCTACTCCGTGTTTTGCTGCGAATTCTTCTTTGTATTGTTTTCTGATTCTGAAAATTTCAGACATGTCAACTTCATTGAAGGTAGTTAACATTGCTGTTTCGTTTTTCACAGAAACCAATCTTGCCGCCAATTTTCTTCTTAAAACTGAAAGTTTGGTAGTGGTTTGAGCTCTGTTCCCTGAAGAAACACCCATTGCTGGTACACCAGGAGTTGCATTAAGCGCATCTTCCTTGGTAATTCTTCCGTCTCTACCTGTTCCTGAAACTGCAGCAACATCAATTCCTTTTTCGTCTAGAATTTTTTTAGCAGCTGGAGATGGTGAATTGGTAGCATAAGTAGCAGCTGGAGCAGCAGCAGGTTTTGGAGCCTCTACTTTTGGAGCTTCTTCAGCTTTTGGAGCTTCTGCAACTGGTGCAGCTGTACCTTCTGGTTTAGCTCCGCTCATATCAATTAAACAAACGACTTGACCAACTTTTACTACTTCTCCTTCTTCCGCTTTTAGGGTAATAATCCCTGCTTGTTCTGCTGGAAGCTCTAGTGTAGCTTTGTCTGAATCTACTTCAGCAATTGCTTGATCTTTTTCTACATAATCTCCGTCTTTTACCAACCAAGTTGCTATTTCTACTTCTGTGATTGATTCTCCTGGAGAAGGAACTTTCATTTCTAGTATTGACATTGTATGTATTTTTTTATTTTAAATCAGTGAGTATTTCTTCTGGAAGAAATTGTTTTAAGAGTTCTACTTGTTGTTTTTCGGCTACTGTAAATTTCCAATTTTTACCTTCATTAGAATTGGCAACTGCCATTTTGTATGACATAACCTCAAATTGATTGTTTTTTTCATTGAAAACTACATTTCCATCACCAAATTGTGATTTAAAAGCACCTAAATAAAGATTGATATTCTTTTGTTTTTCTTCGGCATCTTTTGCATTTACCACATCTGCTAATTCTACACTCATTTTTTGAGAGAAAAAAACTTTAGCATAAGATACATTTTGTATTTTCTGAGGATATTCTTCCACTTTTAAAATGGTAGGAACTTCCAAAGAAAATTTCATGCTAGGATCATTAAACATCTTATCAAAAATAAGTACCATGGTTTCTTTGGGTACAAATTTTAGAAATCCTTCATGAGCATATTGGTCTAATGCTTTAGAAAAATCTTTTTTTACAATCAATTGATTATAATCTAGGAACTGATTTTCTATTACTTTTACATTTGATTGTGCAAAAGTAACGATGGACCAACTCAATAATAAGATGTAAATAATTTTTTTCATGATTTAGTCATTTACCGTGGTAATAGGTCTTACCAAATCTACATTTTCTTCTGCTACTCCGAAAACTCTATTGATAACTCCTTTTTGGTTTTTCTCGAATTTTTTATGAGTACCAGGAGCTGGACTTCCACTTGCAACTGGAGCGATTACTTGAATGTTTTCGTTACGGAAATTACGCAACATATACGTCCACGCTCCCATGTTTTCTGGCTCTTCTTGCGCCCAAACAAATTCTTTTCTGTTAGAATATTTATCGAAAATACCTTGAATAATTTCTGGATTCAATGGATATAATTGTTCAATTCTTACCAAAGCAACTTTATCATCATTTAATTCTTCTTTCTTCGCCAATAATTCATAGTACAATTTACCAGAGCAGAACACTAATTTTTCTACTTTTTCTGGTTGAGCTGTAGCATCATCAATTACCGGTTGGAAACTTCCGTTTGCTAATTCTTCTACCGTAGAAATTACTCTTGGATGACGAAGCAATGATTTAGGCGTCATTACCACTAACGGTTTTCTGAACGGGAATTTTTGTTGGCGTCTTAACAAGTGGAAATAATTGGCAGGTGTAGTACAATTCGCTACAATAATGTTTCCGTTTGCACATAAGTTCAGGAATCTTTCTAATCTTGCTGAAGAGTGTTCTGCACCTTGTCCTTCGAAACCATGAGGTAAAAGCATTACCAAACCGTTCTGAATTTTCCATTTTTCTTCTGCTGCAACTAAATATTGGTCAATAATAATTTGAGCACCATTTACAAAATCTCCAAATTGCGCTTCCCAAATCGTTAAAGTATTAGGAGAAGCCATCGCATAACCATACTCAAAACCTAAAACACCATATTCAGAAAGGTGAGAGTTGTAAATATCAAATTTGTTATCAGAAACTTGTTTTAATGGAACATATTCTTCTTCATTATCTTCTGTTTTTACCACTGCATGTCTGTGAGAGAAAGTACCTCTTTCTACGTCTTCACCAGAAATTCTTATGTTGCTGCCTTCGGTAAGAAGCGTTCCGTAAGCTAATAATTCACCCATTGCCCAATCTAGAGCATTATTTTCTACAATTTTTACTCTGGCTTCGAATAATTTAGAAATTTTATTGATGAATTTTTTATCTGCTGGTAATGTAGAAATTTTAACGGCTAATTCTCTTAGCTTTTCTACATCATAAGTGGTATTATAATTATCTAAAACTTGCTGAAGTTTTCCTAGGGAAGCATAATCTTTCCAGTCCTCTTCCATGAAAATCGCCATGGTATTTCTTTCGATTTCCTTAGCTTCATCAAAGTTTTGGTCTAGTAAATTTTTAAATTCTTTTTCCATTTCAGACATTACAGCATCTGAAACCACTCCTTCTTCTACGAGTTTTTTCTTGTAAATCTCTCTTGGATTAGGGTGTTTAGAAATGGTTTTATATAAACTAGGTTGGGTAAATCTTGGTTCATCTCCTTCGTTATGACCATATTTTCTGTACCCTAATAAATCTATGTATACATCTTTACCAAACTGTGCTCTATAATCAGCAGCAAATCTAATAGCATGAACTACTGCTTCTACATCGTCTGCATTTACATGCATTACTGGAGAATCAGTCACTTTTGCAATATCTGTACAGTAAATAGAAGAACGAGCATCTAAATAATTGGTAGTAAAACCAACTTGGTTATTCACTACAATGTGAACTGTACCACCAGTTTTATAACCTTCTAGCGTCATCATTTGCGCTACTTCGTACACAATTCCTTGTCCTGCGATTGCAGCATCACCATGGATAACAATTGGCAATACTTTTTTAGCATTTCCTTGGTAAGTGTGGTCTATTTTAGCTCTAGAAATTCCGCCAACCAAAGAAGCTACGGTTTCTAAGTGAGACGGGTTAGGAACTAAGTTAATTCTTACTTCTTCACCAGCTGCTGTAGTTATTTTTTTAGATGAACCCAAGTGATATTTTACGTCACCAGAGAATACATCTTCTTCAAATTCTTTTCCTTCGAATTCTGAGAAAATCTGCTTGTAAGATTTTTGGAAAATATTGGTTAAAACATTTAATCTACCTCTGTGAGCCATCCCAAGAATTACCTCATCTACTCCATGAAGAGAAGAACGAGAAATTAATTGGTCTAGCGCAGGAATTAATGATTCTCCACCTTCTAGAGAGAAACGTTTTTGACCTACGAATTTCGTGTGCAAGTAGTTTTCGAAAGCTACTGCTTGATTTAATTTATGTAAAATCTCTTTTTTCTCAGCTGCAGAAAGAGTTGGGTGATTTTCATTCACATTAATCCATTCTCTGATGAATTTTTTCTCTTCTACACTTTGAATGTGCATATATTCTACCCCGATAGAATCACAATATATTTTTTCTAGATGATTAATGATTTCTTGAAGTGTAGCTGCACCATTTAGTCCAGCTTCTGTAGCAGAATTAAATTTGGTCTGTAAATCTGCTTTAGATAAACCAAAATTCTCTATCGATAAATCTGGAGAATATGTTCTACGTTCACGTACTGGATTGGTCTTGGTAAACAAGTGACCACGTCTTCTGTAATCATTAATTAAATTGATTACCTTGAATTCTTTTTCAATGTTTTCTGGAATATTCCCTGTAGCGACTACATTAGAAGCTAATTGGGTAATAGAAACCTCATCATCACTATAATTTGCTAGTGCAAAATCAAAACCTTGGAAAAATGATTTCCACGAAGGTTCTATAGAATCTGGGTACTTTAAATATTGTTGATATAAATCTTCAATAAATTGAGAGTGTGCTGCATTTAGAAATGAAAATCTGTCCATTTTCCGCCTTTTTCTTTGTTAGAAGTATAGTTTATGCAAAATTACTAAAAAAAAGCGAATTGAGGAACTTAAAAAGATAGTAAAAAGGTATAGCTTACATAATAAAAATCTATGCAATCTAAAAAATCGTTAAATAAATTTAAAATTTGTTAAAAAGCAGTTAAAAATGAGAATTTTGAACTATCTATAAACTGGCAAAGAAATTTTTATGGTCACTTCTTTTTTTGCATTCGGAGCTTCTATGAAAGTTTCTTGTAACTGACCATTTCTCATGCTGTCTTTTTGAGCTTTTTGCAAGAGTTGAGCAATCACTTTTATTCTATTTTCATATCTCCCTTTGTAATACATAATATAGTTTTCCGAAGCATTCAAAGTACGGAAATTGAAATTATTATCAGAAAGTCCTTCTCTTTTTTTCACGGGAACACCATAGAAATAAGAAACCTCTTTGTCTTTATAACTTCCTGGCTCTGTAATTAAAACCGGAACTCCAAATTCATCTTCCTTTTTACCTAAATCTTTGGTAACCAAACTGATGACTTTATTGTGATTCAGTTCTATATTTTTAATTAAATCTCCTTTTTTATTCACACTCGAAACATTGATTCCCAAAAGCAACTGGCTGTCTTGTTTTTCAACCATGAGTGTATCATATTTAATTTTAGAAAGTAAAATTTCTTTGTCTACTTTTCCACTCAAGAGTTGAGATAGATTTACCATAGATTGGTCTATATTTCCTGCTACGAAATCTTCCGAAAGCAGATTAAGCGAACGTTTCAAGAATGGCAATCTAGGCGTGTGAACAAACCAAATGACTTTGGTTTTATTTCCTTGTGGAACAAATTTTACATTAATACTGTATGGATTAACGTTTTTCCCTTCAAACAATTGATATTTAAGCGTGGATAAAGGGTTTTCATAACGAATGAAAAAATCACCATAATCAGATTCATTTTTCTTATTCTGATAGTTCAAAGAAGAGCCTTGACCTTCATAAGGCGTGTAATATGCGAACGTATAATCTTCTTTAGAAACAAAAAATTCATTCCATTGCGTGAAATTCTGCAAATTATTAAACTGAGGAAAAACCTTATCAATAGGATAATTAATTTCTTTTTCAACAGTAAAACTTTTGCTTTCTTCTATAAAAAGCATAGAAACGGCATACACCGAAAACAAAAAGATACTTATATAAATTACAAATTTATACCAACGCATAATATAGGTTAAAAAATAATGAGTAATCAGCAAATTGTATCTTTTGCAGACTACTCATTACATATAATTATAGATTAATGTTCGTGCTCGTCTTCTGCTTTGCAAAGACCTACAATCGTGTGAAACGTATCATGAAGAGCCATAAAATCATTTTTAAGGGCTTCATCTGATGCTCCAGATTTAATTTTTTTATTGAAAGCTTTCGTCTCTTTCACTAATTTTTTCAAAGATTTTTTAATGGCATCTTTATTACCGAAGTCTGCTGGAATTTCTGAGTTTTTGAAAGCAACTGCTTTGGTTTCCATTTCATCTATTCTGCTTTTAATCGGTGCAAAATTTCCTTCTTCGGCAGGGTGAAATGTTTGGCTCATGATTTTATGAAACTCAGTTTTTTCTTTCCATTCGCTGGTTTGCGCAGAAACAACTTGGCTCATAAAGAACACAGCCATTACCGTGAATAAAAATTTGATTTTTTTCATTTGTTTAATTTTTGTTGAGCAAATTTAGAATTAAAAATCGGGCTTGCAAAAAAATTACAAGCCCGATTTCCTAAAAATAAAAAAACTCTATGGTATCATTGTTCCATCTTTTATGATGGCATCTTTTTTCACCACGATTATTCCGTCTTTTATAGAATGGGTTTTGAAATCTCCATCGGGTAAATGTTTACTGCCTATAATCCTTACATTATTCCCAATACGACAGTTTTTATCTAAAATAGCATTTTCTATGTAACAGAATTTACCTACCCCAATGTTTGGAATGCCTTTAGCTTCATTTTCTGCCATGTCTTCAGTATTTTGGTAGTAATCTGCTCCCATGATATAAGAACGAATGACGGTACTTCCTTTTTCTATTCTCGTTCTGTTCCCAATAATCGAATGCTCTATTTTATCTGCCATAATAATACATCCGTCCGCAAAAATGGCTTTATTCACGAAAGAACCATTGATTTTAGATGGCGGCAACATTCTTGGTCTTGTATAAATTGGTGATTTGCTAAACATATTGAATTTTGGCAATTCATTGGTTAAATCCATATTCGCTTCGAAGAAAGAACCGATGGTTCCTATATCTGTCCAATATCCTTCGTATTGGTAACTTAGCGTATTATATCCGTTATTGATTGCATTTGGAATGAGGTCTTTGCCAAAGTCATCTCCTTTGTCTTCCTCAAACATTTTTTTCAAAACTTTTTTATTAAATACATAAATTCCCATAGAAGCGAGGTAATCTCTACCTTGTTGTTTCATATCATCAGAAACCTCAGAAGTCCAATCTGGTAAAACGTCTGCAGATGGTTTTTCTACGAAAGAAGTAATTTGGTTTTCGTCATTGGCTTTTAAAATTCCAAAACCAGTAGCATCTTTACTGTTTACAGGAATGGTAGCAATGGTGATGTCTCCGCCTTTTTCGATGTGGAAATCTATCATTTCTTTGAAATCCATCTGATACAATTGGTCACCAGAAAGAATGAGAATATAATCATAATCATATTTGTCTAAATGACGCATAGATTGTCTTACTGCATCTGCTGTTCCTTGATACCAATTTTCGTTATCTGTGCTTTGTTCAGCTGCCAAAATATCCACAAAACCTTTGCTAAAAATATCAAAGTGATAGGTATTTTTAATATGAGAATTAAGCGACGCCGAGTTAAACTGAGTAAGCACCAAAATTCTATTAAAGCCAGAATTAAGGCAATTAGAAATAGGAATGTCTACTAATCTGTATTTCCCTGCGATGGGAACTGCGGGCTTGGAACGCCTATCTGTAAGAGGAAATAATCTACTACCTCTACCTCCTCCTAATACAATAGATATAACACTTGGTTTCATATATTTTGTGGTTTTATTTTGAAATTTTATAAAAAGCGAAAATAGACTTCCTTAAAAGAAACTCTATTTAATTTTTACGATATAAATTTACATAATTTTCAGCAGATTTCTGCCAAGAAAAGTCCAAATTCATTATTGTTTTTCGTAAATTTTGCATTTCTTCTTTATCATCATATAAATACAGTGCTCTTTTGATGGCATGTACAGCATCATCAGTTCCCGGGAAGGTATAATTTAAACCATAACCTCCTGAAGAAATGTCTGTTACGGTATCTTTCAGACCACCTGTATAACGTACAATTGGGATAGTTCCGTATCTCATGGCATACATTTGATTCAATCCACAAGGTTCTACTCGAGAAGGCATCAATAAGAAATCTGCACCTGCGTAAATCTTGTGTGACAAAGCTTCATTGTATCCTAAATCCATCGCAAAATTCACATGAAATTCTTCTTGAAGTTGTTTTAATGTATTTTCTATTTGTGGGTTTCCAGAACCTAAAATGAGAATATTTAAAGCACCTTCAGTTTCTGTGATACTTCTTCTTACAATATCTGGCAACATATCTGCTCCTTTTTCGCGAGCAAATCTTCCAATAAATGCAAAAAGCGGAAGTTCTGGATTCAAACCATATTCTTCACAAAGCCATTTTTTATTTTTTTCTTTTCCTTCTTCAACGTTCTCTATAGAATAATGATCGTTAAGCATTATATCCGTCATAGGATTCCATACTTCTGTATCTATTCCATTGATGATTCCATGGGCTTTTCTGTGTTCTTGTCTAATTAAATCTTGCAAACCTTGAGCATCTTCAAACAATTCATGCATATAACCTTGAGAAACTGCAGTAAATTCATGACAGCACTTAATCATAGTTGCCAAAGGATTAATTCTTCCGTTCCAATCGAGCAGTCCCCATTTCCAAGCGTCAAAACGTGGCATATAATTAGACATTTGCCAATCCATCGTACCTTGATATTCCCCATTATGAATGGTTCCTACGGTTTTTACGCCTTTTAAAAAGTCAAAATCTTGACAATGTTCTACCATAAAAGGAACTAAACCTGTATGATAATCATGACAATGCAAGACATCTGGACGAATTTCCATTGCAGAAAGCCAATGCAAAACCGCATGCTGAAATGCTATAAACTGCTGACTTTCATCAAAATAACCATAGACTTGATCTCTATCTAACAATCCTGGAATTTTCACCAAATACAATTCGTATCCTAAAACATTATGTTTTTCTTTCATGACCAAAACTTGGTACATGTGATGAATCTGATGAATAAAACCATCAAAAACTACTTCGAATTCGTTCTCGTTTACAAATGGTTTATTATACCAAGGCATTACTACTTTGGCATCAATTCCCATTTTGGTTTGGTATTTAGGAAGCGCACCTACTACATCTGCTAAACCGCCTACTTTAGCTACCGGAAAACATTCTACGCTTAAATGGAAAACTTTCATTTTTTAAATATTTTTGTTGGATGATGGGTGATGGAAGATGGATGTTTTAGCATTCATTTTTCATCTTATTTTTTTACTTTTTTATTGGCTCTTTTTACTTGGTTCTTTTTAGTTTTCTCCGTTTGCTTTAAAATAATTCCTGAAAGCGGAGGCAAAGTAACAATCATAGAATTGGGTTTATTATTCCAAGGAGTTTCTTCGTACCATTTGATTTCTGGAACTACTCCACTTCCTCCAAATTCTGGAGCATCTGAATTAAGAATCACTTTCCATTTTGTTCCTTCTTCTATCCCAATTTTATAATCGAAAGTTCTAGGAGTAAGATTCAATACAGACATGAGTACTTCATCTTCAGATTTTCCTTTTCTTAGAAAAACATAGATAGAATTATCTGCATCATCGGCTTCAATCCATTCAAAACCGTATGGATTAAAATTATTTTCGTAAAGTGCTTTTTCGGATTTGAAAACCGTATTCAAATTTTTCACAAAATTCTGCAATCCTTGATGTATAGGATATTGTAGAAGATGCCAATCTAAACTTTGGCTAAAATCCCATTCGTGAGTTTGCCCAAATTCACCACCCATGAAAAGCAATTTATTACCTGGATGCGTGTACATATAGGTATACAATGCTCTTAAATTGGCGTGTTTCTGCCATTCGTCACCTTGCATTTTAAAAATCAAACTGCTTTTTCCGTGTACTACTTCGTCATGAGATAATGGCAACATGTAGTTCTCATTATTCATGTACATGGTACTGAAAGTGAGTTTATGATGATGATATTTTCTGGCAATAGGATCTTCTTTGAAATACTTTAGTGTATCGTGCATCCAGCCCATCATCCATTTCATCCCGAAGCCGAGACCTCCGTCATAAACAGGTTTGGTAACTTTTGGAAAGTCACTGCTATCTTCTGCAATCATTTGTATATCTGGAAATTCTCTGTACACAATTGTATTCATCTCTTTGATGAAATCTATCGCTTCTAGATTTCTATTGTCTCCATATTTATTTGGCTCCCATTCTCCATCTGCTCTAGAATAATCTAACTCAAGCATAGAACGTACTGCATCTACACGTAAACCATCTGCATGATATCTATCGAGCCAAAAACAAGCATTGGAAATCAGGAAAGATTTTACTTCGTATCTTCCGTAGTTGAAAATATGGGATTTCCAATCGGGGTGGAATCCTTTTCTTGGGTCTTCATGTTCGTAGAGAAAACTTCCATCAAAATAATGCAAACCATTCGCATCTCCCGGAAAATGGGAAGGAACCCAATCGAGAATTACGCCAATTTCATTTTTGTGCAATTCTTCTATTAAATACATTAAATCTTGTGGCGTTCCAAAACGAGAACTCGCTGCGTAGAAACCTGTAATTTGGTAACCCCAGCTTGGATCAAAAGGATATTCCATCACAGGCATAAATTCTACATGTGTAAAATTCATTTCTTTAACATAAGGAACGAGTCTTTCTGCAATTTCCCTGTACGTGAAAAAACGATTAGGATCATCTGTTCCTCTCATCCAAGAAGCCAAATGAACTTCATAAACCGAAATAGGAGATTCTAAAGAATTTTTTTGATGGCGATTTTTCATCCATTCTTGGTCTTTCCATTCGTAGAAAGTAGTATCTACAATAGAAGCCGCCTGAATGGTTTGTTGCCACTTTAAAGCATAAGGATCGCCTTTTTCTAAATAAGCACCGCTATATGTTTGAATACCATATTTGTAAATCACACCAAAATCTAAGCCTTCTATAAAGCCTTCCCAAATCCCAGAACCATCCCATCGGATTTTAAGTTCAGAAACTCTAGAATCCCAATTATTGAAATCTCCAATTACGGAAACTTGTTTAGCATTAGGAGCCCACACCGCAAAATAGATTCCTGTTTTACCGTCTATTTCTACTTTATGAGAACCCATTTTTTCGTAGAGTTTAAAGTGTTTTCCTTCACGGAAAAGATGGATATCAAATTCAGAAAAAAGAGAATGAGGCACTACTTGGTAAGTCATGGTGATTTTAGTATTTTTAGGAATGTTAAATAAACACACTAATTTACTGCAAGTAAACGAGAGTACAAAGTTTTAGGAGGTTAAATGTTTCTTAAATTTAGTAAAAAGAGAAGCCGCATAGAAAATTCTACGCGGCTTATCATTGTTAATTATAAATATTGTTATGAAGTTTTCACATATTTTTTATCTTCGATTGCAGCTTGTGCAGCAGCTAATCTAGCGATAGGAACTCTAAATGGAGAACAACTTACATAATTCATACCGATAGAATGACAGAATTTCACTGATTCTGCATCACCACCGTGCTCACCACAAATACCTACTTTTAAGTTTGGTTTTGTTTTTCTACCTCTTTCTACACCGATTTTGATTAATTCGCCTACACCAGATTGGTCAATAGATACGAATGGATCTCCTGGTAACAATTTAAGGTCTAAATATTTAGGTAAGAATCCACCAATATCATCTCTAGAGAAACCGAAAGACATTTGAGTTAAGTCATTAGTACCAAAGCTGAAGAAGTCTGCTACCATTGCCATAGAATCTGCTTTAAGTGCTGCTCTAGGAGTTTCAATCATGGTTCCGTATAGGTAAGGAATTTTTTTAACACCTAATTTCTCTAAAGTTTCATCGTAAACTTTATCTACGATGGCTTTTTGGTGAGAAAGCTCGTGTCTACCGCAAGTTACAGGAATCATAATTTCTGGGAATGCTTTTACGCCTTCTTTTTGTAATTCTGCAGCTGCTTCGAAGATTGCTCTTACTTGCATTTCGGTAATTTCTGGATAAGAAACTCCTAAACGTACACCTCTGTGACCAAGCATTGGGTTGTTTTCGTGTAATGCATGGATTCTTCTGTTTAAGATGCTCATGCTTACACCTAACTCTTTAGATAACTCTTGTAATTTTGCTTTATCGTGAGGTACAAATTCGTGTAATGGTGGGTCTAGTAATCTGATGGTTACTGGATTTCCTTTCATTACTTCTAATGTAGCTTTAATATCTCTCTTCACGAAAGTGAACAATTCATTAAGCGCTGATTTACGTTCTTGTTCGGTGTCACTCATGATCATTTTTCTTAATAAGAATAATGGTTTATCACTACCTTCACCGTAGAACATGTGCTCTGTTCTGAATAATCCGATACCTTCTGCTCCAAAATAAGTTGCTTGTTCTGCATCTTTAGGTGTATCAGCATTGGTTCTTACACCCATTGTTTTGTATTTATCTACTAAAGTCATCAATTGTTTGTAAGATTGATTTTTATTTAAATCTACATCAATTAAAGGTAAAGAACCTTCGTAAACAGTTCCTTTACTACCGTTTAGAGATATCCAATCTCCTTCTTTTATTTTTTTACCGTCTTTGGTTACAAAATATTTTTCTTTATCGTGGATAGAGATTTCGCTACATCCTACGATACAACATTTACCCCAACCTCTAGCTACTAAAGCTGCGTGAGAAGTCATACCACCTTTTGTAGTAAGAATTGCTTCAGACTTGTGCATACCATCTACATCTTCTGGAGAAGTCTCTTCTCTTACTAGGATTACTTTTTCTCCTTTAGAAGCCCATTCTACAGCATCTTCTGAAGAGAATACTACTCTACCTACAGCACCACCAGGACCAGCTGGTAAACCTTTAGCAATTACTTTATGAGTTTTTTCGATGTCTGGGTCGAACATTGGTAATAATAATTCTACCAACTGATTAGGATTTACTCTAAGGATTGCAGTTTCTGCATCAATCATTCCTTCTTTGTACATATCAGCAGCCATTTTTACTGCAGCTACACCATTTCTTTTACCCACTCTACATTGTAGCATGTATAGTTTACCTTTTTCGATGGTAAATTCTATATCTTGCATGTCTTTGTAGTGTTTTTCTAATCTTTGTTGAATTTCATCAAGCTCTTTGTATTGCTCTGGCATTAATTTCTCTAGAGTAATTAAATTTTTACTGTGGTCATTTTTAGAATATTGATTGATAGGAGCTGGAGTTCTGATACCTGCTACTACGTCTTCTCCTTGAGCATTTACTAAATATTCTCCATAGAATTTATTTTCACCGTTTCCTGGGTTTCTAGTGAAAGCTACACCAGTACAAGAGTCATTACCCATGTTACCGAATACCATAGCTTGTACGTTTACAGCAGTTCCCCATTCATCTGGAATATTTTCGATTCTTCTGTATTCAATCGCACGTTTACCATTCCAAGAAGCGAATACAGCACCTACACCTCCCATTAATTGATCCCAAGGAGTTTCAGGGAAATCTTGTTTTAGGTGTTTTTTAGTTAAAGCTTTGAATTCTTTTACTAATTTTTTAAGATCATCAGCAGAAAGATCAGTGTCTAATTCTACGCCTTTTTCTTTTTTAACTTCTTCTAATCTTTCGTCCATGATTTTACGGATACCAATACCTTTCGCTGGTTCCATACCACCTGCTTTTTCGATTACTACGTCTGCATACATCATTACCAATCTTCTGTAAGCATCGTAAGCAAATCTTTCGTCACCGCTTTCTGCGATAAGACCTTGGATAGTTTCGTCATTAAGACCAATATTAAGAACGGTATCCATCATTCCTGGCATAGATTTTCTAGCACCAGAACGAACAGACATTAATAAAGGATTTTTAACATCTCCGAATTTTTTGCCCATTAATTTTTCAACTTGAGCAAGTGCATCTTTTATTTGCTTTTCTAATGTAGAAGGATATTGTCTTTTATTATCGTAAAAATACGTACATACTTCTGTAGTGATGGTAAAACCGGGAGGAACAGGTAGTTTAAGATCTTTATGACCTGCCATTTCTGCTAAGTTAGCACCTTTTCCACCAAGTAGATTCTTCATTGACTCATTTCCATCGGCTTTACCACCACCAAAGGAATACACATACTTTTCATTTTTTGCTGTTGTAGCCATAATATATTAATTTGTTATTTTTCTCTTATTATTTCTGGAACTAAATTACAAACTACTTTATAATAAATTCCTTTATTATTTGCTGACATTTGTCAATTTTGATAAATATCATAAAAATTAATAAAAAGAGGGTAATTATCTTTCGATTTTGTCACTTTAGTTACAAAAAAAAACCTTTCAGAAAATACTGAAAGGTCTTAATTATCATGGATTAATCAAATTAATATCTGAAAAGTACGCTTCCCCAAGTGAAACCACTTCCGAAAGCTGAAAGAAGAACCAAATCTCCTTTTTTAATTTTTCCTTGGTCTAAAGCTTCACATAATGCGATAGGAATAGATGCAGCGGTAGTATTACCGTATTTTTGAATATTATTAAATATTTTCTCGTCTGGCAAACCAAATTTTTGTTGAACAAACTGAGCAATTCTCAAATTCGCTTGATGCGGAATGAACATATCTAAATCTTCTGGAGTTTTTCCAGCTTTAGTTAAGGCTTCCATCATGGTTTCTGGGAATCTAGAAACCGCATGTTTAAACACGAAATTACCATTCATCACTGGATAAATATCTTGTCTTTCTACAGCTTCTGGCTCGTAAAGAACTCTATCCATCCATCCTAATTTGGTTCCTGGGAATTTCACAGCTAACTCTTCTGCATATTTTCCTTCTGAGTGCATGTTTACTGCTAAAACACCTTCTTCGTTTTCGTCTTCACTTGCAGAAAGAATAATCGCTCCTGCTCCATCTCCGAAAATTACAGAAACGCCTCTACCATCATCAGTAAAATCTAAACCAAAAGAGTGAACTTCTGCTCCTACTACCAATACATTTTTATAAGTTCCCGCTTTGATAAAGGCATCTGCAACACTCATAGAATAAACAAATCCTGAACACTGATTTCTTACATCTAATGCACCGATGGTATCACAACCTAGCATTTCTTGTAAAACTACACCACTTCCTGGGAAGAAATAATCTGGACTTAAAGTTGCAAAAACGATGAAATCTAAATCTTTAGCAGAAAGATTGGCTTTTTCTAATGCTTTTTCAGCTGCTTTTTTTGCTAAAAACGCTGTCGTTTCTTCGCTGTCATTTCTATTTTTTCTATGACGGCGTTCTTTAATGCCTGTTCTCTCCGTAATCCACTCATCATTAGTAGTCATCAACTTAGACAAATCGTCATTAGTTACCACATTCTCAGGAACATAATAACCATATCCTTTTATTACACTCTTGATCATAAAGTTTTTAAAATTTGTGGGGTACAAAAGTAAGATTTTATTTTTAATATATAATTAATATGAGTCATAAATATTATGTATTAAAATGTTTTATAAATAATTATTTACTCATGTGTCTTTATAGATTTATAAAAATTTATACATTTGATAAAATTAACGCAATTAGACCATGACAGAGAGTACACTTCACAAAACCATAGAATATGAATGGATAGATATCTTAGAAATGAAGCAAGAAGACATTGCCGAAATTTCTAAAAAATATGATATCAATCACTATTGGTTAGAAGACTGTATAGACCCAAATCACTTGCCAAAGTTTGAAGACAATGGCAATCTTAAATTTTTCCTGACCAGATTAAATACTTCTACCGAAAGACTCATCCTCAATACCATAAGTGATGTAAGTACCAAATTGGGAATTTTCTTAAAAGATAATCTCATTCTTACAGTACACAGAATAGAAAACGATGCGATAAAATCCCTTTTGAAAGAAATAGCCATTCACCCAGAAAATTTTAAAACTCCTTATCAATTAGCGCTTCATTTAGGACAAAAAATATTTATTTCCTTTGAACAAGAAAACGAGATTCTTCTAGACCAATTAGATAAAATGGAAAACGAAGTTTTTCTAAAAAACGTTTCTAATTCTGCACAGTTGAAAAGGCTTTATCGTTTCAAAAGAAAAGTAGGACTCAATCTGAAAGTGCTGAATCTTTCATCAGATTGGGTGAGTTCTTTTGAAAAACTACCTCTAGATTCAGTAGAAATAAAGGACTTGAAAGACAGTTATAAAGATGCCATCAGTGATTTTGACCATTTGCATTTACAAACCAATAACTTAATGAGCTTGTTTCTGGCACTCTCTGACCAAAAAGCCAATCAGGTCATGAAAACGCTCGCCATTTATTCGGTTTATTTCTTGCCTATTACTTTTATAGCAGGAGTTTATGGCATGAATTTCGAGTATATGCCAGAACTAACAAAACCTTATGGCTACTTTGCTACATTAGGTTTGATGGGGCTTATCGTGATTATCACGTTTATATATGTTAGAAGAAAAAAATGGTGATTTTTAAATCACTTTATTAAAATGTTATCAAATTTTACTAATATTGCATAAAATTCAACAAAATAATTTCTAAAAATATGAAAAGAATCATCGCCGTATTAGCCATATCAGTATTTACATTAGGAATGGCTCAAGAAACACCGAAAAAATCTTGTTGCGCAGCAAAAGATAAAAAAGAATGTAGCGCAAAAGAAAAGAAAGAAAGCGCTTCTAAAGACAAAAAAGACTGTAAACCTGAAGCCAACAAAGACAAAAAATCTTGTTGTGCCGCTAAAAAGGAAAAAGCAGCTTAAAAAAATAAAATCCCGAAAATTTCGGGATTTTTTTATGCACTTCGATGAATGTATCTGGTTAATTTTATGCCTAAATCTGTCCAAACGATTTTGGCATTTGCATTTCTATAAAGATGCAAATCAGCATCGGAGATTTCTTCCAAAATATCTACAATATTAGCACCATGAATAAAATTGGTGAACGCTTCCCAATTGAATCCGTTTTTAGATAAACGTTTGTAAACCAAATGTTCTGCATCATAATTTTGCAATAATGCCAATCTAAACATCTCAGAACAAAAATCTAAGAAATTTTTCTGTTTTTCTCGATTCCAAGAAGCGATATTTCTTCCCCATAGAACGATATTTCTCAAAACTTCTGGTTTCTTTTTCGCCATGAAAGCATTTCTCACCCAATCGATAAAAAGTTCCTCAAATTCTTCATTCGCAGAATCATTTTGAAGCAATTGTAGCGCGGTATTGTAATTTCCTTGCGCTTGGTGAATCACTTCTTTTATTTTTTCTTCGGAAATATCAAATTGATTTCTGATTCCTTGTTCTAGACTTTCGTCATCTATTCTAGGGACTTCTATCGCTTGACATCTTGATAAAATAGTTGGTAAAATGGTGTCTATTTTTTCTGCAAGAAGCAAAATAATCGTCTTTTTTGGTGGCTCTTCTAGAAATTTCAAAAATTTATTGGCTGCTGTTACATTCATTTTATCGGCTCGCCAAATAATGAGAATTTTAGTTCCTCCTTCAAAACTTTTTAGCGCAAACTTCTGATTCAGTGCATCTACTTCATCAGCAGAAATAAACAATTGCTTGTTTTGAGCGTCTAAAACTTCATTCCAATCATTGATGGAAGCGTAAGGATTTTTTAAAATCATATTTCTGAAATCCTCAAACAATCTTTGACTCAAAGAATTGTTTTTTTCTGTAAAAACGGGAAAACTAAAATGTAAATCTAAGTGATTGAGATGCTCTACTTTAGAAGCAGCATGTTCATTTTCTCTTTTTAGAATTTCTTTAGCATAAGCCAGAGCCAATGGTAAAACGCCGAAACCTTCTTCACCAATAAATAACTGAGCATGCCCTACTCTTTCTTTATCTATGGCATCTTTAAGCGTTTCTATAACTTTTTTTTGTCCTACAATTTCTTCCCAATTCATAGTTTCAAAGATAAGAATTTGGTGGAAAGTGAAAAGACAGATACTACAAGTTTTTTCAATTTTGAGTTAAATTCAATGAATTTTCTGATAAATTCGTCTTTAATCCTGTGAAATTTAACGCTTATTAACTTTCACGTTTCAGTAATAATTAAGATATTTGCGCATTAATTAAAAAAGATAATGATAAAAAGAATTTTTCTTTTACCTTTCATTGCTGTTGGTTTAAGTGTAGAAGCGCAAAGTTTAGGTAATTCTCCTTATGCAGCATTTGGTATCGGCGAAGTAAAATATGATAACTCTGTAGAAACCAGCTCAATGGGCGGCATAAACACTGCTTACATTTGGGATTTCAACAATAGTTTTAATTTTAAAAACCCAGCTGCAAACACCAATCTAGAGCTTACTTCTTTCAGGGTTCAAATGACCAATGAGAACCAATCTTTAAAATCTGATTTTAATGGATTAAGCGCTAATAAACATTCTAATTATCTTTCTAATATTTCTATAGCTTTCCCAATTTCTAAAAAATTGAAATTCGGGTTAGGATATCAACCGTATAGTTCTAAAAGATATGATATTATCACTTCTAAAATCCTTGCAGACAGTACTGTAAAAGCAAATCGCTTTTATGGTGAAGGTACACTAAGTACTATTCAAGCAGCTTTTGGTTATCAAGTAAACAAAGAATTTGCAGTAGGTGTAAGAAGTAATTTCTACTTCGGAAAATTATCAGATGTAGAAGAACTGGCTTATTCTAATGCTGAACTGATTAATGGTTTTGAAACATCTAATAGAATTAAAAGTTTTAACTTTACATTAGGTTCTACCTATCAGAAAAAATTTAAAAACGATAAAAAACTTACTTTAGGTGCAACTTATACTTTTGGAACCACTGGTAATGTAAAAACTCAGTTCTTAAACAGTACTTATTACTATTATCTAGACCAAAAATTAAACGTTACCGAAATAGAAAACAAAACCAGCGAAGACAAAAATCTTATTCCTACAGAAGCTTCTTTAGGGATTGGTTATGGTCATGATGCAAAATGGTTCGCTTCTGCACAAATCGATTATAAGAAAGGTTCTACTACCATGTTTTTAGGACAGCCTTTCACTTACCAAGATTCTTATAGAATTTCTGCTGGTGGTTGGTATTTGCCTAATTATAATGACTTCAGAAGCTATTTTAACCGTGTAGTTTATAGATATGGTGCTTTCTATGAAAAAGGAAATCTGAGCGTAAACGGAACCAATATTAACCAATACGGAATCACTGCTGGTCTTACTTTACCTTTCGAAAAATCAAATGCGGTAAGAATGAGTGGTATAGATTTAGGATTAGAATTGGGTAGAAGAGGAACGTTAGAAAACAATCTTATCCAACAGAATTTCTTCAACGTAAAAGTTGGAATTAATTTTGCTGATAAATGGTTCCAGAAAAGAGTTTACGAATAAACCGAACAATACACTTATTCATAAATTTTATAGTTAAATCTATAAAAATGCAGAAAAAATTCTCAAGAATATTATTTAAAAATATAGTCACCTTTTCAGGTTTGGCTATATTTTTTGCTTTGACTTCTTGCGAAGAAGATTTGGCCAAAGTAAATGATAAAAAAAACACCAATTTCGCTTCTAGAATCATCTACAATGCAGACATTGTAAAAAAAGATTCTGGAATGGTAAAAGTGCGTTTCAAAGCACCATTGCTAGAAGAATATGAATTTGTAGACACTCCTTATGTAGTGGTAAGAAAAGGACTCTATCTGGAATTCTATGATTCTAAAAAACCAAAAACGCCAGGAAAACTTTGGGCAAAATATGCCAAAATGATTGACAAAAAACAATTCTACGAAGCCAGAGGAAATGTAAAAGTTATCAATAACGAAGGACAAACTTTTGCCATGCAGTCTATTTATTGGGACAAAGCAAAACAAAGAATGTACACTAAAGATACCGTTTTCATTACAGATAAAGACGGTTCAATTTTCGTAGCGGCAAATGGAATGAATGCAAAAGATGATTTCTCTGAATACACCTTCTACAACAATTCTGGAGACTTCAATGTGAAGAAAATGCCAAATTCTGGAAATTAAGATTGAGGTAAAGGTAAAGGTAAAGGTAAAGGTAAAGGTAGAGATTTAGGTTTATAATTTACTTTTTTTACTTTTGAATAAATTTTCCTTAGAAATCTTTTGTATCTTTTGTGGTTTATTAATTCTAGTTCATGAAAACATATTTCGCCATTGGTTTAATGTCCGGAACCAGCCTTGATGGTTTAGACATTTGCTATGCAAAATTCCAAAATATTACCAATTGGGAATTTGAAATTCTAAAAACCGAAACCATTCCTTACTCTCCAGAATGGAAAAATCGTCTGCAAAATGCTATTCTACTTTCGGCTGAAGATTTATTGGCGTTAGACAAAGAATATGGTTTCTATCTCGGCGAAAAAACACAAGAATTTATTTCCAAAAATAATATTACTGATTTAGATTTTATCGCTTCTCACGGTCATACTGTTTTTCATCAACCGCAACGAAAATTCACCTTGCAAATCGGCGATGGAAGAGCCATAAAATTAACAACCAAAAAGCCCGTAATCTACGATTTTAGAAGTCAAGATGTTTTGATGGGCGGAAATGGCGCTCCGTTAGTTCCGATTGGAGATGAACTTTTATTTTCGCAATATGATGCTTGTCTCAATTTGGGCGGATTTTCTAATATTTCATTACAGAAAAACCATCAAAGAATGGCTTTTGATATTTCGCCAGTGAATGTGGTTTTGAATTATTTTGCTGAAAAATTAGGCAAAAACTATGATGAAAACGGTGATTTTGCTAGAAATGGTGCTATTAATTTCAAAATTTTAGAAGAGTTAAATGCTTTAACCTTTTATCAAAAACCCGCTCCAAAATCTTTAGGCGTGGAATTTGTGAACTCAGAGGTTTTACCTTTGTTAAAAGACGAAATTCCTGAAAACATCATCGCAACTTTTACCGAACATATTGCCGAACAAATTGCCAAAGTTTTTAATGACAATCAACTCAAAACTGTTTTAGTAACTGGTGGTGGAACTTTCAATACTTATTTATTAGAAAAAATTCGAGAAAAATCACAGACAGAACTCATTGTTCCAAACGAAAACATTATCAATTTCAAAGAAGCGCTGATTTTCGCTTTTATGGGCGTTTTAAGACTCAGAAATGAGGTCAATGTACTTTGTTCAGCAACAGGAAGTTCAGAGAATCATTGTAGCGGAATATTGGTATAAAAAAAGGTTTCAGAAGAAATCTAAAACCTTTTATTTATCGTTTAAATGCTATTAAAGTTGCTCTAACTTGTCTGTAAGTGCATTTAAGAAGTTTTGTAATGGTTTTTCTACCATCATTTTGATAAATGGATTAAAATTTCCATCGAATAATAACTGAACTTCTGTTTGGTTTTCGTTTACTGGAGAGATGTTTCCTGTAAGTGAAAAGTCTAATGAAGAACTTGCAGACTTCAGAACTACTTTCTGACCTTCTACCAATTCAGCGATTTTAAGGGCAACTTCTGGCATTCCTTTTAAACCAAATTTAAAGCCATCTTCTCTGTGCTCAAAACTGGTTAAACTATCTGGCATTAAGTGTTTGTAATCTTCAGGATTTTTAAGCATTTGAAAAAGTTGCTCAGAAGATTTATTTACTATAACTTTTCTTCCTTCTAAATTCATTTTTTTAATATTTTTGTAAAAATTAATATAATTACAAATGTATAAAGTTTTTGTCAATGAAAAAAGATTAAGCATCAGTAAATCTCCAATTCCCATTGAGAAGAACTTGCCTTATGAAGAAACCACCACCTTGGAAATCGCCATAGATTTGCTCGAAAATACTTCTACCTCAGAAATTAACATTTATGGTGAGAATTTAGAGCAAATTTGGGAAGAATTGACGGGTATGTTACGAGTTGTAGAAGCAGCAGGTGGGATTGTTTTCAACCAAGAAAATAAAATCCTTTTCATTCACAGATTAGGAAGATGGGACTTGCCGAAAGGTAAAATAGAGCCAGAAGAATCTCTAGAAAATGCTGCGCTAAGAGAAATAGAAGAAGAAACTGGACTTGCAGAGCTTATTTTAGAAGAATTTGTGAATACTACTTTCCATATTTACAAAGAAAAAAGAAAAGGAAAGGAAGAACGAATTCTGAAAGCCACGCATTGGTTTAAAATGACTTATGTAGGTCAAAAAGAACCGATTCCTCAAACCGAAGAAGGAATTACAAAAGTAGAATGGAAAACGCAAACCGAAATTAACGACGAAGTTTTACCCAATACTTTTAAAAACATCAAACTGATTTTGAGCGAGGTTTTTGCAATATAAAAAAGGTGGAAATTAAAGTTTCCACCTTTTCTTTTTTATTTAATGAATTCCAAAGCTTTTTCGAGTGCGATTCCTCGTGAAGCTTTCAGCAATATGTTCTGCGAATGGATTTCATTTTCGGTTAAATAATTGATTAAATCTTGTGTAGTTAAAAATGCAATTCCAGAAGCATTTACTTCTTTAAAATGCGGACCAACAGTAATGATTTCATCAAAATTAAGCGATTTCGCCAATTCTAAAATTTGAGAATGTTCTGTTGCGCTTTCTTCGCCCAATTCTAGCATATCACCAATGATGATGGTCTTAGTTCCAATAAAATCATTGAAATTTTCCAGGGAAACTTTCATAGAACTAGGATTCGCGTTGTAAGTGTCTAAAACCAAAGTTTTATCTCCTTTTTTCACGATTTGAGAACGCATATTGGTTGGTGTGTATTCTTCAATGGCTTTTTTGATTAAATGAAAATCAATCCCAAAATACAAACCTAAACTGGTAGCTGCACAAAGATTGGTAAAATTGTAATCTCCTGTAAGTTTTGAAAGTGCTTCTACCTCATTATAAATAATTCCTACGCAATTATTCTCTGTAAATTTCTCGAAATAAAACTCAGAATCTCTTCTACCGAAAGGAATCACCAAATCATATCCTTCTGTTTTTTCAACTTGAATAGGATCATTTTCATTCACTACTACAAATTGATTATTCGATTTGAGGTAATCATACAATTCAGATTTCCCTTTGATTACACCTTCTACTCCACCGAAACCTTCTAAATGTGCCTTCCCGAAATTGGTAATATATCCAAAATTAGGTTGAGCAATGGTGCATAAAAACTCTATTTCTTTTTGATGATTAGCGCCCATTTCTACCACCGCCATTTCGTGCTCTTGTTTTATGGAAAGAATGGTTAAAGGAACACCAATATGATTATTGAGATTCCCAAAAGTATATTGGGTATTGTATTTCTGCGAAAGAACAGCATGAATGATTTCCTTGGTCGTAGTTTTCCCATTACTTCCTGTTAAAGCTATAATAGGAATGCTCAACTGTGCTCTGTGATGTTTTGCTAAATCCTGTAAAAATTCTAGAGTAGATTTTACATAAAAAATATTTTTAGCAGTATTTTCAAAATTTTTATCTTCTACAATTACGGCAAGAGCGCCATTATCCAAAGCTGTTTCAGCTAAAGTAGCTGCATTGAAATTCTCACCAGAAAAAGCGAAAAATATATCGTTTTTTTCAATTTTTCTGCTGTCTATGGTTACTTTATTGGCTTGTAAATAAAGCGCATAAAAATCTGTAATATTCATGTGGTAAAATAAAGAAATCCTTTCCAAAAAAGGAAGGATTTTAAATTATTTAAAAGAAATTTTATCTCTTCGTTCTCTTATTGTTGGTATCTCTAGCATCTTGTGCTACACGGAAACCAATCCATCTGAAAGATTTTGATTCTTCTTTGAATCTTCTTTGTCCTGGGTCTAACCAATATGCAGTATCCATCCAAGAACCACCTTTTACAACTCTTACCGTATTAGAAATTTTAGTTGTTCTAGGCTTATTATCTTTTTGCAAGATTACTCTACCTTTATCATCTACGATGAATTGAGTTTTAGGTGAGTTATACATATTGTATTCTGCCATAGAACTGTCTACTTCTTTACCATAACCAGCTTCTAATGAAGACATGAAATCACCATCTCTATAATTTCTTTGATCTTCTACAGTTTTTCTTTCATAAGTTCCAGGTAAGCCTTTGTAGATTTCTCTACCATCCGCTAATCTTTCGAACTTCATATCTTTAGGATCAACTTTTTTATAAGTTCCATCAGCATTTTTCACGGTTTGCTGTGGCATATTTCCTCTGTAATAATTGAAATCACTTGCTTCTTCATCTATGATAGGTCTGTAAACGTCTGCAGTCCATTCTGCTACGTTTCCGTACATTCCATAAATCCCTAAATCATTAGAAGGATATTGTCTTACGTCTGCAGTTGTAGGAGAACCGTCATTATTCCAACCACCAACACCAGAATAGTCACCTCTACCTTGTTTAAAGTTTTCTAGGTACATACCTTTGTTTTTACCTTTTTTACCTCTTAATTTTTCAATTACAGGTTCTTTTCCTAGGTAATTGTTGTACTCTCTATTTTTTTGTAAACCAAGCGCTGCATATTCCCATTCTACTTCTGTAGGAAGACGGAATTTAGTTACTAAACCAGCGGTTGCATTTCTATTTGCTGCTTGAATTCTAGCGTTAGAAGTTTTGATACCAGATTTTTGTTGCTGTCTTTGTTTGTTCAAATAAGCATCTAATTCTGGATCATTAGCTTTATACTTGTCTAAGTTAAATGCATTCGGACCTTGATTATTAGCATCATTGGCGTAATAACTTTTATCAATAAGTCCTTGGTTCATTAACTCTTTTTCATTGGCTCTATCAGTTAACCAATCACAATATCTAGAAGCTTGCTGCCAAGAAACTCCTACTACAGGATAGTAATCGTATTCTGGAGCACGGAAATAAGTTTCCGCGTAATCGTTTCTTGATAATTTGTTATTCCAAACCAATGTATCTGGTAAAGCTCCTGTATAAATATTTTTAAAACTTGGATCAGAAGGAGGAAATACAAACTTAAGCCAAGTTACATATTCTCTATATTCATAGTTAGTGATTTCTGTTTCACCGATGAAAAATGCGCTTACCTGCATTCTTCTTGGGGTATTGTTCCAATCATGCATTACATCGTCTTTTACCAACCCCATGGTAAAAGTACCTCCGTCTACATAGACCATTCCTGGCCATCCTTTTGGTTTTTGTTTTTTACCAGTAAAGAACCAACCTTTCGTGTCATTAGGCTTCCAACCTGTTTTGCTGGTAAATTTTTTGGTTCCGCCTCCACTTTTTACGTTACCACCTCCACCACAACTGGTTAGAAGCAATGTTGCGCCTAGTGCAAGCAATGAAATAAACTTTAGTTTTTTCATAATTGTTTTAGATAATTTCGAGCTACAAAGAAAAATAATTTATTTTATTAATCATACATCAAAAGTAAGATTTTTTATGTTTTTTTTAACGTATTAAAATTTATTTTATTGTTTGATATGAAAATTTTGTATTTTTCGTTTATTTTGTAGCGCAATTTTAGACTATGAAAAAAAATTTATTACTACTTCTTTTTGTACTTTTTACTGGCCATTTATTCGGTCAAAAAACTACGATAGAATGGGAAGGAAACAAAATAATGGATTATGGAACATTCCAATACAATCTTCCATTTTTTAAAAACGAAAATTATTCTGTAATTAATGGAGTTCCTTATCTTACTTTTTCTAAAAAAGAAAAGGAATCTTCTCAATATGATATTAAAAATTTAGTTTGGGAAAAAATTCCAGCTAAAGAAGTATTTGGTTTACTTGCGGATAATGTTTCCACTAAAGAAATTGCATACTCTAATAGTCAAAAACAAACCATCAACGGGCAATTTCTCACCAATGTAGTGATTGCCACCATTAAAAAAGATAAAAATACACTTTATAGATTAACTTCTTTTGAACTAGTAAAAAAAACGGTTAACAACCAAAGAACTTCTAGAACTTCTGATTTAATTGGCTCTACCGAAAATCCTTTAAAATCAGGAAATTTCTATAAAATTAAAGTCGACAAGTCTGGAATTTTCAAAATCACAACAAAATTCCTTAGAGATAATGGCATCAATCCATCGAACATTAATCCTAAAAATTTCAGAATTTATGGAAATGGTGGCTTAATGTTGCCAGAATTCAATCAGGATTTCAGATATGCTGCTTTACAAGAAAACGCGATACAAGTTATCGGTGAAGAAGATGGAAAATGGGACGAAAATGACTATGCACTTTTCTACGCTCAAGGTCCACATGGTTATAACCTATATAATAAAAATAATGGAAAAGGTTATAAGCGCAAAGATACAAGATTGGCACACATCAGTGATAATAGTGTAAATATCTATGAAAATTTCTCTTATTACTTCATTAATTTTGACAAAGGAGAAGGGAAAAGAGTTACCCTTTCGGATATTGCGCCATCTTCCAAAGTTTACACTCGTTATGACGACTATCAATTTATCAATGAAGAAAAAACCAATTTCTTGAATATTGGTAGACTTTGGGTGGGAGATGCTTTTAATGCCAATAAATCGGTTTCTTTTACTACCAAAACCGCTATTAAACCTACGGATACGGTAAAAATAAAATCTTCGGTTTATGTGAAGAATGCTGCCAATGACAAAATTACATTCAGCATCAACGGACAAAACAGCAGCAGTTTTACGGTTAGCAATTCCCCAGAAATTAAAATCAAAGAAATTCCTTGGGAAACTTCTGCTTCAAATCTAAGCGGAACGACACTTAAAATAGATTACACTTTAGAATCTTCTAATCCTTTGGTTGCTTATTATCTGGATTATGCCGAAGTTCAATACAAACAAGACCTTGTATACAATGATGCACAAATGAATTTCAGAGTTTTTGAAATTCCTACAGGTTCTGGAGAAACTTTCGGATTTACGGTAGAAAACGCCACAAACGTAGAGCAGATTTGGGATGTTTCAGACATTACAAACGCTAAAAAAATAGTCAATAAATCTTCAGGAGCGCAATTTTCATTCGGATACACTACAAATTCTCCATATTTCAACAATGAATTTGTAGCCTTTAAAAATTCTGCTTCTTTTGAGCCACTTTTTGTTGAAAAAGTGGACAATCAAGACTTATCTGGTTTAAAAAATGTAGACTACCTCATTGTTACCACTCGCGATTTTACTCCGCAAGCCGAAAGAATTGCCAATTATTACAGAACTCAAAAAAATTATCATGTAGAAGTAGCTGATGTGAAGAAAATTTACAATGAATTTTCTTCTGGTGGACAAGATTTAACGGCGATTAGAGATTTTATTACCAAACTAAACACTCCAGCTGGAACGCTAAAATATGTACTTATCTTAGGAGACACTACATTTGATTATAGAAATATTACCACCAATAATAAAAATTATATCCCAAGTTATCAAAGTGATTATAGTGAAAACTACGAAGCATCATTTGTAACCGATGATTATTTCGGGATGACTACTCCACAAAACACAACTTATATTTATGCCATTCTACCTGATATTCCAGTAGGAAGACTTCCGGCAGAAAATATTGCTGAAGCAAAAAATTTAGTCGATAAAACGCTTTCTTATTACAATGCAGTTCCGGGACAATCTTCGCCTTTTGGAGATTGGAGACTTAAAATGAATTTCGTGGTAGATGATGACCAAGACAGTCGTGTAGATACCAGTACGAATCCTTATCTCAAAGGAACTTTCCATGATGTGATGAACTTGGTTTTAGCCAATAATTTTGAAGGAAATACAGACAAACCAGAATATAATATCAAAAAATTATACTTAGATGCTTTTCCGGGTCAAAGTACAGCAGGTGGACAAAGATTTCCACAAGTAAACCAAGCCATTACGAACGCAATGAGCAACAGTTTATATCTGTATTATTTCGGACATGGAGGAATTAACGGTTGGGCGCAAGAAAGAGTTTTGACTACTCAAGAAATTGTAGCTTTTAATAATTACAATAACGCTTACACCAGATTTCCTTTCATCAGTACCATTACTTGTGAATTTACACTTTGGGATGACCACAATACTTCATCTGCTGGAGAACAATTGATGAAACTACCACAAGGTGGAGCCAATTCTATGATTACCTCTTCTAGAGCAATTGCTGTAGTTTATGGAAGATTATTTACAGAAACGTTCACCAAAAATCTCTTTAAACTATACAACAATGACTTTTTATCAGTAGGCGATGCTTTTTTAGCTGCAAAAAGAGAATATGGAACAGACTCTAATCACCTAAAAGTTAATCTATTAGGAGACCCCGCCCTTAAATTAAGCAGACCAAAAAATTTAATTGTAATTGATAATATAGAATCTCCTGATCCTGAAAAATTAAGAGCGTTAGATTTTGTAAAAATTACGGGGCATGTTAATAATCAATCAGGAGCGATTGACAATACTTTTAATGGTAAAGTAGTCATCAATATTTTTGATAAAAAATTAGCCAAGAAAACCCTCAATAATGATGGAAACTTAACTCCAGTTCTTAATTATTTCGAAGAAGGAAGCCCGATTGTGAAAGCTTCTGGAACGGTTACCAATGGAACTTTCACCGTAGAATTCTATATGCCAAAAGACATTAATTATACTGTGGGAGACGGTAGAATATTGGCTTATGCAGATAATAATGTTTTTGATGTTTTCAATAATAAAACACAAAAAGTTGGAGACATTAATCCAAACGGAATTAATGATAATGAAGTTCCAAAAGTTCAATTGTACTTAAACAACACCAATTTTGTAGATGGAGGAATTACAGATTCTAACCCTAATCTTTTGGCTTGTGTAACAGATAATACAGGAATTAACTCTACAGGTTCAGGAATTGGTCATGACATCACCGTAGTTCTTGACGGCGAAGTGACCAATACCACTGTTCTGAACGATTTTTATACTCCGGGAACAGGAAATGGTTGTATTAACGCTTCTTTCTTAGACTATCAGAAAGGCTCTGTACTCTATCCTTTCCAGAATTTAAAACCTGGAAATCACCAATTGACCTTTAAAGTTTGGGACATTAACAATAATTCGACTACTCAAACGTTAAACTTTGTAGTAAGAGACCCAGAAGCCGAAAATTTGGTTGTTAAAAAATTACTAAATTGGCCGAATCCTTTTACCAATAAAACGTATATACAGTTTGAACACAATTGTGATGATGTTTTAGATGTAAATGTTCAAGTCTATACCATCACAGGAAAGTTAGTGCGAACATTCAGTACCACAGTGACTTCTACTCCATTTTTAGAAGGATATAGAACACACAGAACTGCTATAGAATGGGACGGAAATGATGATTTTGGCGCTCCAGTTGGTAAAGGAACTTATATTTACAAAGTTTTAGTAAAGAGTCAAAATCAAGAGAAATGTAAAGGAACTGCCTCTTTAGTAGAAAAATTAGTGATTTTAAAATAGAAAAAACAAATATGAAATTAACAAAAAAACTCTTTTTAGGACTAAGTATTGGAATCGGAAGTTTGGCGATGGCACAAAATACTTATCCTGTGCTTACAGGAGCTCCTTTTTTAAGGATTTCTCCAGATGCTAGAGCGGGAGGTTTAGGAGACCAAGGTGTAGCAACAAGCGCAGATGCTTTTTCACAATTTTGGAATGCTTCTAAGTTTCCGTTTAGTAGAAATACCTCTTCTGCTGCAGTAAGTTATACTCCATGGATGGGAAAACTCACCAACGATGTATTTTTACTATATCTAGGTTATAATACTATGTTAGGAGAAGAAGATCGTTCTTCACTTTCTGCTAGTATTTATTATTTCAACATGGGAGAAGTAAACCTTACCAGATTAGTAGGAAGCGAAGTGGTAAATGAAGGAACCGCAAAACCAAATGAATTTGCAATAGATGTAGCCTATGCTTTAAAATTATCAGACACCTACTCTATGGCCGTAACTGGTAGATATATCCGTTCTGATTTATCTGGAGGATTTAACACAGACAGTTCATTGAAACCAGCCAATTCATTCGCAGTAGATGTTTCGGGGTACTTACAAACTTATAAACACACCAGTTTTGGTGATTATGAAGGAAGAGTAAGAGCTGGTTGGGCAATTCAAAATTTAGGTCCAAGATTAGATTACACAGGCGACGAAAATTCACGTTCATATTTACCTACCACTTTCAGATTAGGAGCTGGTTATGATTTATTTTTAGACGAAGTCAACAAAGTAGGTTTAACTTTAGAAGCTTCTAAATTACTTGTTCCTGGTCCAGACGAAACAGGTAACGTTCCAAATGTGGGCGTAATCGAAGGAATCGGAAAATCTTTCAGCAATAAAGAAAGTATTATGTACAGTGGTTCTTTAGAATATTCTTATGACAATGCTTTTTCGGTGAGAACAGGTTATTTCAGAGAGAGTGAAATTCAAGGAGCAAGACAATACGCAACTGTAGGTGTAGGTCTAAAATACAACTCTTTTGGTCTAGATTTATCTTACCTCATCAATACTTCTAAAGTAAATACCGCTCTTGATAACACTTTAAGATTTGGACTTACTTGGAACATTGGCGAAGAATCTTACAATAATGAAGATTATTAACGATTAATAAAATATTTTTTTCACCGCGCCGAATTTTCAATTCGGCGCGGTGTTTTTTTACAAAATTCAGAGTTTAGTAATATTCCAGAATCTCAGACTTACGAGACAATTGCTATCTTTGCAAAATGAATTATGCTTCGGAACTTAAAAAATTTATCACCAGTCAATATATTTACTCAGGAATCAGAATTGCTTTAGCCGTAGTAATCCCGAGTATTATTTTGGCGTATTTAGGTTTACTGAAAGAATTTTTCTTATTTCCACTCGGAACCATTTTCCTAGCACTTACGGATTCTACAGGTCCTTTTCACCGAAGAAGAAACGCACTGATAGTTGCCTCTGGATTTTACTTCTTTGTCTCGCTTATTGCGGGATTGCTGAAAGATTTCCCACCGCTTATTTTTTTAGAAATTATCATTTTCGGGATGTTTTTCACCATGTTAGGCGTTTACGGACAACGTTTAGCAGCAGTAGGTTCCCTCACATTAGTGGTTTTCGCCATTTTTATAGATGGCGCTCCTGGTGGTCATTCTGCGTTTTATAATGCATTGGTTTTTACTTTAGGTGGAATTTGGTTCATCTTGGTTTTCATGCTGGTAACGGTTATCAAACCTTATAAACTGGCAGAACAAATGATTGGCGAAAATTACATAGAACTCGGTAATTATTTGAAACTAAAAGCTCAGTTTTACCATTCTAAACCAGATTTCGATGTTTTGTACAAGCAAATTTTTGCATTGCAAGTCCGAATCAAAGAACACCAAGAAGCGACAAGAGAAGTGGTTTTCAAAACCCGACAAATCGTAAGAGAATCTACTTCTACCAGTAGATTATTGATGCAGCTTTTCCTCAATTCACTTGACCTTTACGAAATTTTACTCACTTCAACCAACGACTACCGAAAACTGCAAAATACTTTTGGAAATAAAAATATTTTAGAAAAAATCCACAATTATCTCAATTTATTATCGAATGAATTGGTTCACATCGGGATTTCTATTCAAGGTGGATTAAAAACCACTCCCATTACTGATATTTCTGCAGAACTTCATGCCTTACACGAAGAATACTACCAACTCAGAAATCAACACCTGAACGCCGAAACGTTAGAAGATTTCATGATTTTGAGACAAATCATGCACAGAATTTCTGCCATTTCAGAAGAAATTCAAAAAATATATCTTTTAAAATCTCAAGATATTAAATTGGCAAAAAGCCTTTCTACAGGACTAGATTTAGAAAAATTTGTACAAAAAGACGAAAAACTTAACTCAAAAGTTTTCCTAGAAAATTTCTCTATCAAATCCAATCATTTCAGACATGCTGTAAGAATAACTACCGCATTATTAGTGGGTTACGCCATTTCCAAAATTGAAATTTTTCATATTCAAAAGGCGTTCTGGATTCTCATTACGATTTTAGCAATTATGAGACCTGCCTACAGCATTACCAAACACCGAAATATCCTCAGATTATACGGAACAATTGGCGGTGCTGCTGCTGGATTGTTTGTGATTTATTTCATCACGAATCCTGTTGCACAGTTTGTCATTTTCTTAATTTGTTTGGTGCTCACTTTCAGTTTTCTCAAAGATAAATATGCGTGGTCTGTTTTCTTCATGACGATTTATATTTTCTTGATATTCAACTTCCTGAAACCAGGAGAATTTTCAGAACTTTTTATCGAAAGACTGATTGACACAGCAATTGCTGGAGTTATTGTATTTCTGGTTTCTTACTTGGTTTTGCCCGTTTGGGAACATCAGAAAAATAGAACTTTTATGCTGAATTACATCCTTGCCAATCAAAAATATTTAAATAATATCATTGAGATTCTTCAGCAAAAACACATTCCTATTCAAGACTATAAAATCAGCCGAAAACATGCTGTGGTAAGTTTGGCCAATCTTTCTGATAATTTCCAGAAAATGCTTTCTGACCCAAAAGGTCAACAGAAAAATCTAGAAAACGTTCATCAATTTGTGACCACTTCTCACCTCTTTACCGCTTACAGTGCATCTCTTTCTCAGTATGCGCAGAAAAACAAAGTTTATCGTGAAATAGACTTCGAAAATTGGAAAAATAAGATTAATGCTGAACTTTCTCGTACCATTGCGATTTTGCAAAAACAAGAAATTAAAAAAGATGATTTTGCAGAAAGTAAACTTACGCCAGAAGATTTGGTGAATGAACTTTTAGAAAAAAGAAAAGAAGAAATCACCGAAAATGAATTCTACGATAGACGAGATCCTAAAAACATTTCTCATCTTACTGAGCTCAAAAACATCAGAGAATTACTGGAACTCATTTATAATCAAGCTCGTGACCAAAGAAAAATTGCAGAAAAAGTAACTGATTAATCTTCTAAATCGCGTTTTTCTTCTACAATGGCGAAGTAAAAATCTTCTATTTTAAAAACTTTCGCCGTGAAATCATGGCTGAAAAAATCATCAAAAACTCTGCATTTTATTTCAGAAAGGTTATTGACATCAAAAGGATATACCTGATAATGAGTTTTTAACGACCAATATTTAGACAAGTGAACTTTGTAAAGACTTTCTTTGATGACCCAAATAATCGTCAATAAATCTACTTCATTTTCTCTGTTCTGAGTCCAAATATGTTCCGATTCGTGTAGAAATTTATCTTTAATTCTTAGAATTTTAGAACTTATTTTCTCTAAATCTATTCCTATTCTATTCTTAGAAACCGCTAAAGAAGCAAATGGAAAAGAATGCGTGATAGAAATATGAGCGGAATCTGGCCAGAGATAAGGTTCGCCGATGGTTTTATAGAGAATTTTGTGCTCTGGAAGTAGCATTTTGAGCATTTTTCTTACCATCAAATGTTCTAATAACTTTTTGGGATGATAATCTTTGACTTTTTCCAGATTTTCGGGTTCTATGAGTTCTTCTACGTTAAATTCATCGTCATCACTATACTTCCAGTAAAGAATTACAGCATTTTCATCAGAATAATCATGATAGAAGGGCATTATTTTGTCAATAGAAATTAAGAATGTAAATTTGCAAAAATTTTTTGACTATTTTGGTCAAATTTATAAAAAATACTTAACAAATTTTATGGAAACTAAAACTCAATATTTACCTTACAAAGTTAAGGATATTTCCCTAGCAGAATGGGGACGCAAAGAAATTCAATTGGCCGAAGCAGAAATGCCAGGTTTAATGGCTTTAAGAGAAGAATATGGTCCTTCTCAACCATTAAAAGGCGCTAGAATTGCAGGTTGTCTTCACATGACTATTCAAACTGCTGTTTTAATAGAAACTTTAGTTCACCTTGGTGCAGAAGTAACTTGGTCTTCTTGTAATATTTTCTCTACTCAGGATCACGCTGCCGCTGCTATTGCTGCTGCTGGAATCCCAGTTTATGCATGGAAGGGAATGAACGAGGAAGAATTCGACTGGTGCATCGAGCAGACTTTGTTCTTTGGGGAAGAAAGAAAACCTTTAAATATGATATTGGATGATGGTGGTGACTTAACCAATATGGTTTTTGATAAATTCCCAGAATTAACTGCTGGAATCAAAGGTCTTTCTGAAGAAACAACTACTGGTGTTCACAGACTATACGAAAGAATGGCAAACGGAACTCTAGTTATGCCTGCAATTAACGTAAACGATTCTGTTACTAAATCTAAATTCGACAACAAATACGGTTGTAGAGAATCTGCTGTAGATGCAATCAGAAGAGCAACAGACGTAATGCTAGCTGGTAAAAGAGTGGTAGTTTGTGGTTTCGGAGATGTAGGTAAAGGTACTGCTGCTTCATTTAGAGGAGCTGGTTCTATCGTTACTGTTACAGAAATTGACCCAATCTGTGCTTTACAAGCTGCTATGGAAGGTTATGAAGTGAAAAAACTAGACACTGTAATCGAAAATGCTGATATTGTAATCACTGCTACAGGTAACTTTAATATTGTAAGAGCTGAACATTTCAAAAAAATGAAAGATAAGACCATCGTTTGTAATATTGGTCACTTTGACAACGAAATTGACATGGCTTGGTTAAACGAAAACTATGGTAACACCAAAACTGAAGTAAAACCGCAAGTAGATATTTACAATGTAGATGGTAAAGAAATCATCATTTTAGCAGAAGGAAGATTGGTAAATCTTGGTTGTGCAACTGGTCACCCAAGTTTTGTAATGTCTAACTCATTTACGAACCAAACTTTAGCTCAAATTGAACTTTGGACAAATTCTGAAGCTTACGAAAACAAAGTGTACATGTTACCAAAACATTTAGATGAAAAAGTAGCAGCACTTCACCTTAAAAAATTAGGCGTAGAGTTAGAAACACTTTCTCCAGAACAAGCTAAATATATTGGTGTAAAAGTAGAAGGTCCTTTCAAACCAGAATACTACAGATACTAAAAAATTGGAAGTCCGAAATCGGAAGATAGAAGACTGAAAATAATTTATACTATAACTCCTCAGAAATTCTGAGGAGTTTTTTTATGTATCTGCAAAATATTTTGAATTTTATTAAAATATTTTTTGTAATTTCAGACTATGAAAATCTTATCTTTTCTTTTTCTGATTTTTTCTTTATCCATCAATGCTCAGGATGGCTTTCAGATATTAGAGGATAAGAAAAAGGTAAACATTCCTTTTCGGCAAATCAACAATTTAGTTTTTTTGGATTTAAAAGTCAATAATGTAGACCTTACTTTTTTGTTAGACACTGGCGTTTCCGAAACTTTACTTTTTAGCTTAGAAAACAAAGAAGTTGTCTTCGAAAATGTAGAAAAAATAAGATTTACAGGACTTGGCGGAAGCAATTATATAGAAGGCATAAAATCTACTCAAAACAAAGTAGAAGTCAATAAAACTTTTGTGGATTTCAGTCACGAAATTTACATCATCTTAGACGAAGACTTCAATTTTTCTTCTCATGTAGGAATTCCTGTAAATGGCATTATCGGTTATCATTTTTTTAAAAACAATCCTCTAAAAATAGATTTCGAAAGGCATCTAATAACGGTTTACAATAGAAAATATTATTCTGAGAAAACTTTCAGAAAATTTGAGAAATTACCTATAAGTGTAGAATCCCAAAAACCGTATCACACTGCCGAAGTACAGCAAACCAAGGAGTTTTTCCCCGCAAAAATGCTCATTGACTTAGGAAATAGTGATGCTATGTGGCTATTTCCAAATAGAATCCCAAATTTCAACTATAATAGACCTAATATAGACGATTTTCTAGGAAGAGGATTTAATGGTGACATCTATGGAAAACGCAGTAGAATCCACGCACTGAAACTTGGAAATAATATTTTAAATGAACCTATCGTAGCAATGCCGAGCGAAGAATCTGTAAAATCTATGAATTTCGTAAAAGAAAGAATTGGTTCTATTGGCGCAGATGTTTTAAAAAGATTTACTATTGGTTTCGACTATAAAAATGGCTTATTTTTCATCAAAAAACCAAATCTATCAAAGAACCTTTCAGATTTAATATGAGCGTTTTAAACATCAAACATGATGGCATGAAATGGGAAAAAGATTTGGTAAAAGTTGAACTTCCAAAACTTCCAGAATCTACAAATAACGACAGAGGAACCACAATAAGAATTCAAGACGCAAGTGAATTTCAATACAAATTTGTATTAAAACCAGAATATTCTGTGGCTGGAGTTAGAGAAAACTCACCGGGATTTTTAGCAGACATCAAAAAAGGAGACAAACTTATAGAAATCAATGGTAAAAAGACTTCTGACATGACTCTTCAACAAATCATTGAGGTTTTCATGTCTGAAGAAGAAAAAACAATTACCCTAAAACTTCTAAGAAATTCATTAACTTTAATCAAAGAATTTATTCTAAAAGACCCTATTCCTTATCAAGAAAATTAATGGATAAAAAACTCAATACCATCAGAACCAGACCAAGATTCAAATTAGAAACTGATTTGAGTAAAGAGGATTTTGAATTGAATTTAAAAACTGAACTTCAAAAAAATCCTAAAATCCAAGGAAATATCAATAAAGAAGTGGCTTCTATTTGGGTAAAAACCGCTCATAATGAATTTTGGAAACCTTATCTTTCTCTCAGAGCAGAAAGGGAAGATGAAAAAACCATTATCAGAGGAACTTTTGGCCCAAGTGCCGCCGTTTGGACTTTTTTCATGTTCTTATACTTTATTTTTTCTATTATTTTCATGGTTTTTATCACCATTTGGTTTGTTACAAAACAAATTAATAGCCAAGATTTTCCTTGGGCAATTTATCTTGCTATCTTTGCATTGGTTTTATTATTGCTTACTTTTTTGGCCACAAAAATCGGGCAGAAAAAAGCAAAAACCGAAATGGAAAAACTCAAAAATTTTGCAGAAAATTCCATTCTTAAATGACAGAAAAACCTACGCATTAATTTCATTTTTAAAATGTCTATCAAAACGCTTGCTTACGGAGAAAAAAACTATAATTAGTCGCTCCTTAAAATAGCATCAACAGGCAGACAATCAGTAAATTAATTGTAATTTTTCTTGTTTTTCTTTGCAGG
>JBKBLE010000018.1:0-49404 GCA_046296655.1 Cloacibacterium sp. | reverse complement strand
AAATTTTGTCACCAGAGAATTGTGGAAATTTAACTTCAGCAAAGAGAACTTCGGGAAAGAGAACTTCGGCAAAGTTTGAAACTTTGCCGAAGTTGAAAAAAGCTCCAAACTTTGCCAAAATTGAAGAAGTTAAAAAAGTTCCAAACTTTGCAGACATTGATAATTTTAAATTTTGTCACCAGAGAATTGTGGAAATTTAACTTCAGCAAAGAGAACTTCGGGAAAGAGAACTTCGGCAAAGTTTCAAACTTTGCCGAAGTTGAAAAAAGTTCTAAACTTTGCCGAAATTGAAGAAGTTAAAAAAGTTCCAAACTTTGCCGAAGTTGAAGAAGTCAAAAAAGTTCTAAACTTTGCCAAAATTGAAGAAGTTAAAAAAGTTCCAACTTTGCCGAAGTTGATTAAAAAAAATTAAAATCATAAAACTAAAATGGAAATAAGAAGAGACCATCTTGAGCCAGAATTTTTTTATCACATCTATAACAGAGGAATTAACAGTGAAGATGTTTATAAAAACAAAGATAATTATTTGTATTTTTTAAAAAAGGCAAAAGAATTTTTATTGCCAGTTGCTGATATTTATGCTTATTGCCTTATGAAAAATCATTTTCACTTGTTAGTAAGAATAAAACCAGAAGTAGAATTAAAAACTTTTTTTGATTCTCAGAATAAAAATACTAAAATAAGAGCTGAGGGAATTCATGCGTTACATTCTATTGTTAGCAAGCAATTTGCAAAATTAATGAGTAGTTATACACAAGCTTTTAATAAATATTATAATAGACATGGTAGTCTATTTGAGACCCCTTTTAAAAGAATAAGAATAACGGATGAGGTTTATCTTAGAAACTGTATAATTTATATTCATCAAAATTCTTTAGCTATTAATGAGCAATTAGAAAAGTATGATTTTTCTTCCTATAAAATTATTTTATCAAACTCTAAAACAGAATTAAAAAGAGAAGAAGTAATTTCATACTTTGAAGACATTGATAATTTTAAATTTTGTCACCAGAGAATTGTGGAAATTTAACTTCAGCAAAGAGAACTTCGGCAAAGGGAACTTCGGGAAAGAGAACTTCGGGAAAGAAAACTTCAGCAAAGAGAACTTCGGCAAAGTTTTAAACTTTGCCGAAGTTGAAAAATTGAAGAAGTTAAAAAAGTTCCAAACTTTGCCGAAGTTGAAGACATACAGTCTTTTATAAGGTCAATTAAAAAATTATCTAAAATTTCCATGCTTTAATTGTTGAGAAGCTCATTTATTCTAAGGCTTAGTTTTTCTGCATTGGGAAGCATTTCTTTTTCTAAAATCAAATTAATGGGAACAGCTGGTAAATCTAGTGAGCCCATGATTTCTACTGCAGCATCGAGGTATTTAAAGCAGCTTTTAGAAATTCTTGCCCCGAAAGCTTCCATCATAGAGTTGTTGAGAGCTTCTTCCGTCAAAAGAATACATTTTCCGTGTAATTTAACCCTTTCGAAAACCAAAGTTTCGTCTATGGGTTTGATGGTTCTCAAATCGATGATTTCTACTCTTCCTTCAAAATTTTTAGCGGCTTCTTTGGCCCAATAAACACCCATTCCATAAGTAACGACAACTAGAGTTCGACCTTTTTGGACTTCTTCTTCATTAGCGAATTTCACAATATTGGCTTTCCCGAAAGGTAAAATGTAATCTTCTGCAGGTTCTATCGTTTTAGCGTCTTCCGTTCCCGGAACTTTACTCCAATAAAGACCTTTGTGTTCCAAGAAAATCACAGGATTAGGGTCGTAAAAAGCAGCTTTAAACAAGCCTTTAAAATCTGCAGCATTACTCGGGTAAGCAATTTTAATGCCTTTGATTTGAGCCAACATGGTTTCTACGCTTCCGCTGTGATAAGGACCGCCACCTCCATAAGCTCCAATCGGAACTCTGATAATGTTAGAAACAGGATATTTTCCGTTGCTAAGGTAACAAGATTTAGAAACTTCTGTCACCAATTGGTTGATTCCTGGATAAATATAATCTGCAAATTGTACTTCTACAATTGGTTTAAGACCTACTGCGCTCATTCCCACGGTAGAACCTATAATATATGCTTCTTGAATGGCGGTATTGAAAACTCTTTTATTCCCAAATTTTTGTTGAAGCGTTACCGCTTCCCTGAAAACGCCCCCAATTCTTCCTCCTACATCTTGACCATAAAGCAATGCTTCAGGATGTTTGTACATCAATTCTTGTATGGCATGAATTCCTGCATCTACCATTGGGATTTTTTCTCCATTTTCTGGAACTCTGTTTCCTTTTTCTTCGGTGATAGGAGTAGGAGCGTAAACATGCTCTTTTACGGTTTCAGGTTTTGGGTCTGGAGCGAGAATGGCTTCGTTAAAGTCTTCTTCTATTTGTTTTCTGGCTTCAATTTCTATTTGAGATAAAGTCTCTTCGCTAAAACCTTCTTCTAATAAATATTTTTTGAGAATAATTCCTGGGTCTTTTGCTCTGTGTTTGGCTAAATCTGCTTCGTCACGATAAAATTCTCTTCTTACTCCAGAAGTGTGATGCCCAATTAATACCGTTTTAGCACAAACTAAAAGAGGTTTTCTTTCTTCTCTTACAAAATGTACCGCTTTTTGCATCTGAATGAAACTTTCTACAAAATCAGTTCCATCAATTCTCATTCTATTCAGTCCTACAAATCCTGCTGCATAATCATAAGCATCAGAAGTTCTGGCTTCTTCCTTGGTTACGCTAATTCCCCATTCATTATCTTGAACCAAAAAGATAATCGGAAGTTGATGAAGCGCTGCAAATTGAAAAGCTTCGGCTACTTCTCCTTCTGTAACAGAATTATCGCCTAAGCTACAAATGACAACAGGATTTTTTTCAAAATTTTGAAGTTTAAAATCTTCAATATATTTGATTCCTTGAGCAACACCAGTCGTAGGAATAGCTTGCATTCCTGTAGCTGAACTTTGGTGTATAATTTTAGGAAATTCTTCTGATTTACTTGAAGGATGAGAATAATAAGAACGACCTCCAGAAAATGGGTCTTCGGCTTTGGCTAATAACTGGAGCATTAATTGATAAGGAGTGAAGCCCATTCCCAATAATAAAGCTTCGTCTCTGTAATAAGGAGATACCCAATCCTCTTTGGACAATTGATAAGCTGTAGCTAATTGTATGGCTTCATGACCTCTAGAAGTACTGTGTACATACTTGCAAATATTTCTGTTTTCTTCGTAAATATCGGCCATTGATTTTGCCAGCATCATTTGAGTGTATGCTTTGAGCAAAATTTCTTTTGAAATAATTTCTTTTGTTGTAAAGTCAGATTCCATAGAAAACAAATATAAGCATTCTCTGTTTTGATTGAAAATAAAAAACGCTAACTCGTAAAGTTAGCGTTTTCAATGATTTAGGAGTTTTTATGACTCAAAATTATTCTTTAATAAATTTGTGTGAGCTTACATTTTGCTCGGTCTTCACATTGATAATATAAGTACCTTTTGGCAATTGGCTTACATCAATCGTTTGGAAACTTTTTGCTTCTGTTTTTAGAACTGATTTTCCGGATAAATCAAAAATATCTATTGTTTTAGCGCCTTTTGGTATGAGTATGTTTACAAAATCTTTAGTTTTAGTAGGGTAAACAGTTACTAATTTTTCTGCAGAAATTTCTGCAGTTCCTAGAGAAGATTCTTCTACACCTGTAATGATAAGTGCGTAATCTTGAGGTACAGTTGCAGGAACCGGAGTAGCACCATTATTAAGAGTTCCTTTGTTAGAGACTTCTATTCTATATGTTCTACCTGCTACAGGAGTTTCTATTAGGACTTGTTCTACATTATCTACCGTGTTGTCACCTTTAGTTGCGTTATCCATAGGAGAAGCTACATTAAGTTTCCAAGGATAATATTCAGTGTTTGTAGTGGTGTCTATTATTCTTAAATCCAAATCATTTACTAATCTAGAGGTAGTATTGTTTTGCAAGTCATTATCTGTAGTAAATGGAACTGCAGCAGGATCAATCCAAGAAATTGTTGCTTTTAGAGGTTCTCCAGCTTTAGCGGTAATAGTTTTGGTGAATTTTACTCCAGAAGTGAGTGTATTTCTTTCAAAATATGCTTTTTTATTTTTCTTATCAATAACTAACTGGGCTGCTTTAGTTGCATCTGCAAATCCCCAACCGTACCAAACATCTGGTCCCGGATTACCAGCTTCATTGGCGGTGTGAGTTAATAAAGCTTTCATTTCGTCTGCTTTGTAAACAAAACTACTATTATTAGTAATTAATCTATTAACTTCCGTAACAGCTCCAGCAATTCCAGTAACTATTGGCGCGGAATATGATGTTCCTTGGCCTTTTGTGTATCTATTATTGCTTGTTGGGCTACTTGTACTATAAGTAGGAGAAACAATATCTACTCCAACTGCGGTAATGTCTGGTTTTATCGCACCGTCTTTTCTTGGTCCTGCACTACTAAAACTAGCTTTTATTACATCATTACTAGAAGTGTATTGATTATTGATTGTTGAAAGTTGATATGTAGCACCTACCACAATTATATTTTTAGCTAAAGAACCCCAACCAATACAATTGTATCCATTACTACAATTGTCGGCAGGTAATATATCTGTTGGAGCAAAAGCAACATAATTTCCAGTAGAACTATTGTATTTAAAAGTAGGTATTGATGGATCAGAACCAGGGCCATCGCCAAAATAATTACCTGCTGATTTTACAACAATTTGATTTGGATTTGCATAAACAATTTCATCGAATGCTCTATCTTGGTCATAATAACTTCCTGAATAAGTGTCTAAATTATTTAAATTATAGTTTCCTACCCAATACCATCCTGTAGTAGGTGAAGTACGATATGACCAACCTAAATTGATTCCGTAAGAGTGATTAGAAATATTAATGTTATTTGCTGCAGCTAGTTTTTGGTAATTAGTTCCTAAATTAGTCTGTTCGAACAAGTAATTACTGGTAGTTGCATTTTTTAAAACACCTTCAGCATCACCTGCAGCAGAAGTTGTAGAATCTGACCAATTTATTGTACCATTAACACCACCAGATATTATGATACCAGTCACATTAGTGGCATGGCTGGATTTAACCACAGCTTGGCCATCTTTTGTTCCTCCACTATAAGTAGAAGTAGCCTCTAAATTGATTGCTCTAGCGGCGCCAGTATTGTTAAATTCTATATGAGTGGTGTGTGCAAGTCCTCCATCAAAAATATGAAAATTGATACCCGTACCATTAATTTTACTGTTGTTAAGTCCTGTAAGTGTACCAGTTTTTAATGGTGCAAGATTAGCACTTCTATTTGCAGGGGCATCATCAGATTCCCAGAATATTGGGATTTCACCAGCAAAACCAGCTAACGCAGGTCTTTTTTCTTTTAAATATTGTGCAGTTTTTTTATCCGCTTTTAAAACTAATAAATCAAATTTTGATTGATTTTTAGCATTAAGTGATTGTAAAGATTTTTTTAAATTTAAATTATCTTGGGAAAAAGCAAAAGAGTTAACCAAGGTGATTAAAAATATAAATGTTTTTTTCATATCAAACTAATTTTCAACAAATATAAAAAAAAGAGATGTTATTGGCTAAATGAAAATAGAAAATATTCAATAGATTCATTAAATTTTAATTTTTTTTCGATTAAATTTGAACAAATTTTCTAAAGAATGTACTTGATTTTTGATACGGAAACTACTGGTTTACCCCAAAATTTTAACGCACCCATCTCAGATTCAGATAATTGGCCTAGGATGGTGCAGATTGCGTGGCAATTGCATGATGACGAAGGAAAATTAATTGAAAATCAGGATTATATCATTAAACCTGAAGGGTATGATATTCCTTTTAACGCGACCAGAATTCACGGGATTTCTACCAAAATGGCCAAAGAAGAAGGAAAGGATTTGGCATGGGTTTTAGAAGAATTTAAAAAAGCATTAGAGAAAACAAAAGTTGGTGTAGGGCACAACATTTATTTTGATTATAAAATTGTAGGCGCAGAGTTTTTTAGAAAAGAAATCGAAAATAATCTTCAAGAAATTCCCAAAGCTGATACCATGGAATTGGGAACCGATTTCTGTGCTTTGCCAGGAGGAAGAGGAGGTAGATACAAATCTCCAAAACTAGGAGAACTTTTCGAAAAATTATACGGTTACCAGTTTGATGAAGCGCACAATGCTGCTGCAGACGTAAATGCAACGGCTCAGATTTTCTTCGAAATGGCGAGACAACGTATCATTCCTGCAGAAAAAATGCTTTGGAGTGATGAGCAGTTCCAAAATTTTCAGAAAATTTGGAGTGAGCCGATTAAACCTTTTGATATTGTTATCAGAAGGCAAGTTGCAGATTCTAAGAAAAAGAAATCTACTGTAGATTTTGGCGATACCAAGGAAGTAGAAATTGGCGATTATTTCCATTTTCATAATCATACCATTTATTCTACACTTACCGCTACTTCTCATTTTAATGAACTGATAAAAGTAGCTGCCGAAAATGATTTCAAAGCAGTTGGGATGGTGGATTTAGGAAATTTGATGGGTGCTTTCAAGTTTGTTTCCGAAGTTGAAAAATACAATGAAGATATCAAAAAAAAGAAAGCCGAAGCAGAAGAAAAAGGTGAAGAGTTTACTAAAACACCTTTGGTTCCAGTTTTGGGTTGTGAGTTTTATCTCTCAGAAAGACCAGAGCAGAAACAATTTACCAAAGATGATCCAGACAGAAGAACGAATATGGTTCTTTTGGCGAAAAATTTTCAAGGATATAAAAACCTCGCAAAACTATCGAGTTTAGGTTATACCAACGGTTATTATGCGGGTGTACCAAGGATTTCTAAGAAACAAATTGCCGAATATAAAGAAAATCTTATTGCTGTTACAGCGGGTATTTATGGAGATGTTCCAAATGCGATTTTGAACTTCGGGGAACAAAAAGGAGAGGAAGTTTTTCTTTGGTGGAAAGAGCAGTTTGGAGACGATTTCTATGTGCAAATTCAGAATCATGAGATTGAAGAAGAAGAGCACTTAAATGAAGTTTTATTAAAACTAGCTGACAAACATGATGTGAAAATTTTAGCACAAAATGAAACTTTTTACACCAAAAAAGAAGATGCTAAAATTCAGGATATTATTACTTGTATAAAAGACGGAGAAAGAGTTTCTACGCCCATTGGTAAAGGTTTTGGAAAACGAAATGGTTTAGCTAATGACCATTATTTTGTGCAAAATGCAGAAGAATTGAAACAAACTTTTCGTCAGTTCCCTGATGCTTTCGAAGCTTATACCGAATTTTTACAAAAATTTGAACCTTATACTTTAAAGCGTGATGTTTTGCTTCCGAAATTTGATATTCCCGAAGAATTTCAAAGTGAAGAAGACGAAAAAGACGGGGGAAAACGTGGCGAAAATGCCTATTTAAGGCATCTGACTTACGAAGGCGCAAAGAAAAAATACAAAGAAATTACCGATGAAATCAGAGAAAGATTAGATTTTGAACTTGAAGTTATTGCGAATACAGGTTATCCTGGTTACTTTTTGATTGTTCAAGATTTCTGTAACGAAGCCCGTAAAATGGGCGTTTCAGTTGGGCCTGGTCGTGGTTCTGCTGCAGGTTCTGCTGTTGCGTATTGTATCGGAATTACCAATGTAGACCCAATTAAATATGATTTACTATTTGAGCGTTTCTTGAATCCAGAGCGTATTTCAATGCCCGATATTGATATCGATTTTGATGATGAAGGAAGAGATGCGATCATAAAATGGGTAATTGAAAAATACGGACAAATGAACGTGGCGCAGATTATTACTTACTCTGTTCTAGGCGGAAAATCAGCGATTAAAGACGCGGGAAGAGTTTTGGATGTTTCAATTCCTGATACGAATGCGATTGCGAAATTAATTCCAGAAACTCCGGGAATGAATATTGCAAAAGCACTCAATAAACCAGAAAAATTAAAACCAGAAGATAAACCTTTAGTCGAAGAAATGAAGGCGATTTTAGCGAATCCTAATGATTCCAGACATCAGGTTTTGGCTTCGGCTCAGAAAATGGAAGGTTGCATCAGAAATACTGGAATTCATGCTTGTGGAGTAATTATTACACCAGAAGATATTACGAATTTAGTTCCGATTTCTATCGCTGCAAAAGACGCAGGAATTTTGGTTTCACAGTTTGATAACTCTGTTGCAGAAAGTGCTGGTTTGTTGAAAATGGACTTTCTAGGTTTAAGAACTTTAACCATTATCAAAGATGCAATAAAACTCATTAAACAACGTCACGGAATTGAAATCAATACGGATGAAATTCCTCTTGATGATAAAAAAACCTACGAACTTTTCAAAGAAGGGAGAACGATTGGGATTTTCCAGTATGAAAGTGCGGGAATGCAAAAATACATGCGCGAACTAAAACCTACGGTTTTTGCGGATTTAATTGCGATGAACGCTTTGTACAGACCGGGGCCAATAAAATACATTCCGAATTTCATCAACAGAAAACACGGTTTAGAAGAAATTGTGTATGACTTACCAGAAACCGAAGAATACTTAAAAGAAACCTACGGAATTACGGTTTATCAGGAACAGGTAATGTTGCTTTCTCAGAAATTGGCGAATTTCACCAAAGGTGAAGCGGATACGTTGAGAAAAGCAATGGGAAAAAAACAGAAAGATGTTCTGGATAAAATGTACCCGAAATTTATAGAAGGTGGTAAAAAGAATAATCTTAACGAAGAAAAACTCAATAAAATTTGGAAAGACTGGGAAGCGTTTGCAGAATATGCTTTTAACAAATCTCATTCCACTTGTTATGCCTTAATTGCGTATCATACTGCTTATCTTAAGGCCAATTATCCTGCGGAATATATGGCGAGTGTAATGAGTAACAACATCAACAATACCAAGCAAATTACGCTTTTTATGGAAGATTGTAGAACGATTGGTGTAGATGTTTTAGGGCCAGATGTTAATGAATCTCAGTTCCAGTTTTCGGTGAATGAGAAAGGACAAATCAGATTTGGTTTGGGAGCGATTAAAGGAATGGGAGAAGCGCCTTCTGAAGCCATTTATTTGGAAAGACAAAACGGAAGATTCAAAGATATTTATGACTTTTTTGAAAGAATGCCTTCTTCGCAAGTCAATAAAAGAGTGGTAGAAAGTTTGGTTATTGCAGGTGCTTTTGACGAATTAGATTCTTATCACAGAGCACAATATTTCGATGTGGATAATGCTGGAAGAACCAATATAGAAAAGCTTTTGCGTTACGGACAATCCTTCCAAGACAATAAAAACTCGGTAGAAAATTCACTTTTTGCGGATTTTGCAGATGAGGTTCAGATTGAAAGACCGAAACTTTTGCCTTGTGCAGAATGGCAAAATATGCATAAACTCAATCGTGAGAAAGAAATCATTGGTTTCTATCTTTCGGCGCATCCTTTAGATGAATATAAATTCCAGTATAAGTTTATCAATGGAGAATTTTCTAAAAATTTCGTTTTAGAAGACAACAAAAAAGATGAAATTGCTCCAAATGACTTGTCAGCCAATATTTTAGATGAGGAAACAGACGATGATGAAAGCATTGATATAAGTTTAGATGTTTCAGAAGATGAAGAATTGGTAGAAGAATCTTCTGCGAAAAAAGCTGAACCAAAAGGAAACTTCAATTTCTTGAATTTAGACGAAATTGATGCGTTTAAAGAGCAATTATTTCCTGCAGGAAGTCTTTTTGAAGCACCAAAAGATAGGAAGGAAAGACAAAAAATGTTTGATAATGCTAGAGAATACACAGTTTCTGGCTTGATTACCGAAATGATTTTGCGAGATGGGAAAAATTCTGGTGAAAAGATTTGTTTCTTGACTTTAGAAGATTATACGGGAAGTTATAGTTTCAGATTAGGCGATAGAGATTATATGAAGATGCGTGAAAAAATTGCCAAAGACCGATTTGTCATCTTAAAAATGAAATTTACACAAGGAAGCGAAGGCAGAGTTTTCACCAATGTTACCGATATTATGGATTTGAAAGATGCTTTCGAAAAGTATGCTAAATCGCTGTCGCTGATTATTCCTGTAAATGAACTGAATAAAACCGATATAGAATTTTTCAAAACGCAATTGTTGGCAGAAAAAGGAGAACATAAATTGAATGTTTTTCTCCAAAATCCTTTAGACAATACTTTTGTGGAAGCGAGAGCCTTGCATCAAACGATTAATATTAATAATCAATTGCTTGAAAAAATTCATGAATTTGGAAAATTTAAAATTTATTTAAACTAACATAAAGCCGAGATTTTGTCTCGGTTTTTTTTGTGATTGATTTTATCTAAAACGAAATAGGTAAAAACTTGGAAACATTTTTTGTTTTTTAGTTTCCTTTATTTTATATTTGCACCCGTAATTATGAAAAATACAAGATGTACATTAGATAGATTGTTTGATATGTTTCGTACTCACGGTGCGAAAACACTTACAATGGATGATATTGCAAGAGAGTTTTGTATTTCGAAAAAAACTCTTTATCAAAAGTATAAAAACAAAGAAGAATTACTGACCGAAGTTCTAGAGCATATTTCTAATAAGGCGATTGAAGAAGTAGAAACTGTAAGGAAAAATCATCAGTGTCCTATAGAAATCATGTTTATTTCTGGAACGAGAATAGACGATGCAACAAGTCAGGAGAAAAATGCGTTTGTATTACAATTGATAAAATATTATCCGGAAGTATTTCATCAGCATCAGAAATCAATATCAATCAAAATTGAAGAAATTTTAAAGCAGAATTTCGAAAGAGGAGTAGAATTAGGATATTACAGAACAGATATTCCTACTGATTTATTCATTAAATTTTTGACCACATTATTATTTTCTGTAGATGTTTCTCCGCTATTTGAAGATATTAAAGATAAAAAATACATTTCCACAGGAATTAAGTTTTTTTATTTAAACGCCATCGTAACAGAAAAAGGACAACAACGACTTAAAGAATTAAAAACAAAGTATGAAGAATTGGATTAAAATCTTCGCGCTCACCGCATTTTCTACGCAAATGTATGCTCAGAAAAGCCTCACGATAGATGAGGCAGTTTCTTATGCGCTAGAAAATAACGTCAACGTAAAAAAAGCAAAAATTGATCAAACTATTGCGCAACAAAAAGTAAAAGAAACAGTAGGTATTGGTCTTCCACAAGTTAATGGACAGGTAAGATATCTTAATGGCGAAAATCAAGTGCAATTGGTAGATGTAAGTAATTTTAATAATACATTTCCTAAAGGAACCATTGTGCCACTTAATTTTGGATTGCCTCATAATTTTAATGCGGGTTTATCAGTGACTCAATTATTATTTAATGGTTCTTATATTGTAGGATTAGAAAGTGCTAAAACCTATAGAGAAACCGCTTCTTTAATTGAAGAAAAAACAGAAATTTCTATCAAAGAAGCAGTGATGATGACGTATGCTGGAGTTTTAGCGACTGAAGAAAATATTAAGACTTTAGAAGAAAATAAAAGAGTTCTAGAGAAAAATCTTAATGATACAAGACAAGTTTACAAAACAGGTCTTACAGAATTACAAAGTGTAGAACAATTAGAATATTCTTATAAAAATCTATCTACAGTAATTGATAATCTTAAGAGAACAAAAGATAAGTTGATTGTTGGCTTAAAATACTTAATAGGATATCCACTTGAAGAAAAGCTTGTGCTTTCGTCTTCTTTTGATGAGGTTTTAGATAAAAATAAACAATTAATTGCGAGAGATAGTTTTGATTTCAGTAATCATATTGATTTAAAATTGAAACAAAATCAAGTAAGGATCAATCAGTTGTTATTAAAATTAGAAAAATCTAAAGCTTTGCCTTCATTAGCAGCATTTTTTAATCCAAGTTATGTGAGTGGTGGGTATGATTTTAAACCATTTAGTTCAGATTGGTTTTACAGTTCTAATTTCGGAATTCAAATAGACATTCCTGTGTTCAGTGGTTTACAAAGACATTGGAAAACAGAACAAGCAAAACTAAATTTAGTAAAAGCACAATTAGATAAAGAAGATGCCGAAAAACAATTGCAAAGCGAATATTATCAAAAAGCAACAGACTACGAAAACGCTCTAGCTTCTTATTATACTGCAGAAGATTTGGTAAAACTTTCTTCTGAAATCTACAGAAAACAAAATGTGAAATTTAAAGAAGGTCTGGGTACAAGTTTTGAGCTTTCGCAAGCAGAAAACCAATTGTATGAGGCTCAAACTAAATATTATCAAGCCGCTATAGAATTAATTCAAGCAAAAGTTCAACTAGACAAAGCAAAAGGAATTCTATAATCTTTATTAAATTATTTTTTCAAAAAATTTGAAAACTACTATTATGAAAAAAATATTTTTACCCATCTTATTATCTTTAGCAGTAATTTCTTGTAAAAAAGAAAATACAGATGACACTTTAGCAGACCTTATCGCTAAAAAAGACGTAAAAGGTTTGCAAGCTTACCGTGATCAACAGCAAAAAAGAATTGACAGCATTAATGCTTTAATAGAAAATGTAGACCAAAATTTGTCAACTTTTGGCGTAAACCAAACTCAGGGTATTGTTTCTATCTTACCATTAGAATTAACTAATTTTGCTCACTATATAGAACTTCAAGGAAATGTTACCACAGACCAAGATGTAGTAGTTCAGCCACAAATGCCAGGAACTTTAACATTGTATGTTCGTCAAGGTCAATATGTAGGTGCTGGTCAAGTCATTGGTAGAGTAGCAGATGGTGGTTTGGCAGACCAATTAAAACAAGCACAAATTCAAGTTTCTGCAGTAAAAGCTCAATTACAACAAGTGAAATCTGCTTCAGAATTGGCAAAAATCACTTACGAAAAACAAGCTTCTCTTTGGAAACAAAAAATAGGTTCAGAAATTCAGTTTTTACAAGCTAAAACCAATTATGAATCAAGCGTAAAACAAGTTTCTGCGGTGCAAAGTCAAGTGGCAGCCACTCAAAAAGCTGCAGATGCTGTAGCAGCTACTCTTAGCAAAACAGCAATTAAAGCTCCATTTTCTGGTGTGATAGACGAAGTAATGCAACAAACAGGACAGGTGGTTTCTCCAGGAATGCCCATTGTGAAGTTGATTAACCTTACTGCAATGAGAGTAGAAGCCAAAGTTCCAGAAACTTACCTTTCCAACGTAAAAGCGGGAACTTCTGTTATTGTAGATTTCCCAATGTTGAAAAAAACGGTAAAATCTAGAGTAAGATTAACTTCTAATTTTATTAACCCAGCGAATAGAACTTTTACCATTCAAGTTCCGATTGCTAATCAAGGTGGAATTATTAAACCAAACCTTTTGGCTAAAGTAAAAATTGAAAATTATTTTAATCCAAATGCGATTGTAGTACCATCTCAGTATATTTATGAAGATGCTGCTTATAAATCTTTCGTTTTTGTAGCGAAAAATGTAAACGGAAACCAAGGAGTGGCTAAAAAAGTATTCATTACTAAAGGTGAAAAATCTGAAAACTCTATAGAAATTAAGAGTGGATTAAACAAAGGTGATATCTTAATTACCGATGGTTCTAAAACTTTAGTAGACGGACAAAAAATTAAAATTCAGTAATAAAGAGCCAAGTAAAAAGTAAAAAGAGTCAAGTGTAAAACTTGAATTCTGAAAACTTGAAACAAATAAATATATGAGTTCAAATAATAATCATAAAAAAGAATTTTTCTTCTCAAGCTGGGCTGTAGATAATAGAGTAACCGTTTATTTGCTTACTTTCATCATCGTAGTTCTAGGTATAGTTGCTTATTTTTCTATGCCAAGAGAATCTTTTCCAGAAGTAGTAGAAAATAAGGTTTACATTTCATCTGTTTATCCAGGGAACTCGGCTGAAGATGTAGAGAAACTGATTACCAAAAAATTAGAAGATAAATTTAAGAACGTTTCGGGCGTAATTAAGGTAACTTCTAATTCATTTCAGGATTACTGTTTAATTATCGTAGAATTTGACGATAAAACACCAATTCAAGAAGCGAAAATTAGAATAAAAGATAAGGTAGACGAAGCAAAAGGAAGTCAAGACTGGCCTAATCTAGACAGTGGTTCTAAGGTAGAGCCTTCCGTTTTTGACTTAAATATTGCCGAAGAATTTCCGATTCTAAATATTAACGTAAAAGGAAATTATCCGAAACAAACCCTCAAAAAATACGCAGAACAGTTAGAAGATGATATGGAAGATATTCCAGAAATCAAAGATGCGGTAATTTTAGGAGTAGACGAAAACGAAGTAGAAGTGGCACTTGATTTATATAAAATGAATGCTGCTCAAGTAAGTTTTGACAACGTTATCGGAGCAATTAAAAATGAAAATATTACCATTTCTGGTGGTAACCTTACTACTGATGGTTATAGAAATAATGTAAGGATTAAAGGTCAAGTGGTTTCGCCAAGTGAAATCAATGATTTCGTGGTGAAAGAAGGCGTGAAAATTTCAGACATTGCTACGGTTTCCTTTAAAGAAAAAGAAAAAACAACTTACGCCAGAGAAATGGGGCAAGATGTGGTGATGATTAACCTGAAAAAACGTTCGGGTTCTAACATGATTGATGCCATAGAACAAGCCAACGAAAAAATAGAAAAAGCGAAGGAAACCTATATTCCGAAAGATGTAAATATTACCACTACTTCAGACCAATCTACGCAAGTAGAGCATCAGGTAAATGAATTAGCCAATCACATTATTATAGGTATTCTTTTGGTAATGGGAGTTTTAAGTTTCTCTATGGGAATGAAAAATTCACTTTTCGTAGGAACTGCAATTCCACTTTCTATGTTGATTGCGTTTGCGATTCTTCATGCGATGGGTATTACCTTAAACACGATGGTACTTTTTGCAATGGTAATGGGATTAGGTATGTTGGTAGATGACGGAATTGTGGTGGTAGATAATGTTTACGCCAATATGGAGAAAGGACTTTCTAGAAATTTAGCGTCTAAATACGGTATTGGCGAGATTGCTTTCCCAGTAATTTCTTCTACACTCACCACATTAGCTGCATTCTTCCCAATGTTATTCTGGCCAGGAATTATGGGTAATTTCATGAAATATTTCCCAATAACGATTTCTGTAACCTTATCAGCATCATTATTTGTAGCGATGATTATCAACGCATCAATGACAGGTGGAAGTATGACGCTGAAAGACGAAAATTTAACCACAGAAACCAATAAAAAACTTACCATAATCTTTGGTGGAATAGGTTTGTTAGGACTTATTTTAGGAATTTTTGTAGGAAAAGCGTATTTCGCATTGGCTACCCTTTCAGTTTTAGCAATTGCAGCGATTTGGTTGTACAAAAATTATTTCTTCGGAAAAATTGTACATTTCCAAGAGACATTCTTCCCTAATCTTGAATTAAAGTATCAAGATTTTTTAAGAAAATTATTAGATGGTAAACCGAAAAAAGCACTAATGTATGTAGTAGGTTTATTGGTGGCTTCATTCGTAATTATGGGAATTTCTTTTGCTACAAAATGGACAAAAGTATTATTCTTCCCAGATACTATGCCCCAGCAAATGTATGTTTACATCGATTTCCCACAAGGAACTGACATTGGCAAAACCAATCAAGCTACAAAAGTGATTGAAAAAAGCATCTTGAATACCATTTCTAAGTTTAAAGACAAAAAAACTGGAGAAAATTTCTTGATTGAAAGTATGGTGACTCAAGTAGGTAAAGGTGCTGTTAATCCTCAAGTAGATGCAGGTTCACAAGCTGAAACGCCTCATAAATCTAAAATTACCATCAATTTTGTGGAGTTTGCAGACAGAAGAGGAGTAGATACCAAAGAAGTTTTGGAAGAAATTAGAACAACTATTCCTCAGATTGCGGGTGCTAATATTACCGTAGAACAACAAGCTTCTGGTCCGCCAGTTGGTTATCCTATTTCCATCGAATTAAAAGGAGATGATTACAACCAATTGATTGATGAATCTCAGAGATTAATTGCTTTCATCAATTCTAAAAATATTCCAGGAATTGAAAAACTTCAGGCCGACGTAAATAAAGATTCTCCAGAGTTGATTATTGACATTGATAGAGAAGTTGCTGGTAATATGGGTGTTTCTACCGCTTATACTGGTATTACACTGAGAAGAGCCATGTTTGGTCAAGAGATTTCTACTTTTAAGGACATTAAAGATGATTATCAAATTGCAGTAAGATTACAGGAAGATCAACGTAAAAATCAGAGTGCGTTATTTAACCAACCGATTACTTTCCAAAATAATAAAGGACAGTTGTTGCAAATCCCAATCTCTACTTTTGCGAGATTTAAGGAAGAAAAAACCTTTAGCAAAATCAAGAGAAAAGATAATACCAGAACCATTATGGTATATTCTAACATCACGAAAGATGCTAATGCCAATGAAATTGTGCAGAAGTTGAAACAGGATATGAAAAATTACCAATTACCAGATGGTGTAACCTTCAAATTTGCTGGTGAACAAGAAGAGCAAGGTAAAAATCAAAACTTCCTTTTCATGGCGCTATTTTTAGCAATGAGTTTGGTAACCGGTATTATTGTATTCCAGTTTAACTCATTATCTAAAACGTTCATCATTATGACGACCATTTTGTTGAGTTTTAGTGGAGTGTTCTTAGGATTAACAGTCTTTAAGATGGATTTCGTAATCTTAATGACCATGATGGGAATTATTTCTCTTGCAGGTGTGGTAGTGAAGAATGGTATTGTTTTGATGGACTTCTTCGTACTGAGATTAGATGAAAAAATCGCTGAAAAAGGTCTAGAAACACATGACGATTTATCTATTGATGAGGTGAAAGAAGTGATAATAGAATCTGGTAAAGCGAGATTAAGACCAGTATTATTAACAGCAACTACAGCAGTATTAGGACTTATTCCATTAGCAATCGGACTTAACTTTGATATTTGGAGCTTCCTTACTACGCTTAATCCACATCTTTCTATTGGTGGTGATAACGTAGCGTTCTGGGGACCACTTGCTTGGACGATTATTTTTGGTCTGACTTTTGCAACGTTTTTAACATTGCTTATAGTGCCAGTAATGTTCTACTTGGTGAGTAAGCTAAAAATAAGAAGAAGAGCTAAAAAATTAGAAAAATTGAGATTGAAAGATAATTTGAGTAACGCTTAGTTGCTTTAATTACACTATTCATAGTTTTGTTTTAATAGTTTATTTTGAGAATTCTCACTCCTAAATATTGGAGTGAGAATTTTTTTACGAAATTTACGTTTAATATGAAGATAGTGTTATTATGAAAAAATATTTTTTATTAATCTTGTTACTATATCAGAGTTTTTTCTCTCAAAATACTACAGGAGTTTTTAATGATGGTTTTATATTTACCAATGCAATACAAGGAAATCCATCATCTTTTTTACAAAGTTCTAATCCTTGGGAATTAAATATTATTTCTACTGATGTGTTTTTGAACAATAATTATGGATATATCTCTAAACAGAATGTTTTAGGTATTTTGGGAGAAAAGGATTTTGTTGTGAATGATGGTAAAAGTTCGCCTGATTTACCTAAGAATACTATTGGTTTTGCTGTTCATAATAAATTTGATGGTCATTTTCAAGCAGATGTTTTAGGTCCAGCAATTGCCGTAAAATTCAAAATTAAAGACCAAGATTTTGCAGCAGGATTTTATACCAGATTAAGAACTTTTGGTAATTCCTTTAATCTAGACGAAAATTATAAATATGATAATTTTGTTCATCAGCCATCATTTGCCATAGATTTTAAACCTTTTTCAGGAAGTTTGGCCACTTTGCAAGAAAATAATTTTTTTATTTCTAAGTCTTTTTTTCAAACAAAGTCTTCTGAGTTTAATATTGGATTAAATTTTAAACACTCTAAAGTTTGGGATGCATTAATAGTTAAAGAGAAAAATTCATTTGATTTCAAATATGATGAAGCTTCCGCAACTTTCGAATACAATCATTATGATGTAGAAGCTTTGGTTACTACTTCTGTCAACTTTGATAATAATAGTTATGAACCCAAAGATTATGGACACTCTATAGGTGGCGATATGGGTTTTACATATGTAGATTACGGAGATTATGACAAAGAAGAAGGAGAGTATTTACAAAAATTGGCTTTTTCTGTTACGGACATAGGTTTCATTAAAGTCAATGGAGAAAAACATATTTTTAAAGGTGATCCATTTTTGATTAATAGAACCACTGATTTTCAGAAATTTACAAATATTTCAGATTTTTTGCAAGAACTAAGTTCGCATGTTTATGGTGATCCAAACGCTTCTCTTGTTGGAACTCAGTTTACAGTTGCATTGCCTACTGCTTTGCATTTATCTTATAGTGGAAATCTTCTTAAAAATAGATATGTAACTCTGGGAATTAATCAAAGACTACCATTGTATAGGTATGCTTTTAAAACGCCTAATCTGTTTTATATAAATTTAGCTAAAACGCACCGTTTAATAACCTATGCTGCACAATTATCCTTATTTGAGTATAAAAAACCTCAATTGGGCGCATATCTTAGATTTGGGCCATTTTTTATAGGAAGCGATAATATTTTGCCCGTTTTTTTTAGACAAGATAAGTTTAATTCTTTTGATGTCTATTTTGGATTTAAAATTTATCCTTTTTGGGACAGTTCAGAATCTCGAAGAGCTAGAAAGGAATGTTATTATGATAAATAAAATTAGAAAATAAAAATAGTTGCAATGAAAATTGCAACTGTTTTTTTATTATATAAAATAGGTTTATTTATTAATCTTAGCGTATTAGGAATTCCTAACTTTGCGCAGTAAAAACTTAAGATGAAATCAGAAATGTTGCAAGAGAAACCTTTAATCGAAAAATATAATGATTTACTCTTAGATATAGGCTCTACATTGATGGTTGCAGGTGCGCATTGTGGTAGAATAGACCGAAATATAAAGCGTATTGCAGATGTTTTCGGGGTAGATATAGAAATCTTTTATTCTTTCAATGGAATTATTCTCACCACTAAAATGAGAAACAACCCTTCGGAAACCGCTACTCATTATAAAAGATTACCAAGTCATGGTGTACATTTCGGGATTCTCAATGAAATAAGTTTGCTTTCTTGGAAGGTGGTGAGCGATCATTTAAACTATCAACATGTGAAAAGCGAGTTTGAAAAAATTAAGAAACTTTCTCATCATAAACGAATTCAAATTGTTCTAGGAGTAGGAATTGCTTGTGCATCTCTTTGTATTTTAGCCAAAGGAGATTTTATAGATGCCACTTTTGCGTTTTTTGCTTCTATGCTGGGATTAATTGCTAGACAAGAAATTTCAAAACGAAAATTTAATGTGATGTTAGCGATTAGTGGTGGAGCATTTGTTACCAGTTTTATTGCTTCCATCAATGTTTTTTATGGAATAGGAGCGATCCCCGAAAAAGCCTTGGCTACTTCAGTGCTGTATTTGGTTCCGGGAGTTCAATTGGTAAATGCCGTTATAGATTTAATCGAAGGATACGTTGCAACAGCGATTGCAAGAGGTTTTTATTCGGGATTTCTCTTATTGTGTATTGCTGCAGGAATGGCTTTGAGCATTCTAATTTTTGGAATTAATAATTTTTACTAAAATGGATTTTTTTCTATTAATCATAAAGGATTTTAGCTTCGCATTTTGTGTAGCCATTGGTTTTGGAAGTTTGTTTAACACGCCAAACAGAGTTTTATTAATCGCAGGATTATTAGGTGGTTTAGGTCACGCTTTGCGTTTTACTTTGTACGAAGGAGTTGGTTTAGGGTTAATAACTTCTACACTTTCCGGAACTGTTCTTATAGGTTTATTGGGAATTGTTTTGGCGCATAGAGTTCACACTCCGCCTATTGTTTTTACCATGCCAGCTTGCATTACCATGATTCCCGGAATGTACGCCTACAAAACCATGTTGGGCTTCATTCGATTGACAGACGAAAGCGGATTAGTCAGAAATCCTCAAGATTTAGACAATACTTTTCACAATTTGGTTCTTACCGCTTCTTTATTGTTTTGTTTGGCAGTGGGAATTTCCATCAGTGTATTGCTTTTCAGACAATCGAGTGTGAAAATGCTGAAATTTGCCCACAAAAGAAAAATAGAAAACGATTAGTCTTCTATTTTTACGCTGGTATAATGAGCAAAAGCTTCTTCTAAATTATTGAATTTCCCTTTGAAATCTGCAATATCAGCATCTTGAACAATGTTTCCTTGATGAATCAAAATCACTCTAGTACAGAGCGCTTCTACTTCTTGCATAATGTGAGTAGAGAGAATTACGGTTTTTTCTTTGCCAATTTCTTTAATTACATTTCTAATTTCTAGAATTTGATTCGGGTCAAGACCATTAGTAGGTTCATCTAGAATCAATAAATCTGGAGCGTGAAGAATAGCTTGAGCCAAGCCAACACGCTGTTTGTAACCTTTTGATAATTGAGAAATTTTCTTTGATTTTTCGGGAGTAATGCCTACTAAATCTATGATTTCATCTACTTTTTCTTTAGGAATTTGATGAATATCTGCCACGAATTGCAAATATTCTTTCACATACATTTCCAAATATAGTGGATTATTTTCTGGCAAAAAACCGATGTTTTTCTTTACTTCCGTTTCGTTTTCGGTAATGTTTTTTCCATCAAAAATAATTTCTCCTTCATCTATTTTTAGAGCACCCACAATAGATTTCATCAAGGTAGATTTTCCCGCACCATTCGGTCCTAAAAGTCCTATGATTTCATTTTTGTGAATATCTAAATTGATGTTGTGAAGCGCTGTTTGTTCACCAAATTTTTTTGTAAGATTTTTGATTTCTAAAGACATAAGTAATCTGTAATAAGAAATAGTAATTTGTTAACGCAAAAATAGAGATAATATTTTGAAAATAGAGTTCCGTAAGAACGATTGATTTTATAAAATTGGAATTTCTTCCAAAAAGAAAATCCCAAGAAAATTCTTGGGATTTTTGTGACCTCGACAGGATTCAAACCTGTAACCTTCTGAGCCGTAATCAGATGCGCTATTCAGTTGCGCCACGAGGCCGAAATTCGGTTTGCAAATATAATACTTTTTTGCTTTCTTTGAAGAATGAAATCATATTTTTTTGCTTTTTTTGCGTTATTGATGGTAATTTCTTGTAAAAAAGAAACTTATCAATTGTCCACAGATTGGATTCTTATTTCTAAAAACATTCAGTTCAAAGAAAATGGCGATTTTTTACTCTTAAAATCAGGAAAACTTCAGTATAAAATTCCTCATTCTAAATTGCCGTACCAAAAAATTATGTTGCTCAACGCAAGTTTAGTGGGGTACATTACAGAATTAGGCGCAGAAGAAAAAATCATTGGCGTTTCCAGTCCAGAATATATTTTTTCAGAGAAAATACAGAAAAGTATTCAAGAAAATAAAATTCAAAACATCGGAAACGAACAAAAATACAATGTAGAAAAAATCATTGCGTATCAACCAGATGCTATTTTTACCAATTACGTTGCCAGTTTCGAGAATACTTATGAAATTTTAAAGAAAAACGGAATAGAAATTATCTTTATTGATGAATATTTAGAAGAGAAACCTTTAGAAAAAGCAAAAATAATAGAGGTTTTCGGTAAACTTCTCGGTAAAGAAAAAGAAGCATTAGAAAAATATTCAGAAATTGAAAAAAATTATAATTCGTATAAGAATTTAGCAGCAAAATCTACGAATAAACCGCAAGTTTTGACCAATGAAATCTACGGAAATCAATGGTTTGTAGCTGGTGGAAACTCTCAAATCGCAAATTTTATAAAAGATGCAAATGCCCAATATATTTTTGGAGATAATTCTGAATCTAAATCTACCCCGAAAAGTTTCGAAGAAGTCTTTTCTAGAGCCGAAAATGCAGAATTTTGGGTAAATGTAGGAAATCATAAAAACAAGAAAGATTTACTCCAAATCAACCCGAATTATGCGAAGATGAAAGTCTATCAAAAAGGCGATATTTACACGATTGCTGGTAGAGAAAAAGGTTCTGCCAATGATTATTTCGAAAGTGGAGTGGTGAGAGCAGATTTAGTTTTGAAAGATTATATAAAAATTTTTCATCCAGAGATTTTTCCAAAAGATTCATTATTGTATATGAAAAAACTGAATTAGTCGTTATTTTTGCAACTTAAATCAACTATTATAGATTACATTTCTATGTGGAAATTTATTAAGAAACTATTATATACCATTGCCATCATCAGCATTTTTTCTATTATTTGGGGAAGATTTTTTAATCCTATTATTACCATTACGCAAATAGAAGGTTTGGTGAAATATCAAAAACTAGACAGAGATTACATCAGTTTTGATGAAATGGGAAGAAACGTAAAAAAGGCTGTCATTGCTAGCGAAGATCAGAATTTTTACAGACATAATGGTTTTGATTTTCAAGCCATCCAAAAAGCATTTGCCGATAATCAAAAAGGAAAAAAATTAAAAGGTGGAAGTACCATTTCTCAACAAACCGCTAAAAATATTTTCCTTTGGAACGGTAGAAGTTATGTAAGAAAAGGTCTGGAAGCTATTTTCACAATTATCATAGAAAAAGTTTGGAGCAAAGATATTATTTTAGAACGCTACCTGAATTCCATAGAAATGGGACAAGGTGTTTTCGGGGTAGAAGCAGCAAGTCACTACTATTTTGGGAAATCTGCAGCAGATTTAACCAAGTCAGAAGCAGCTTGGATTGCAGTTTGTCTCCCAAATCCTAAAAAATATGACCCGAAAAATCCGAGTTCTTATCTTTCTAGAAGACATTCTTGGGTGATGAGACAAATGAATTACGTAAATTTGGAGTAAATAAAGACAATTCGTGAGGTTTCAATTCAATACATCGCAAAGTTCAGCAGAGATTCTTGATAAATATTTTTCTATCAAGAACGAAACGCGTGATTTAAAACCTCTTACAGAGCTTTTTCATTCTTTACAAAAAGAAAATTTCTCTAATTTTTTAACTTTTCTTAAAGAACACGAAGAAATAAGACAAAACTTGGTGTATTACATCAATACAGTCTTTATGGGAAGAGCTTTTAACCTTTCTCTTACCGAAGCCAATATTCTTTCAGAAAACGCTTTTTTTCCGGAATTAAGAAAAAGAATTTTGTCAAAATTTCTACCACCAGTAGAAGATGATAATACTATTTCTAACATTATTTCAAACATCTTTTTCAGAGATAATGCTGATTTTAAATTCATCAAAAAAGTTTCTGGACAAGAGTCTGACGAACTTTTCAGAATGTTAGAAATCGACCGCATGATTTTGCAACCAAAAGTGAAAAAAGAACTTCTTTTTTCGATGAATATTTTGGCGTGGAGAGCTATTGGAAACGCCTTAGATGTAGATGTGCTAAAAATGGCTCCAGAATATAAAAATTTCGACAATCCATTTTTGGCATTACAAGATGAATTAGATATTCTCATCAGCGATTTCAAAAAGAATCAAGCCATCGTTCTTACTTCTAAAGATAGCCATTATAAGCAAATTAAAATTTATCTTCAACAATGTTTTGCTTTCATCAGCAAAGCGTTCAAAAATGCTTCTAAATACGGAATTTCTGGTAAAACCAATCAGTCTTTATTGAAAATTCGTCAACAATTACAACGTATTTCAGAAATTTTAGAACTTCTCGTCATAGATGATGAAAAAGACGTGATAAGAAAGTCTAAAAATTTGGTTATCAATATTTTAGATTATAAATCTCACCGTAATAACATCCGAGATTTATTTAACGATAGTACCACATTGCTTTCGCATCTCATTACTACACATACCGCAGAAACAGGAACCAATTACATTACGACTTCGCCAAAAGAATATTTTAAAATGTTCAAAAAAGCAAGTGGTGGTGGAATTATCGTAGGTGCGCTTTGTGTTATAAAAATGTTGTATGCTTATGTTCCAGGTAGTGAATTTTACCACGCATTTTTATACTCTTTTAATTATGCTATGGGTTTCATTATGATTTATTTAATGAATTTCACGCTGGCTACAAAACAACCAGCCATGACTGCTGCAACGATGGCAAAAGTGCTTTCTGAAGGGAAAAATAATTCTAAAAATTATCTTGATTTTGTCCATTTGGTTTCCAAATTATTCAGGAGTCAGTTCATTGCGTTTGTAGGAAATGTATTGCTGAGTTTCCCGATTGCGTTGGCCATTATTTATGGTTTAGAAATTCTTTTCGGACAGAATTTTGCCATTGAAAAATCTTCCACTCTGCTCAAAGATTTAGACCCATTTCATTCTAAAGCCTTATTACATGCCGCTTTAGCGGGAGTTTATCTTTTCATTTCGGGAATTATTGCAGGAAATGTAGGAAACACCTCTGTTTTTTATAATATTCCAGAGAGAATTGCCAAAAATCCTTATATCCATTACCTTTTCGGAAGAAATTTTGCCGAAAATCTTTCACAATATTATTCTAAAAATTGGGCAGGAATTATGTCTAACCTTTGGTTAGGGATTTTCTTAGGTTCTACAGCCACCATCGGTAAGTTTTTTGGACTGGATTTAGATATTCGTCACATAACTTTCGCGGCAGGAAATTTTGCATTAGGATTATACGGAAAAGAATTTTCCATCGATACCCAAACGTTTATTATTGCTTTTGTCACGGTATTTTTGATTGGTTTCTTAAACTTTATAGTAAGTTTTGGATTGTCGATGTTTCTGGCGTTTCGTTCTAGAAAAGTGAACTTTGGTGAGGTGAGAAATCTTAACCGAAGCATCATTAAATATTTCTTTAAAAATCCGCTGATTTTCTTTTTCCCAATTCGTTCTGTGTTAGACGAAAGAGCCAAAAAATTAATTTCAGACACTACAAAACATACACATCCATAAATTGGTCGGCGCCAAATTCTTCTTGAAATTTCTTGAGGAAAAATGACTTTTTCATTCTAAAATCATTTCTGAAAAGTGGAGATTTTATTCTGATTTCTAGAATTTTTTCATTCAGATTTACGCTTTCTATTTCTTTGAAAAATGCTTCGTCTAAATAGTTTTTCAAAAAATCCTTGACTTGTAAAGCCAATAATTTATCCTCAAAACCATACAACTTGGCAAAACTTTTCACCAATTCAGAACTTTGATATTCTCTTTTCTTTTTCATTTTTGAGTTACTTCTTAAATCTGAAAAATCTTACTTTCTTCATTAATTCTTTTCACCACAGATTCTGTTCGTTCTCTGTGTGTGTCTGTAATGAAAATCTGTCCAAAATTCTGTTGGTTCACCAATTCTATCAACTGAGAAACTCTATTGTCATCTAATTTATCAAAAATGTCATCCAAAAGTAGAATAGGATTTTTATTCGTGATGTCTTTAATTCTTTTGATTTGAGCCAATTTCAGAGCGATGAGGAAAGATTTTTGTTGACCTTGACTTCCGAATTTTTTAATCAAATTTCCGTTCATTTCGAAGCGCAAATCATCCTTATGAATTCCTCGTGAAGTATAAGTAAGAACCCTGTCTTTTTCGAGGTTTTCGCTTAATATTTCTTCGAAATTTTGTTCATTCAAATTACTTTCATAAATAACAGTAACTTTTTCGTTTCCTTTTGAAATAATCTCATAGAAATGTTGAATTGTAGGCAAAATAGAGGCTACAAATCGCTGTCTTTTTTCAAAAATTTGAGTTCCAAATTTGTTCAAAGGATCGTTGTATATTTCAAGCGAATCAAGGTCGAAAGTTCTGTTTTTAGCAAAATATTTGAGCAAAGCATTTCTTTGTTGAAGCGTTTTTTGATATTGAATCAAAGCAAAAAGATAATCAGAATCGGTCTGAGAAATCATCACATCTAGAAACTTTCTTCTGCTTTCGCTGCCATCAGAAATGAGGTTCGAATCGTAAGGAGAAATCATCACACTGGGCAAAAAACCAATGTGGTCGGCAATTCTTTCGTAGGTTTTATCATTTTTTTTAATGATTTTTTTACCTTCTTTTGGCAATTGCACTTTGATGATATCATTTTTTTCTTCTCCTTGAATTTCTGCTTCTATCGCAAAAAAATCGCTTTCGTGTAAAATGTTTTGAGCATCAAGATTTCCCAGAAAACTTTTTGCCATCGAAAGATAATGAAGTGCATCCAGAATATTGGTTTTTCCAGCGCCGTTATTTCCCACGAAACAATTGATTTCTGGCGAAAAATCGAATGATTTTTCACTGTGATTTTTGAAATTGAATATTTTCAGATTTTTGATGATCATGTAGCAAAATTACTTTAATAAAACGAGAATTAAAAACGGCATTACGCTCAAACTTTCCATTAAAAAAGAATAATACCAATCTGCACTTTTTTGATGTGAAAAATAAATTAAAATGGAGGCAAAGGTAAAGGTTAAGAACAGCGAAAATGCAAATTCAAATTTCAGAAAAAATATCGCCAGAACTGAACTGATAAAAAGAAAGAGATAACTCAAATATTTGGTGTTTTGAATGCCTATTTTCATAGGTAAAGTTGTGAAATCATCTCGTTTTAAATCTCTAATTTCGAATGGGAAAGTAATGGCAGAAGTATAGAAGAAAATAATAAAAAACCACGCCCAATTCATTTCTTTCAGAGGAAACCAAACCAAAGTCAGCGCCCAAATAAATCCCACATAAAAAGTTTTGACCAAAGAAAATTGTCGAAGGTTAATGTTCAGGAAATCTGCGTTGTAAATAAAACCAAGAATTAAAACAATCAGCCATTTCAAGTAAAAATTCAGTTCAAAATATTTCAAAAGAATGGAACTGATAATAATAAATCCTAAAATATTCCAAATTTTTGCAAATTTTCTTTTGTGATAAACGGTGAAAAAATATCCGTTCCAAAACGTAAGGAAAAGGATGAATGGTAAAGAGTTTTGGTAAGATTCTTGCTCTTGCAAGATGAAAACGCCTAATAGCGTTGCGCAAAGAGAAACATAAATCTGCGATTTTAGTAGAATATTTTTTAGTAAATTTATAACGTTCATTAAGCAAATATAAAAACACTTTGTCATTCTGAATGAAGCAAAGCGAAATCAAGAATCTATTTTTGATTTTTCGTGACATTTTATTCTAATGCAATAAAAATCTTTTTTGATTATGAAAAAACTAACCCAAATCTTCATTTTACTATTCCTCATTTGGAATATTACTCCTATGAAAGCTCAAAAATACTATGATCAACAATGGAAGAAAATTTCTGAAAATTATAAGAAAGGAACTTATAAATCTAATCTTCCGCTCATTTTAGACATTCAGAAACGTGCGATTTCAGAAGACAACGCGATTCAATTGATTAAATCTTTGAAAGCGGAATTAAGCGTGACAGACCTTACCAAAGATGATACTCAAAATGATACTGCTTCTCAATTTTTTAAAAAATTACAATCTTTTGACCAAAAATTAAAAGGCGAACAAAAATTGGTTTTTCAAGTATTGTTGGGAGACTTTTTTCAAGATTATTACGATGAAAATCAATGGAAAATTAACCAAAGAACGAATGTAAATACTGGAGAAAAGCAAGATTTTTCTCAAATCGAAACTTGGAGCAAATTAGATTTTAAAAATTATTTTGCCCAACATTTTTCTGAAATTTCAAAACAAGATGCAGCGTTACAAAAAATAGCGATTTCAAAATATGCAGAGATTTTTGATGGAGTAGAAGATATTGCTTATTTCCCTAGTTTTTTTGATTATAAATCAATGCAATATATTGATTATCTTCAAAATAGTGATTATTTTACTAAAAATGAACTGAAAGAAAATCAGCCTAAAATTTTAGGAATTTATGATGCGTTGATTGCTAAAAATTCAGGAAACGCACAATTGTATTTCAAACATCAAAAACTGAATGATGAATGTGCTTTTACCAACTGTAAAAACAAGCAAGAACAATTAATTTCTCTTTATAATTCTGCAACAGAAGGCGATTATAAGGTTTTAATCGCTCAAGAAATTATTTCCAGTCTTCAAGGAGAACAAAAATTTGAAGAAGCGCTTTCTTGGATTGAAAAAGTGAAAAAAGCCTATCCAAAATCCAAATTTTTAGAAAACATCAAAAACCAGGAAAATCAAATCAAACAGCCTTTTGTCAATATAAAATTTGAAACGTCCACTTTGCCAAATCAACCGATTCATTTGGTTGCAGAATACAAAAATACTTCACAGTTTTCGCTCAATATTTATGAAGTGAAATCTGATTATCAAGGCTTTTTGAAGTATATTTATAATTCTTGGAACAAAGATTATTTTTCTCAACTCAAGAAAACTTTGGAAAAAAAAGAAACTTTTCCGCTGAAAAATTTCAAAGATTACACTTCTCATAAAACTTCGCTGGAAATTGAGCCACTTCCTTCGGGAATTTACGTGGGAGAATATTTGGTAGATGGCAATGTTCAAGACCATTTTTACTTTATTGCCACTAATTCTAGAATTATTTTTAAGAATAAATCAGACCAACAAATTTTCGAAAACGAATTGCAATTGGTGCTCAGAAATAATGGGAAAATTTTACCAAAAGAAAACTTAGAATTTTATGAATATGTTTCTAATAAAAATCTAGAAAAATCAACAGGAATTACAGATTCTAAGGCTGGTTTTAAAATTCCAGAAAATGATAAAAAACGTTATTATCGCTATGTTTTGGTGCGTCAACCTTCTACCAATGATGTGAATCTTTTACAAGTCTATGGCAATCACTATGATACCTCTTTTAACACTAGAAATGAAGTAGCACAAGCGCAAATTTTCTTAGATAGAGCGATTTACAGACCTGGACAAACCGTTTATTTTAAAGTGATTGGAACTGCTTTTAGCAGTGAAACCAACAAAGAAAAAGTAACGCCAAAAGTGAAGTTGAATATCACTTTGAAAGATACAAATGGCGAAGAAATTTCTACTCAAACATTGACGACCAATGAATTTGGTTCTGTGAACGGAAGTTTTACGCTTCCGCAAGGAAAACTGAACGGACAATTTTCTATAGAAGTTGATAATGACGATGATAATGTGACGGATTATGTGATGGATGGCTATAAAAGTTTCCGAGTAGAGGAATATAAACGTCCGAAATTTGAAGTGAGTTTTGAACCGGTGAAACAAGAATATCAGTACGGACAAACCATAGAACTGCAAGGAAAAGCGATGATGTTTTCGGGAGTTCCGCTCAGTAATGCTACCGTAAATTATGAAATCAAAAAACAGAATATTCGTTGGAGATATTTTTGGTGGTATCCTCGTGGAAATGATAACGAAAACTCAATTCTTGGTGAAGTAAAAACCAATGAAAAAGGGGAATTTACCATAAAAATTGACCTCAAAAAAGATGAAACTTTAGATGGAATTCAGATTGATAATTATCAAATCAATGCTTCGGTTACCGATATTAACGGAGAAACGCAATCTGACCAAACCAATCTAAAAGTAGCTTCGGTTTCGCATTATATTTCACTTTCAGAAGCCAACACTTCGACTCCGCTTAGTGTGACAGATTATTTTACGGATGAAAATATAAAATTTAAAGTTGAAACTAAAAATTACAATGACCAGATTTTAAAGAAAAGTTACACCGCAAAATTGTCAAAAATATCACCTCAAGAAAGAGTTTTTAGAACCAATTTTGAAAATGAAATTCAGAATGCTCCTTTCTTTAGTAAAGAAGTTTTTGTGCAAAAATTCCCACATGATTATTTTGATAAATCGGAGAAAGAAAATAAGGTTGAACGTTTGGTGAAAGAGTCTGTCATTCTGAACGATGCGAAGCAAAGTGAAGAATCTGTTAAAAAAGATTCCTCGTTCCTCGGAATGACAAATGGAAATTTAGATTTAGGGAAATTATCAGCAGGAAAATACAAACTAGAACTCTTTAACATCGAAGGAAAAGATACCATCAAAACGGAGAAAATTTTTGAAGTTTTTGATAAAGCTAAACTTTCTGAAAATCAAAAGCCTTTCTTAAAAGTAATTCCTGAAAAATCTGAATACAATAGAACTGAAAAGGCGAAATTCTACGTTTATTCAGCCATTCCAGATGCTTTATTGAATGTATATGTTCAAAACGGTGATGGAAAAACGCAATTTGAGCAATTACCGATTAAAAACGGAATTTTAGTTTACGAAGTTCCACTTCCGAAAGATGAAAGCATAGAAAATCTGAATGTTCAGTTTCAAATGATTGCTTTCAATGATGTGCAAACTGTTTCGCAAGATGTGAAAATTTCTTCGGATAAAAAGCCTTTGAAAATAGAATTGGTAACGTTTAGAGATAAACTTCAACCGAATTCTAAAGAAAAATGGAGTGTGAAAATTTCTGGCAGTTCGACTTCGCTCACCGACCAGATTACTGCCGAAGTTCTAGCGAATATGTATGATAAATCTTTAGACCAATTTGCGGTAAATACTTATTCTTGGCAAAGTCTTTACAGCAAACCTTACTGGATTTCTCAATACGGCATCAATGAAAGTTTAGCTCAAAAATATTACAGCAAAAGACTAAAATATTTTGATAATTTCGGTGTGAATAGACCTGATTTTGATTGGTTTGATGGAGGAATTTATGGTATTTCGAGAATAAGACCGCAGGTGGAATCCGTGTCAGTTCTGCGAAATCAAGAAGGTGCAAAAGACGCTTCATATGCTCCGCCACCACCACCTACAAGGGCTACCGCGAAAATGGAAACATTGGAAAGTGTTGTTCCTGAACCTGTAAAGGCTCCAAGAATTGACCCAGAGTCATCTACTACAGAAAATTTAGAAAAAATCCCAGTCCGTCAAAACCTGAACGAAACCGCATTTTTCTATCCAAATTTAATGACGGATAAAAACGGAAATGTATCGTTTGAATTTACATCTCCAGAAGCGCTTACACAATGGAAATTGATGTTTCTAGCTCATACCAAAGATGCACAAGTGGCAACGTTAGAAAAAACGGTGGTTACACAAAAAGAATTTTCGGTAACACCGAATTATCCACGATTTTTGAGAGAAGGCGATGAGTTGGTTTTCAAATCTAAATTGAGTAATTTAACGACTCAACAACTCAAAGGTTTTGCGAAATTGCAAATATTAGACGCTTTTACCAATGAAGATATTACTGAAAAATTTGGAATTAACCAGTTAAATGCAGCTGCTGGTTACAACGTAGAACAAGCATTTACACTCAATGCAAATGGAAGCACAACCGTTCAATGGAATGTAAAAGTTCCGAATGGTGTTTCTTCTATCATCATTAAAAACGTAGCCACTTCGACTTCGCTCAGTGGACAAGGAAAATTTTCTGATGGTGAACAAAAAGCAATCGCAGTTTTGCCAAATAGAATGTTGGTAACAGATGCAGTTCCGGTTTTTGTGAAAGAAGGACAAACCAAGACCTTTGTTTTAGAGAATTTGAAAAATAATCAATCTAAAACAGCGACAAATGTATCCAATACTTTAGAATTGACGACCAATCCAATTTGGGAAGTGATTTTTGCATTGCCAAGTCTTAAGAATGACAATAATCTTTCTGCGGATGTGGTGTTCAATAAATGGTTTGCTGATGTTTTGGCGTCTGAAATTTTTAAAGCCAATCCAAAATTGAAAACTGTTTTCGATGAATATCAAGCAAAAGGTTTACTCAATTCTAATCTTGAGAAAAACCAAGAATTGAAACAATTATTGTTGGAAGAAACACCTTGGGTTTTAGATGCTAAAAACGAAACCGAACAAATGGCGAAATTGGCAAGATTGTTTGATGCAAATACGATGCGAAATTCCATCAACGATGATTGGAGCGAACTGAAAAAATTACAAAATCCTGATGGCGGTTTTTCGTGGTACGCCGGTTACCCGAGTTCATACTACAATTCATTGTATATTTTGAAAAATTTAGGCAGAATTAATGAATGGTTGAAAGGAAATTTGGCAGATTATCAATCTTCTGAACAAAAACAAATGGTTTCTCAATTGGTGAAATATGTGGACAATGAAGTAAGCAGATATTTTGATGTAAAGACGGTTGCTGAGCGTAGTCGAAGCAATGTTTGGAGTAATTATGTGTTAGATTATTTAGATACTCGTCATTATTGGGAAAAAGAATATCCGTTAAAAGGTGATGGCAAGAAAATGAAAGATTTAGTGATTTCAAAAGCGAAAACTGCAAAAATAACCGACTTCACTTTCTTTGGTTTACATAGAGCAGCATTACTTTTTGATGCGTACAATTTGAAAGATGTTTCTAAAAAATTAATGACTTATCTGAAAGAAACTTCTGTACAAAGCGAAACACAAGGCGTTTATTGGAAACAAAATCTCAACGATTGGGGTTGGTATTCTTCTAAAACCGTAAATCACGCTGGTGCTTTGGAAGCGTTTAATAAATTAACTACTGACCAAAATTTTGTAGAAGAAATGAAAATTTGGCTCATCACACAAAAAGAAGTTTCCAATTGGGATACTTCCAGAAGTACCGCCGAAGTGATTTACACGATTCTCAATTCTGGAAAATCTTGGACTTCAGCGGAAAGCGATAAAGCCACCATCATTTGGGGCGGAAAAGAACTTACCAATCCTGATACAAAAGCAACAGGTTATGTGAAGTCAGCGGTGAATTCAGATAAAATAGATAAAAATTTAGCAAGCGTAACCATTACAAAACCAGGAGCTGGAATTGTTCAAGGTGGTTTATTCTGGCAATATTATGAGGATTTAGATAAAATTAAATCTTCGGAAAGTTATATTTCTATTACCAAAGAATTGTACAAAAAAGTGAAAACGGTAAACGGTGAAGAACTGCAGAAAATTACAGAAAATGCTCCTCTTAAAATTGGGGATAAAGTAACGGTAAGAATGATTCTGAACACCGATAGAAATATGGAATTTATTCATCTGAAAGATATGAGAGCGGCAGGTTTTGAACCAGTTGACGTACTTTCTGGCTATCAATGGAAGAATAATTTGGGTTATTATCAAGTCACCAAAGATGCTTCCACTAATTTCTACATCGAATACATGCCGAAAGGAAAATACGTTTTTGAGTATGATTATATTTGTAATGTAGCAGGAACATTCAGCAATGGAATTACTACGATGCAAAACTATTACGCACCACAAATGAACGCTCATACTCAAGGAACGAAAGTTTCGATTTCGGAATAATTTTTTTGAAATAAGAAACATAAGTAGAGTCGGGATTTAGCCCGACTTTTTCCTTCAAGGATTTACAGAAATAATGCTTTTCAAAATTTTTAGTTAAAACTTTCTGTATTTGTTTTTATGAGAAAATATAGTTTTTTACCTTTGAAAAAAAAGTCGAAAATGCTCAATATTATAGATTTAGAAACTCAGTTTTCAAAGCAAAAAATTAGTAAATCCAAAAAACTTTCTTTGCGAGAGATTGAAGAAGATAAAAAAAACCATTTCATTTGTTTTGTAGATGAAGGTGAAGAAAGTTATGATGCACAAATTTCTATCAGCGAAAAATTAGAAATCATAGATTTTTCTTGTGATTGTTCAGAGAAAGGTTTTTGTAATCATTTATTAGCTTTGGCAATTCATATTTTTGAAATAAAGAATAATAAACCAACCAAAAAAACAAAATTAAAAGCAAAAAAAATTTCGGAAGCAGAATTAGCAATAGAAAATCTAAATTCTGAAGAAATTAAAGGGTGGATTTTAGAATTTTTCAAAAAAAATAAAGAGGCAGAAATTCAATTTTTATTAGAATTTGGAGAAAAAAAGACTGATTTTTCTGATCATGAAATCAAGAGTATTATTGACAAAAGCATACGATCTGTAGTAGGAAAAAAGAAAAATATTACCGCACCAGAAATTAAAAAAATAGTAGATATTCTCACGAAAAGTTTGGAGCCTGTAGAAGAATTTATGTGGCAGAATATTACAAAAAATATTGCTTTGGAAACATACAATCTCATCTGTGATCATTTATTGAGTTTTCAGATGAATATTTATACTACCAGCAATAGAATTGAGAGTTTTATAGATAAATTTAGAACGAAATTTGCCATCAATTTCAATCAAATAAAAGACCAATCGGTATGGGAAATATTGGCACAGGAATATTGGAATTATTATTTGAAAGGCACAGGAAGTATTCCGTATAGTTTATACCATTTGTTGTTTGATATTTATAAATATGCAGATACTCCTCAGAAAAAATTTATAGCAAAATTAGTAAAAGAGCAAATCGAAATTTGGATTAAAAATGATGTGGGATTACGAACGGAACTTCGAGAACATTTGTTGGATATTATGATAGAGAATGAGATGTTTTTTTCTGTAAAATCCTATTTTCCTATTGCTTTTTACCAAAATTCTTATAACATTAAAATTTTAAATGAATTATTGAAATTTGATAAAAATCTAGTCGAGAAATATTGTAATGTGATTATCAATAGAAATTCTAATGAAAGATACAATTATCCTTACTACGAAATTTTAGAAAAATTGTATCTTGAAAATAATGAGTTAGGAAAGTTAGCAATTATTAAAAAATTAAAATTTCAAGGGAACCCTACTTTAGAAGATTATATTTTTATTGAGCAAAATGAAACAGATAAAGGAGAATTTAAAAAATTCAGAACCAAGATTTTAGCAAATTTGCGTAGAAGTTTTTACCAATATCCCGAAAATGCAGAAATATATTTTCAGATTTTAGAATACGAAAAAAACTATACTAAAATGCTAGATGTGATAGATGAAAATCTTCCTACATTCGTTATTAATCAATACTCTGAAAAACTTTATTTAATTAATAAAGAAAAATTTTTAGTTAAGGTAAGTCGAAGATCTAGTTGGAATTCTGTAGGAAGTGAAGATGAAAAATTGGCAGATTTTTTAGTTTCAAAATACGATAATGCTCATCTAAAATCATATTTTAGTAAAAATTCATTTGGATTTGGTAGCTATGCCTTTTCTTCTTTGGTTTTAAAAAAATTGAAATAAAAATTGAAAATGAAATATCAATAGAGTCGGGCTTTAGCCCGACTTTTTTAGTCGGAAATGTCAAGGCTTTAGCCAAAACATAAATATATAGCTCGTCCACAAAAAATTTGTGGGGGATTTTATTTTTTGACAAATGTCAAAGCATTATTATGTCAATCTTCGCAACTTTGCAACTTTGCAACTTCAAAAAACATTAAAAATGAAAAACTATAAAACATTAATTTTTACAGCAATGATGGGCTTTCCTTTGTCCTTCTCTGCGCAAACAGCTCCTTCACTCAAGGAATTGGTAGACGCAGCGATGAGTAAAGATGCAGCCATAGAACAACAAAACTTAGAGTCTAAAGCAAATGGATTAGACCAACAAAAATTAAAAGACATTTTCTTACCCAAAGTTGAAATTTCAGGAAAAGGAGAATATTTAAATGCTACGGCAAAATTCCTTTCACCAGAAATTGCCATTCCTGCGATTAAACCTATTTTTCCCGGTGCCGTTTTCCCGGAAGGAACTTTTAACAATAATTTTACTTTGTCGGGTTTTGATGCAGCCGCAAAAGTTGAAGCAAAAGCGCTTCTTTATTCTGGCGGAAAAGTAAAATATCTGAAACAAGCTTTGACCGAGAAAAATAATGCGACTCAAGCTTTACAAGTCAAAAATCAAGACGAAGTCATTACTCAAATTTCTAAAGCGTATGATCAATTTGCGCTTGTGATAGAATCTAAAAAAGTTTTAGATGAAAGCAAAAAACGCCTCGATGCCAATAAAAAAACAGCAGAAAAAGCTTTAGGTTATGGTTTGATTACTCCTTATGATTACAAAAAAATAGAATTGGCACAAGCTACCTTAAATTCTAAAATGGTAGAATACGAAGGAAAAAAAGAGTTGCTGATTACACAATTGCATCTTTTAACAGGAATTGATAAAGAGCGAATTGCTCTGATCAACCCGAATTTAGAAAAAATTGAGTATTTGGTAACCGATGAAAGCATCGAAAATAGAGCAGAACTGAAAGCTTTGGATTTCGGAATGAAAGCCATTGATGCGAAAATAAAAGCAGAAAAAACGTGGTGGATTCCCAAAATTCAAGCCATGACTTCGCTTTCCTACATGGGATTTTATAACACCAATCTTTCTTCATCTAAAGAATTAATGCCGGGAACTGGTGCAAAGTTAGATTATGACTTGACTAATCTTAATTTATTGCCCATTTTTCAAGCGGGAATTGGTTTTAAATGGGATGTTTTTGATGGAAATGAAGGAAAGCATGAAGTAGAAAAAGCAAAAATAGAAAGAGAGATTTTAGAAAGTAAAAAATCTGATACCGAAAGAAAATTACAACTCAATTTAGCCAATAATCAAACCAATTATAACATCGCAAATGCCCAAGTTGATCTAAAAGCGACGGCGAAACAAATTGCTAAAAATGCATTGACACAAGCCGAAAAAGAATTCAGATATGGTTTGATTAAAGCGACGCAATTGATTGAAGCGGAAAACGATTTGCAAGTTGCAGAATTAGATTATCAAACCGCTATCTTCAACCAAAGAAGGGCCGCGATTGAACTGATGAAGTCCACTCAAAATTTAAACTTAGAAAAACTATAAAACGATAAACATTAATCAATTAAATATTTTAATCCAATGAAAAACTATATTGTAAAATCTTTATTTTTAGTAACCTTACTTTCTCTCGGAGCTTGTAAAAATGAAACTCCACAAAAATTAATCGAAGGAAAAACCAAAAAAGAAATTGTTTCTTTTGCGCCAAAAGTTACAGGTAGAATTTTAAAAATTTATGTAGAAGAAGGACAAACGGTAAAAGCAGGAGATACGCTCGCAATGTTAGACGTTCCAGAAGTTTCTGCGAAAATTGCTCAAGCAAAAGGAGCAACTGCCGCTGCCGCCGCACAAGCACAAATGGCAAAAAATGGCGCAACCGCAGATCAACTTCGTCAGTTACGAGCCAAACAAAAGGGTTTAGCGGAACAATATGAATATGCTCAAAAATCTTTTAAAAGAGCGCAAAATATGTACAAAGATAGTTTGCTTTCTCCACAAAATTATGATGAGGCTTTCGCAAAATTACAAGCCGCAAAAGCTCAATATGAAGCTGCAAACGCAGAATTGCGCGATGTAGAAATCGGCACAAGATTAGAAAAAATACAAATGGCGATAGGTCAAGAAAATCAAGCGAGAGGCGTTCTTCAGGAAGCTAATGTTGCCTATTCTGAAAGATATATTATCGCAACCAATGATATGGAAATTGAAACTATTTCTCTAAATGTAGGCGAATTGGCAACTGCAGGTTATGCGTTATTTAACGGCTACATTCCGAACTCTACTTATTTCCGTTTTACCATTCCAGAAAGTAAAATTTCTAAATATCAAAAAGGAATGACCGTGAATATGAAATCTACACACGGAAATCAAGAGTTTTCAGGGAAAATAGTTTCTATCAAGCAATTGACAAAATATGCAGATATTACCACTGCTTTCCCAGATTATCAACCAGATGATGCGGTTTACGAAATTAAAGTAATTCCTACAGATAGAGCAAAAGTGAATAATATTTTGGTGAATTCTAGCGTAACTTTAAAATAATCTTAACTAAAAACCGCAAAAGCACCAAAAGAAATGTTTGAAAATAAGCAATTCAAAAGTAATAAAAGTCTTTTTTTTCTTTTGGAAAACTTTAAAATGGAAAAGCTTTTGTCTCTTTTGTGGTTAAAAAATTAAAATTTAGAAAAAATGAAACAGTTAAGATACCTTTTAAAAAGAGAGTTTAAGTTGTTTTTTACCAATAAAACAATGCTTTCTGTGTTTTTTATAGCACCGATATTTTATGCTCTTTTGATGGGATTTACCTACAAAAGTGGAAAGGTTACAGATATTCCTGTAATTGTGGTAAATCACGATAAAACGCCACTTTCTAACCAAGTGGTAGATATGTTAGAAGACAACAAAGCCATAAAAGTGCTTAATTATGTTGATGAACCTGCCAATGTAAAAGATGAAGTGATAAAAACTGAAGCAGGAGCTGTTGTAATTATTCCCGAAAGATTTGAAGCGAATATGTTGCAAAAAAAATATCCAGAAATTAATGTTTACGTTAATACTTCTAATGTTTTGACTGCCAATTTTGCTTCAAAAGCAATTCAGTTGACTTTAGGAACTTTTTCCGCAGGCGCAGAAATGAAGGCTTTGCAGAAAAAAGGAATGAATTCTGAACAGGCAAAAGCCAACATAGAACCTTTCAAAGCGAATTATATCACGCTTTTTAATACCACCAGTAATTATCTCATTTTTATGTGGCCAGCTTTGATGGCGGTAGTTTTGCAACAAGTGATTTTATTGGCAATGGCTGTAACTTTTTCTGAAGAATTTAAGAGAGATTCATTCGTGAAAGATTTTGTGGGGAAACATAAATACGCTGTTTTGGTAATGGCAATCAAATGTTTACCAGTTTGGATTTTCTCAAATTTTAATATTTTAATTTTCTATTTGTGCAGTATTTATTTCAAAATTCCTGTGCCAGAAAACGTCTTGAATTTCTTTTTAATCACAGCGATTTTTGTAGTTGCAGCAACTAATTTAGGTGTTTTGGTGAGTATTTTGGTTCCAGATGCTTTGAAAGCGACACAAATTTTGATGGTTATTGCTTCACCAGCTTTTATTATCAGTGGTTTTACTTGGCCTACTTATGCGATGCCAGAATTTATCGCCAATTTCACCAAAATCATTCCTTTAACGCCGTATTTGGAAGCTTTGAAAATTATGGTTGTTCAGCACGGTTCAGATTTTTTAACCCGAAAATATTTTTGGCATTTGTTTATTTTAGGTTGGGTTTATTTTATTTTAGGTTGGATTGCTTTGAAGATAAAAATTCATTTATTATTCAAAGAATATCATATCGCAGAAAATTATGATGACCAAGGGTTCGTTTAATCCATATAGTTTTTTTATTAATGTTTATTCGAAGGCGTTTCAGTTTACTGAAACGCCTTTTTTGTGTAATTTTGCCAGAAATTTGGTTTTCATGAAATTAATTCAAGAACTTAATAAGCACATTAAGGTAGATGCAGAAATAGAGCGTTTTTTAAATGAAGAATGTGAAACAAAAGTCTTTGAAAAAGGTGAAATATTGAGCAAGCAGAATCAATACAATCATACTATTTTCTTTGTAGATGAGGGTTTGCTGAGAATGTTTTACTACGAAAACGGAAAAGATATTACCACCAATTTTTATTCTGAAGGCAAGATTACCGCCAATATAGATACACTTTTTAAGAACCAACCTACTCGAAATAACATAGAAACTTTAGAAAAATCGGTAATTACCACTTGTAATTTTAATAAATTAGAGGAATTATGTTCGGTTTCGCTTACTGCGGCAAATTTCAGCAGATATATTCTAGGAAACTTAATGATAGAAATGTCGCGCAGAATTTCTTCGCTGCAACATATGACAGCAAAAGAAAAATATATTCAACTTTTAGAAGAAAATCCTAACATTATTCTCAGAGCTCCACTCGGAATGATTGCCTCTTATCTGGGAATTTCTCAGGAGACTTTAAGCCGTATCAGAAGTGATATTTAAGGTCAAAAACGATTTTTATTTTCTAAATTTTATCATATTTTTAAGATTCTTTTGGTAGGCGTTTTAGAAATTTCAATTAACTTTGAGATTCTCTAAAAATAAAATCCATGCATAACGTTCTTGATGCAAAAGATGCGCAAGAGTACATCAATAGAATCAATAATTTAACACCAGAAACCCAAAGAAAATGGGGCAAAATGAGTGTAGACCAAGTTTTAGCACATTTAAATGTAGCCTATGACCTAACTTTTACGCCTGAAAAATTTCCAAAACCTAATTTTATTGCCAAATTTTTACTTTCGAGATTTGTAAAACCGAAAATCACCAACGAAATTCCTTATAAACAGAGTTTGCCAACAAGTCCGGCTTTTATCATTGCAGATGAGAGAAACTTTGAAGAAGAAAAAGCCAAATTAATTGGCAATATTCAGCGTGTTCAACAATTGGGAAGAGAAGCTTTCGAAGGAAAAGAAAATATTAATTTCGGGAAAATGACAGCTCAATGTTGGAATAATATGTTTGCGAAACATCTCAATCATCATTTAGATCAATTTGGAGTTTAAATGCTGAGAGAAGGCTGATAAATTTCAGCAACATTAATCAAGATATTTTTTGTAAATTCGAATATAAATAATTGTTCAATCTTAAAAATGATAACGCTATGCACGATAATGTTAAAATCAGCGTAAAAGTAAACGCACCAATAGAAAAAGTTTGGGATGCGATTACGAATAGAGAACAGATGAAAGAATGGTATTTTAATATACCAGACTTCGAATTAAAAGAGCATGCCGCTTTTAATTTCTTTGAAGGAGAAGATAGAAAATTACACCATCACTGCGAAATCGTAGAGATTATTCCTCAGAAAAAATTAAAACATTCTTGGACGTATCCTGATTATACCCATGATAAAACGTTAGTAAAATGGGAGCTCCAGCCAGAAAGCAACGGAACGCTGGTTACTCTTACACACAAAGGTTTAGAAAACTTTGATCATCTAGGCGCAGATTTTAAGAAAGAAAAATTCCAAAACCGTTGGGACGAAATCCTAAACAAAGCTTTGAAAAATTTTGTTGAAAACTAAAAATTCTTAAAATTTATTAAATATTAGGCATCATTCTTATAGAGTGGTGCTTTTTTTGTAATTTTGAACTAAATAATTTAAGAATGAAAAAAACACTTTTCGTAAGTATATTTGCCCTATTTTTATTGACTTCATGTAATAAAGACAAAGAGATTTTAGACGCTCTCAATACCTATAATACAGAAATGGAAACCAAAGGTTATCATTTCGGGGACAAAATAAACCTACCCAAAGAAGTTACCGAAAACGCAGAAAGCATCAGCATCAGTTTTGGAGACAAAGAAACCAGCGATTTAGTAGTAGATCCAGCATTTTTTACTTTAGGAGATAATGCGGTAACCATCAATATTACCAGAGATGGAAAAGTACTGAGTCAAGATGCTACCATAAATGTTTTCGCCAAAAATCCAGAAGCGCAATTGACTTATGAAATCGTAGCAGAATATCCTCATGATAAGGCTAATTTTGTACAAGGATTTCAGTTAGAAGGAAATACTATTTATGAAAGTAATGGACAAACCGGACAATCTAAAATTTTAAAATATACCTTAGGTCAAACCAATGCTACAACTTTTACCGCGCAACCAGCAGATGTTTTCTCTGAAGGAAGCACTATTGTAGGAAATAAAGTGTATCAGTTGACTTGGCAAAATAAAAAAGGTTTTATTTATGATAAATCATCGCTTAAACTTCTATCAGAATTTCCTTATCCTAATGTAATGGGAGAAGGTTGGGGTTTAACGTATGATGGTAAAAATCTTATCGCTTCAGACGGAACTAAAAATCTATATTTCTTAGATGTAAATGACCCTTCAAAAATGGTAAAATACATCTCTGTAGCTGGAAATACTGAAGTGTATGACCAATTAAATGAATTAGAATATTATAACGGTTTTGTTTACGCTAATGTTTGGCAGAAACCGTATATTCTAAAAATTAATCCAAAATCTGGAGAAGTGGTGGCAAGAATAGATTTCTCAGAAATTGTGAAAAAACACAACACAGGAACAGATGATGTTCTCAACGGAATTGCCTTCAAAGGGCAAAATATGCTTGTTACAGGAAAAAATTGGGACAAAATCTATGAAGTAAAAATTAAGTAAATTTTATACTGAAAGTTTCTGGTTTTTTATTGATAATACATTTTACAAACACAAATGCCATGAAACGATTATCACTTATTTTTACATTTATTTGTGCTACACTTTTTGCACAAAAAGAATTTCCTATTATCATAAAAGATAGTATTAGAGATGTTCTTATAGATGATTATGAGAACATTTATGTGTATCGCAATAGCGATTTGAGTATTCTGAAATATGATTCTCTAGGTCATAAAAAAGCACAAGTCATGTTTCCGCAACCGTTTAAAATACAATCGGTTGAAAATCCTCTGAATATTTTTTTATTCTCAGAAAACGGACAGGAAATTAAAATTCTAGACCAGAATCTTAATGAAATTCAGTATCTAAACCTATACCAAAAATTCGGACATGTAAAAGCGGTTTATTCACAAGATTTACAGTTTATTTGGGTGTTAGATTCAGCTCGAAAGCAATTGATACACTACAATTATCGAGAGGATAAGATTATCAATATCTTTCCTTTTGATATGGATTTGAGTACTGTGGTAGATTTTATCGTGTATCAAAATCATTTATATTTACTCAGAGAAAAATGTTTCAGCGTTTATGAACTCAAAGGTGCTCATAAATATTCTATCGACATAGAAAATGGTAAAAGGTTAAGACGCGTAAATGATAAAATTTATGTCATAGAGCAAAATACCATTTCACTCTATACGCCAGCTCAATTATTCTATCCGGTATTTTCTAAAGAAAATTTTATCATTGTGGAAAAAAACAGCAATCATTTTTTGGCTTTGATAGAAGACAAACTTTATCTTTACGGAATAGAAAAATAGAATCGATGCATATTGCTGTTACTGGAAACATAGGCGCGGGAAAAACTACTCTAACTACCATGTTGTCAAAACATTATGGTTGGGATGCGCAATTTGAAGATGTAGATCATAACCCATATTTAGAAGACTTTTACGAAGACATGAGCAAATGGAGTTTTGCGCTCCAAATCTATTTCTTAGGAAGCAGATTTCGTCAGGTAAAAGAAATTAGAGAAAGTGGTAAAAATATAGTTCAAGACAGAACCATCTACGAAGATGCTTATATTTTTGCGGAAAACTTAAATGATATGGGCTTGCTTTCCGAAAGAGATTTTAACAATTATTCTTCGGTGTTTCATCTGATGAAATCCTTTGTTTCGGCACCAGATTTGCTTATTTATTTAAAGTCAGATGTTCCTAATTTAGTAAAGAAAATCTACAAAAGAGGAAGAGATTATGAAGCCAGCATTAGCATAGAATATTTATCTAAACTAAACGAAAAATACGAAAAATGGATTTCTAACTACAAAGAAGGGAAACTACTCATTATAGAAGTTGATGATTTAGATTTTGTAGAAAGACCAGAAGATTTCGGGTATATTTTAGAGAAAATAGAAGCAGAATTGCACGGACTTTTTTAAGCAGTAGCGTTGTAGAATGATTGAGAATTAGAGAACATTGATAAAAATTCATCATTAAACATCTAATATCCAAAATTTATGATTACCATCTTACATAATAATCGCTGCGGAAAATCTAGAGCTGCCTTACAGTATTTAGAATCTAAAGGTGTGGCGTTTGAAGTAAGAAATTACTTAGAAAATCCATTGTCTGAAGTAGAAATAGAAGATTTATTATCTAAACTAGATACTTCAATTCATGACATTATCAGAAAAAATGAAGATTTGTGGAAAGAAAATTTCTCAGAAACGACGTATTCTGATAGTGGTTTAGTTTCTATTTTGGCAAATTATCCTAAACTTTTGCAAAGACCAATTGTGATAAAAGATAATAAAGCCATCATCGCAAGAGATATAGAAAAATTAGAAAAATTTCTATAAAATAAATGAAAAGCGAACTCACAAGAGTTCGCTTTTTTGATTTAAATTTTTTTATTTGTTGATTAAATCTTCTAAAGCAAGATTTAAATTTGGGTATTTAAAAGTAAATCCTGTTGATTTTATTTTCTCGTTTGACGCTCTGCTTCCTTCTAAAATAATAGAAGACATTTCTCCCATAATCAGTTTCATCATAAATGCTGGAACAGGAATAGGCAAGAAAAATTTATTTGATTTTTGAGCCATGCTTTTCATGAAAGTTTCATTGGTAACGGTTTCATCTGCTACCGCGTTGTAACTTCCATTGTATTGAGAATTTTCTATCGCTTGTACATACATATTCGCCAAATCTTCTATGTGAATCCAGTTCATCCATTGTTTTCCTTTTCCTACAGGTGAAGCCAAGTTGAAATACGTCAATTTTTTCAATGGAACAAAACTTCCGCCTTCTTTTGCCAAAACCATCGCTGTTCTTAGACAAATCACACGTTCTGCAATTTCAGAAAATTGATAAGCAGATTTTTCCCAATCCATTGATAGTTCTGCCAAAAAATCTAGTTTTTTGATGGGAGAGGTTTCAGTGAGAATTTCATCACTCGTAAAAGTTCCGTAATAATTAATTCCAGAAGCTGAGATGAAACTTTTTAGTTTGATTTGATGCTTCTCGCAGTAAGATTTAAGAAGATTAGCAGCATTAATTCTAGAGCTGTAAAGTTCTTTTTTATATGCTTTCGTCCATCTTTTGGCAATGGTAGCACCAGCTAAATGAATGATGGCTTCTATGTTTTCAAAAGCAGCATCTTCTATGAAATTTTGATCTGGATTCCATTGAAATTCATTAGGTTTTCCCGTTTTTTTTCTGGTCAAAATAACAATTTCATGACCTTTTTCTTTTAGTATTCGAACTAAGTATTTCCCGATTAAACCGGTGGCTCCTGTTACTAAAATTTTCATAAGTTAGATTTCAAAATTTATAAATCATCCATCATCCTTCATCCATCATCCTTCATTATTACAACATAATTACGCCCTCAATTTTGGCAACTTCTTGATAAAGTCTGATGACATGTTCTGCATCCAGTACGAAACATTGTATCGTAACGCTGATGTATTTTCCGTTACCGCTTTCTCTGGTAGAAAAAGTATTTTTGGTGCCGTCAAAAACCTTATAAATTTCTGTAAGTTTTTCTTGATTATTGACAATGATGAATTTATAAAGATAATCTTCAGGGAAATTGTGATTTTTCTCTAAATTTATTTTTAAAGAAGCATAAAATTCTGCTTGTTCATCAAATGGTTCGTTTCCTGTTACTTCTATCATTGTTTTAAAGTGTTGTTTTCCAGCCAGTTCAGTTTAAAATAAGTTTTAATTGTTTTGGCTTTCAGTTCTAGAAATTTTTCTTGAGTTTCTAATAGTTTGTTTTCTCTGCTGTTAATTAAGAAAAGTGAACTTTCACCATTAGAAAATTTTATTTCTTCGGCTTTTAAAAGCCTTTTATAATTCTCAATGAGCGATTCATTATTTTGAGTTAAAGATAAGAAATTGCCCATTTCTGCATTGTAAGTCTGTATTTTGGTTTTTAATTCTTGATTTTTAAATTTTATATTCTCATTATTCTGGAGAATTTTCAGCTTAATATTTTGATAATCAGCACGAGCTTCTCTCATGAATATGGGTAACTCCAATTTTATACCATATTGATAATTATTGTCAAAAAGTGGCAGAATGTCCTGATTTTTAAACTCTTTATTATACAAATTGTAGTTGAAATTGATTTTAGGAAGAAAATTTTGCCATTTTAGTTTCCTTTCCAGTTCCAAAGATTTTGATTTTTCAAAATAATAATTCAGCGCATATTGTGCATCAATATTTTGTAAAAGTTTCTCTGTGATGATAAAGTAATCTTGAGTAAACTGAGTGTTCAGTTGTTCACTTGGTTTGGTAAACAGCGGAAGATTGTAATTTTCACCGTTTTCTTTCCAAAGAAATTGTGAAAGTTCTATGGTAGAAATGTTATACTTGTTCTGAGATTCTATGGTTTTGGCTTCGAAACTTTGCAGTTGCGTGAAAGCTTCTACGGTATCTATGGCTGGTCTTTCTCCCAATTCAAAAGATTTTTTGACCAATTGATATCTTTTTTTGTTAAGGTCAAGAACCTTTTTGTTCAATTCTAAAATTTCGTAATTTTTCACCCATTCCCAAAAGCTAAAATTGGCTTCCAAAAGCATTTCATTTTTGAGCATTTCTTGTTCGTAAAAAGTCATTTTGCTGAAATTTTTAGATTGCTGAATAGCAGTTCTTCGTTTATTGTAAACCAAATCTCTTGCAAGCGGAATGCTTATTCCTACATGATTTAGAACGCCTTTTGTTTCTTCATTATTCAGTTTATTTCCCGTCAAATCATTGGTGCCAATGTTGAAATCTATTCCGTACCAAGTTGGGAGATTCAGTTCTATGTTTTTTTGACTGTAATAAAGCGTGTTGTCTATTTTTTTCTCGCCAATTTTTGCTGAAATATTTGGGTCAAGTAAAGCTTTGGCTTTCAAAATATTATTTTGAGCAATATTTTTTTCCCAATCAGAAATTTTAATAATCGGATGGTTTTTTTGAACCCAAGAAATATAGTTTTCATAGCTCAAAGCAATAGAATCTTGAGCGAAAAATGGATAAGACGTGAAAAGAAAAATAAGCAATAAAATTTTATTTTTTCTCATTCTTTTGGGTGTTTACTTGATAATAATCTGGCGGAAAACCATTGATATTTCTCCATATTTCGTACCAAATCGGCACATCATTCAGAATGGCAATTCCACTGGCTCCTGTTCCAATTTTCATGTTGGGCGGCCATCTTTTTTGAGTTTTATCTTCGGCTACAATCGCTTTAAACAAACCGTTTTCACTGATGGAATTTTCTATGGCAATAATTTTTCCAGAAAAAGTTCCGTAGCTAGAATTAGGCCAACCTGAGAAAACAATCGCAGGAAATCCGTCGAAAGTGAGAATTACCTTTTGATTTTCTCTAATCAGCGGTAAGTCTACAGGTTTCACATAAATTTCTGCGATGTAGTCTATCTTTTTCGGAACAATAATTCCGATGGTTTCTGCATCTTTTACAATTTCGCCAATTCCAGCTTTCGTGAGTTGTGTAATTTGTCCGTCTTGCGTAGCCAAAATGTAATACAAACCTTTTCTCACTTTATAGGTTGCCACTTGATTTTCTAATTTAGCAATATCACCAGTGCTTCCTGCAACCTGTCCCATGCTTTGGAAACGATCGCCTTCAGTTTTACTTAATTTCTCTGTATATTCTTGAATAACAGCGTTTTGTTCTATATTTTGAGCTGCGATTTCTTGTTGAGTTTGCGCCAATTTATTCTCCGCAGAAGTTTTCTTGGCGAGAGCATTTTGATAACTTACATTTCGTTGTTGCAATTGAGTAAGAGAAACCAAACCTTCTTCATACATTTTATTCTGACGATTAAGCTGGTCTTGAGCAATTTTTAATTCATTGTTTACGGCGTTAAGTTCTGCTTGTTCTGCTTTTAATTTATTTTGTAACTGAGCAATTTTAATTTTAATTTGATTCAGTTTCAAATCTTTAGCAGTAGAAATGGCTGCAATTTGGTTTTCTATGGTAGAAATTTTGGCATTATAGTAATCTCTCACACCTTTTTTTGCTTGAACTTGTTCCTGAGTTCTTTCTACCAATAGTGGGTCTAGATAATCGTCTTTAATTTCAGAAATTTGAAGAATGGTATCACCTTTTTTTACTACATCTCCGTTTTTCACGTACCATTTGATGATTCTTCCAGGAATAGGAGAGTTGAGTTTTTGAGGTCTTTGTTCCTGATATAATGTAGAGACATTCCCTTGAGTTTTAATATTCTGAGTCCAAGGCAAAAACATAATGAAAACAAATGCTAAAAAAGTAAATAAAAACCATTTGGCAACATTTGATTTCTTATTGATATGATAAATATTTTCGAGTGATTTGAGTTGCATCGTTTTATTTTTTAGTTTCTAATAGGCCATTAATCATGTGAAAATGTTGATGAGCTTTTTGGATAAAGTCATCATCTTGAGTAACCACAATAATGGTTTTTTCCTTGGCTAATTCTTGTAAAAACACCATCATTTTTTCTTTGATTTCTTTAGAAAGTCCATCATAAGGATCTTCTAAAATGATGATTTTATTATCCGTAGCTAGAGCTCTTAGAAGAAGGATTATTTTCTTATTGCTGTAAGAAAGTTGAGAGTTTCCATCTTGAATTTTGGTCAAAAATCCGTTGGTAAATTTAGTCCCGAAATCATCAATTCCTATTTTTTGAGCAATATGATTAATTTTTTCTACGGTTATTTTTTCATTCCCCAGTTGAATATTTTCCAGTACCGTTCCTTTGAAAACATCTATATCATCTGTATGAATGCTGATTCCTCTTCTGATTTGGTCTTGAGTTAAATTTTTAGAAGAAACATCATTGTATAAAATATGTCCAGAAGTAGGGGCGTAAATCCCAGACATCAGATTGATGAGCAATGATTTACCTGAAGAAAGTTCTCCCGAAATCACATTGATGCTGCTTGGTTGAACTTTGAAATTTAAATTTTTCAGAATGTCTTCATCTCCAAATCCAAAAGAAACATTTTTAAATTCAATAGATTGAATATCATCTTTGATATGAATAATGTCGCTTGTTTCATTTTCTAGTGGCAAATCGGTAACCTTAGAAAGTTTGGTGAGTGCCGTAATGACATCATAATAACTTTCTAAACTTTTAATGAGTTTTTCTACGGCGGTTAAAATGGTAAGCACTACAATTTCTGCAGCGATAAACGCGCCAATATTTAGCTTTTGGTTGACCAATAGATAAGTTCCGATTACTAACATAACCAGTGTAATCAAAACTTTGAAGAAAATAATAGTTTTATATTGGAATAATAGAACTTTGAAATGATGCGTTCTGTAACTTAGATAATCCAGAAGTCTGTCATCCGTTTCTCTAAGGTGAAGGTTGGTATGTTTATTGGCTTTGAAAGATTTCACCGAACTGGCAATATCTTCTAACCAAGATGCGACAAAATATTTCTTATCACTTTCGATTAAACTTGTTTCTATACCCTTTTCTGAAGTATAATTAAAAATTAAAACCACTCCAGCTAATACAATTACGCCAAAAGCTAAAAACCATGGGTGATAAAAAGAGAGTAGAATGATCCCAAATAAAATATGAATAATAGCAGTAGGAATTTCGAGGAGAATTTTAGAAATTCCTTTTTGTAGATTTTGAGTGTCAAAAAAACGATTGACAAGTTCTGGTAAGTAATATTGATTGGTCTTTTCGAGTTTTATTTTTGGTAAAGTTTCCGAAAAAGAGATGGCATATTCTACGAATATTTTCTGTTGAATTTTTTCGATGATTTCCATTACTTTCACCCTGAAAAATCCAACCAACCACGTTCCAAGAACTACAAATGCAATGAGAATATAGATAGAAGTCACCATAGTTGCACCCATCGCAAAGCTGATGATGGCTTGTATTCCTAGTGGTAAACTCAACTGAACCAGACCACTTAATATGGCATAAAAGTAAATATTCAGAACATCTTTTCTTTCCTTAGTAATATACTTCAGAAGCCTTTTTCCTTGCTCTTTTGCCGTCATTGTATTTTAAATTTTGTCAAAAGTAATGCACAAAAAAATCAATTGCAATAGCTCGCAATTGATTTTACATCAATACTGTCCTAAATAAAAATTATTAAAAATAGAAACAGCCTAAATACCTATTTTACATTTAGCTTTACATTTAAT
>JBKBLE010000017.1:0-52037 GCA_046296655.1 Cloacibacterium sp. | reverse complement strand
TTATCCGCCTGCTCTTTAATCGGAATATTCTTAACGAAAAACTGAAAATGGCGGCTTGTTAAGGAGTGACTAATTAACCGAAATACAAAATTTTAAAATGAAGAAACTACTCATTGCAGCCTTATTTTTAGGGCTTTTTTCTACTGACAATTTCACTTTTGCACAAACCGAAACTTCTGGCAGAACTGGTGTTTACAGAGCTACTCATACCAAATCTACAGAGTTGAAACACACCAAATTGCGTGTGAATTTCAATTTTGAAAAAGAACAAATGAACGGCGAAGCTTGGATTACCGCATCTCCATTTTTTTATGCTTCTAATGAATTGGTTTTAGATGCTAAAGGAATGATTATTAATGAGGTAGCATTAGAAAAAAATGGGGCAAGAACTCCTTTGAAATATGATTATAAAGAAGATATTCTAAAAATTTCTTTAGATAAAACTTACCAAAAAAATCAAGATTATACGGTTTACATCAAATATGTAGCGAGACCAAATGAAGTAAAACAGAAAGGTTCTGCTGCCATTAATGATGCGAAAGGACTTTATTTCATCAATGCTCAAGGAAAAGATGCAGATAAACCTACACAAGTCTGGACTCAAGGTGAAACGGAATCTTCTTCTTGTTGGTTTCCTACAATAGATAAGCCCAATCAGAAAACCACGCAGGAAATTTACATGACGGTTCCTAAACAATATGTAACCCTTTCTAACGGAATTTTAAAAAGTTCTGAAAATTTAGGCGAAAACCTGAGAACGGATCATTGGGTAATGGACAAAAAACACGCTCCGTATTTATTTTTCATGGGAGTAGGAGAATATGCTGTGATTAAAGATAAATGGAGAAATATAGACGTAGATTATTATGTAGAAAAAGAATACGAACCGTATGCAAAACAAATTTTTGGAAATACTCCAGAAATGATAGAGTTCTTTTCTAAAAAATTAAACTACGATTTTCCTTGGCAAAAATACGCACAGATTGTAGGCAGAGATTACGTTTCTGGTGCTATGGAAAATACTACCGCAGTGATTCACGAAGAATCTGCACAACAAAAAGCGGGTGATTTAGCAGACGAAAACAAATGGGAAGATGTAATTGCTCACGAATTATTCCACCATTGGTTTGGAGATTTGGTAACCGCGGAAAGTTGGAGTAATCTTACTGTAAATGAGAGTTTTGCAGATTACTCAGAATATCTTTGGAACGAATACAAATACGGAAAAGACGAAGCAGATTATAAAAGATTAAAATCTCTTAGAAATTTTAAAGCAGACCCAAGAAATTTTGGTAAAGATTTAGTGAGATTTAATTATGAAAGCAGAGAAGACATGTTTGATGGCGTTTCTTACAATAAAGGTGGCGGAATTCTGCACATGCTAAGAAATTATTTGGGAGATGATGCCTTTTTTGCTGGACTTTCAGATTATCTTAAAACCAATGAATATGGAACTGGAGAAGCGCATCAACTGAGACTTTCTCTGGAAAAAGTTTCGGGAAAAGATTTAAATTGGTTCTTTAATCAATGGTATTTCGGGAAAGGTTATCCTAAGTTAGAGGTTAAATCTACTTTTGACCCGATGAAAAAACAAGTCACCGTAAATGTTGCTCAGACACAAGAAGAAAAATTTGAGTTTCCATTGTCGATTGATGTGTTAGAAAACGGTAAAATTTCTAGAAAAGAGGTTTGGGTAACGGCAAAAGCGAAAAATGACTTCGTTTTTGATGTGACTAAAAATCCTGAATTAATTAATGCAAATCCTGAAGGTTTATTGCTGAGCGATATTAAACAAGACAAAACCCCAGAACAATTATATCTACAATACACCACAGCTAAAGATTTGTACAGCAAATACACGGCTATAGAAGAAGCAAAAGACCAAGTTTCTAAAAATCCATTTGCAGACAAATTATATGCAGCAGCTTTGAAAGATAAGTTTTACAGAATTAGATTATTAGCTTTGGAAGGTTTACCAGAAGATCCAAAATCATTTTTGGCAGATGTAGAAAAATTAGCGCAGAATGATGAGAAAAATTTGGTAAAAGGAGCTGCAATTGGCGTTTTAGCAAAAACTAAAAACCCTAAATATTTACCATTATTTGAAAAAGGAATCAATGCAATTTCTAATTCGGTGAAAGGAAATTCACTTTCTGGAATTGCTCAAGTTGCTCCTGAAAAAGTAGTAAATTATGCCGAAAAAATAGATTTGGAAAGCGCTTCGGAAGATTTAATGATGACGCTTTTGCCTGTGATTGTAAAAAATAAAATTACTGCTCAAATGCCAAATATTGCCTCTCTAGTAGCGTTTTATCCTTTTATTGGGTTTCAAAATCCTAAATTAGCAGCACCTGCAGAAGAAGGTTTTAATTGGATTATGGATTCTGATAATACAAAAGCAGTACATAATCTTACGAAAGTTTTAGGACAAGCGAAAAGCCAAATTGGCGATAATGTACAAGCCAAAATGATGATTGTTCAAATGCTGAAAAAAGGGTTAGAAAGAAAGATGAAACTATTCAGAGAGAATCCTTCTAGCACCAGTCTAAATACACAAATAGAAATGTTGAATAAAGCGATTACTTCTTACAGTAATTAAGTTATTTGCTCTAATAAATTGAAGCCCTTTTTACAAAAAATGTAAAAAGGGCTTTTTTGATGATAAAAATTATTTAGATTTAAAATAAAAAACAAAATTCTTTTGTCAGGAATTTTCAACTCGTTAAATTCGCACAAAAATTGAGGAATTATGATGAAAATCGGAATCGAAGCGGCAAGTTTTTTTGTGCCAAGTTTATATTTAGAAATTAAGGATTTAGCCGAAAAAAGAGGAATAGAACTTGCAAAATTAGAAAAAGGTTTAGGACTGAAGAGGATGGCTTTTCCGGATGTACACGAAGACGCAGCCACTTTTGCCGCAGAAGCACTTTTAAAACTCATACAAGATTATAAAATAAATCCCAAAGAAATTTATAGAATTTATCTAGGAACAGAATCTGCGTTAGATGCTGCAAAACCTACCGCTACTTATGCCACGCAAATGGTAGAAAAAGAGCTAGAAAAAGAATTTGGAGCGAGATGTTTCAAAAATTGTGATGTAGTAGATATGACTTTTGCGTGTGTAGGTGCTGTAGATGCGTTGCACAATTCTCTGGATTTTGTAAGAGCGAATCCTGAGAAAAAAGCCATTGTAATTGCTTCTGATTATGCGAAATATGAATTGGCTTCTACTGGAGAATATACGCAAGGTGGTGGTGCAGTTGCAGTTTTGGTTTCGGCAAATCCTACATTGTTGGAAATTGAAAATAAATTTGGAGTCGCTACAGAAAGCGTTTTTGATTTCTTTAAACCAAGAAGAGAAACCACTAAAGATTTGGTGCAGAATTTACCAGACAGTTTCGCCGAAAAAGTAGAAATTTTTACAGATGAACCTGTTTTTGACGGTCAATATTCTAATCAATGTTACCAAGATAGAATTAGAGAAGCCTACCAACATTACAAAGAAGAAAGCGGAAAAGAAAAACCTTATGAAAATTGGCGATTTCTGATTTTCCACCTTCCTTATGCATTCCACGGGAAGAGATTGTTTACTGAAATTTTTGGCTTAGAAAACGGAATGAATACCGCAAGTTCTGAAGATATTAAAGCCATCGCTCAAACCGATGAATATAAAAATTTAGTTGCTGAAAAAATAGAAATTACACAACGTGCAAGTTCAGAAATTGGGAATATGTACACCGCTTCTATTTTTATGGCATTGCTTTCTGCTTTCCAAGTTTCTTATGAAAATGGGGAAGAATTAGCAGGAAAAGAACTAGGGTTTTTAGCCTACGGAAGTGGAAGTAAATCTAAAGTTTTTGCCGGAAAAATAGGGGACGATTGGAAGTCTGTAGTAGAAAAATGGAATATTTTCGAAGTGCTGAATCAGCGCAGAGCAATAGATTTTGATACGTATGAAAATCTCCACCGAAAAAAACTCAGTACTTCTGTGAATCCAGATTGGAAAGGATTTGGATTGGTAAAAGTAGAAAAAGAAAGTCCAGTTTTAGTGGGAGCAAGATATTACGAAAGAAGATAAAAAATGAGCCGAGAATTTTCTCGGCTTTTTTTACGCAAAATATTGTAGTGGTTATTTCGTTATAATTCTTTAAATTTGATAGTAATAAAAAGTGAAAATGAGACTGAATAAGATTATACTATTCTTATTGGTATTATTACCTTATGTAGTAATAAAATCTCAGTCATGTCCATCGATAAAAGATGCTTTAGGAAATTCTGATTTTACTATTACGTGTAATTATCCGCTTAATTCTTCTAGATGTTTTCCGCTGAATATTACTTTTCCCGATATTAGAGATACCAATCAATATTCGGTTTCTGCCATCCCTTTTCCTACTATTGATACCAATACAGGAACGATTTTAGGCTATAAAGACGATGAATATTTAGCCAAAATCGCTTTTAATGATGCTGCTATTTTTGGAAATAAGCCTTTTTCTTTTAATTATTATGGCGAAAATGTACAGTCTTTAATCATCAGTAGTAACGGTTTTGTAAGTTTCAATGAAAACTATTCAGTAGGTGATTATAGTGCGGCAGATATTACAGGAAAACAAATTCCCAATACCTATTTGCCTACAAAATCTATTTTTGGAGTCTATCAAGATTTAGATTTTACAGACAGAGTAGGAAACGTAAGTTATCGAGTAGAAGGTGTTTCACCGTGTAGAAAATTAATTGTCAATTTTAACAACGGAGAAATTACCAGAACTACACAGAGAAGCACTACGCAGATTGTGTTATATGAATTGACGAATGAAATAGATGTTTATGTTGCAGAAAAACCTTTGCCAGATGTTTCAGCGACGGTTAGAGTATCACTTATTGGGATTAATAATGCTTCAGGAAACGGAATTGCCCCCATTAATAGAAATACAGGAATTTGGTCAGCTACTCAAGAAGCCTACAGATTTTCACCTTCGGGAAATGTTATCAAACCTCAACGTATTATTTGGAGCGGTTCTGCTACACAAGCTTTACCTACTGCTTTTAATACTAATTATAGTTCAATAGATTTATGTTCTGTGCAGAACGAAACTATTACTGCTACTGCTTATTATACGCTTTCTAATGGTGTAGTGATTACGCATTCAGATGATATTCGGATTACTTTTGATCCGAGTTATCCTCAAGCCAAAGATTTTGTAAAACCAGTTTGTAATTCCGTAACAAATACTTTTTATCAAGCAGATCTTAATCCAGATTTAACCATTCATGGCGCAGCAATTTCTCCATTTATTTTTAAATATTATCTCGATGGAGCCGATGCTTTTGCTGGAAATACTAATTTTTTAGATGCTAGTTTGCCTTTAGACGTTACGCAGAAATATTTTGTACGAGTAGAAAGCGCAACCAATACGAGTTGTTTTACCATTTCTAATTTGAGTTTTTTAGTGCTCAATAATATTTTGCTTAAAAACTCGGTGGAAATTTGTGATGTCAATAATGATGGGATAGAGAGGAATTTTCAGTTGTCTAAACTAAATTGTCAATTATTTGATGCTAATTTTGCAGGTTCTGTAAGTTTTAGCATAGACAATAATCCTGCAGAAGTAACCAGTGCAGACCTCACTTCGGCTTCTAAAATTTATGTAAAATACAACACTGCTCAATGCGGTACACAGATTTTTGGGCCGATTTCTGTAGTTTTTACCAGTGCTCCAACATTGGTTTCTACGCCAGTTCAGATGAATTCTATTCATGAAATTTGTGATATTATTTCTAGCAGTAATCCCATTTATATTGAGCCTTTCGAATGGGAAAAAGAACTTAAAAATCGGGGAATTGTCTTTTCTAATGACCCAAATGTTTTTAAAATTAGCGTTTTTGAAACAGAAGAAGATGCTTTACAAAATGTAAATCCTTTAGATTTTATCAGAGAAGGGTTACAATTGCAAGATTACACTTATGATTTGTTTGCGAGAATAGAATATCAACAAACAGATGCTTGTAAAGGAACTTGTTTTTCGGTATTGAAATTTACCGTTAAAGTGATTTTTGACAGAATTATTTTAAATGTAACTGATGCAGATACTGATGTTGTCCCAGATTCTCCAACGGTTTATGATACGGAAGATGCAGATATTTATCTCTGCGAAAAAAATAGAGATGAACTCGTGAATTTGAAAAATGATGCAGATGCAGTCATCAAATTGATTACGCCTACTTCTGGAATCACTCAAACTTTTCATTATAATACGACTACAGCTAATGATGTAACCAATTTTGGATTGACTACCGCAGAATTAGACCAAATCTTACCAGATAACATCAGCACAAAAGAATTTTTTGTAAGATATTTGGTTCACGACAGTTGTTATGTGGTAAAAAAATTAAATTATCATATTCTCAAACCTATTGCAGAGAAGAAAAAGCTATTTGTCTGTGCCACCAATAGTCCTGGTAATGCAAATATTACTTTAAGCAATTATGATATAGAAATTTTGGGAACACAGTGGAATCAAAATCCGAAGCCTACTGTTACCTATTACAGTGATGCAGCACTTACCAATGTGATTACTACGCTTAATGTTACCAATACTCCTGTTTCTGTTTACGCCGTGATTAATTCTTCTTTAGAGCCTTCTTGCTCTAATGTGGAAGAACTCACGTTTCAATTATCAGAAATTCAAGGAATAATTACGGATAATTTAGTCGTCAGTTTGAAGTGTGACCATTTTAACAATAATGAAGAAAAAGTAAAACTTACCGATTATTATTCACAGTTTTTTAATGGAAACTTAGCCAATTATAAATTCGAATGGTTTAGAAATTATTTCCCAGTTTCTGGCGTGTTTAATTCACTGATTGCAGACCCGTCTCAACCGATTACCATTACTGGAAATACCACTTTTTATCTCAGAATTTCTACTTTAGATGGAAGCAGTTGTCTTAAAAAAGTAGAATTGCGTTTTGTGTTTGATTTTTCAGCGTATCCTCAAGTGAAGTTAGCTCCATCTACCACCATTTTGAGATGTGATGCGACTGGAACACAAACCATGAGTTTTGATTTAAGAGAAGCGATTCCTAAACTATACGAAAATCAAGGAAATCCTAATTTTGCAGATTTTATAAGAGAAGTTCGATTTTTTGAAAATCAAAATGACGCTTTTGACATTGCGAATACTAATTATTTAAGCGATGCAGACGTGCAAAATTATTTATTGCCAGCTACCACACCTTTTAAAACAATTTATGCAAGATATCAATCCATCAATGGTTGTTTTTATGTGGGTGAAGTTGTTTTGAAAATTATTGGAAATATAAAATTTAATATCATCGAAGATATTTCAGTTTGCGATGATAATTTAGATGGAGTTTATACCATTAATCTTTTAGATTGGGTTAATCGTTTGAATTTTGATAGCAATCCTAATAATGATATTCTCACCAATTCTGAAGCAGCACAATATGCAACTTATACCTTTTATGAAAATGGAGTAGCGCTTACTACTGCTCAAGCGATGAATTATACCATTAATAATGCTCAACCAAATATTACTTTGAAAGCAGTAATTAATGGGAATTGTACAGAGACTACCACGATTAATTTTGTATTGCGACCTTTTGTGAATAAAGGCAGTTTCACGATTTTAGTTTGTGATATTGCAAATGATGGCAAAGAAACCATTAATCTTACCGTTTTTGAAAATCAATTGAAAACCAGTGATGAAACTTTCGAATATTATCTTTCTTTCTCTGATTTAAAAGCTGGTTCCACAAAAAAAATCGTGAATCCAAATGCTTATTCGTTTGATGAAAATTCAGGAATTTTTAAATTTTTTGTCAAAATTATTTCAAGTACAACTTGTCCTAATTATGCAGAAATCAATTTGGTTTTAAATAAAGTTCCAGCATTTGATATAGAGAATTTCTGGATTTGCCCGAAAGATGTTTTACCGTTTTTACAACCAGATTTTTCTTCTTATCCTTTTAATGTCGTCACTTATGAATGGAAAAACGCTACAGGAACAGTTATTTCAAGCAGTAATGCGGTTATTAATATAGCTGCGGGTAAATATACACTTACCATTACAGATGATAAAGGCTGCTCTTTTACAGATGAATTTGAAGTGCTAGAAAAGGAAATTCCTGTAATCACAAAATTAGAAACCAATGGAAATGATTATACCGTAATTGCAACGGGAAGTAAGAAAATTTTATATTCTATAGACGGAATTTCTTGGCAAGAAAGCAATCTTTTTACCAATTTACCGAAAGGAAAAGTTACTTTTTATGTTAGATTTGATGATGATAACTGCATCGGCGAAACTAAGGATGGTTTGGTTCTTCAGTTTCCTAATTCTTTTACGCCAAATGGTGATGGAATTAATGATGTTTGGATGATTACAGACGTAGCGTTTTTCGGTGCAGAGAAAAGTGTTTTGAGTATTTATGACCGTTACGGAAATTTGGTTTTCAGACAAGACAAAGCGGGAATTTTGAGTTGGGATGGCATGTCTAATGGCAGAAAATTACCTACGGCTACTTATTGGTATCACATTGCGTTACCAGATGGTAGAGATTTTAAAGGTTGGGTTCTCCTCAAAAATAGAAATTAAAAAAAGCTTCACGATGGTGAAGCTTTTTTCTTTATAACTTAAAATTTTTAATCAATTTTAAAACTGTCTTTCAGCGTAACCGTTCTGTTGAATACGAGTTGCTCTGCAGTAGAATCTTTATCTGGAGTAAAATAACCAATTCTTTGGAACTGATAATGGTCTCCCACTTTTGCATTTTTAAGGCTTGGCTCTGCAAAACCTTGAACTTTTTTCAGAGAATCTTTGTTCACGAATTCCATGAAATCTGTTTCTTTTTCAGCATCTGGTTGTTCGTGAGTAAATAATCTGTCGTAAATTCTTACTTCAATTGGCAAAGCATGTTTTGCAGAAACCCAGTGAAGCGTTCCTTTTACTTTTCTCATACTTGCTTCAGTTCCGCTTCCAGATTTAGATTCTTCATCATAAGTAGCGTAGATAGTAGTGATTTCGCCATTTTCGTCTTTTTCTACTCTGTTGGCTTTAATAATGTAAGCAGATTTTAGTCTAACTTCTCCACCAATGGTTAATCTGAAGAATTTTTTCGGAGCTTCTTCCATGAAATCTTCTCTTTCGATGTAAAGTTCTCTGCTGAATGGCACTTCTCTAGTTCCTGCGTTTTCGTCTTCAGGATTGTTTTCTGTTTCAAGCCATTCTTCTTTATCTTCAGGATAATTTTCGATGATAAGTTTTACAGGATTTACCACAGACATTACTCGGGTAGAAACTTTGTTGAGGTCTTCTCTTACGCAGAATTCTAGCAACTGAATATTGATGAGGTTTTCGCGTTTTGCAACGCCCACTCTGTTAATAAATTCTCTGATGGCTTTCGGAGTGTAACCCAATCTTCTCATCCCAGAAATCGTAGGCATTCTAGGATCATCCCAGCCTGTTACTACGCCTTCTGCTACTAATCTTTGTAATTTACGTTTAGAAGTTACCATGTAAGTAACGTTCATTCTCGCAAATTCTCTTTGTTTATTTCTTATTTTTCCTTCTTCATAAACTTGGTCTAAATACCAATCATAAAGAGGTCTGTGATTTTCGAATTCTAATGAACAAAGGGAGTGTGAAATTTGCTCTATATAATCAGATTCACCATGAGCCCAATCGTACATAGGATAGATTTTCCATTTTTCGCCAGTTCTGTGGTGTGGTCTTTTCAGAATTCTGTACATCACAGGGTCGCGCATGTTCATATTCGGCGAAGTCATGTCTATTTTAGCTCTTAGAGACATTGTACCTTCTTCGAATTCTCCGTTTTTCATTCTTTCGAATAAATCTAGAGATTCTTCTATAGGTCTATTTCTGTATGGAGATTCTATACCAGGTTCTGTAGGATTTTTTCTTTGTTCTGTAATCACTTCAGAAGGTTGCTCATCTACATAGGCTTTTCCTTGTTTAATCATTTCTACAGCCCAATCATATAGCTGCTGGAAGTAATCAGAAGCGTATAGTTCTTTGTCGTATTTGAAACCCAGCCATTTAATGTCTTCTTTGATGGCGTCTACGAATTCTTGTTCTTCTTTTTCAGGGTTGGTGTCGTCAAATCGTAAATTAACAGGAGCACCATATTTTTCTCCTAAACCGAAGTTGATGCAAATCGCTTTGGTATGTCCTATATGTAAATAACCATTAGGTTCTGGTGGAAATCTAAAACGCAATTTAGATTTTTCTAAACCATTTTTTAAATCATTTTCGATGATTTGTTCAATAAAATTGAGCGGTTTTTTTTCTTCTTCCATAATCAGTTCTTGAATCTTGCAAATTTAAGAAAAATTAAATTCTTTTTTAAATTAAAAAATAGTCTAATAATCGTTGATGAGAATATAGTTTTATGATAGAATTTTTAACATTTTAATTGTTATTGTCATATTTAGAAAACTATTTTTAGTTGAATAAAAAAATTGAAACATTGGTTTGTAAAAAAAAGTAAAATTAAGAACAGGAATTTTTACAAGTGGAAGTAAATTAACAATTAACCGGTCTGTTATAGTTTATGATTTGAGGTTAAAAAAAATGTGAAAACAGTGTTTGTTAATAATTTAATATAAAACAAATATTGCTGTTAATTTCTAAATAATAAATCACATTTTTTAAAAATGTGATTTTTTTTATTTTGTATTGAAAAAAAGAGTATTTTTATTTACACAAACAAAATTACACAAAAGTGTAATTTATTCTTTTTTTATAGTTCATTACTTTTGTTACGGTAAAAGCAACCATGAACACTCTAAAAACACAAGTGAAAAAAACTAACAACCAAACGTCTTAGCAATAAGACGTTTTTTTATGCCACATTTGGTCGCCTTCTAATTGCAAATGAGTTTCAAAATTATTCGTGAAAAGTGCGCCTGTTCCTAATCCTTGAGGTAAAGGATTTTTCTTGGTGTAAGTGTACTGGCAAATCGCATTCAAGCCAATATTGCTTTCTAAAGCAGAAGTAATCCACCAATTGATGCCTAAACTTTCTGCAAGGACAATCCATTCATCAGAACCCGAAAATCCGCCCACTAAAGCTGGTTTTAGAATAATGTATTGTGGTTTAATCGTCTCTAAAAGTTTCTTTTTTTCTTCAAAATCGATTATGCCGATAAGTTCCTCGTCTAAAGCAATAGGAGTAGGTGTTTCTGCACATAATCTCGCCATTTTATTCCAAGGAACACAGTAATCCGTTGATTTTTTTTCTGAATTTTCTTCGGACTTCGGACTTCGGACTTCGGACTTCTTTATCGGTTGTTCAATAGAATGAATTCCTAAATCTGCCAATTCTTGTAAAACCATTCTAGCTTCTTCATAAGAAAAAGCACCATTAGCATCTACTCTTAGTTCCAATTGTTCTTTCGGGAATTTATCTCTGAGTTTTTTGATGATTTCTTTTTCAGATTTCCAATCTACCCCGATTTTTAATTTGATGCAGTCAAAACCTTTTGCTAATTTTTCTTCGATTTGAGATTGCATAAAATCTACATTTCCCATCCAGATGAGTCCATTGATTTTTATAGAATCTTTACCATCAGTAAAATCACTCGGAAAATACAAATCTTCGCCGTGTTCTAGGTTAAGAAGCGCTTGTTCTAATCCAAAAATAATAGAAGGATAATGCAGCAGTTCTTTTTTTAAAACTTCAAAATCTAAATTTATGTTTTCGCAAAGCCAAGTGAGTTTTTCTTCATAATCTGGAACGTCGTCATAACTCAATCCTCTGAAAATGGCACATTCGCCAATTCCTTTCTGTCCATTTTTAGAAATTTCTAAAATATAGGTTTCCTTAGTGGTGAGAACTCCTCTAGAAGTTCCACTCGCTTGTTTAAAGATGAGGTTATGTTGGGTAAATTGAGCGTTCATATTTTGCAAATAGCTTTCGGTAAAAAATATATAGATTCACAAATTATCATCAGATTAATAAACACTGACTAACAGTATGTTTGTCATTCCGTAGGAATCTCACCAAAAACTTTTCGCAAAGTTGTATAGATTCCTACGGAATGACAAAAAGCACTAAAGATGCTTTCCAATGATAAATTTATCATGCAACCTCTAAAATAATTGCCAATTAAAAAGAATAATTTCTAAGGTTTTAAAGTTTTTGCCATAAATTCTTCGGCTTTGGTTACCATTGCAGCACTTCCGCAGAAGAAAGGTACTCTTTGGTGTAATTCTGTAGGTTCTATTTCTAGAATTCTTCTGTAGCCATCACTCGCTTTTCCGCCAGCTTGTTCTGCTATTAATGCCATTGGATTACATTCGTATAATAGTCTAAGTTTTCCTTTTGGAGATTGTGACGTAGAAGGATAGATGTAAATTCCACCTTTAATCATGTTTCTGTGAAAATCTGAAACCAATGAACCAATATATCGAGAAGTATAAGGTCTGTCTCCTTCTTCTAACTGACAATACTTAATGTAATCTTTCACACCTTGAGGAAATTTAATGTAATTTCCTTCGTTAATGGAATAAATTTTTCCAGTTGTTGGGAATTTCATATTCGGGTGAGAAAGGTAATACGTACCAATAGAAGGGTCAAGCGTAAATCCATTCACACCATTTCCTGTGGTATAAACAATCATGGTAGAACTTCCGTAAACTATATAACCTGCTGCTACTTGTTTTACGCCTTTTTGTAAAAAATCTTTGAGTTGAACAGGTGTTCCAGGCTCTGTAACGCGTCTGTAGATAGAGAAAATGGTTCCTACTGAAACATTTACATCAATATTAGATGAACCATCGAGTGGATCAATCAAAACCACATATTTATTAAGGTGAGCGTTGCTTGACGCTTTAATTTCTATAAAATCATCACTTTCTTCAGAGGCAATTCCGCAGACTACTTCACGCTGAGAGAGCGCTTCTATAAAAATATTATTGGCTAAAACATCTAGTTTTTGTTGGTCTTCACCTTGTACATTCTGGTTTCCGGCATCACCGATGATTTCTGCGATTCCCGCCTTGTTTACTTCTCTATTCACCACTTTAGAAGCCAATCTAATGGCGCTCAAAAGTCTAGAGAGTTCCCCGGTAGAATATTTAAAATCGTCTTGTTTGTCAATGATAAATTCACCTAAAGTTTGAAAAGTTTGTTTAGACATTTTTTTGGATTTTGCTTGTTTGTAAATTTCGTAATTTTTAGTCATATTTCCCAAAAAATATTCAATTGATTCATATGGAAATAATTTAATAAATTTGAAGATTTGAATTGATTTTAGATAAAAGAAGATGAAAGTTTTTAAATTTGGAGGAGCATCAGTAAAAGATGCAGAGAGTGTAAAGAATGTAGCGAAGGTTTTAAACTCGCAAGGTTTTGAAAAATGCCTATTAGTAGTTTCTGCCATGGGAAAAACTACCAATGCATTAGAAAAAGTAGTAGAATACTATTTTAAGAAGGAAGATTATCAAAATGAGGTAGAAAAAATAAAACAATCTCATTTAGAAATTACCAAAGGTCTTTTTGCTGAAAATCATAAAATTTTTGGGGAAGTGGCTTTGTTTTTTGATGATTTAGAAGCTTTTTTGAGAAGAAATAAATCGCCAAATTACAATTTTGTGTATGATCAAGTGGTGAGTTGTGGTGAAATGATTTCGTCTAAAATTCTCAGTGAGTATCTTAATGACATTAATTTTAGCAATGCTTGGTTAGATGCTAGAGATTACATCAAAACGGATGACACGTACAGAGAAGGCGTAGTCAACTGGCAAGAAACCGAAAAGAATATTAGCGGTCTAGACCAGAATCAATCGTATGTTACACAAGGTTTCATCGGTTCAGAAGCCAATAACTTTACCGTAACTTTGGGAAGAGAAGGTTCAGATTACTCTGCGGCGATTTTTGCCTATTGTTTAAATGCAGAAGCCATGACCATTTGGAAAGATGTTCCGGGTGTGATGACAGGTGACCCTAGAAAATTTGAAAACGTAACCTTGCTTTCTAATATTTCTTACGAAGAAGCTATCGAGATGGCGTATTATGGAGCTTCGGTAATTCACCCGAAAACCTTACAACCGCTGAAACAAAAGCACATTCCTTTTTATGTGAAATCTTTTCTAGAGCCAGAAAAACCTGGAACCAAAGTAGGAAATTCTGATGTCAACCAAAGCGAAGAGAGTTATATCTTGAAAGAAAATCAAGTGTTAATGAATATTTCTACGAGAGACTTTTCTTTCATTGCAGAAGAACACATCAGTCAGATTTTTAATCTTTTGGCAAAACATAAAATCAAAGTTTCTATGATGCAGAACTCTGCGATTTCTTTGGCGCTTTGTCTGGAAGATAAATTTGGTAAAATTGATGAGGTTAATCAAACGTTAACTCAACAATTCAGTACGGATGTTGTGAAAAATGTTTCGCTATATACCGTAAGAAATGCCAAAATGGATGAACTTTCTACTTTCTATGCTGATAAAAAAATCCTTTTAGAACAAATTTCAAAAAACACAGTACAAATCGTTACGCAATAACCAAACATGAGCCTCATTTCTAAACAAGATTTTATCAAAGCAGCAGGATTGCAGAAATTCGGATTTATTAAAAGTCCGATTGCTTCTATCATAATGGGACTTACCAAATTGAATGATGTCAATAGATTGTATGACAGCATAAAACACCATGAAGGAGTAGCTTTTTTCGATGCTTTTCTCAAAAAATTAGAAATCCAATACGTAGCCTTCGAAGAAGATTTGGCTAAAATCCCAAAAACAGGGCCTTTTATTTTGGTAGCCAATCATCCTCTAGGAGCGATTGATGGGATTCTGATGTGTAAAATCCTTACAGAAATTAGACCTGATTTTAAAATCATGGGCAATTTTCTTTTGCAGAAAATAGAGCCTATGAAAGATTATGTGATTCCTGTAAATCCTTTTGAAACCAGAAAAGAAGCATACAGCAGTATTTCTGGAATGCGTGAGACGTTGAAACACCTTCAGGAAGGTGGTTGTATCGGAATTTTTCCTGCGGGAGAAGTGTCGAATCGCAATAATGTTTTTGATGAGGTTCTGGATAAAGAATGGGAAATTCCCGCGCTTAAATTGATAAAAAAAGCAAAGGTTCCTGTGGTTCCTATGTATTTTCATGCCAAGAATTCGAGTAAGTTTTATAACATTGCCAAAATTCATGCAGATTTGCAAACGCTCTTGCTTCCTTCTGAAATGATGAAGAAAAGAGACAAGCCCATTAGAATTAGAATAGGAAAGCCTGTTTCGCCAAAAATTCAAGAAGAATATGAATCGGTGAAAGAATTAGGAGATTTCTTGAGAAAGAAAGTCTACATGATGAAGTCTTACTATGAAAGAAGGAAATCAATAGCAGAACTTTTCAAACTGTCTAATTTACCGATTAAATTTCCGCTGAAATCTGGACAAGAAGTGATTCAGAATATCATAGACGAAACACCTCATGAAGACATTTTAAAGGATATAGAAAACCTTAAAAAGAAAGATAAACTCTTATTTTCCAACTCTAATTACGAAGTGTATTTCACTGAATATGACGAAATTCCTTCGATGATGAGAGAAATCGGAAGACAGCGTGAGTTAACCTTCCGAGCAATAGGAGAGGGAACCAATCTGCCTTTTGATTTAGATGAGTATGATAAGCATTACCATCACCTCATTCTTTGGGATAATAGTGCTCAAAAAATCGCTGGAGCGTATAGAATGGCATTAGGTGCTCAAGTCATGAAGAAATTCGGAATTAGCGGCTTTTATACGAGTTCATTATTTGAATTTGACCAAGAAATTCAACCTTTCTTTAGAAAAGTGATAGAAATGGGTCGTGCTTATGTGAATTTAGAATATCAGCAAAAACCATTACCACTTTTCTTGTTGTGGAGAGGAATTGTGCATGTTTGCCTCAAAAATCCTGAACATAAATTTTTGATGGGTGGAGTGAGCATCAGTAATAAATTCTCAGATTTTTCTAAATCTTTGATGATTGAATTTATGCGTTCGCATTATTATGATTCTGTGGTGGCGCAATACGTGCATCCTAAAAACGATTTTAAGGTAAAGCTTAAGGTGAAAGAAAAACACCTCTTTTTTGAAGGTTTAGACAATGATTTGAACAAGTTTGATAAGCTTATTGATGATTTAGAGCCAGAGATGAGAATGCCGGTTTTAATTAAAAAATACATCAAGCAAAATGCTAAGGTTATCGCATTTAATGTAGACCCTAATTTCAATGATGCGATAGATGGACTCATGTATATCAGAATAAGCGACCTTCCAGAAAGTACGATTAAGCCCGTTTTAGAAGAAATGAGTGAACAATTAAAAGAAAGTTAAAAAAAATGAACTTGAAAATCAAGGAGTTCAAAAAAAAATGTAAAATTCTTTTGAAAAGACTTGCGTCATATAGATAAAGTGCTTACTTTTGCACCACTTTAACACAGTGATAAAACAAAAAAGGTTTCTTAGCTCAGTTGGTAGAGCAACGGACTGAAAATCCGTGTGTCCCTGGTTCGATTCCTGGAGAAACCACAAACCGCTTCTTTTGAGAGGCGGTTTTTGTTTTTTATAGACTTAAGAAAGCTTCTTTTTTTTAAATTTCCCCATTACTATTTATTCTAAGTTTTTGGCATTGTCTTGTCTTTGTCCACCAGAAAGTGATTGCAAGTTTTAGCGCCCAAAAGTTTTATTCAAGAACTGAAAGCAGCATCAGAAATTATGTTGAAAAATTTTTCTGTGTAATCACTATTGTTAACTCTATATCTTTGAATCAAAGTTGGGTGAAATTCGGGTTTTCTGTGGGGTTTGTTCGTGGTTTGTTCGTGTTTCCTTCGAATCAGCCTCGGAAAAGTACCATAAATTACGAACAAACCACGAACAAACCTAAAACTTGAGTAGAACTTGACCCTAACTTGATTGGGGGAAAAAGGATAGGGTTTTATGATTTTTATTGCAATACGTTTTTCCGTAATGATGTTTGAAAAGGATTTGATATATTTGTCAGTAAAAAAGAAATTAAAGTTTTTATTTGTAATTTCAAATAAAATTTATTTTTTTTAGAAAAAAAAACTAATATAACTAAACAATAACCAAATTTTTGATAAAAAGTTATTGAGAAAAAGAAAACATTCAAATATTAAGCGCAGTATTTAAAACGTATAAAGAATGACTATTTTTAAAATTTAAGTATTCTTTATTTTCATTTAATAATAAGGACTAACTAAAAATGTTGATAAACGAATATATTAGTATTGAAGAATTTGATAGTAAAAATTATCAAATAAGAGTTGTTGAAAAAATTGAGGAAGAAAAGGCTATCCTTACACATTATTTGAATAATCTAAAAAGTGAAAATATAACATTGTACAAAACCAAGGCGAAACAGGTTTTGAAAAACTATATTAGTTTTAAAAATAATGAAAAGATTAATATTGTAGAAGAAGAAGCTCTTCAAAGATTATTGTTTGAAGTTGAAAATGTTCCTTTTCCATCTCCTAAGAACTATAAATTTGAGTTTATTGATCTTTTTGCTGGGGTTGGTGGATTCAGAATTGCATTACAAAATGTTGGTGGAAAATGTGTCTATACAAGTGAGTGGAATGATGGTGCAAAAAAAACATATAGAGAGAATTTTGGAGAAATACCATTTGGTGATATTACAAAAGATTCTGTTAAACATTATATTCCAAAAAATTTTGATGTTTTATGTGCAGGATTTCCTTGTCAAGCTTTCTCTATTGCAGGCTATCAGAAAGGATTTTCTGATACAAATGGTACTTTATTTTTTGATTTAGAACAGCTTAATCCTGCAGCTTAATTTATGAAAACCAAAGGAAACAAACATGAAAACTATGAAATTCTTAATCTAATTGGTTATGGATTATCAAAATTTAGTGATGAATTTATAAATGAATTTGGGTTTAAAACAAAATCCGCCTTTTACGAATATTGTGTAAATATTGGTATTGCAGAAACAGTTGGTACTGTAAAAAATAGAATGGATTTATTTGACCACTTCTTTCCAAACAATGGTAGAAAAGGATGGTGGCAAAAAGGTGATGCTTATATTCATAGAAAATTGTTGATTGACAGTTTATTTGGAGATGAAAATGTATATGAATACGCAAACATTGTCAAATTATTTTTGAAAGATAATTTTAAAATCAAAGATATTGTAGTTAATGTAAAACCAATTGTAAAATCAAGATTCAAAAAACTTCAAGAAACTGGGTTAGAAGCAGAATTGTATTTTATGAATAATTATAATGCTATTGACATTTTCAAAAATGGTATTATTGAAGACGCTCGTTTGTATGGAGATGGTTATGATTTTCAAATCAATGTAAATGAAAGTTCATTTTTAGCGGAAGTTAAAGGCATTAGAGCTAAGAAAGGTAAATTTAGATTAACTGAAAATGAATACCTTAAAGCACAGGAATATAAAAATGATTATATAGTTACGTTAGTTTTAAATATGGATGATTTACCAACTTTTCTTATAATTGATAATCCATTGAAAAACTTAAAATTTGAAGAAAGAATTATTAAATCTAAAGAAACAAGAGAATATCATTTAATATCTGACATATGCTAAATTTTGAAGAAAAAATAGAAATTTTAAAGGAGTATTTATCTGAAATTAAAGATAATTATGCTGACAGTTTTAAAACTGATATTTTTCTTTATTTCAATGAATTTGAAGATATTAAAACTACAGACTTCAAATTTCTTGAAGAATTAAAATCAACGGAAGATATTCAAACTTTTGTAGATAATTTAACTTCAAAAATCGTTATGAAATTTAATGAAGATGAAGAACAATTATCTGATTTTATCTTTTATGCACTAAATCAATAGCCCCGTTTGCAGTGGAAATCCTTTTTGGTGAAGAATGAACAAAAAAGATTGAAACGTAAAGCGGGAAATAGCTCCTAAAAACTTTTCAGCGAAAGTGCAATTCCTTTTATCAATTATCGTGCAGCAGAAAACATTTTCTGTAAAAGTTTTAATGCTGTAAATTTATCAAGAGGTGATAGTGCTTTTGATGCAAATTATAATTCAATTGGCATAGGTCTAAAAACTTTTATTTGTGAGAAACAATTTAGCACTGAAAAAGTAGCTGAATTTAACAAGCTATCCACGCAGTTAAAACAATATAAAGGTAAAGAACTAGCCTTAAAGTTAGCTGAATTTAGAAATGAAAGAATTGAATTAGCTAACCGTTTATACAATATTGATAGTTCTTTATATCATATTGTAGCAAGAAAAAATAATGAATTAATATTGTTTGAAACGGACTACGAAATAATAGATATTGATAATATTAATTCTGTAAAAGAGAGTCAAAGCGGGCTACAATTTAATGATGGGAAAAATTTTTATTCTTATAATTTTTCTAAAAGTACATTATTTAGAAAATTTGAAATTCCTCAAAATACATTTAGGCTACCAATTGATATATTAGATGATCCATGCACTTTACTATTAGAGTTTTTTGAAGAGATTAAAGAAATTTCAACAGCTAAGGATTTACTAATAAAAGGAAAAAATTATGTTATTTTACCTCTTTATGGTATCAAAGATAAGAGAAAGTTTGTTTTTGAAAAAAGTGGATTAAATCAATGGAATGCATCGGGTCGTAAAAGAGACTTTGGAGAAGTTTATATTCCAATACCAATTATTATTCATCAACTATATCCAGATTTTTTTCCAACTAGGGATACAGAATTTAATTTAAAAGTACCGACAGGTGAAACCTATAAAGCTAAAGTGTGCCAAGATAATTCAAAAGCACTTATGACAAATCCTAATAAAGCTCTTTCCGATTGGTTATTGAGAAAGGTTTTCGATTTAAAAGAAGGTGAATTAGCTACAATTGAAAAAATGAATGAGCTTGGTTTTGATAGTGTAGTAATTTACAAAGATGAAGATGATAGTTTTAGAATTGATAAAGCAAGATCTGATAGCTTTGAAGATTTTTTGAATTATTAATATTTTTAGATATCCACTTAAAAACTAACCAACCATGGCCATTGCAAAAGACGGAATTCTAGGAGGCTTTTCTGGGAAAGTAGGCAATATCGTAGGACTTACCTTAAATGGAGTTCCCATTATGCGAGCCGCTCCCAAAGCTTCTCAAAAACCACCCACAGAAAAACAACGCTTGCAGAGACTGAAGTTTTCTCTCGCGATAGAGTTTACCAAACCTTTTCTACAAATTACCCAACAGTTCTTTAACCAAAGTGCTTTTTCGGGCGAGAGAAGGAATCTTTTGATTTCTTATACGCTACAAAATGTCATTCAGGTGCAAGATGATGAGTTTACGCTGCTTTGGAACAAGTTTTTAGTTTCTAGTGGAGATTTAAGCGGTTTTCATCACTTAGACGTTACGCTACAAGATGAAGCGCTGCATCTTACTTGGCAAGACAATAGTTCACAAGGATTTGCGCAACCCAATGATGAGGTGCATCTTCTCTTAGTGAGTGAAAACCTAGAGCAGGTAGATTTTTTAGAAAATATCGCCCATAGAACTAGTACACAAGTTACAGTTCCTTTGCCAGATTGGACGGTAGAACATCCTGCCCATTTCTATATTTTTATGAGCAATACTGCACGCAATCAATCTTGCAATAGTTTTTATCTCGGGAAGCTAGAGCAGGGTTTATGGCGCTAAGCTTTTATCTGTTTACAAAGGGTGTTTTAATCTCAATAATTTGATGATTTCAAGGATAAACAAAAAACTTACTGCCCCAATAATAGAAGTAATAAAATGTTGATGACCAGGATATTCGAAACTGAAAATCTTTTGCAATACAGGGTTTCCAATCGTTAAAAAAAAGTAAAGTGAAAGGACTGATATATAAGAGGTGATACTTTATCTGTTCATTCAGAATTTGTATTTCGGAAAAATGCCTTGTTATAGAGATTTTAAATTGGTATTATTTTGGTTATTAATTTTTTGTTCCCTCAAAAAATTTTATCTTCGTAGCTCAATTTTTAAATGATAATGAAAAAAATTATATTGTTCCTATTCTTGGTGATTTCTACAGCCCTTTTTTCTCAAGATGGAATAAAATTCGGAAAACAGTCTTTTGCTAAAACCTTAGAACAAGCCAAAAAAGAAAATAAACTCATTTTTTTAGATGCTTTTGCTTCATGGTGTGGTCCGTGTAAATTGTTAGACAAAAATGTATTTCCTAAAAAAGAAGTGGGCGATTATTTCAATGCCAATTTCCTGAATCTTCACATTGACATGGAAAAAGGAGAAGGAATAGAAATTGCAAAAAAATACAGCATTTATTCTTATCCTACTTTGCTATTCATAGACGGAGATGGAAAAGTCGTTTATAAAGCTGCAGGTTATATGAGTCCGCAAGAACTCATAGGAATTGCCAAAGAAGCAGTAAATCCAGAAAATACTTTAGAAAATAAAATTGCGAAGTTTGAAGCAGGCGAAAAAGACCCAGAATTTTTGATGGGATTGATTAAAAATACCTATGCAACTGATTTTTCATTGGCTCAAAAAGTGGCTACACGTTATTTCCAGACGAGAACTGACGCTACATATTCTAAAGAAGAAGCAGGAATGTTGTTGTTTTTTACCAAAACCATAGATGATGATTTGTATAAAATCTTCACGGCAAAAAAGGCAGAACTTTCACAGCAAATTCCAGAAAGTTATTTGGCGGAATATGATAAGCAACTTAAATTGAACACGGTTTTACAAAAATCTTTCGATGCCAATACGCAAAGCATTAATGAACAAGTTTTTATAACTGAAGGAACAAAAATTTATGGCGATAAAGAAGCAAAGCAACTTTTGAATAAAATCAATATGGATTTATTTTTTACTCAAAAAAAATACGAAGATTACGCAAAATCTGCTTTGAATTATTATCAAAATCCAAAAGATTTTGCCACCGACGAACTTAATAATGTCGCTTGGAATTTTTACCTCTATGTTACAGATAAAACTTTGTTGACTCAAGTAACACAATTGTGTTTAGAAGGTATAAAAAAAGAAGAAAATAGCCAGAATACAGATACTTTAGCCAATATTTATTATAAATTGGGAGATTATAAAAATGCTAAACTTTGGGCGAAAAAATCTATTGAAATTGCTAAAGCGAAAGGAGATGAATACGCATCAACTGAAGAGTTATTAAAAAAAATAAAGTAAAAGGATGGCGATTAAAAAGTTTTTCTTCCTCGTTTTCATGAGTTTATTTGTTCATTATAATGCTCAAACTTATGTAAAAGTCAATGGTTTTACCCTTCCTGCACTGATGTTAAATGCAGGAATAGAAAGAAACTTACAGATAAAACTACTTTTCAAGCAGATGTTTTTATTTCTCCTTGGAAATCACTTTTCGGAAATAGAATGCTTTTTGCAATTGGGAGTTTAGAATATCGTTATTACTTTACCGAAAGTTTTAAAAATTGGTATGTGGTTGCAAATACTGGAGTAGCGATTTATAGAATGCAAAAGTATAACCATCTTAATTTGGGAATTCATCAAGAAGGATATTCTATACTTTTAGGCGGAACTGTAGGTTATGTAGTGAAAGTGAATGATAAAATAAACTTAGATATCTTTTTAGGAGGAGGAAACTCTCAATCTTTTTATAGGTCTTATTATAATGCTTTTCCAGACATAAGAGCAGACAAAGAAGAAGGTGCTTCCATCAACAGAAGCGGGGAATGGATTCCTTACAAAGGTGGCGTAATGATTTCTTATCAAATTAAATAATATGGAAATAAAAAGTGTAAAATTTTTAGTGGTTTTGGTGATTACGTTCGTCATCGTGTTTTTGATGAATTACATCGGGAATACACAACCAGACAAATTACAAAGAGCTTTACTAAACGGACTTGGCGGAATGGTGGGACTTACCATCGGGATGATGATTTATAACCGAAGTAAAAATGACCAATCTGGCCCGCAACATTTCGATTAAATTAAGTCCAAAAAACTTCTTTGCTGTATCGTAAAATCATCAGCATTACGATAATTAAAAATACAATTCTGATAAATCCATTGCCTTTTTTAAAGGCAATTTTTGTTCCTAGAAAGTTTCCTAAAACATTGAAAACGGCCATTAAGATAGCCAGTTCTAACAAATAATTTCCGTGTCTCACGAACACCAAAAGTGCGGAAATATTGGTGATGCAGTTTACCACTTTAGCATAAGCAGAAGCCGAAAGAAAATCAAATCCTAAAATCACCACGAAAGCCAAAACAAAGAAACTTCCTGTTCCCGGTCCGAAAAATCCATCGTAGAAACCAATCACTGCTCCAATCAAAGCTCCGAAAATCATCTTTTTGGTGGTGCTTAAATCTTTGGTCGCTACATTTCCTAAATCTTTTTTGATGAAAGTATAAATCGCAATCGCAATCAGAATAATTAAAATTAAAGGTTTTAATGCTTCAGAATCTAAGTAACTCACTGTTCTCGCTCCCAAAAATGAAAACAGGAAGGAAAAAAGCGATATAGAAAGCAAAACCTTCCAGTTGAAGCGTATTCTTTTGGCGTACTGTACCGCTGCAATGCTGGTTCCAGAAAGCGCTGCGATTTTATTGGTTCCAAAAAGTGTAGGCAATGCCAATTGAGGAAATTGAATCAACAAAGCGGGCAATTGTATCAAACCACCACCGCCAACTATTGCATCTAAAAACCCCGCAATAAATGCAAATGTTGCTAAAAAGAATAGCGTATAAAGACTGTAATCAGAGAAAAAATCCATTTACAATTGATTAGTTTTCGTAAAGAACGTATTTGCGACGGATTTTCTCGAAATTTTCTAAATCTTTTTGCCAAGATTTTCTGATTTCTGCTTCTGGAGTTACTGATATAATTTGCTTGCGCAATTCATCTGTTCCTGCCAAAGTATCAAACCAAAGGTTTTTTAAGAAGAAATCTTGAGCTTTTTTGTCAAAATTTTGATAGGCATCAATCACGAAGCTTAAATCCAGTTTTCCTTTAATTTTTGGGAATTGACGTAAATCTTTTCCGTAGCACAATTTACCATTTAAGAATGGGTCTTTTGCACCTGAAGTAGGTTTCGGAGTGAAAGAAAATTCCTGATTTTTTAACCAAGGACTTCCATACACTTGAAAAGGAAAATCTGTTCCTCTTCCTACAGAAACCTGCGTTCCTTCGAAGAAACAAAGGCTAGGATAGAGGTTGATAGATTGATCATTTGGTAAATTAGGCGAAGGTTTTTCAGAAATTGGATATCTTTTGTTTTTGTGATAATTCAGCATTGGGATGAGTGTATATTTTACCTGTACTGCATTTTTCATCCATTTTTCGCCATTCACCATTTTTCCGTATTCGCCAATGGTTAATCCATAGACTACAGGAACTTTGTGTAATCCTACGAAACTTGTCCATTTTTCCTTCAAAACTGGTCCGTCTGTATAACCATCATGAGGATTCGGGCGGTCAAGAACAATGATTTCTTTACCATTTTCTGCGGCAGCTTCCATCACATAAGTGAGTGTAGAAATGTAGGTGTAAAATCTTACGCCCACATCTTGAATGTCAAAAAGCACAATGTCTACGCCTTGTAATTGTTCAGATTTTGGTTTTTTATTGTCGCCATAAAGTGAAATAATTGGCAAACCCGTTTTGCTGTCAATTCCGTTTTTTACATGTTCACCAGCATCTGCAGTTCCACGAAAACCGTGTTCTGGAGCAAAAATATGTTTGATTTTGATGTTATTTTGAACCAAAAAATCTACCAAATGCGTTTTGTCTGCCAATAAACTGGTTTGATTGGCAACTACTGCAACGGTTTTATTTTTCAGAAGTGGCAAATAGAGTTCTGGTCTGTCTGCAGCGTTTTTAAAACAATTTTCTTCTTTGTTTTTTGGTTTTTCTAAGGCAATTTCTACTGTTTTTACAGGTTCTGGAGTGGGATTTGCATTGTTTTTTTGAGTGCTACAACTTTGTAACCCAAAAATCATTAGCATAATAAGAACTAAATCTTTAATTTTGACACTTAAATTCATTTGATTTTGAAATTTCCAATATATTTTTCTAAAAAAATAGCGTTCTCCAAAGATAACAAAAATAATCTTTCACGCGTGATTGTCTTCATCGGAAGGCTTTCTGTAGCGCTGGGAATTATTGTTTCATTGGTGACGGTTTCTACGGGTTTAGGCTCCAAAAAAGCCATTAAAAATCGTATGGCAGATTTTGTGGGACACATTTCCGTGAAATCTACCAAAAGCAATTCTTCCTATAATTCTTCTGTGCTTCACCAAGAAGGATTAAATGTAAAGGGTATTCAAAATCTTCCTGATGTTTCTAATACGCAATCTTATGCTACGGTTTCTGGGATTCTGAGAACCGAAGAAAACTTTGTGGGAGTTATTCTAAAAGGTGTTGCCAAAGATTTTGATGCAGAACGTTTTCAGAATTTTATGGTAGCTGGAGAAGTTCCAAAATATACCGAAGAAGGCTATAATAATCAAGTCATTCTTTCTGATAAAATTGCGAATGATTTGCATCTGAAACCCAAAGATAGCATCGTTGCGATTTTTTCTAAAGAAGATCAACAACCCATTTACAGAAAATTTGAAATTTCTGGAATTTACAAGACAGACATCAAAATGATAGATGATTTGTTTATCATCGGCGATATTAATCACGTGAGAAAAATTCAGGATATGGCAAAAACGGAAGTGGGAGGAATTGATATTTTCTTGAAAGACAGTGATGATATGGATGCCATTTATCCAAAAATTGAAAAACTCATTGGTTACAAAAATTACGCTGAAAAAGCGACGGATAAATATCCACAAATTGTAGATTGGATTAATATTTTTGATACCAATATCGGACTGATTATCACGATTATGCTGATTGTTGTAGTCATTAATATCATAATGGTTTTGCTTATTCTCATTATTGAGCGCACCAATTCTATTGGAATGCTGAAAACATTAGGCGCAACCAACGGACAAATTCGAGCGATTTTTATCAACTATACTTTGTTGATTATGATACCTGGATTGATTATGGGTAATGTAATTGGTTTAGGATTTTTGGAGCTTCAAAAAATCTTTGGATTTATCAAACTCAATCCAGAGAATTACTACGTAAGCACGGTTCCTGTAGATTTAAACCCTGTTTACATTTTGGGAATTTCTGTTGGGATTTTGGCAATATCTGCTTTTGCTTTAATTCTTCCGAGTTATCTGATTTCTAAAATTTCTCCTGTAAAAGCGATTAAGTATAATTAATTATTTTCTAAAATTTAATCAACAGTTAAAGGTCAGGTTTTATTTTTTGGTCATTTTCTAAAAATTAAAATCGTATTTTTGCGGCTCAAATTTTCACAATGAACTACGCAAAAAATATTTTAGAAACGATAGGAAATACACCACTGGTAAAGCTAAACAAAGTTTTAGGAGAAGATTTTCCTGCATTGGTTTTAGCAAAAGTAGAAACCTTCAATCCTGGGAATTCTGTAAAAGACAGAATGGCACTGAAAATGATTGAAGATGCTGAAAAAGACGGTCGTCTGAAACCTGGAGGAACCATCATCGAAGGAACTTCTGGAAATACAGGAATGGGATTGGCTTTAGCAGCAATTATCAAAGGTTACAAGTGTATTTTCGTGACTAATTCTAAACAATCAAAAGAAAAAGCAGATATTTTACGTGCTTTAGGTGCAGAAGTGGTGATTTGCCCTACTGATGTAAAACCTACAGACCCGCGTTCTTATTACCAAACTGCAAAAAGATTAACCGAAGAAACTGAAAACGCTTGGTATGTAAACCAATATGATAATCTTTCTAATAGAGCAGCGCATTATGAATCTACTGCACCAGAAATTTGGGAACAAACTGAAGGGAAATTGACTCATTTTGTAGTAGGAGCAGGAACAGGAGGTACGATTACAGGTTGTGGAACTTTTTTCAAAGAAAAAAGTAAAGATATAAAAGTTATTGGTGTAGATACTTATGGTTCTATTTTGAAAGAAATTCATGAAACGGGCGAAATTCACTTAGAAAATGCTTACACTTATATTACAGAAGGAATTGGCGAAGATATTTTGCCTGAAAACTATGATATGTCTGTGATAGACCATTTCGAGAAAGTTACCGATAAAGATGGTGCTATTTATGCAAGAAAATTAGCTAAAGAAGAAGGAATTTTCTGTGGTTATTCTGCAGGAAGTGCAATTGCAGCGATTAAGCAAATGCAAGATCAATTTACCAAAGATGATATCATAGTAGTTCTGCTTCATGACCACGGTTCTAGATATGTAGGGAAAATCTATAATGATGACTGGATGAAAGAAATGGGTTGGCTAGATTAATACGAAATAATCTATTCAAAATAAATAAAATCGGGAAGAGTAATCTTCCCGATTTTTTTAGTCGTATTTTATGCTGCAAGAATTCACAGCACCATTCACAACATTTTTAAATTTTTTGCCCGAAATGTATTGATGGGTGTATTTTTCGCCTTTTTCTCTCAAAGCTCTGTAATAAACAAAAAGATGATTTTTAGTGCCACATTCTATACCATTTGCCGCTTCTCTAATGCTTGATTTTTGGCTATTTTTTCTTACGATATAGATGTCATTGAGATTTAGTTCCTCTATTTTTATAGCAGTTTTCAGCGCCGAAGTTTCATCTATCGCCTCCGAAAGTAGTTGATTTTTAAGGTTTTCTGTTTCTTCTAGACTTTCATTTTCTAGAACGGTGATATTCTGTTTAGCAAGAATATTTTTCCAAATTTCAATATGTTTTTGCTTTCTTTTGGCAATATTTCCGAAAAGATTATTTTGATATTGTGCATAGAAATTTTCGTAAACTTCTTTTGCAATTTTCTCTTTGCCAATGAGTTGCGTAATTGTAATGATTTCTTTTTCAGAAAGTTGAGATGTAGTTCTAGCTGTTCTCGGTTGCATCAATGAACACGAAACTAAAAATAGCGAAATTAAAAAAGCAAATACAAATTTCATTTTAATTTATCAATTTAACTATAGTTTCTATTTTAACATTAAGTTTTTTATTAAGATGTTAAGAAAATTAAATGTTTAGATGAAATTTATGTATTTCAATTTTTTTTTGCTTATTGAACTTAATTCCTTAATTATTTCTTAATGGTTAAAATAAATTTTCATTCATCAAATCTACTAATTTTTTAGTCAAATTTTTTCTAGAAAATTGCTCAATATTTTCAGCGTTTTGGTTCAGCGTTCCAGATTTCCAATTTTCGTAAGACTCTAAAATAAATTTCTTTAGATTTTCTTTTTCATCATAGCCAAAATGTTTTCCAGCTTTAGTTTCTATCAATATTTTTTCTACATCAGCATCTTTTGGACCGAAAGAAAGAATGGTTTTTCCCGTTGCCAAATATTCGAAAATTTTTCCAGGAATAATCCCTTTTGAAGATTCTTGAGGGAAATTCGTTATCAATAAAACCGTTGAATCTTGCATGTGTTTTAGCGCAACATCATGTGTTTGATAACCCAAATTGGTTAAGTTATTTTTAAGAGGTGAACTTTCTATTTTTTGCAAAATTTTATCATCTAATCTTCCTACAAATTTCAGTTGAAAATCGTTTTTGAAGTCTGCATTTTCTTGAACTAAATCATTTAGAGTTTCCCACATAATTTCAGGATTTCTGAGTTGTTCTAAAACACCAATGTAACTTAATGTGAATTTAGTGGTAGAATTGGAGAGTGGTAGAGTTTTAGAGTTTTCTTCTGTCATGCTGAGCGTAGTAGAAGCATCTACATCAAATCCATTCGTAATGCAGAAAGCATTTGCGTCTTTTTTCCTGAAATTTTCGGCATCGGTATAACTTGTCGCCAAAGTAACATCTGCATTTTTAAACACTTCAGATTCTAATTTTCTATGCTTTTTATCGGCGATTTTAGTCAGTTTCAAGTGTTTGTAATACGAAATTTCAGTCCATGGATCACGGAAATCTGCAATCCATTTTAAATCAGGCAGTTTTTTCTTTAAATTTAAACCAATTAAATGCAAAGAATGTGGCGGCCCCGTTGTTACCAAAACATCATAGTGATTGACTTTCAAGTATTTTTCTAAAAATTCTACGGAAGGTTTTACCCAAAAAACACGCGCATCTGGAATAAAGAAATTGCCACGAACAAAAATCGAAAGTTTGGCTTTCCATGATTGATTTTCGCCTACATCAAACTGTCCCGCTTTGAATTTTTTATTGTCTTTCCCAAATTTTTCAGCCAATTGATACGGTTCCCAAATTTTGGTTTTTATCATTTTCAAATTCTTCGGAACATCTTTCTGCAACGTTTCATCTACAATAGGATAACTCGGATTTTCTGGAATAAAAACGGTAGGTTCCCAACCAAAATCGGGTAAATATTTTACAAATTTCAACCAACGCTGAACTCCCGGTCCTCCAGCTGGAGGCCAGTAATAAGAGATGATGAGTATTTTTTTTGTTTCAGGTTTCATTTTTTTGTAGAGACAAGTCGAGACTTGTCTAAAAATCATAGATTTTTATAAAATAGTTTCGTGATGAATTTTTGATTTTTCAATATCTAAAGAATCAGAAAAAATTTCTTTAATGATTTCTTTTACTTCTTTTGGATTGTAGGTTTCATAGTCTCTTCTCGAGTTCTTATAATTTTTAATTTTAAGAGTATTAGTAAGTTCTCTTAAATTTTTGAATAAAAAATTATTCTTTTTCATTTCTTCAGATAAAATTTTTCCAATCACTAAAAAAAATAATCCGTAGAAAAAATTTGTAAACAAAAAGTAAATCGAAGTTATAAAAATTATAGTTAAGAAAATGAATTGTTCTTTACTGAACGTTAAAATTTGGTTTTCAAATTTTAGTGAACTTTTTAATTTTTCGATTTCATTGTTTCTTATATTTTTAGGAAAAATCTCAGTTAATTTAGTATTTAAATTGATTCTATTATAAGGAATTTTAAATTCTTCTACTAAAATTTTTCTTAATTTATAAAAAGTTTGTTGAGAAGTACAATCATTAATTTCAATTCCTTGAATTTTATCTAAAACTAATTTTTCAAATTCACCATAAGTTTTTACTTCTTTAAAATCTTTTTCATCAAATTTTATATGAAAAGTTTTTTCAATAGTAATAATTACTTCATCAATGTCTAGTGAATCGTAGCTTGATAAAATTCCTTTTTCTTTTTTCATAAATATAAATTTATGTCAATTTAACTTAGAGAAGTATTTTGAAAAAATATCTAAACAGATTCTTCACTGCGCTTTGCTCCGCTCAGAATGACAGAATATTTATTTTTATACAACCAAAATATCCCCGCCAAAGAAAGTAAAACAAACAAACCAAAAGCAATCATAGAAATGGTTTTTCCTTTGGCTATGACTTCTGGTTCGAATATCATTTTTATAGTGTGAGTTCCTGCTGGAACGTAAACGGCTCTCAATAAATAATCAGCTTTGATGTATGGAACTTCTTTTCCGTCTACAAACATTTTCCAGCCTTTTGGATAATAAATTTCAGAAAAAACAGCCAATTGTGGCGTTTTAGACTGTGTTTTATATTCCAGTTCATCGGCTTGATATTTCGTTAAATTTACAAAAGCAGTAGAATCAGCCGCTAAAGTTTTTCCTTCGAAATATTTTTGATCATCCTTCGAAATCACCGCTGTTTTTTTAGAATCTATATTTCCTATTTCATCTATTTCTTCATTCGGTGTATTCACAAATTTCACATCAGAAACCAGCCAAGCATTTCCATTCGCATTCGGATTGATTTGAACTTGAGGTTGTTCCAAAGTTCCGCCAACTACATATTTGGTGTTCAATAAATTGAGAATTTGCGGAATTTGAGCAGACTTCACACTGTCTTCAGCATAGAAATAATGATTGATTAAATCGTCATATCTTCTCAATTTCACAGCGTGATAACCACCAACAGAAGCTTTGTAATAAGAAGTATTGGTTTCATTAAAAGGTCCTAAAAGTTGATTGAAAATTCTGTAATGAGTTTTATCTTTTTCGGTGATTTCTTCTAAAGTTTTATTCATATTCGCTCTAGAAAGCAAATCATTTAAAAGTGGATTGTCGCCTGCTTTTCCAGCTAAATAATCTGAATTTTCGGTCACAAATGGAGTTTGTGCAAAAGCTTTATCAACAAAATTATCGCTGTTTAAATAGCGTTTGTTCACAGACCATAAATCAAATAAACTTACCAGTCCAATAACGATTAAAGCAATGTTTTGAGATAATTTTTTCTTCAATGCAAAATATAGCGCTAAAGCAGTGATAGAAACATAAATCATAGCTTTGATGGCATCTATTCTAAACACCGTGAAACGTTCGCCAACCAAATAATCTAATAAATAAGGAGGTAAATATGCTGTTTCGTTTGAAGTAGCAAAACCGAGTAAACTTTTCCCGAAAATTACTAATAATAAAGTAATTCCTAAAACAGAACCAGTTACATAAATTAGGATTTTTTGTTTGTATTCTTCTGTAAGTTTTTCATCGTTGAAAAATCTGTATAATCCAATGATTGCAATCAGCGGGAACAATAATTCCACAACAACTAATATAGAACTTGGTGCTCTAAATTTATCATAAAACGGAACATATTTGATAAATAATTCAGAAAGCGGCATGAAATTACTTCCCCAAGCTAAAAGCACAGAAAGTACAGATGCTCCTAAAATCCAATAACGGTATTTTGTCCACCCGAAGAAAAATCCTAAAATGGCTAAAAATACCACGATAGCGCCTTGATAAGCTGGTCCAGATGTTCCTGGTTGGTCTCCCCAATAGGTTAAACTTCCTCCAAATCCTTTAGAAATTTGGTCATATTCTTCTTGTGAGGTTACATTTTCTTGTACCAATTCCTGAACTTTTTTCATCATTTCGTCTGAGCCTTCTTCATCGCTTGCTCCTCCCATTGCTCTTGGAATGAATAAGTTCAAAGTTTCTAGTTTTCCATAGCTCCAGTTCAGAATTTCTTGTTTTTTCATTCCGTCATTATCTGCAGCATTGTGCTCAGATTTCAGAATTTGTTTTCCACGGACGGTTTCTTTTACATATTCAGAATTGGCAAGAAGTCTCTGACTGTTCATTCCAATTCCCAGAATCATCGCCAAAGCTAGAACTCCCGAAGATATGAAGAAATGTTTCCATGGTGTTTTTCCTGTAGCTGCTCTTACCAACTCAGACAAGAATAAAAATCCTAATGCCAAGAAAAGGTAATACGTCATTTGTGGATGGTTTGCAGCAATTTGCAAGCCCATAAAAAGTGCAGTGACAATAAAGCCAAGAATATATTTTTTACGAATATAGACGAGTAAAATCCCTGCTAAAAGTGGCGCGAAATAAGTTAAAGTGGCAACTTTACCATTATGACCGGCAGCGATGATGATATAGAAATACGTGGAAAGTCCAAAAAAAGTAGCGCCTAACAAAGCGTATTTCCAATTTTTAGTTACAACATAGCCGAGTAAGAAAAATCCAGCAAAAAGCAGAAAAATAAAATTAGCAGGTTTTGGCAAAAAGTTCAGCGTGTCATCTATTTTTTTGATGATATCACCTCTAAACTGTGAACCTGATTGATAAGTAGGCATTCCGCCAAACATGGCATCACTCCAATAGGTTTCTTTGCCGTTTTCGGCTCTGTAGTCTAGAAGTTCTTTTGCGCCACCTTTGTATTGTACAATGTCATGTTGCAAAAGTTGTTTTCCAGAAATGATAGGACTATTATAAACTAAAGCTAAAACTACAAAAATCGCCAATGAAATGACGATGTAAAGAATGTTTTTATTTTTCAGCATATTTTGCAAAAATTAATTTATTTCATTTTTTCTCGGAATAAATTCCAAATTATTGTTGAGTTCTTTTCTTCAACCTTTACCTTTACCTTTACCTCTACCTTTACCTCTGATTTTTCTCTTCTACTTCTTCATATTCCACAGTTTCTGCGTCCCATTTTACTTGTACTTTAGTTGGTTTTGCAGGTTTGGGCGAAACATTTTCTCTGTTTCTGGGATTAAGACTAGGGAAATTTTTATAAAATTGATTAAAGAATATCCTTTTCAAAATATTCCAAACAAAGAATATAATGATGGTTGCTAAAACTAATTCGAATAAATATTTGACCAGTGTCATTTTTTAAAATTTATAACTAGGATTGATTGTAACTAAAGAGTTGGTCTTTTTAGACATGGTTTGAGATTGTTTTCCGTCGCTCAAACTTTCTTTTTCCGTAGTGTTCATTTGGATTTTAGAGCCTAGAATCCAACCAGAATTAGCATCTATTTTTATGGTTCCCGTTTGTACACCTTCTATGCTTACAGAATGCGTCATTCCGTTTTTAGACTGTGTTTTTGCTTTTCTAGGAATTCCACCTTTTACAGTAATTTCTGCAATTCCGTCTTCTACTTTTGCTAGGGTATAAGTGGTATTTATTTTTACACTTCCATCTGGAGTTACATTGTCAGACTGTGTCCATGTTCCGCCTAATTTCACGCCTTTTGCTGGAAGAATATTTAGGTTTTTTCCAAATTGTTCTTTTAAAAATTTCTCGTTGAAACTTAATTTAAATCCTTCCATGAAATTTTTAAGTTGAGCAGCATCTTTAATCACCGAAGCAGCCGCATCATTGGTTTTTTTATAAATAGGTTCAAAACCTGTAATCGAAAGAATTTTCCCGGTTTTGTCCATGGTAATTTTTAATTTATTACCTGTTTGTGCTTTTTGTACCGCCCACATAAATTTTTGTTGAGCATCTTCAGGAGCGTTTCCTTTCGTATCTATCGTTTGAGTTTTTCCTTGAGAAGTTGCAGAGATTCTTTTCCCAACTAGCGTCATAGAAATTTCGTAGTTTCCTTTTGCATCGATATTATCTACGGTAAACGTCATTTCGTCTGTAGATTCATTTGTTCCAGAAATATTTTGTTTTCCGTCAGAAAGCGTTTGCACATCTCTTTGATAAGTGCTGAAAGGATACGTTTTTCCTTTTTCTAATTTAAAGGTTGCGTGGTAAACACCTAGAGAATCTTTGATGGCAGGATTTTCTACTTTTGCCGTTTCTTTATCTTCCACAGGAACTTCTACAGTGATGGTTTTTCTTGTTTTAGGGTCAACTTTTGTTACGGTTTTTGTTTCTTTTTGACAAGAAACGATTGCTATTGAAAGCAGCGCTATTGCTGTAATTTTTTTCATTGATTTTAATTATTTTGTATCATTTGAAGCAAGAATCTTGCCTTTTTATTCACTTTGAGTCCTGCTTTCGCGACTCGCTTTTTTGTTTTTTTTAGATTCTTCGACTCCGCTCAGAATGACAAAAAAACAAAAAGAGCTCAAACAATCGCTCAAACCTAACGAAGTGGTTCGACGATTTTAAGGAGTCAATCAGGGCTATAATTCACGGTTTGTTTTTTTTAGATCTTTTTGAAAATTCTTTATTTCTACAATTCTCCCACCATTTTCTGTCTCACCGCTTCATAAAGAATCGCTCCACAAGCTACAGAAACGTTCAGAGATTGTGTTTTTCCAGTGATTGGCAATTTTATTTTTTCATCAGCATGATGCATTACTTCTTTCGAGATTCCTGTTTCTTCATTTCCCATTACGATGGCGCAAGGTTCTGAAAAATGAGCGTCATAAATCATTTTTTCTGCCTTTTCAGTGGCTGCAAAAACGGTAACTCCTGACTGCTGAAGAAAATCTACTACGTGAGCCAAATTATTTTCTTTGCAGATTTTTACATTGTAAAGCGCACCCGCCGAAGTTTTAATTGCATCAGAATTGATGGGAGCAGCTCCTTTGTCTGGAATTACAATCGCATCTATTCCTACACATTCTGCAGTTCTGGCAATCGCTCCGAAATTTCTAACGTCTGTCAATCTATCCAAAATCAACAAAAATGGAACTTTGCCTTCCTCAAAAATCTGTGGCAACAAATCCTCGATTTTATAAAACGGAATTTCTGAGATAAATGCTACTACACCTTGGTGATTTTTTCTCGTAAAACGATTCAGTTTTTCTATTGGAACGGTGTTTGGTCTTATGTTGTATTTTTTCAGTAATTTTTTTAATTCTGAATAAATCTCACCTTGTAAACCACCTTGCACAAAAATTTTGTCAATGGTTTTTCCAGCTTCTATCGCTTCCATTACAGGTCTCAAACCGAAAATGAAATCTTCTTTTTCATTTTTAGATTCGTGTTCCGAGTTTCTATTGTCAAAACGAGGTTTTCTATCGAAATTTTTTGAACCAAAACTTCTTCTTTCGCCTGAGTTATATTTTTTATTAAATTCTCCCAATTTTTTGATTTTTAAATTTTAATTCTATTTGTGTCGTTCCTACGGAACTTAAAAAATGTGTTTTATATTTTCTGCTACAAACCTCATGCTCTTACAGAGCTATAAAAAGTTTTTTTTCTTCCGACTTCGGTCTTCTGACTTTCTCTAAAACTGTTCTCCAACTAAAGCACGTTTTTGAGCCATTGCGTATCCAAAATGTAAACTTTCGTGCATATTGTTGAAAATAATTGCATCTTGAATATTTTTTAAATCAATTCCAAAACTTGTAGAATAAGCGGTGTAATCTGGGAAAAAATCATCGTCATAATCTTTCATCAGAATTTTAGAAGTTTCGATAAGTAGGAAACCTAAATCTTCCACTTCAGATTCAGAAACATCCAGATTAGGAAGAGTGCCTTTTTTGTAAGTATCTACCCAATATTTGTCTATTCTAAAAGGATTTCCGCTTAAATAATAACACAAAAGTTGCTGAGTAGCTACACAATGTGCAATATTCCAATAAATATTATTGTTAAAACCATCTGGAATGGTCAATAAGTCTTTGTGAGACGTATTTTGTAGAATATTCAGAAGGTTTTTTCTTACTGCTCTATGATTTTGAAAATGAGTATTCATTTAAAATTGATTTTAATCTCCAAAAATACTGAAATTGAACGGAAGATGGAAGTTGGAAGATGGAAGTTTTTTATAAAATATTCTTAAAGTTTTTTTTGTTGTTTTAATTTATTGAAAATCAATATTTTAATGATTGTTTTTGTACGGAAAAAGATTGTCAATTTTTCAACTTCTGACTTCTGACTTCCGACTTCCATCTTTTTTTAACAAACTTTAACCAAAATTTGGCATTAATTGTGTTGCCAATTCCTTGAAAATCGTGAAATTTACAGTCTAATTTTTCAAAAAATTATGCAAGAACTTAATCAAGCCGAAGATATTAAACAACTCACCGAAAAAGTAAAAGAACAGAACGTTTACTTTTCACTTTTGAAAAAGGAAATTAACAGAGCAATTATCGGACAGGAATACATGGTAGACAGACTTTTAATAGGTCTGCTAGGAAATGGTCACGTTTTGTTGGAAGGTGTTCCTGGTTTGGCAAAAACTTTAGCCATCAAAACCCTTTCAGAAGCGGTTCATGGAGCGTTTTCTAGAATCCAGTTTACGCCAGATTTATTGCCTGCAGACGTTATCGGTACGCAGATTTATAATGTGAAAGAAAACGATTTTTCCATCAAAAAAGGTCCTGTTTTTGCAAATTTTGTTTTGGCGGATGAAATCAACCGTGCTCCTGCAAAAGTGCAATCTGCACTTTTGGAAGTAATGCAAGAAAAACAAGTGACTATTGGTGATGAAACCATGAAATTGCCAACACCTTTTTTGGTTTTAGCAACGCAAAATCCAATTGACCAAGAAGGAACTTATCTTTTGCCAGAAGCGCAAACCGACCGTTTTATGCTGAAATGCAAAATTGATTATCCAGAATTTGAGGAAGAAAGACAAGTCATGAGAATGGTTTCTACTTCGGATATTCCTCAAATAAAACCCGTGATTTCTTTGGAACAAATTGTAGAAGCCAAGAAAATCATTAATCAAATTTATCTAGACGAAAAAATTGAGAAATATATTCTCGATATGGTTTTTGCGACCAGATTTCCAGAGAAATATGGACTTTCTGAACTGAAAAATTACATCAGTTTCGGGGCTTCACCTAGAGCTTCTATTAATTTGGCGATTGCTTCCAGAGCTTATGCTTTCTTAAAAGGAAGAGCTTTTGTAATTCCTGAAGATGTAAAAGCAATTGCTAAGGATGTTTTGCGTCACAGAATTGGTCTCAGCTTCGAAGCGGAAGCAGAAGATGTAGATGCAGACGCAATTGTTGATAAAATTTTGGGAAAAGTTCAAGCTCCGTAGTTTTGGAGTTGGAGAATCGTAGAATGGGAGAGTTGTAGGGACAAGTCGTGACTTGTCCGAAAATTTTGAAATTTTTTATCGTTCCGTAGGAACGTAATGTGTGTGAAAAAATTAACACCCAATAAAGTCGGCTCCGTAGGAGCCAAATGTTAAAAACATAATTATTGAAAAAAGAATTAAAAATTTTAACAAAATAAAGGAGCCACGAAGTGGCGAAATTAATAACATTGGGTGAAACGAAGTGAAGCCCAATGAAAAAATAAACGTAATGTAAGGGAGGTGCGAAGCACCGAAATCTAAATATATAGTAGTGAAATCTTAAAAAAAGAACTAAAACGTGAAATTTAGCCCTGATTGCAGCGGAAATCCCGCAACAAGCATTGGCAAAAAGTTTAGAGTGAGGAATTGCAGCGGAAAGCAGGACTGAAAGTGAAAAAATGTAGAAAATTTGTGCTTCTAAAAATAGAAATAAAACAACAGATTGCTTCGTTCCTCGCAATTACAGATTATAGTTAAGAGATGCAAATAAAAGATATCGTCAAAAAAGTAAAACAAATAGAAATCCGTACTCGAAAGAGAACGGAAAATACTTTGATGGGGCAATATCACAGTGCTTTTAAAGGTCAAGGAATGGCTTTTGCAGAAGTTCGTCCATATCAATTTGGAGATGATATCAGAAGAATTGATTGGAACAAAACCGCACGTTTCAAAGAACCTTATGTAAAGGTGATGGAAGAAGAACGTGAACTCACCATGATGATTTTGGTAGATATTTCTGCCTCTATGAATTATGGAACAAAAATTCAACTGAAACGTGAATTGGTGGCAGAAATTTCGGCAAGTTTAGGATTTTCGGCAGCAGGAAATAATGATAAAGTGGGACTTATTTTGTTTGCGGATAAAGTGTATAAAGTCATTCCGCCACAGAAAGGTAGAAAACATATTTTAGCCATAATTTCTACGATTTTGACCGCAGATTATGTGCAAGCAGAAACCAATATAGATGCGGCTTTAGAATATATGATGCATGTTTTCAAAAAGAAATCTCTAGCGTTTCTTTTTTCTGATTTTGCAGATGAATTTGACGAGAAATTATTGAAAATTGCTTCCAAAAAACATCAATTACTAGGTTTGAGGGTTTTTGACGAAAAAGACAATGAAATTCCAGATGTAGGTTATGCTTTTTTCAGAGATATTGAAACAGGAAAACAAATTTGGGTGAATACGTCTAACCAAAGATGGCGTTACAATTATGCAGAAGCTCAGAAACAAAAAATAAGACACCTGAGAGAAGCTTTTGAGAAAAGTTCTGCCAGTTTTGTAGAAGTAAAAGCAGAGGAAGATTATACCAAAATTTTGTATAATTATTTTCAGAAAAAATAGAAAATAGCAATTAATGAAGAAAAATTTTTTAAAAATTTTCAATCAATATATAGACAGACAACTCGATAAAGTTTCGCCAAATCTAAAAAGGTTCAAATGGCCTTTTATTGCTTTTGGAGTGATTAAAAAATTGGCTTTGTTGTTTGTTTTTGTTGCTCAATGTTTTTCTGCGCAGACGCTTTCTTCTAATTTGTCTAAAGAAAAAATTGCGCTTGGCGAAAAAGCAACTTTTCGAGTAACCATCAATGGTTTAGAAGGAAAAGATGTGATTTCTAAACCTAAAAATGAACTCTTGCCTTTTCATTTAGAAGAAATCAAAGACGAAATCAATAAAACATACGATCAATACACCAGAACTATTGATTTTCGGGTTTTTGAAGAAGGAAAATTTACCATTCCAGAACTGGAGTTTTCGATAAATGGAGCAGACACCATCAAAACGATTCCCTATGAAATCACGGTTTATAATCCTGTGAATGCAGATGATCAAATCAACGATATTATGAACAATAAGCAAGTTGATTTGGGATTCAGTGATTATTGGGAAATGTACAAATGGTATATTTTAGGAGGTTTGGTGATTTTTACTTCACTGTTTTTATTTTTAAGTTTCTTCAAAAATGGCGTTTTCAGAAATTCAGGAAAAGAGAAAAGTCCAATTCATAAAACATTACAAGATCTGAAAAATCTAGAAAAGAAAAAATACGCAGAAAAAGGCGATTACAGAATGTTTTATGTAGAGTTGATAGACATTACTAGAGCGTTTTTGGTAAAACAATATCATATTCCTGCAGATGTTTTACTGACCGATGATTTAATAGATGTGATGAAACATACCAATAAAATTTCGCCTGAGAATGAAAAAATAGTGGAAGAGGTTTTTCTGAGAGGAGATTTGGTGAAATTTGCCAAAATCCTTCCGAATCAAGAATTAATGGAGCGTGATTTTTTAGAGATTTATGAATTTGTAGAGCGTTCGGTTACAGATATTGAAGCAGAACATTTAAGAGAAGTACATTAAGATGAATTTTCAGATAGAGAGTCCATATTTTTTATTGCTATTCTTGCTTTTTATTCCGCTTTTGATTAGGGATTTTAGCAAGAAGAAAAATTCGGGGATCAATGTTCCTACTACCCGAAATATGTCTGTAGCAGGAAGTTTTTCTTGGGTTCAAAAATTTTTGCAATTTTCTAAATACATCATTCTTTCTGCGCTCATCATTGCTTTGGCAAGACCTAGAACTTACACCATTTTTAGCGATAGAGACGAAACCAAAGGCATCGATATTTTCTTAGCGATTGATATTTCGCCAAGTATGTTGGCCCAAGATTTAGAGCCTGATAGAATTACAGCTTTGAAAAAAATAGCAACAGATTTTGTCAAAAAAAGGGAAGGCGATAGAATAGGAATTGTGGAATATTGGGGAGAAGGAATTACAAAAGTTCCGCTCACTTCCGACCATCAAGTGGTTTTAGATGAAATTAGAGACATGAGTCCGAGTGAAGAACTTACAGGAACAGCCATTGGAGAAGGACTTTCTGTAGCGGTAAATCATTTGAAAGACAGTAAATCAAAGTCTAAAATCATCATTTTAATGACTGATGGTGTAAATACGGTTCCGAATGCGATGCCACCACAGTTTGCAGGCGAATTGGCAAAATCCTACGGAATTAAAGTGTATACGATAGGAATCGGAACGAATGGGTTCGCGCTATTTCCGCAGATTACACCTTTTGGAATAAAATTTTTCGAACAAGAAGTACAGATAGATGAAGCTACGCTTTCTGAAATTGCGACTTTAACAGGTGGAAAATATTACAGAGCCACTTCTAATACGAGTTTAGAAAATGTATATAACGAGATTAATTCTTTAGAAAAATCGAAAATTAAAACCAATAAAATTTACAATTACGAAGAATATTTCAGGGTTTTTCTTTGGATTGCCTTGGTGTTTTTATTGATAGATGCAGTTTTACGATGGAGAATTTTCAGGATTTTTAATTAAAATAGAAATGAATTTTAGTCTAGGAAATATTTGGTATTTATTGTTGTTATTGCTTTTGCCAGTAATAGCATGGCTTCTTTTTGGTTTCAAAAAATGGAAATCAGAAAGGAGAAATATTTTTGCTGAAGCTCAATTTCAAGAAGATTTATTTCCGAAAGATTATCAATTTTCTAAATTTTTCCCAGTTTTATATTTGTTGGCTTTTGTTTTTTTGATTTTAGCAATGGTAGATTTTTTGGGAGGAAAAGAAGAGATGAAAATCCAACAAAAAGTGAATTCTGTAATTTTTTTGCTGGATGTTTCTAACTCTATGAACGCGCAAGATGTGCAACCTTCTCGATTAGAACAAGCCAAAAACATTTTGATCAATACCATACAAAATTTGGGTGATGATAAAGTGGGAATCGTAGTTTTTGCAGGAGATGCACATTCTATAATGCCACTTACTACAGATTATTCTGCCGCCGAAACGTATATTGGAGCAATAGAAACCACTACGATTGGGAAACAAGGGACAGATTTTCTAAAAGCAATAGAAGTAGCCACAGAAAAATTTAAAAATGTTCCGAAAGGTGCTAGAAAAATCGTATTAATTAGCGATGGCGAAGACAATGAAGGAAATGACAAAGCGGCGATAGATGAAGCATTGAGACAAGGTATCACCATTACTTCTGTAGGAGTTGGAAAGGATGATGGCGCTCCTATTCCTATTTATGAATTTGGGCAATTAATGGGCTATAAAACCGATATTCTCGGCGAGACGATTATTACCAAAAGACAAACAGAAGCATTGATGTCTCTCGCTTTTGATACGAACGGTGAATATGTAGACGGAAATGATATGGAAGCAGCGGTCAATAAAATTGTTTTGCAACTCAGAAACCAAAAAGGAGCTTCGGAAACACTGGTAAATACGCAATCTGCGGTACATTATTATCAGTGGTTTTTGGGCGTTTCGCTTTTTATTTTTGTGATTATTTTTCTTTTTAATCCTAAAAAAGATTTCAATTTTTAAAAATGAAAACTTTAGAAAACGCAAAACCTTGAATTTTAGTCTCAAAAAATACATTTTTATCAATTATTTAACATTTCTAAGATTTAATTTTAACAATTAAAGCGATATTTTTGTACCAACAAATGTTGAGAAAGTTTTTTGTACATATTAGCTTATTTTTTCTTGGTCTAATTGCCGTTAAGGCCCAAGAAAGCTTAAACACCTTAATCTTCAGAGGAAACCGAAGCTTCGACAAACAAAAGTATGGCGAAGCTGCTTCCACATTTTCGGAAGCGGTGAAAAAAAATGAAAAAGATTTTGGTGCGCATTATAATTTGGGCAATTCTTTGTATAAAATAAAAAAGTACGACGAAGCGATTGCCGAATATCAAAAAGCTCAAAAAAACACCAATAATAAAGATGAAAAAGCTGCTTCTTATTACAACGAAGGAAATGCTCATCTTCAAAATGGTGATGTAGAAAAAGCTGTTAATGCTTATAAGAATGCACTGAAGTATGATCCAGATAATGAAGCGATTTTAAAAAATTTACAAATTGCCAAGAAGAAGCAAAAGCAAAAAGACAATAAACAAAATCAACAAAACCAACAGCAAAATCAACAAAATAACCAAAATAAAAACCAAGATAATCATCAAAATCAGCAAGGAGACCAAAATCAAGAAAATAAAAATAACAATACCAAAAATCAACCGAACGGTAATATAGGCGATCAAAATAAAGGAAAAGGGAATCAAGGAGCGGAAAAGCAAAACCAGAAAAACGAACCGCAAAATCCTAATGACCCCAATAAAATTCCTAAAGATTTGCAAAAATTAATTCTGCAAAGAAGTGCAAATCAAGAAAGAGAAACCGCTAAAAAGTTACTCAATAAAAATGGTTACTATTCACCAGAAAGCAATACAAAAGACTGGTAATTAATGCAAAAAATTCTCAACATATTATTTTTTGTAATGTCTGCAATTTCTTACGGACAAGTTACCGTTTTGACTGATGTCAATACCAAAGAACCGAAGCAAAATGAACCCGTTGTTCTCACCATTGTACAAGAAGTGGTAGGCGAAAACATGGAACAGCAGAGTCCGCTTCGTCTTCCTGATTTATCAAAATTCGATATTGTAGGAAGTGCTTCCGAACAAAATACATTCATTGACCAAAAAAGAGGAATTAGAGTAAACCAAATCATTTATCAATTATATCTTCAGCCAAAAGTTACGGGAAAAGTAAAAATTGGCTCGGCTTTACTTACCGTAAATGGTAAAATTTATAAATCAGAACCTTTTGACATTTTGGTGAAAGAAACGTCACGAGCAGAAACCGAATATCTTTCTAAAGATGTGTATCTGAATGTAGAAGTTCAAGATAAGGAAGTTTATGAAAATCAGCCAACTGTAGCGGTTTTGAGAGCTTATAGTAAGAATTATGATAACTTCAGAAAGTTAGAAAATATAAAATTTCCGCAACAGAATAACGCGAGAATTAAGCCTATCAGTTACAAAAAACAAGACATAGAAAATGTAAATGGCGAAATGGCTTCGCAAGTGATTGCTATGTTCATTATTTTCCCAGAAGAAGCGGGTAATGTAGAAATAGAGCCTGTTTCGGCAATGGTGAAAACTCCAGAAATCAGTAAAATTGTTTCGAATAAGGTTAAAATTAATGTAAAAACTTTGCCGAAAGATTCTCCAGAGAATTTTAAAAATGCGGTAGGTAAATTTCATGTTACCATTAAAGAAATTGCAAAAACAGAACCTCTTGAGGTAAATAAACCGATTGACGTTTTGGTGAAAATTTCTGGTTTAGGAAATTTAGACGAAGATAAATTGCCAAAATTATTGGAATCTAAAGATTACACTTTTTTCAAACCTCAGATTATAAGCAAATTATCTACCAATAAAGAAGGAGTGAAAGGTTCAATAACCGCAAAATATGTGGTGATTCCTAAACATGAAGGGAAAATCAATATTTCTACTGAACCATTTTCGTTTTTCAATCCAGAACTGAATCAGTACATTGATTTGGGTGCGAAAAGTATTGTGTTGAATGTTCTGAATTCAGCTCAAATTGCAGCGCAGAAATCAACGATTGACATTGTAGATGATTATACTGCCAATGTTTTAAATAGCGTTCCTTTGCCTGTTATCGAAAAAGAAAAACATACACAGTCTTACCGTTTTAATTTTAAAAATTTATTTTCTGGTTTGACAGTTCTTGTGATGGGAACTTTCCTTTTCTTCTTGTGGATTAGACCTAAGAAAAAAGCCTTGGTTACTGTAGAAAATAAACCCATAACTACGATTAGAGAAGAAGAAGAAAAAATTAAAAATCTTCTAAAACCAGGCTTTGAAGCGAATTTAGAATATATGAAAATGCTTTTGTCTAACAGAGACTATTCAGCATTTTTTGCTACTTATGAAGAGTTGCAACAAGATGCAGAACAGCATATTCAGCAAAAATTTGGAATGGGATTGAAAGCATTTTTAGAAAATTACAAAGGTTCTCAGTTCACCGAAGATTTCAGAAAATTAGAGCAACAAATTTCAATAGAAAAATACTCGCCTATTCATGACGAATCCCATTTAGAAGAGCTTTACAACTCTATAACTGCGATGTATTCTGAAATTATGGAATAATAAAAGTATTTCATACTTTTGTGAAAATAATAAAAAAATCACACTATGTTAGAATCGTTTTCTTTAAAAGAAACCTTGACTTGTTTTATGGTTTTGTTTGCAGTAATTGATATTTTAGGTTCGGTTCCTATTATTGTTTCTCTTAGAAAGCAATTCGGGCATATTGATGCAGAAAGAGCATCGATTGTTTCTGGAGCATTGATGATTGTTTTTCTTTTTGTAGGAAAAGAAATGCTAAAATTCATTGGGCTAGACGTGAATTCGTTTGCAATTGCGGGAGCTTTGGTTATTTTTATTATTGCTTTGGAAATGATTTTGGGAATAGAAATTCACAAAGTAGAAAACGTGAAGGCAGCTTCTATCGTTCCGATTGCGTTTCCTTTAGTAGCCGGAGCTGGAACACTAACTACAACGTTATCACTTCGTGCAGAATTTCATGTAGTGAATATTATTTTAGGGATTTTGCTCAATACTATTTTGGTTTACATCGTACTAAAATCTGCCAATTTCTTAGAAGAAAAAATAGGAGATGCTACGCTGATGATTTTCAAAAAAGTTTTTGGAATTATCCTTTTAGCGATTTCTATTAAATTATTTACGGCTAACTTTGCGCAGTTATTTTCTAGTTACGTAAATTTTTAAAATTATCAATATTAAATCATAAATCTCATACCAATGACAACGTTTTACAAAGTTTTTTTAGTGCTTTTTATTATATTTTTAGGAGTTAATTTTTATGCAATCGACTGGAATTTAGGTTTTATGCATTCAGAAAACAATAAATTCTTATTCTCTATAGTTGCATCTATTATAGGAATTTTAGTTACTCTGGTTATGAATACTTGGAAAAAACTTTCACAGAAAAATAGTTAATAAAAATCCGCTTCTAGAAGCGGATTTTTTTATTGTAAATGATGAAGAATGGCTTGAGATTTCAGTTCGGTTTCTCGCCATTCTTTTTCTGGCGAAGAAAGTGCCGTAATTCCGCCACCTGCAAAAGCGATTATTTGATTTTTGTAAATTTTTGCACATCTAAGATTCACAAAGTAATAAATTTCTTCATCGGTTTCTATTTTAATGTAACCTGCGTAAAATTCACGGTTATATTGTTCGATTTCTATAATTTTTTCTTTGCAAAATTCCTTCGGAATTCCACAAATTGCAGGAGTAGGGTGGAGTTCTTTAATTAATTCTTCAAGCCTATTATCATCAATTTTTGCAGTGAAATCAGTTCTGAGATGCTTAATATTCCCCGAAATATGATTGTAAGTTTTAGACTCTTTAACTTCGCTCAGAGTGACATATTTTTTTAAAATTTCAGAAATATAATGGGTTACAGGTTTCTGCTCTTCGATTTCTTTTTCGCTCCATTCTTCATCTACGGGAAGGGTTCCTGCCAAACTCATGGTGAAAAACTCATGTGTTTTTTTATTGAATTTTCCTAAAATTTCTGGTGTTGCACCGATCCAAATTTCTTCATCAGAAATAAGCAGATAACAAAGCGTATTGGGATATTTTTTGCAGAGTAATTGGTAAGTTTCTTCTAAATTGATAGAAGAAATTTCTTTAGCAATAGGTCTAGAAATAACCAGTTTTGGCAAGTTATTTTGCTTGATGATTTCAATCGCTTTTTCTAATTTTTGTAGATATTCTTCATGCTGAGGAATATTTAGTTCAGCATTAATATCAGGAAAATTTTCTACCTCAAAAAAAGAAGATTTGAGTTCTTCTGAAGTACAAACTTCTAGATTTTCTGCTTTTAAATGGATGGTTTTCCCATTGGTGAAAGGAAAAAAAGAAGCTACATTTTTTGCAGCTTCATGATGATGTATTAAGATAAATTTTTCTTCAAAAGGTAATCTGAAAATAGCTTTCATTACTTTTCTATTTTTCGGTTAATCACCATGTTCGTCATCGTAGAATGACACAGTAAACTTCCGTTTTCGTCTTTTATTTCTATTTCCAGAAAATGGAGCGTTTGTCCTTTTCTAATCATTCTAGCCGTTCCTGTAACGGTTCCTTCGGTTTTGCTTTTCAAGTGATTAGAATTGATATTGGTTCCTACAGCAGCTTTTCCTTCGTGAGCTACCAAAATATTAGAAAGACATGAGCCTAAACTTTCAGCAAATGCAATGTTAGCACCACCATGCAATAAGCCTAATGGCTGATGAACTCTAGAGTTTACGGGCATAGTTCCCACCAAATAATCGTCTCCTAAATCGGTGAAAACGATTTCTAAAGTTTCCATTAAAGTGTTTTTATTCCAAAGGTTGAGCTGTGCTAATTTTTCTTCGTTGGTCATCATAAAAATTCAACTTTTAGATTAGTAGATTTTTGGATTCCACTTTTCTGGATATTTTGGAGTGATTTTTTTGTAATATTCTTGTAATTCTTCCATGATGCTTTCGTAGCTTCTGGTCTGAATGTCTTCGGCAGAGATTTTTTTGCCTAAATAAATGGTTTTGGTTTTAAAGTCTCCAGCAGCAAGAACGATAGGAACGTTTGATTCTTTTGCCATGTAATAGAATCCTTTTCTCCATTTGTTAACAAAACTTCTTGTTCCTTCTGGTGTAATCACTAAGCTGAAATCATCTTTAGTAAATTCATTTTTTACAAAATTTACCAAGTCATTTCTTTGGCTTCTATCGATTCCAACTCCGCCCAATGCTTTTACGATAAAACCATACCAAGCCTTTGTGTGAGCATCTTTTATGATAATTTTTAGTTTCTTATCCAGAACCCAATAAGCTAGATTTCCTAGAATGTATTCATCATTAGCAGTGTGTGGAGCTACCACCAGAACGCAACGGTCTAAATTACTTGCGGGACCTTCTAACACAATCTTCCAACCCAAAACCCAAAGGATAAACTTTGCGATAATTTTCTTAATAAATTTCATATTTTTCTCTTTAAAAAACAAAACAAGTAACCCTAGCAAAAAGGTTACTTGCAAATATAATTATTTTATAGATTATAATCTTTCTAAAATAGACTGCTGATGAACTCCATTATTTTCATCACGATTTCTAAGACAAATTGTATCATAATTTCAAGTGTTTTTTGTTTGTTTTATTTGAGTTTCATTCACTTAGCGAAGGTATTAATTATTTTTAATTTTAAAATATTTTAAATGTTAAAATTTTATAAAATCTTGAAAAACATCTTTCTCTTCGCTACTTAGTTTCTAGTGTAGGGTTGCGGAAGTTTCTGTTGTTATCATCAGCAACCCAACTAAACTAGAACTATTTATTTTTGGTGTTAATTTCTATTTTAGAATCTCCATCTTTAATTGAAATATTAAGGTTTTTTAAATTTTCTAAATCTTTAAGACTGTTAATATTTTTGATGTCTTTTTCTAGAATGCTGTCGGCAACTTTTTTAGGATATTTTTTTCCGTTGATAATTACACTGTCAGCATTTTCAGAATCGTATTCAATTGTAGTTCCGTTGATGTATATTTTATTTTTTTCGATAACGATATCTCCATTTTCATTGTTGTTATTTTCATCGTCATCATCTATTCCGTCTGCATTTAGATCACCGTTTACATTTATATGCTCGTTTCCTTTTGCAACTTTCATGTCTTTCGGAACCACCAATTCATAATCTACACTGTAATGTCTGAATCTGTATTGGTAAGGATAGCTTACGAAATTTGGTAATAAAATTTTGTTACCTACCACTTCTACAGGAACATTAAGTTCTAGAGGTTTATTGTAACCTTCCGCATATTTTTTGATGATGAGGTAAGGCTGTGTAATATTAGCATTTCTTACGACTTCTACGTTTGGATAATCTTCTTCGAAAACCATTTTCTTGTCAGAGAAAATATCATCATCATAAGCAGTATAATTCGCTGGAATGTTTACTTGTTTTTTATCAATGATAAGGCTGTCAGTTGGCTTAACATTGATAGAAATATTTTCGGTTTCTTCTTTGTCGCCTTTATAAGACATATCTATTTTTGCCATGTTTACTCCGAAATAAGTTCCTAAAAGCACAATTGCTAAGAATAAACCACCCAATACATATCCTAAGTTTCTTAATTTAGTTTTAGGAGATAATAATTTGATGCTGATTAAGCTGAAAAGAACTGCTGGGAATAATGTTCCGAGTACAATGAGTGAAGAAAGGATGTATTTCATTCCGCCATCGTCAAATAAGAAGTTCATTTTACTTACACCAGGAAAATCAGGATTTCCGAATAAACCAAAAACGAAAAACAGCAATACGATTGCACCAATTGCTAAGAAAGCAAAAATAGCACCGAAAAGAACTCTTAAAACGTTTAGTAATCCACTACCAGCCGAAGTTACTACAGGTTTAGCTTCATTGTACATTTCGCCTACTTTTGCAGTAGATTCATTGGCAAATTTTACGATATTGCTAGATTCTTCTTTTAAATTGTCAAAATTCAAGGGTTTACCTTTCATTTTAAGAAAATCTGCTGCCGTTTCTGCTTTTGGAAGGATAATCCAAAAAACTATATATAAGAAAATGATAAGACTGGTAGAGATTCCAGCGGTGAACAATCCTAAAAATGCTACACCAAACCAAATTACTCTCATCCAAGTTACATCCATCCCGAAATAAGCAGCCAGACCAGAGCAAACACCTGCTAATTTCATATTTTCTGGGTCACGGAACAGTTGTTTTTGCTGTGCCGAAGAAAATGAAGGTCTTGATTTTTTATTGGCAGTTTTATCAGAAAAATAAACTTCTTCTTGCTCTTCTATCACTTCTGGTTTACCAATTTGAGCAATTACTTTTTCTATATCATCATCATTTACCACTTCTCTTTTTCCCATGTTATCTTTTAGAATTTCTACAATTCTAATTTCGATATCATGCATAATTTCGTCTGCTTCTGATTCCTCTAGAGAACTTCTCAGTGCAGAGAGGTAGTCACTCAGTTTTATGTATGCGTGTTCTTCTATTACGAAAGAAAAACCAGCAAGTCCTATTGATAATGTTTTGTTCATAGTTTAGTTTTTATGATGTTTTGGTGATTTGGTTTACAGATTCTGTTAATTCATTCCAAGTATTTTGTAATTCTGCTAAAAAGGTTTTTCCTTTTTCAGTGATTTGGTAGTATTTTCTTGGCGGTCCACTGGTAGATTCTTCCCATCTGTAAGCAAGAAATTCTCCATTTTTCAATCTTGTAAGTAGCGGATAAAGAGTTCCTTCTACTACATCTAGCTTTCCTTTTTTGAGTTCGTTTATTAAATCAGAAACATACATTTCTTTATTATTGATAAGGCTCAAAATACAGAACTCTAGAATTCCTTTTCGCATTTGCGCTTTGGTATTTTCTGTGTTCATGTTTTTTAGTTATTAGTGGTTTTAATAATTTGTTATAACATTCATTTTACGAATTTTTTTCTGTTGAACAAAAATAGGTATTTTTTAGTAATATGCAATGCAAAGTAGTAATGCAAAAAAATATATTACTATTTTCTTTCTTCGAAGTAGTGTTTCGTTCTCGTTTTTGGTAAAAGTAACCAAAGTAAAAAATAGACGAATACGACCATAAACGTAGAAATTCCCGCCGAAAATATTCCGAAGAATGCCAGTAAGAACCATGCAACTCTTACTAAAGAGACATCTATCCCGAAATATCTTCCAAGTCCTGAACAAACCCCAGCGATTCTTCTATTGTCTCCATCGCGAGTTAGTTTTGCTCTGCAACCAGTGTAATATTGGTTTTCATTTTGTTGATAAGTTTTCATTTTAATGATTTTTGTGATTTTCTTATGCAAAGATATATATAAAAATTAGTATTATGTAATACAAAGTAGTGAATATTTTTAATTAATTTATTTAAGTTATTAATAATCAGGCACAAAAATTTCAAGTGTAAATTTTAATAATTTTTGTTTTTGACAAAAATCACGTCTTCATTGTAACATCTGTTACCGAAATTGGTGAAAACCAACCTTAATTTTGCAGTATCAATTTTGTTTCACTTTAGAAATGAAGTTTTTTAATCCATTAAAGATTTATAGATGAAAATACTAATAGTAGGAGGAGTTGCAGGAGGCGCTACAGCAGCAACCAGATTGAGAAGACTCTCAGAAGAAAACGAAGTCATAATTTTTGAAAAAGGACAATATGTAAGTTTTGCGAATTGCGGTTTGCCTTATCATATTAGCGGAACGATTGACAAGAGAGATGCTCTTTTATTACAAACACCAGAATCTCTTAAAGAAAGATACAACTTAGATGTAAGAGTTTTTACAGAAGTTCTATCTATTAATACTGCTGAAAAGAAAGTGACGGTTAAGAATCTTCAATCCAAAGAAATTTATGCAGAATCTTACGACAAACTCTTGCTTTCACCAGGTGCAGAACCTATAAAACCACCTTTTGAAGGAATTGATTCTGATAAAATTTATACGCTCAGAAATATTCCTGATATGGATAAAATTGTGGCAAAAACCAAAAATGCGCAGAATTTTGTAGTTGTTGGCGGTGGTTTCATTGGTTTAGAAGTTGCCGAAAATTTGATTGAAGCAGGGAAATCTGTGAAATTGGTAGAACTCGGCAATCAAGTAATGGCACCTGTAGATTTTGATATTGCGAGTTTCGTTCACGAAAAAGCAAAACAAAAAGGTCTGGAGCTATTATTAAATGTTGGTGTAGAAAAATTCAAAGATAAAGGCGAAACCATAGAAGTATTCTTAAACAATGGAACTTCTGTAGAAACAAATGCTGTAATTCTTGCTATTGGAGTAAAACCAGAAACCAAATTAGCAGTAGAAGCTGGTTTAGCAATCGGGGAAACTCGTGGAATTTTGGTGAACGAATTTATGCAAACTTCCAATCCTGATATTTATGCAGTGGGAGACGCAATAGAAGTGGCGCATTACATCAACAATAAAAAAGAGTTGATTCCTTTAGCTTGGCCAGCGAATAGACAAGGTAGAATAGTAGCTGACAATATCGTTTTAGGAAATCAATACAAATATACAGGAAGTCTCGGTTCATCAATTTTGAAATTTTTCGAACTTTCTGTGGCTTCCACTGGTTTGAATGAAAAAACTTTGAAAAAATTCGGAATTCCTTATAAAACGGCGATTGTAACTCGCGGTCATCACGCGGGTTATTATCCTGGAGCAAAAAATATGGTTCTAAAAGTTATTTTCGATGAAAATGGTAAAATTTTCGGAGCTCAAGCTGTTGGCGAAGCTGGAGTTGATAAAAGAATTGATGTAATCGCAACGGCTATCAAAGGAAATCTTACGGTTTATGATTTGCCAGAAATTGAAATTACTTATGCTCCACCTTTTAACTCGGCGAAAGATCCTGTAAATATTGCTGGTTATGTTGCGGAAAATATTTTGAAAGGAGATTTAGAAATGGTGAACTATGATGAATTTTGGGATTTTGTGAAAGAAAATGATGCAGTAATTTTAGATGTAAGAACTTCCAAAGAATTTTCAGGAGGAGCAATTGAAGGAGCAATTAATATTAACGTAGATGATTTACGTGCAAATCTCGAAAAATTAGATAAGAATAAAACGTATGCGATTTATTGCCAAGTTGGTTTGCGTGGTTATTTAGCCAATAGAATTATGAGAAATAACGGTTTCCGAGCCGTGAACTTAAACGGAGGGTATAATCTTTGGTCAAAAGTTCAATCATAGTAATAGTTTTTTGTTAACAAGAAGGCTTCAATTTTTATTGGAGCCTTTTTTATTTCAAGAATTGTTTAATAATAATATGATTTTAATCACAAATCTCCAAAACATGATAAATGTATGCT
>JBKBLE010000016.1:0-54066 GCA_046296655.1 Cloacibacterium sp. | reverse complement strand
CTCGGAAAGTAGAACAAGTTCGTGTTTGTCATCAATAAAATCCACCAACATTGGGCGGAATAATTCTGGCTGCTTTTCTGGATTTTTCCCCAACATATTTGCAAGGTTTTAAAGCTCTAAGATACAAATTCTTGCAATAAAAAACAAGAAAAATTACAATTAATTTACTGATTGTCAGCCTGTTGATGCTATTTTAAGGAGCGACTATTTTATGATTACATCATTAATCTTCACAAAAAAACAGCTTCATTTCTGAAGCTGTTTTATGAATATATATGCGAAGTTAGATTTATTTTCTACCTCTAATTTTCACGTTATCTACTTCCCATGTTGCAGAAGCTGTAGCCGTAGAAGTATATTTAAATGCAACTACCACATTTTTACCTGCAAAATTAGAAATATCTAATTTACCTGAGTTTACAAATGGTGCAAACTTACTTAAATCTGAGTCTAAAATTGGGTTAAGTTTAGTCCAAGTCGTAGTAGCATAGTTTCCTGTATAGTTATCTGTTACATAAACTTCTAACGGATTTGAAGGAACGCTTGCTCTACCATCAGTTTCAAAACTTAAGTAGTAATTTTTATATCCTGCAAGTGTAATAGGTTTAGAAATTAACCAGTCTTCATTACCGATTCCGCTCATTACAACACAAGGTTTTGGATTACCAAACTGTTGGATATTCCAAACAGCAGTTCCAAGAACGCTTACAGCCGTCCAGTTATTGGTTAATGCTCCAGAGAAATCTTCATTAAAAATGCTTTCAAATACTGGTGCAGGAGAGCCATCACATCTATTTCCATCAAAGTCTGCTCCAAGTGGATTAGTAATCCAAACTTCGTACTTGCCATTAGCCTTAGTTAAAACACCATAAAGGTCTCCTTTTCCACTATCAATTTGTCTGCTTGCAAAATTTGCAAAGCTACTTGTAGTAAGAGAAAGTTTAGCTCCAGAACAGTCTTCTAAAGTTCTAGTAGTAGTATTAGATGCTCCTGCATAAGTTTCTCCTAAATCATCATCAATGAATTGCAGATCTTTAATTTTAATCCATCTACCTACATCTGCATCAGTAAGACCCGCGATTGTTTTTTCTGTCGCTACCACTTCTGTAAAATCTGTAGTTGGGAAGAAGTGTTTATAAACATCATTCGCAAGAACTCTACCTACATTTCCGTTAAACAACCCACCTAATTGTACTTCACCCTTTACAGATCCTACATATAAATCCTTAAGATTAATTAACACATGTTTCCCTACAAAGAATCTAGGATCTGCATAAAGAGAAGTCATATCTATGTTTACTCTAATACCGCCTGTTTTATCTTCTACATAAATGTATTTAAATAAGTTACCAGTTTTATCATTTGCAGTTACTTGGGCTTTTAGGTATACATTATCGGTAATTTGAGTATAATTACCAGAAGTATATAATAATTTTAACTCTGAAACAGAAATTATTTTTTTTCCTTCAGTATTATAAGAACAAGAAGGTGTAGAACCATCTAATCTTGGACCTTTCATGTTTAGGTCAGAAACTCTATTGATATAGAATTGGTAAGTAGAATTAAATTTACTTAAAATACCAATAAAAGTACCGTTCCCTGAAGGCAATTGGTCTGCTGCAAAAGAAGCAAAACCACTGTTTCTTACTACTCTAGTAGTTTCAGGTGTTTTTCTAGTAGGATCTACGATTTGTCTATCTACAGAAGTTCCATTAGGAGCATAAATATTACAAAGTAAATTGACAGGAAACTCTGCATTATTCACCTGAACTAAAGCTCCAATTAACGGATCAATAGAAGAAGATAATTGAGACAAAGTAATTACCTTAGGTACAATTTTCACTTTAGGAGCACATGATCTTACCAAATGCTCTTTTACTAATTTTTCTGGAATTCTACCAAAAGTAGTAGTATTGGTTACAGGATCTAAGTTATTATAACCTACCTGTAGAACACCTCCGTATTTACCAAAAGCTAAACCTTTTAGTTTGATGTATACTTTAGAACCTTGTGGATAAGAAGTATAAGTACTTACTGCATCTACACTTACTACTAAACCTTGAGTAGGGTTTTCAGGTGCATCTTGTAAATAAATCGTTTTATAAACGTTTCCAGACTCATCAGAAGAAGAAACATAACCTTCTATAATGATATCATCTGTAATGGTAGCAGTGTTATTCGCATAAGCTGCTTTTACCTCAGCAATCGTTTTAGTAGGCGTTAAATCTTGACACTTTCCTTGTAAATCTGGTGTCGAATACTCATCATCTTGTACACAACTGGTTAGAAAAACCGTAAGTGACAAAATGAAAATTCTTATAATTGAAAAATATTTTTTCATGTTTTAATATTAATAAAATTAAAATCTTAAATAAACATTAGCAAAGAAAGTTCTTCCTCTGTCATACCATAATTTCGGACCAAATAATGATACTGGCGAAATTACATTATCTACATATGATTCTGTAAAGTTAGATTTTCTACCTTGTTCAAAACCACCTGTTACATAATCTCTATTGTTTAGGATATTGTTTACACTTAAACTTAATCCCATTCTATATTTACCTAATAAGTAAGACTTACCAACATTTGCGTTTAGCATAAATTGGTCATCAAATTTCTTTTGTTTGTTTAGTGCATCTACGTCACTCTGAGTAACTACTTCACCAGTAATTGGGTGAATATAATTATCACCAGTAGTTGGATCTGTGTAGAAGTTTGGAGTTCTGTTTAATGCAGAGAAATCTAAATATTGATCCATTAAATAGTTTGCAGACATACCAAACCACCAATATTTAGGTGAATTATATCTGAAGCTTAATGAAGCTGCTTTTTGTGGAGTTCCAGCAATTTTATAACCTTTAAGTTTTGCAGTTCCGATTTCGTCATAACCATTAGGATATAAATCTGAATCAATAGAAACATACGCAGTAGGATTATTATTGATGGTATAATCACCATAGCTTACTACTAAAACTGAAGTTAAAGTAGGTGAGATTTTTACATCTGCAGCAAATTCTGCTCCCATGTATTTTTTCTCAATTCCTGATAAGATTTCTGCTACGAAAGCATCTTGTGCAGTAGCATCTGTTCCTAACTGAATACCTTCTGCAAAATATCTAGAAATTTCTGTAGAATTTTTGATTGAAGTATAGTAACCTGTTAATCTTAGTTTAAGAACTTGACCTCTTGTAATGTAACTAAAATCAGAAGAAGAGATTTGTTGGTTTTCTAAGTTTGGCGTTACAAAATCGTTTACTCTTGGGTTAATGAAAATTTCGTTCAATGTAGGTGCTAATGTGAAATAAGCTCCGTTTGCCACTAAGAAATTTCTACCATCAATTTTATAAGTAAGTTTACCTTTTACTCCATAGTCTAGAGAATTGTAAACATCACTTTTCCCTTTAGAATTATTCACATAGAAGTGGTTTCTGTAATGACCATCTCTAAATGATTCTGAGTAAGAAGAGAAACCAGATAATACAAAGTTCCATCTTTTTAAATCTAATTCAGTAGAAATATTTAATGCAGCTGCATCTCTATTAAGTAGGTAAGAATACTGTGTTCTGTCTCCTTCATAAACTTTAGTATTAGCTCTGTCTAAATTATAAGGTTTATCACCACCGAATGCATCTAAATTATTTGCATAAGCTGCACCTAATAAATCTTTAATTCTTCTAAAGTTATCTGATCTAAGATTTTGGTAGTTAAAGTTTACATTTAATTTCCAGTTATCTTTTAATCTGGTATCAAAGTGAGAAACAAAGTTGATGGTTTTATCTCTATTTACATCTTCTACCACGGTGTAAACAGCTCCTTTTTCAAGATTGTTTAAGTTAGCATTGTAAAGAGAAGCCCAGTCGATTTGTTGGCCTGCTTTATTTAGTCTCCAATTGTTTACTGCATCGTTATACAGTGGTGAGTACGCAGCCAGTTCTACATCAGTAATGCTATAACCTCCATCACTAGTATCATAAGTAGCTGGTGCAAAAACATAGCTTGGTAATTTTCTATAATAAGTTGGGTTAGGATCTGCTCCATGGAACCAGTCTAATCTGCTTCTAGCATCTTCGCCTTGTTGGTAAGAGAAAGTAGAATTTAAATTAGATGATTTTCCGATTTTCCAGTAGTGAGCCATTTGGAATACAGGTTCGAAAACTTTTCTAATTCTAGAATTTCTTTTTTCACCATCTTGCCATCCCCAATAAGAATTGTAGTTTTTACCCGCTAAATCATATACTTCTTGTGTATTTGGGCTGTTAGAACCTCTGTAAGTTGGTGCACCAAATGCTGTAAAGTTAAGAGCATGTCTTTCTCCCAATCTTTTTTCTACAGATAAGAAATATGCATAAGCATCTTGATAAGTACCTTCTATCACCCCTTCTTCTGCCCATCTTCTACTTGCTGAGAATGTATAAGCCCATCCTTTTTTATTAAGTCCACTGTTATAAGTAGCCATTGCTCTGTGGAAATAACTTCTATTGGTGAATGAATATGCTAAAGAAGTCCCTTTTCTATAAGAAGAAGCTCTAGTATTGTAATATGTTACACCACCTAAGTTACCAAACGTGAATTCTGAAGGAGTAAGATTTTCTACATTTTCTTGAGGATATCTTGTTACGTCATTAAGACCTCCCCAGTTACTGAAATCTACTCTACCGTCATCATTTTTAGACATAGAAACACCGTTGAATAAAATATCTTCAAAACGATTATCTACACCTCTTGGTCTAAACCAATATGCTCCCAATTCAAATGCTGCTACATTAGCAAAAGCATCTCTACCTGAGCTTAACAAACCTACTGTAGGTTGAGTACTCCCATTATCTGAATCTTGAGTATCAGAATCATCAATGGTGATAACTCCTAGATCTGTCATATCTAGCGAAGGAGCAAGAGAAATAGAACCTAAGTCTTTTTTCTTCTCATTTGCATTAACATCAAATTCAATAATTTTGTGTTCAAAGCCCGGCTTCGAAATTGTAATGGAATAATGTCCCGGTTTCATATCCACCAATTGGAAGTAGCCAATTTTATCAGACGTAACATCATTGTCTGAATCTCTCAAATCAACTTCAGCATTCTCTACTGGTTTGCCTTGTGCGTCTTTTAGATAGGCATAAACTGTAGTTTGCGCTTGTAGTGCTGAGAAAGAAAGTATCCCAAATATTGAGATAATTGATAATTTCTTAATCATAACTTATTTTATTTTTTTCCTTCTTTACAATAGTGAACTATTGAACCTACAAATTTATGTGAAATTTCCTTTACTTTAACTTTTTTTAATCTTTTTTTCACAAAAATTAAGCCTAATAATTGTCATATTTTTTTTAATATTGTTTAATATCATGCTAATCTGGCATTTTTTTGGATATATATTTGCAAATAATTATATGCGTTATTCGAACTAAATGATTTAAATTTGTAACCCACTTTTTAATTTTATAAAATGAGAAAATATTTTAGCCTTATTGCAATAGCCATTTTCTTTATAGGATTTGCTCAAAAACCACAAGTTCAGGTTAAAAGAGCTACTATTGCTTTCCTAAATGTAGAAAACCTTTGGGATACCATTCCTTCTGCTGATTATATTGATGGAACCTTACCTATCAATCACCCAAATTTCCATAGAAGCGTACCTATTGATTCTCTTAAATTTTTACCTGTAACAGAAGAATATAAAGGTCAATGGAGCGACGAATTACTTATCGGAAAAAAAGTAATCAGATACCAGAACTTAGCAGATGATTTCACACCAAAAAGTGCTAAAAACTATAATTCTAAAGTTTACCAAACTAAACTTGCGAATGAAGCAAAAGTAATATCAGAACTAGGATATCAATACACCAAAACATTACCCGCAATTGTAGGTTTAATAGAAGTAGAAAACAGACAGGTTATTCAAGATTTAATCAAACAACCTGCGCTTAATAAAGTAGAATGGGGAATTGTACATTACAATTCTTATGACGCAAGAGGAATAGACGTAGCAGTAATTTACCAAAAGAAAAGATTTACTGTAACAGATTCTTACAAAAAAGAAGTGGTAAATTATAATGACGAAGGAAAAAGAAGCTACACCAGAGATGTGCTGGTGGTAAAAGGTTTATTAGACGGAGAAAAAGTAGCGGTTTTCATGAACCACTGGCCAAGTAGAAGAGGTGGCGAAGCGGCATCTGCACCAAGAAGAAATGCAGCTGCTGCAGTTTTAAAAGCAGAAATGGATAAAATTAGAGCCGAAGAACCAGACAGACTTCTTTTTGCAATGGGCGACTTTAATGACGACCCTGTAAACGCAAGTTTAACAAAATATCTAGGAGCTGTAGGTGATAAAAAAGAATTATCAGAAGAAAGACCTTACTATAATTTAATGTATAAAATGTTCAAAAGCGGTGTAGCATCATTAGGTTACAGAGACGCTCCGAACTTATTTGACCAAATTATTGTATCTAAAAACGCTTTATCTGATACACTTCAAAAAAATTACAGTGTTTACAAAGCTGAAGTATTCGCTCCTTATTATCTCATCACGCCAAATGGACAATACAAAGGTTATCCTTTCCGTTCTTGGGCTGGAGATACTTTTACAGGAGGTTACAGTGATCACTTCCCTTCTTTAGTAGTTTTACAAAAAGAATTTACACCAGCTCAATAAGCTGTTAACAAATAAAAATTTGACCGCTTCAATTCTTTTGGAGCGGTTTTTGTTTTTTATGATTAACTTTACTTTAAAATAAAACCACCTCATCATGAAAAAATTAATTCTAATTATTGCTACAATATTCTTAATTATCAGTTGTAGTAGCCCACAAAATATTGCTAAAGATGCCAATAACCAGACTGCAATGAAGCCAGAAAAAAATGATGATGGAGAATGGGATTTAGAAGTAATCGACACTCAATATGATTATTTCTTAAACGCTATTGCAAAACCAATGAGCTTTTATTCCGAAGAATATTTGAAATCTAGAAACACTTTCCTTGTAAACGAATGGAACAGTTATTACTATTCTGGAAGATATAGAAACATTATAGAATCCTCTATTGATTATGACACAAACGAAAAATACGGCTTAAAATTCGAGTATAAACTTTACCAGGTTTTTGCGTATGTACAATGGAAATACGGTTTAAAACTACAAGGTTTAAGTATGACAGAAGTAAGATAATTTCTAAAATGTAGAAAACAAAAAAGGTTCAGAATTACTCTGAACCTTTTTTATTGAAATTAAAAGTGATTATAATTTATTATAATTTTCTTCTACTTTATCCCAATTGATTACTTCAAAAAATGCTGAAACATAATCTGGTCTTCTGTTTTGGTAATGCAAGTAATAAGCATGTTCCCAAACGTCTAAACCTAGAATTGCAGGATTTCCGCAACCCACTCCTGGCATTAATGTATTATCTTGATTAGCCGAAGAACAAACTTCTAAGCTACCATCTTCTTTTTTACATAACCAAGCCCAACCAGAACCGAATCTTGTTTTAGCAGCGGTAGAAAAATCTTCTTTGAATTTTTCAAAACCACCATAAGCTTCAATTGCAGCTTTTACATTTCCTACAGGCTCTTTACTTCCTCCTGGAGTAAGAATTTCCCAGAAAAGCGTGTGATTAAAATGACCACCACCATTATTTCTAATAGCAGGAACATCAGAAGCTGTTTTACAAATTTCTTCTATTGTTTTTCCTTCGTGCTCTGTACCTTTTATAGCATTGTTTAGGTTATCTACGTAAGCTTGATGATGTTTTGTATGGTGAATTTCCATAGTTCTTGCATCAATTACTGGTTCAAGAGCATCATAAGCATAATTTAATTTTGGTAATTCGAATGACATAATGTTTATGTTTTTAAATTTCTTCAAAGATAAAAATTCTCATCATACTTTCATTTATAATTTTTTTAAAAAATTTTATACTTAATATAGATAAAACCAAATATTACCTTTCTCACAAAAAAAGAACACGCAAAATACGTGTTCTTACTTTTTATCTAAATTTTATATTGAAAGTCTTTTATCTATTCATAGACATTAAGAACTCTTCATTATTTCTAGTGGCTTGCATTTGTTTTTGTACAAATTCCATTGCTTCTAGAGGATTCATATCTGCTAAATATTTTCTAAGAATCCACATTCTTTGTTGCGTAACATCATCATGCAATAAGTCGTCTCTTCTGGTAGAAGAAGCCACTAAATCTACTGCTGGGAAAATACGCTTGTTAGAAATTTTTCTATCCAACTGAAGCTCCATGTTCCCCGTTCCTTTAAATTCTTCGAAGATTACTTCGTCCATCTTAGAACCTGTATCAATAAGTGCAGTTGCAATAATGGTCAATGAACCGCCGTTTTCAATTTTTCTGGCAGCCCCGAAAAATCTCTTTGGCTTGTGCATTGCATTCGCATCTACACCACCAGAAAGCACTTTTCCTGAAGCTGGCGTTACGGTATTGTAAGCTCTTGCCAATCTGGTGATAGAATCTAATAAAATCACTACATCATGACCACATTCTACCATTCTTTGCGCTTTTGCCAAAACCAAATTCGCTACTTTCACGTGTTTTTCTGCAGATTCATCAAATGTAGAAGCTATTACTTCTGCATTTACGCTGCGCTCCATATCTGTAACTTCTTCTGGTCTTTCGTCAATCAAAAGAATCATCATATATGCTTCTGGATGATTCGCCGAAATACAATTTGCAATTTCTTTCAATAGCATGGTTTTACCCGTTTTTGGTTGGGCAACAATCATGGCACGTTGTCCTTTACCTATCGGAGCAAAAAGGTCTACAATTCTGGTAGAAATCGTAGCATTTTTCCCTGCTAAATTAAATTTTTCTTGCGGGAAAAGCGGCGTTAAGTATTCAAACGCTACTCTGTCTTTTATAAAGTCTAAATCTCTACCATTTACTTCTAAAGCTCTCTGTAGAGAAAAGTATTTTTCACCTTCTTTTGGTAATCTTACAATTCCTTTTACGGTGTCACCCGTTTTAAGTCCGTAATTTCTAATTTGTTGTGTAGAAACAAATACATCATCTGGTGAAGAAATGTAAGAAAAGTCTGCTGAACGAAGGAAACCGTAATTGTCTGGTAAAATTTCTAAAACACCTTCTACTGTTACAATATTGTCAAAGTTAAAATCTTTTTTTGGCGTATTTTCTTCGGTGTTTTCTTGGTTTTCGTGAGATTGATTTTGATTTTGGTTATTTTGAGCACCATTTCCGTTTTGATTACGGTTTTTATTTTTTTGTTGCTTTTGCTGATTCTGTTGCTTCTGCTGATTTTGATGAGAAGCAGCCTGTGGAATTTCTGGCTCCGCATCTTCGGCTTTTGCGACTACCGCAGTTTCTGAAGTTTCTGCAACAACTTCTGGCTCTGTAGCTTTTTCTTCTGTTTTAGGAGCAATTCTTTTTCTTTGCTTTTTAGAAGAAGTATTTGCTTCCGCAGGTTTTTCTGCTGCTTCTACTTTCGGCTCTGTTACTTCTTCAGGTTTCGCTTCAGGAGTAGTTTCTTCGAAGAGTTCTGCAGGTTTTTCTACGGGTTTAGTCGCTACTTTCTTTTTTGCAGGAGCTTTCGCTTTAGGTTTTGGAGATTCTTGTTTTTCTTCCATAGTATTTTCGGTAGCGTTAAAATATTCCTTTGTTACTTTCGGATTAGAAGCTTGAAAATCTAAAATAGCAAAGACGATGGTTTCTTCAGTACTATTTCTAGGAATTTTAACGCCTAAATCTTTTGAGATTTTGGTCAGTTCCGATAAGGACTTAGACCTTAACGTTTCAATATTAAACATAAAATATGTGAAAAAGTTGTAATAATATAAGTATTTGTAAGTAAGAAAGTTGAATCAGGCGATTCTTCTTTTTTGCTGAACTTGTTGCTTGCAAATCTACACTTTTTTTGACAAATACAAAAAAATAAATTATTTTTGCACTGAAATGATACAGAGAATACAAACTATATTTTTACTAATTGTAGTATTGGCGCAAGTTGCACTGCATTTTACAGGGTTAGATGTAGCGCTTTTTGGTAGTGTTTATGTTATTGCTACCCTAAGTTTAGTATCATTTTTATTGGCTTTACTATCTATTTTCAGTTACAAAAAGAGAATGAGACAGATTCTGTTGAATAATATCAACATTTTCATAAACGCTTTGTTGACTGGTTTATTGATGTATTGGCTACTAAATTTATCTGGAGGAATAGATTTTCCTGAGAAAGGTATTGAGTTAGCATTCCCTCTGATTTCTTTGTTTGGTTTGTTTATGGCAAACGTCAATATCAAGAAAGATGAGAAACTCGTAAAATCTGTAGACAGAATTCGATAAATCTTACAACGATTTATTTTGAGTGAAAACAGTTTCGGAAACGAAGCTGTTTTTTTATATCTTCAAATTCTTTCATTTTCAAATTTTCAAATTAAAAAAGTGTAATTTTGCACTTTATTTTAAATATAAATGAGTCCACTAAAAAGAATACTTGCTTTTGCAAAACCTTATCAGAAATATCTTTTTCTAAGTATATTTTTCAATCTTTTATATTCCGTTTTTCAGATTTTTTCCGTTTTGGTCATGCTTCCTGTGTTACAAATGATTTTCAATGTAGACCAAGAAAAAATTACCAAACCTGTTTACAGCGGAAAGTTTTCAGAATATTTTTCTTATATCAAAACTTATGCTTTTTACAACATCCAAGAAAGCATCACAGAATATGGCGCCATAAAAGTTTTGGCAGCGCTATGTATTATCACCGCAACTTCATTCTTGTTTAGAAATATTTCTAGATATTTTGGTTCATTCATGCTGGTGAACTACAGAGTAGGCATTACCAAAGATTTAAGAAGCAAAGTCTATCAAAAATTTCTAAAATTACCGGTTTCTTTCTTCACAGAACAAAGAAAAGGAGACATGATGAGTAGATTTTCAAACGACATCGGGAGTATAGAAAATTCTATTATGGGAAGTTTGGTAGACGTAATTAATGCGCCTTTTATGATTACAGCTTCTCTCATCACGCTATTTGCGCTTTCGCCAAGCCTAACCTTGTTCTCTTTATTGGTTTTCCCTGTAATGGGCGGAATCATTTCTTGGGTAGGAAAAAGCCTGAAAAGAAAGTCTAAAAAAGCACAAGAAGAACTCGGAAATCTTTTTTCAATCGTAGATGAAACCTTGAAATCATCAAAAATCATTAAAATTTTCAATGCTGATATCATTCTAAACGATCGTTTTGAAAAAACCACACAAAACTGGAAAAATCATGCAATTGCCATGAGCCGAAGAAGAGAATTGGCTTCTCCGAGTTCAGAATTTCTAGGTTCGGTAACCATTTTGTTAATCACTTGGTTTGCAGGAATCCAAATTCTAGAAAAACAAACCATGGATGCGGTAACTTTCATAGGATTCATCGCTATTTTTTTCCAAATTTTAGAACCAGCGAAAAGATTATCTGCCGCTATTTCTAACATGCAAGGTGGAATTCCCGCAGTGCAAAGAGTTCTGGAAGTTTTAGATTACGATTTAAAGGTAGAAGAAATTGCCCATCCTATCTCTATCAAAAACCTCAATCATCAAATAGAATTCAAAAATATTTCTTTCTATTACGACAAAGACAATCAAATTCTTAAAAATTTCAATTTGACTATTCCGAGAGGAAAAACAGTGGCTTTGGTAGGACAATCAGGAAGCGGAAAAACCACGATTGCGAATCTTTTAGCCAGATTTTATGATGTAACAGATGGTGAAATTTTAATCGACGGCATCAATATTAAGGACTTAAATTTAACTGAATACCGTAAACTTCTAGGAATGGTTACTCAAGAATCGGTATTGTTTAATGACAGTGTTTACAACAACATTTGGATGGGAAAAACTGAAGCCTCGGAAGAAGAAGTAATTCAAGCTGCAAAAATTGCCAATGCTCATCAATTCATAGAAAACTTACCAGAAAAATACCAAACCAATATTGGCGACGACGGGAACAAGCTTTCTGGCGGACAAAAACAAAGGATTTCCATTGCAAGAGCAGTGCTTAAAAATCCACCAATTATGATTCTAGACGAAGCTACTTCTGCACTCGATACAGAATCTGAACGTTTGGTTCAAGATGCTTTAGATCACATGATGGAAAACCGAACTTCTATCGTAATTGCACACAGACTTTCCACGATTCAAAAAGCAGATCACATCGTAGTAATGGAACGCGGAAACATCGTAGAACAAGGCACTCATGACGAATTAATTGCCAATAATAACGTTTATAAAAAGTTAGTAGAATTACAGAATTTTGGTTAAAATGACTTCTCAAAAGAATGATGAAAGAAAAATTTTTCTTGAAAAAAAATTAAAGGAAAATTCAAAAAAGAAATTAAAAATCATTTGGGCTATTTTTGTTTCAATAATTGGCCCTTTTATATTACCATTTTTCCCCATGAAAAAATCAGTTAATTTTGCAACAGGAATAGGATATTGGAATGCGGTAATGCTATTTGGAATTATGATTCTCATTTTTATGCCATATTTGATATACAAAGAATATGACCAAATGAAGAGAAATAAATATGATATTGAAAGAGAGCTAAAAAGTTTAAAATAAAACCCGCAAAGATTATATAGTCTTTGCGGGTTTTTAATTTTTATTCATATAAAGCGAAAGATTACTCTTTCATCTTAGCAATTACATCTATTCCGCCTTTGGTTTTATCACCTATTTTACAAGTAATTTCTGTGTCTAATGGTAAAAAAACATCCATTCTAGAACCGAATTTAATGAATCCAAATTCGTGACCAGCTTTAGAATTATCACCTTCATTACAATAGAAAACAATTCTACGTGCTACATAACCAGCAATCTGGCGAAATACCACTTTATGATTGGTAAGACTTTCTACGGCAACTGTAGTTCTTTCGTTTTCGGTAGAAGATTTTTCGTGCCAAGCTACTAGATATTTTCCTGGGTGATATTTTTTATAAATTACTTTCCCAGAAACTGGATATCTACAAATATGAACATTCAGTGGAGACATAAAAATAGAAACCTGAATGGCTTTTTCCTTTAAAAACTCATCTTCGAAAACTTCTTTTATCATCACCACTTTACCGTCTACTGGTGCAATTACGTTTTCTTTATGGTCTACAATTTCTCTATTGGGAACTCTGAAGAACCAAAAAACCAAACCATATAAAATTAATAACGGAATAAGGATAATTAATGACCAAATTTCTAGAAAATATACTGCTAAAAAACCGAATACAGCTACTGCAATGGTAGCGACTAAAATGGTTCCTTTACTTTCTTTATGTAGTTTCATTTTTATGAGTTAATAAGTTATGTTTTTAGAATATGTTTTCTAGAATAAAGTACAAATATACAACAGGCGCTGCGATTATAAAACTGTCTAATCTATCAAGCACGCCTCCATGTCCTGGAATGATATTCCCGCTGTCTTTTACACCGAATGTTCTTTTCAGTTGGCTTTCTACCAAATCACCAAGTGGAGCAAAAATAGAGACCAATAATCCTACTAAAATCCAATTTCCACGTAAATCTGGGAATTTTTGCTCGATGAAATATCCTAAAATTAGGGTAAAGAAAACGCCTCCTGCAAAACCTTCCCAAGTTTTTTTAGGTGAAATTTTCGGAGCCATTTTATGTTTCCCGAACATTCTTCCGGTAAAATAAGCAAATGAATCGCTGCTCCATATCAATACAAAAAGAAGAAAAACTTCCCAAGTGAAAGCATTATCATTTAAGAAATATTTTGGCAAACCAAGCGCAAAACCAAATGGTAAAACCGTATAAATAACGATGAAAATGAGCTTCCCTTCGTCTTGATATAATTCTTGAGGAAATTTAAACAAGGTAATTGTTGCTATTATAATTAATGAAAGCGCTAAAATTTCGGATAAATCAAAGGTGTAATAAAATCCAAAACCAAAGAATCTAGTCGTAAATTTATAATAAACCAATGCAACTAAAGGCAAAACCAACCATTGATATAAGTTTCCTTGGAATTTCATAATTCTCACGCCTTCATAAGCTCCTACAACTAAGAAAAATGTAATTAATCCATAAAAAAGCTGATGAGGTTTTACTAAATCTGGCGAAATTTTATTGATGAGTATTGCTCCGTATTCTGTAGTGCACAGAAAAGTAAGTAATCCGTAGATGAGACCAGAGCCAACTCGCTGAATGAGATTTTTATCCAATTTGTGAAATTTAAAAATAGAAAGAATTAGTCTTCGAGTAAAATTAAGAAAAGTTTAGTTTGATCTTGAGTAGGAGCATCTAACTTAGATTGGCTTCCGCTGATGGAAGTAAGATTTCTCACATTCCCTCTTCTCTTAATTTTCATCATGGCTTCATTTAAGTCTCTTACAATCTGTGAAACGGTTGCCATAATGATGATTTTACCAGGCAATCTAGAAGAATGATAATGCAAAATATTATTGTAAGAAAGCATAATTCTTCCGTCATAAGCGATTAAAAATTCGCAGGTAATAAAAGCGGCATCATTATTAATATCTAGATTTTTGGTGAAATTGGTTTTGGTAACGTTTAAAAAATTCTGTAAGTCATCATCACAACAAAAAACATTCTTAATTCCCTCAATTTTAACAATCTGATTAAGAACTTGTAATGCTTCTGCTTCGTCTCCGCAATAGTTAAAAAAACCACCTGAAGCCGTAAATAATTGCGCAAATTTATAATCAAGATCAGCATTTTTAAGTTGATCTGCCAATTTGGTAACATTGGTGTCATCTTGCTGCTCGTCTTGATTAAGAATTTTACTTACAATTTTCTTAAATAAACTCAATTTTCTTCAGATTTTTAAACTTAGCCAACAACAAAAATATAAAATAATTTAGAAACTAGCTATATATCAAAGGTATAAATAAAAAAGTTCCTAATAAAAATATTAGGAACTTCTATATTAATGAATGTAAATTATTAATTTTTAGACTCTTGCGACTCTTCACTAGAAGTATTTTCTGGAGTATTTTCTACTACCGCTTCAGTAACAGGACGCTCTGTTAATTCAGGATCCCAAGCTCTTTTGCCAAAAATCTCTTCTAAGTCTTCTCTGAAGATGACTTCTTTTTCTAAAAGCTTTTGAGCAAGAGCATCTAACTTATCTCTATTCTCATGAAGAATAGTTACCGCTCTTTGATATTGATTTTCGATGATATCTTTAATCTCCACATCTATTTTCTTAGCCGTTTCTTCTGAATAAGGCTTACCAAAACTGTATTCTGACTGACCAGAACTGTCATAATAAGAAATATTACCGATGTTTTCGCTCAAACCATAAATCGTTACCATTGCTTGAGCTTGTTTCGTTACTCTTTCTAAATCCGAAAGCGCACCTGTAGAAATATTTCCAAACGCTACTTGTTCTGCAGCTCTACCTCCTAAAGTAGCACAGATTTCGTCTAGCATTTGTTCTGTAGTAGTTAATGAACGTTCTTCTGGTAAATACCAAGCCGCACCTAAACTTCTTCCTCTTGGAACAATTGTTACTTTTAATAAAGGCGCTGCATGTTCTACCAACCAAGAAATTGTAGCGTGTCCTGCTTCGTGGAAAGCCACTCTTTTCTTTTCTGAAGGCTTAATCGCTTTATTTTTCTTTTCTAAACCTCCAATAATTCTGTCTACAGCATCTAAGAAATCTTGCTTTGTAACAAATTCATGATTGTTTCTCGCTGCAATAAGCGCTGCTTCGTTACAAACATTCGCAATATCTGCACCCGAAAATCCTGGAGTTTGTTTTGCCAAGAAATCTCTATCAATATCTGGAGCTAATTTAATTTTAGCCAAATGCACATCAAAAATCTCTCTTCTTTCGTGCATTTCTGGTAAATCTACATAGATAGAACGGTCGAAACGTCCTGCTCTCATCAATGCTTTATCTAAAATATCAGCTCTGTTGGTTGCCGCCATTACAATAACGTTGGTATCTGTTCCGAAACCGTCCATTTCTGTAAGCAATTGGTTCAGCGTGTTTTCTCTCTCGTCATTTCCACCTTGTAATCCGCCTCTTCCTCTAGCTCTACCAATCGCATCAATCTCGTCAATGAAAATAATAGCTGGAGATTTTGCTTTAGCTTGAGCAAATAAATCTCTTACTCTAGAAGCACCAACTCCTACAAACATTTCTACGAAATCTGAACCAGAAAGCGAGAAGAAAGGAACTTTTGCTTCACCAGCTACAGCTTTTGCCAATAAAGTTTTACCCGTTCCTGGAGGACCTACTAAAAGAACACCTTTCGGGATTTTACCTCCTAATTTTGTATATTTTTCAGAATTTTTCAAGAAATCTACTACCTCTTGTACTTCTTCTTTAGCACCTTCTAGACCTGCTACATCTTTAAACGTAACTTGAACTTTTTCATTTTCGTCAAAAAGTTTAGCTCTAGATTTCCCGATGCTAAAAATTTGTCCACCAGGTCCGCCTCCGCTTCCTATTTTTCTGAAAAGGAAGTAATAAATAACGGCCATGATTCCAAACCAAATTAAAGCTTGGATTAAAATATCTTGAAAAGGAGAACCTGCAGTTTTAAAATCATATTGCGTTTTAATCTGAGGATTTTCTTTTTTCAAATTGTCAAATTTCTCTTGGAAGTATTGTAAATTTCCGTAATTGAAATCAAAATCTGGCTTTTGCTCTTGCATAGAAGGCAAAAGATTCTGAGTGTCTTTTTTAGCATTTTTCACCATTGCAGCTCTGGCTTCTTTGGTAAGAAACACATCTGCTCTTGGTGTATCTGTATATACCACTACTTTTTCTACTTTGTTTTCTTTCAACAAAGCGAAAAATCCGTTCTCATTGATAGACTGAGGTGGATCAAGATTGAGCAACGGATAAATGGTGATGGCTAATACTGCAAAAACCACCAGATAAAACCAGTTGAAACTACTTTTTTCTTTCATCTTATAATCATTAAAATCCTGATAGAAATTCAGAAAATTTCATCAGGATATTATTTTTAGGTTAATATTAATTTTCTACGGTGATTACTTTGGCATCTCCCCAAAGTTCTTCTATATCGTAATATTCTCTGATATGTTTTTGGAAAACGTGAACGACAACTGAAATATAATCTACTAAAACCCACATTGCGTTTTCGCTTCCTTCTACATGCCAAGGTCTTTCTTGGAGTTCGTTACGTACTTTTTTTTCTACATTTCCTGCGATAGAAGATACTTGCGTATTAGAATTACCACTACAAATCACGAAATAATCTGCCACAGAATTTTCTATTTTAGTAAGGTCTAGTATTTTAATGTCTTCACCTTTTGTGTCTTGTATTGCATCAACAATTTTAGCGATTAATGCTTCTTTTTCTGTATTTTTACTCATTCAAAAATATATATTTAATTGCAAATTTATTGTTTTTTATTCAGTTTTTGGTGATTAAGGTTACTTAAAGTTTTGTTAAATGAACAGTCTAATTTACTTCAATAATTGTGCTTCTACTCAAGATGAGCTTATAGATTTTCTCAATCAGCATTATCTTTCTGAAGATTTTTTAGCGGTTTATACCTTTAACCAAACCAAAGGAAGAGGACAGTACGGAAATTCTTGGGAAAACTTACCCGAAGAAAACCTCGCCTATTCATTTGCTCTAAAAACCAAAAACATAAATGTTTCTGATACTTGCTTCAATTTCTATACCGCAATTCTTGTAAGGGATTTTATTGCCAATTTGACAAAAACAGAGGTAAAAATCAAATGGCCTAATGATTTGATTCTCAAAAACAAAAAAATATGCGGAATGCTTTTCGAGAAGAATAAAAATTATTTCGTGGTGGGAATTGGCATTAATATTCTTCAAGAAAATTTTAAAAATCTGCCAAAAGCAGGTTCTATTCTAAGCCAAACCGGACTGTCTTTCGAGCTGAAAGCCTTTACAGAAAGCCTTCATCAATATTTATTTGAACATTTGGTTCAAAAAGAAATTCCCAATAATATTTTAGAATTGTATCATCTACATCTTTATCGCAAAAATGAAGTTTCTGTTTTTGAAAAAAATGAGGTGCGACAAAATGGCATAATTAAAAACGTAGACGAAACTGGCCATATTTGGATTGACCTAGAAAACGAAGGTTTACAAAAATTTTTCCACAAAGAAATAGAATTGCTCTATTGATTCGCTCTCTTCATGTAGAGGTAAAATGCTAATGCTCCGAAAACAATATTCGGTAGCCACATCGCCAAAAGTGGCGGAATAGAATTATTACCAGATGCTACAATTTTGAGCACTTCAAATGAGAATACAAAAACGAACGCCAATGAAATCCCGATGGCTAAATTCATTCCCAGACCTCCTCTTTTTTTCTGTGAAGAAAGCGAAAGCGCTAAAAAGGTAAGAATAATGATAGAAACTGGCATCGCAGTTCGCTGATGTAGTTCATTGAGATAAACATTGATATTGCTATTTCCTTTTTCCTTCTCTCTTTCGATGAAATTAATTAAATCTGGAGTGGTTTTATTTTGACCCAATAATTCATTTGGGAATAATTCTTCTGGTGTGTGTTTAAAATCTTGTGTTTTGGTATCACCATTCGTCAATATTTCGTGGTCGTTTTTATCAATTCTTTTTTCTAAATAATTACTGATAACGAAGTTTTTCTTTTTTTCGTCCCAATAAATCTCCATGGCATTAATTTGATAAAGCAGTTTTTTATTTTTATCAAATTTCTGATATAGGTAACCAGAACCTCGGTTCATTTGGCGGTTATAACTATTGATAAAAATATATTCCTGAGGATTCAGTTGAGTAGAAATCTGTGCATTTGCCGTAAATTTTTCACGGTTCGTGGTGTTCATGGTGTAGATTTCTAATTTATTTTTCTTGATATTAGACCAAGGCAAAATAAAATGGTTCACTGCAAGAATTGCCGTAGCAATAATGAGCGCAGCAATAAGATATGGTTTCGCAAAACGGTGAAAACTCGCTCCACTACTGATGTAGGCTACAATTTCTGTATTATTTGCCATTCTAGAAGTAAAATAAATTACCGAAATGAAAACCAAGATCGAAAAGAATGTAATCAGATAATATACCATCAAAAATGGGTAGAAATTTATCAAAAAATAACCTACTGTAAAACCATTACTCTCAATTCTGGGAGATTTTGCCTGCACATCTATTACCACAATGATAACAGAAAGCAACACCAACATGAAAGCAAGAGTTCCTAAGTATTTTTTAAGGATGTATCTATCTAAAATTTTCATTAATCTGTAAAATCGATGATTTGCAAAAATGCTAAATCGTTTTTAAAAACACTTGAAAGTTAATTATTTTTTTAAAGTCTTTGTTTCAACTGTGGAATGATTTGTTCTTTCCACTCGTAGAAGTCTCCAGCAATAATGTGCTCTCTAGCAACTTTTACCAAATCTAAATAAAATGCCAAATTATGAATAGAAGCAATCTGTTTCGCTAAATATTCTTTGGCTACAAATAAGTGACGAACATAAGCTTTAGAATAATCTCTATCTACATAACTTGTCCCGAATTCATCTAATGGAGAAAAATCTTTTTCCCATTTTTTATTTTTCATGTTCATTACACCTTGCCAAGTGAAAAGCATCGCGTTTCTAGCATTTCTGGTAGGCATTACACAATCCATCATATCAATTCCTAGACCAATACTTTCGATAATGTTCCAAGGTGTACCAACACCCATTAAATACCTCGGCTTATCTTTTGGCAAAATATCGGTTACTTCATCCGTAATTCTGTACATTTCCTCTTCTGGTTCACCTACTGAAAGTCCACCAATTGCATTTCCATCAGCTCCAGCTTCAGAAATTACTTCTGCCGAAATTTTTCTTAAATCAGAATACGTAGAACCTTGAACAATTGGGAAAAGGTGCTGTTTATGACCGTAAATTTCTTGATTTTCATTGGTCCAATCAATACATCTTTTTAACCAACGATGCGTAAGTTCCATTGAAAGTTTTGCTTGATTGTATTCGCAAGGATAAGGTGTACATTCATCAAAAGCCATGAAAATATCTGCTCCAATCTGACGCTGGATTTCCATAGATTTTTCTGGAGAAATGAAATGATAACTTCCATCAATATGCGACTTGAATTTCACACCTTCTTCAGTCATTTTTCTGCTCGAAGAAAGTGAAAAAACCTGATAACCACCAGAATCAGTAAGAATGGGTTTTTCCCAATTCATAAATTGATGCAAACCACCTGCTTCTTGCATGATTTCCATGCCTGGTCTTAAATATAAATGATAGGTATTGCCTAGAATAATTTGTGCTTTTATGTCTTCTCTTAGTTCATGCTGATGAACGGTTTTTACAGAAGCTACTGTTCCTACTGGCATAAAAATAGGAGTAAGAATTTCGCCGTGTTCTGTAGTTATTTTTCCGGCTCTTGCTTTACCGGAAGTATTTTTTTCAACTTCAAAAAATTTCTGCATTATTGTATAAAAGTAAGTTTGTACTTTATCTTAAAAATTCTGGGAGATTAGGATTCTCCTTTTTCTTTTTTTCTATGTAATCTTCTAATTTTGGGTCTTTGTCTAAGATAATTTCTTTCGCTTCGGCAAAGATGTCATCCATTTCTTCTGGATTAGAAATATAATATTTGTAGCTATCTCGGTAAGTTTTAGCATCTATTTTATGTTTTTTCAAAACAAATCTGCTTACCAATTCCATATTAGCATCTGGTTTTACCATATACGTTTGGTCATAAATAGCAAAATCTGCTATTATTTCTGCCATTTCTTGTTTTTCGATAAGATTTTTGGGCTTATCAACAATTTTTTCGCAGGAAAACAGTGAAAATAGTATAAAAAAAACGAGGAGTCTTCTCATATTTTACCGAAGATAGATTTTAATTTCAAATTAATAACTCCAAAAATGGCTTCTTTTATAATTCCGCCACTCATTTTACTTTCTCCTTCTGTTCTATCTGTGAAAATAATAGGAACTTCGTTTATTTTAAAACCTTTTCTGTAAGCTCTATATTTCATCTCTACTTGGAAACCATACCCTGTCATTTTCACTTGGTCTAGTCCGATATTTTCTAAAACTTTTCTAGAAAAACATACAAAACCAGCAGTGGTATCAAAAATAGGAATCCCTAAAACGAATCTCACATATTTAGAGGCAAAATACGACAATAAAACTCTAGACATAGGCCAGTTTACCACATTTACACCTTTACAATATCTAGACCCGATGCTCATATCGCCTTTTTGTGCGGCATCAAATAATTTAGGCAAATCATTAGGATTGTGCGAAAAATCTGCATCCATCTCGAAGATGTAGTCATAACCATTTTCTAGCGCCCATTTAAAACCATGAATATAAGCTTTGCCTAATCCTTCTTTTACTTTTCTTATGGTAAGATGTAGCAAATGCGGAAATTCATGCTGCATTTTTTTTACGATTTCTGCGGTTCCATCTGGTGATGAATCATCTACAATCAAAACATGAAAATCTTGTTCTAAAGCAAAAACAGCTTTAATAATGTTTTCTATATTTTCTTTTTCGTTGTAGGTTGGGATAATGACTAATTTTTTCATAGAGATAAGAAAATGCAAAGATAATGTTTTTAAGGTTTTAATAATTATTTAATATAGCCTTATATCAAACTGTATTCCTTAAAATTCTTACTTTTGCAAAAAATCTAATAAATTGATAAGAGTTGTAGAACATCATGACTGGGTCATTTACTGTATTATAGGCATTATTCTGTCTTATATTATCATATTTAAAACCCTGCACAGAGATGTAACCTTGATAGAATTTATTTTACAACCTTATGAAGAATCAAACAATAACACTTTAAGTTGGGTTCTCACTACTATACTTTTTTCGGTAAGTTTTTCGGTGTTATTTTCGCAATTCATTCCGATTGTCCCGAAATTCATTACCCAAAATTTAGTTGTAGCAGGCATTACTTTTAACAAGTTTGGTTTTGTTCTCTTTTCACTGCTTCTATTTCACCTTATTAAAAACATCTTCGTCTATTTGTTTTACGGAAGCATCAATCAATTAGAGCGATTCGGCAGATATTCTTTTGTGGCGCAGAAATATTTTATGGTGTATTCGTTAGTGATTTTGGTCATAAGTTTCCTCCATTATTACCTGCATTTCAAAACTTCTAATGCCTTTTTTTACTATAGCAGCTTGATTTTCATAGCATTTACTATCAAAATATTAATCTATCTGTTTCATCCTCAGCAAATTTTGCCTAGACAATGGTATTATAAATTTTTGTATATTTGCACACTCCAAATTCTACCAATATTGGTGCTTTGGAAATTTTGGTTTTTATAAATCGTTTTATTAAGTTTAAGAATGAAAATAAAATCTATTTTGGTTTCTCAGCCCGCTCCACAAGGTGATTCTTCACCATATTTAGAGATGGCTAAAAATGAAAAAATTAAAATTGATTTCAGACCTTTCATCCATGTTGAAGGTGTAGATGCTAAGGAATTAAGAACTCAAAAAATTGACCTTTCTCACTATACAGGTGTTATTTTTACTAGTAAAAATGCCATAGATCACTATTTCAGATTAGCAGAAGAAATGCGTTTCTCTGTTCCTGACAATATGAGATACATTTGCCAATCAGAAGCTATTGCGAATTATCTTCAGAAACACATTATTTACAGAAAAAGAAAAATTTCTTTTGGTGAAAAATCAATGGCAGATTTATTGCCACTTTTCAAAAAACACCATGACGAGAAATACCTTCTTCCATGTTCTGATGTAGTAACAGAAGAAACAACTAAAATCTTAGACCAATCAGGAATTGACTGGACTAAAGCAGTAATGTACAGAACGGTAGCAAGCGATTTATCTGACGTGAAAATTGAAGAATATGATATGCTCGTTTTCTTCTCTCACCAAGGAATCAAATCTCTTTTCCATAATTTCCCTAATTTCCAACAAGGAGATAGAAAAATTGCAGTTTTCGGGATCACTACGCAAAACGCAGCAGAAGAAGCTGGTTTAAAAATAGATGTAATGGCTCCTACTAAAGAAAACCCTTCTATGACGATGGCTATAGAAAAATACATCAGAGCCAATAACAAATAAAATTCTACATTATAGATATTATCAAAATCATCAAAATATTTTTGGTGATTTTTTTCTTTTTTAGAAAACCTATATTTGCAAAAATTTAAAATTTAGAGAAATAAAATTACTTATTGCTCCACTCAAATTGAACTTAATGATGAACGCTCCAAAAGCAAAAAAAATAGATAAATCACTAGAAATTCACGGCCACCAAAGAAACGACCCGTTTTTCTGGCTCAATGAAAGAGAAAATCCCGAAGTTTTACAATATTTAGAAGAAGAAAATGCTTATTGCGATTTCGTGATGAAAGATACCGAAGAATTGCAAGAACAGCTTTTCCAAGAAATGAAAGCTCGTTACAAAGAAGATGACGAGAGCTTACCTTATTTTTTCAATGAATATTGGTATGTGGTAAAATTTCAAAAAGGAAAAGAATATCCACTGTTCTACAGACATTTTAAAAGCTTGGAAAACGAAGCAGAACTCATGCTAGATGTAAACGAAATGGCTGATGGAAAAGATTTTTATGATGTAGGAAGTTTCTCTGTTTCGGAGAATAATCAGTTGGCTGCATTTTCGGAAGACATTGTAGGAAGAAGAATCTATACCATTTTGCTCAAAAATTTAGAAACGGGAGAATTTCTAAACGACAAAATAGAAAACACCACTGGTAAAACAGTTTGGGCAGCAGATAATGAACATTTTTTCTACATCAGAAAAGACGAAAAAACGTTACGCGCTTTCCAAATTTACAGACATAAAATTGGCACTTCTCAGGAAGAAGACGTTTTGGTGTTCCACGAAGAAGATGAAACCTTTGACGTAAGTGTTTATAAATCAAAATCTTTAGAATATATTTTCATTGCGAGTTCTTCTACCATTTCAGATGAACATTGGTTTATTCCTTCAAATAATGTTTTTGCAGAATGGAAAGTTATTCAAAAACGTGAAGACGATTTAGAATACGCGGTAGAACATTATCAAAATGATTTTTATATCATCACCAATGAAGGTGGCGCTACCAATTTCAAAATTATGAAAACTTCGGTGGATAAACCTTCTAAAGAACATTGGAAAGAGGTAATTCCGCATAAAAAGGAAACTTTACTAGAAGGTTTTGAAATTTTCAAAGATTATTTCGTGATTGAAGAAAGAACCGAAGGCTTACTTCAACTGAAAATTATTGACAATGCAACGGGAAAATCTCATTATTTGCCTTTTGATGAGCCAACTTACACGGCTTATGTTGGGCTGAATTTAGATTTTGACACAGATGTTTTGCGTTATGGTTACACTTCGCTTACCACGCCAAGTTCTACCTACGAATATAATATGAAAACGGGCGAAACCAAACTTTTGAAACAACAAGAAGTTTTAGGCGGAACTTTTGATTCAAAAAATTATATTTCTGAAAGAATTTGGGCAAATTCCAGAGACGGAAAAGTGAAAATCCCGATTTCTTTGGTCTATCATAAAGACACTCCAAAATCTGCTGAAACCCCTCTTTTATTATACGGTTACGGAAGTTACGGACACACCATTGATGCCAGTTTTTCGAATGTAAGATTATCAATTTTAGACCGAGGCTTCATCTATGCGATTGCTCACGTTCGTGGTGGTGAATATTTAGGAAGAGAATGGTATGATAACGGAAAAATGCTTAAAAAGAAAAATACTTTTTTTGATTTTATTGACGCTGCGAAATTCCTCATTTCAGAAAATTACACTTCTCCGAAACATCTCTATGCGATGGGCGGTTCAGCTGGTGGACTATTAATGGGAGCGGTTATGAATTATGAACCTGAAATTTTCAACGGAATTGTGGCGCAAGTTCCTTTTGTAGATGTGGTCACTACCATGTTAGATGAAACAATTCCTCTCACAACTGGAGAATTTGATGAATGGGGCAATCCAAAAAAGAAAAAATATTATGATTACATGCTTTCTTATTCTCCTTATGATAATGTGGAAGCAAAAAATTACCCAAATACATTAATCACCACTGGTTTTCACGACAGCCAAGTGCAATATTGGGAACCCGCAAAATGGGTTGCAAAATTGCGTGATTTAAAAACAGATAATAATATTCTCATTTTCAAGACTGATATGAAATCTGGTCATGGTGGTGCTTCTGGAAGATTTGAAAGCTTGAAAGAAGACGCTCTGGAATATGCATTTTTATTAAAATTAGAAAACAAAAAATAACGCTGTCATTCTGAATGAATGAGGAACGAATGAAATAAAGAATCTTATTTATTAAAATCAAAAGATTCTTCACTCCGTAAACTCCGTTCAGAATGACAAGTTTTAATGATTAATCATGAACGAAACAGAACTTTGGATAAAAATAGAAAAATTTTTCGTTGAGAATTTTCAAACGGAGAAAAATCCGCCTATTGAAATACTCTTGTTTTTGATAGGAATCCAAGAATTGGGCAGTGGGAAACAAAAATATTCTAAAGATGACAAGGTAAATCTTATTCACATTGCGGTTTGCAGATTGCTAGAACCTTTCGGGTTTTATGAATTCGAAGATTATGATGATGACGGTTGGCCAATGTACAAACAACTAGAAGAACTCCCAGAACTGAAACCGAATGAGCAACAACTGCTCATGAAAAAAGCCATTATTCAATATTTTATAGACGAAGACTTGTTAGAAATTTCTTAAAAAATTTCTACAATAGGGAAATAAATTCACAATAATTTGTTAAAATTCTCGTTTTTAAGAGAAATCATATAAAAATACTGTGATTTTTTTGTTTAATTTGTGTTAAATTTCTAATTTTAACAAAACTTTTAGGCGAAAATGAATAATAAATTTATCCCAATAATCTCCGTATTCATGACGATTTCACTTGTTGTTTTCGTGTCATTGCAATTTTATTGGCTTAAAGAATATTACACCGCACTAGAGCAAGATTTTTCTAATAAAGTATATACTGCGCTAGAAAACTCAAGTAAAAAAATTGAAGAATTAGAGATTCAAAAATACAACGAAAAGTTTAAAAATTTCGACAAAACTTTAGCCAATAACGCTAAAAGCCCTACTCTTTTCCAAATCCAGCAAACGCAGGATTCTGCAAACAAAACCACGCTTACTTTCAATAAAACCATTATTGAAAAACAAGATATTCCGATTTCCAAAAAAGGTGATAGCATTACCAAAATAAAACTATACAAAGACGAAGGTTTATACAGCTTTAAAAAAAACGAAAGCACTCCTCAGATTATTTCTTCGGTTCAGAGTCAAGACATCAGCAGCGGACAATTTACTTTGACAGAATTTGCGAAATTTAATGCTTCTAACTTACCTATCAACCAAAGAGTTAATCCAAAAATGCTGGATTCCGTTCTCTCTAAAGAACTGAAAAACAATGGAATAAACTCTAAATTTGGTTATGGAATTTTAGATAAAAACAATAAATTGACTCAAATTTCTAACAATACCTATTTAGACCAAAGAGACAAAACTAATTATAATTTTCCACTTTTTACAGACGATAAAGACCGAACGCTTTTTACGCTTTCGCTGGTTTTCCCAAGAAAAGATGCGTCTTTGGCAATGAATAATTTGCCAATGCTATTAGGAACTTTCATGTCCTTATTAACCATTTTGGGAATCTACATCATCTCGATTAATTACATGATGAAACAGAAAAAAATCTCTGAAGTAAAAACTGATTTCATCAATAACATGTCTCATGAATTCAAAACACCTTTAGCTACCATTTCCGTAGCGACAGATGCTTTGGCTAATGATAAAATCTCTACCAATCCAGAAAAGGTAAAATATTATTCTCAACTCATCAAACAAGAAAACTTGAGAATGAAAAAGCAGGTAGAAAACGTGCTAAACATGTCTAAATTAGAGAGAAACGAGGTGAAACTCTTCTTAAAAGAGACCAATGTAAGAGAACTCATTAAGCAAATTTCTCAATCATTCAGACTTATTGTAGAAGAAAGAGGCGGAACATTAACCGAAGAATTCAAAGCGGAACACTATCATGTAAAAGTAGATGAATTTCACCTTTCTAACGCACTGGTCAACTTACTGGACAACGCGAATAAATATTCGCCAGAAACCCCAGAAATTAGAATTACTACCAGAAATGAACCTGGATTTTACGTCATTGCGATTTCTGATAAAGGAATGGGAATGGAACAACATAACAGAACCAAAATTTTCGAAAAATTCTTCAGAGAAGAAACCGGAAATATTCACAATGTAAAAGGACAAGGTTTAGGATTGTCTTACGTGAAGAAAATTGTAGAACTGCATAACGGTCAAGTGATTGTAGAATCAGAAAAAGATAAAGGCAGCACATTTACCATCAAACTGCCGATGAAATAACAACAAATAAAAAACACCAAATATTATGAGTAACAGAATCTTATTAGTAGAAGACGACCAAAGTTTCGGAGCGGTACTTAAAGATTATTTAAGCATTAACAACTTTGATGTAACCCTTGCTACAGACGGAGAATTAGGGTTAAAAGAATTCACAGAAAAGGAATTTGACATCTGTATTTTTGATGTAATGATGCCCAAAAAAGACGGCTTTTCATTAGCTGAAGACGTGAGAAAAATAGACAAGAATACTCCAATTATATTTTTAACGGCAAGAAACCAGCGTGAAGACGTTTTAAAAGGCTATCAAATTGGCGCAGATGATTACATCACGAAACCATTTGACACCGAATTACTTTTATACAAAATCAAAGCTATTTTACAAAGAAGTGCAGTAGTAGAAGACGAAGAGCAAGAGCAATTTAAAATTTCTAACATGTTTTTCGATTCAGTTTTAAGACAATTGCGAGTAGGTGATAATGAATACAAACTTTCACCAAAAGAAAACGAATTGCTAAAATTGCTTTGCCTACACAGAAATGATTTCATGCCAAGAGATTTAGCATTAAGAAAAATCTGGAAAAAAGAAAATTATTTCACGGCAAGAAGTATGGACGTGTACATTGCTAAACTCAGAAAGCTCCTAAAAGATGATGAAGGATTAGAAATCATTAACGTGCATGGAGAAGGGTTCAGACTTTTAGTAAAAAATTAAATAAAAAAATCCACCAAAATTTGGTGGATATTTTGTTATACTAATATGTGAAAATTATTTTGCTTCTACACAGAAAACTCTGTATTGTACGGCAATTGCAGCAGGGAAGTAACTTCTAATCCTTGCTAAATCGCCACTTGCAGATTGCTTACTGAAATAGCTTCCTACCAAAACCTTATAATTCGGTCTTAATGAAGCATCAGTTTCTGCTTTTATATTTGGGAATTTCGTACGGAAATAAGATTTAACCTTGTTGGCTTCTTCATTACTTTTTACAACCGCCACCTGAATTTTGTAACCTAAAATTCTAGGATTATCTCTACAGATTTCAGCATTTGTCTTCGGTTTAGTAGGAATTTCTACTTTCGGAGTTTCATTTTTGTTCGCTTCTTCCTCTTTAATCTTATCACATTTCCCTTCTAAATCCGTTAAAAGCTCATTTACTTTGCTATCCATAGAAACTTTCAACTCCGTTCCATTATATGTTTCTTTTTTCTCAATTACCTGAGCATTAGAGAGATTAAAACTTAAAAAAGTTAATAATGATAGTATTTTTATTACGTTTTTCATTAAAATTATTTTTGACAAAGTTAATACAAATAAAAATTATACCAATCTTTCTTATTTAGAACAATTATAAATTAAAAAAATTTGATAAAATACATACAAACCTTCTGTTAATATTGTGTTAAAGTATTATTTTTGCGTAATTGAATGTAAACTCAATAGTATTAACCCAAGATTATTTAAATGATTAGTTGGAGAAAGCATTACAAGAGAGTGTTGTTAGCATGTAGTTTGCTCTTAACAACCAGTGCTTCTATTTACGCTCAAGATCTTAAAGGTGACGCTAAGAAGGGAGAAACCCTTTTTAAGACCAATTGTTCTGCGTGTCATGCGCTAGATAAACAAATGGTAGGCCCAGCTTTAGGAGGCGTAGTAGACAGATTAAAAACGGAACAAAATTTAGGTGTAGATTGGTTCCAAAAATGGATTAGAGATAACAAAGCACTTAGAGCTTCTGGCGATAAGTATGCGAATGAAGTCTTCGAAAAATTCAACAAAGTAGAGATGACTGCGTTTCCAAATCTTACAGATCAGGATATTGCAGACCTTCTAGAATACACCACTAATCCGCCAAAAGCAGAGCCTGCTGCAGCAGAAACTGATGTGAATTCACCAGAAGCCATCAAAGCTGCTCAAGATGAAAAAAATAATTCATCTGCTCTGTTAATTTCTTTAGCTGCAATCGGTGGATTACTTCTTTGGTTACTTTTCAGATTAACCCAACTCGTAAATTTACACAGAAAATCTGGAGAAATTTCTGCTTTAGACGCTACAAGAATCAACTCAATTGGCGAATTCTACGAAAAGTACAATACGCTAGGTAAAGCATTAATGGGATTATTAGCCCTATTTGCACTTTACGGAATTTGGAATTGGTTAATGTGGGTAGGTGTATACAAAGGTTATCAACCAGAGCAACCTATTTACTTCTCTCACAAAATTCACGCTGGTGAGAATAAAATCGATTGTCAATTATGTCACTCAAGTGCTAAGTATGGTAAAGTATCAGAGATTCCTTCTGTAAACGTTTGTATGAATTGCCACAAAGGTATTTCAGAATACAAAGGAAAATACATAGAAGAAGGAAAATCTAGAGAATTCTATACTGCAGAGATTAAGAAAATCTACGAAGCTGCTGGTTGGGATGAAGGTTCACAGTCTTACACTGGAAAAACCAAACCAATCGAGTGGGTGAGAATTCACAATATGCCAGATTTCGTATACTTCAATCACGCACAACACGTGGTAGCTGGTGAACAAACCATCATCAAAGCTAAAAAAGTAGACGTAGTATGTAAAGCTTGTCACGGTCAAGTTCAAGAAATGGACAAAGTACAAATGGCAAATGACTTTACAATGGGATGGTGTATTGATTGTCACAGAACTACAGAAGTAGACATGACAAACGGTTATAACAAAGAATACTACCAAAAACTTCACGATAAGTTGAAAAAACAATACGGTGGAGAAACTAAAATGACCGTAGACGCTATTGGTGGTTTAGAGTGTGGTAAATGTCATTATTAATAACAGAAAATTAGAAGTATAAATGGCTTCAAATAAAATACAATTCAGAAGTATTCACGAACTTAAAGACCAATCGCTTAACGCAAAATTGGCTCAAAAAGAATTTCAAAACGAAATTCCTGTAGATGAGTTCTTGGGTGATGCAGAAAAAATGAACAATTCTGGGACTTCTAGAAGGGATTTCTTAAAATTATTAGGCTTCTCTACAGCTGCAGTTACTCTTGCAGCTTGTGAAGCACCAGTAATCAAAACAATTCCTTACGTGGTAAAACCACACAGTATTATTCCAGGAATTCCTAATTATTATGCATCTACCTATTTTGACGGGTTTGACTTTGCTAGTGTTTTAGTAAAAACTAGAGAAGGTAGACCCATTAAAATTGAACCGAATAAAATTGCAAACGATCTAGGTAAAACAAACGCTAGAGCTCAAGCAAGTGTATTGTCATTATATGATAATGATAAAATTAAACAACCAAAACTAGACGGTAAAGACGAAACTTTCGACAAAGTAGATTCTGTAGTTCTAGAAGCACTAAATAAAGCTCAAGCTGAAAACAAGAAAATTGTAGTTCTTTCTCATTCATATCCTTCTCCTACATTCAAGAAATTATTCGGAGAGTTTAAAACCAAATATCCTAATGCAGAATTAGTAATTTACGATGCTTATACGTATGCTGCTGCATTAGACGCTGCTCAAGAAGTTTTCGGTAATAGAGCATTACCAGTTTACGACTTATCAGCTACTGAATTAGTGGTTTCTTTCCAAGCAGATTTCTTAGGAGATTATAACGCAAATAGCTTAGAAACATCATACGCAGCTGCTAGAAAACCAGGTGCTAACATGCTTAGACATATTCAAGTAGAATCTAACATGTCTCTTACTGGTGCTAACGCTGATACTAGAATTAAGCAAAAACCTTCTGCTGTAAATAAAACTTTAGTAGAAGTTTATAACGCAATCGTAGGAGGCGGTACTTCTGATAAAGTAGCTTCTGAAATTGCTAAAGAATTACAAGCTAAAGGAAACAAAGCGGTAGTTTTTGCAGACGGTTCTAAAGCTTCTTATGTTTTAGCACACTTAATCAATCAAAAATTAGGTTCTGTAGCTTTCACAGGAAAAGCTAACCTATTAAAAGAATATGACAACGCTAGGTTTAACGAGTTTTTAACTTGGGTAAATGCTGGTCAAGTTGGTGTTTTAGTTGCTAACAACGTAAACCCAATCTATTCTCACGCAAAAGGTGCAGAATTCAAAAAATCATTAAGCAAAGTAGGAACTGTAGTTGCTGTAACTGATAAGAAAAACGAAATTGCTCAAGCAGCAAAAGTAGTCATTCCAGCAGCACACTGGTTAGAGTCATGGGGTGATATTGCTCCTCAAACTGGTGCGTATTCATTAATGCAACCTACTATCCAAAAAATATTCAAATCTAGACAAATTGAAGAATCACTTCTTGTTTGGATAAACGGAAAAGGATTTACTCCTAACTATTATGAATATTTAAAAGCCAATGCTGCAACAATTCTTAATGGAACTTCATTTAACCAAGCTCTTTACAATGGTTTTAATGCAGGGAACATTACAGGAACTCTATCTTACACAGGTGGAGATGCTGCAAAAGCGGTGTCTGAATTACAAGGTTTCAAAGCTTCTAAATTAGAACTTGTACTTTATACCACTACTGCAATCGGAGATGGTACTCAAGCCAATAACCCTTGGCTACAAGAGTTGCCAGATCCAATTACGAGAATGGCTTGGGATAACTACCTTACTATTTCTCCAGCAGACGCTAAAGAATATGGTATCGAAAATAAATTAAATGCGAGAATGCAGTTAGATGGTACTGTGGTAAATCTTACTGTAAATGGTGTGAAATTAGAAAACGTTCCTGTTTTCATTCAGCCAGGTCAAGCAGAAGGTTCATTAGGTCTTGCTTTAGGTTATGGTAAAAAAGACTCAGGTAAAGTAGCTGAAACAGGTGTAAACGCTTATCCTTTATTCGATGGATATAACACTGTAATATCTAATGTTTCTATTGAAAAATCAGGAGCAGATGATCACGAATTTGCAGGTGTACAGCTTCAAAATACATTAATGGGTCGTTACGAAATCGCTAAAGAGGTAACATTAGACACTTACTTAAACGAGGACGTAAACAAGTGGAATAAGCCATTAACAATGGAAACATTACAAGGTGCTCTACCAATTGGTAAAGTAGATCTTTGGGATGCTTTCGATGATACCGATGGTCCTCACTTTAATCTTTCTGTAGACCTTAACTCATGTATCGGTTGCGGAGCTTGTGTCATTGCTTGTCAAGCAGAAAACAACGTTCCTGTAGTAGGTAAAGAAGAGGTAAGAATGTCTAGAGATATGGCTTGGCTAAGAATCGATAGATATTACTCTGCTAAAGAAAAAATTGAAGTAAAAGAAGGTTTAGACAAGGGATTAAACGTTCCTAACCTTTATGATATATTAATTGAACCAAACGAAAGTCCTGATGTGATTTTCCAACCAGTAATGTGTCAGCACTGTAATCACGCACCTTGTGAAACAGTATGTCCTGTTGCTGCAACTTCTCACGGTAAGCAAGGTCAAAACCAAATGGCTTACAACAGATGTATCGGTACAAGATATTGTGCAAACAACTGTCCTTACAAAGTAAGAAGATTCAATTGGTTTACTTATAACTTGAATGATAAGTTTGACTTCAACATGAATAACGATTTAGGAAGAATGGTTCTAAATCCAGATGTTGTAGTAAGAACTAGAGGGGTAATGGAAAAATGTTCTATGTGTATCCAAATGACTCAAGCTACAATTCTAGAAGCTAAAAAAGAAGGCAGAAGAATTGAAGATGGAGAACTTAAAACAGCTTGTTCTCAGGCTTGTTCTACAGGAGCACTTAAATTCGGTGATATGAATGACAAATCATCAGAAGTAAGAGCATTATTCAATGACAAGAGAAAATATGTATTGCTAGAAGAAGTGGGTACTAAACCAAACGTATTCTACCATACAAAAGTGAGAAACAGAAAAGAAAACAACGTTTAAATAATATAAATAGGTAAAAAATGTCAGGACATTACGAAGCCCCTATTAGGGAACCGCTAATTATTGGTCACAAGACTTATCACGATATCACCGAAGATATTGCAAGACCTATCGAAGAAAGAGCCGGAAAACTCTGGTGGATTTCTTTTTGGGCAGCTCTAGTTCTATTTGTATACGGTTTTGGATGTATTGCTTACACCATTGGTACCGGTATCGGAGCTTGGGGACTAAACAAAACCATTAACTGGGGTTGGGATATTACTAACTTCGTTTGGTGGGTAGGTATTGGTCACGCAGGAACCTTAATCTCTGCAGTATTGTTATTATTTAGACAAAGATGGAGAATGTCTGTAAACCGTTCTGCGGAAGCGATGACGATTTTTGCAGTTGTACAGGCAGCAATCTTCCCAGTAATTCACATGGGTAGAGTTTGGGTAGGATATTGGGTATTCCCTTTACCAAACCAATTTGGTTCTCTTTGGACTAACTTTAACTCTCCACTACTTTGGGACGTATTTGCAATCTCTACTTACTTCTCTGTATCTACCGTATTCTGGTTCATGGGATTGATCCCAGACTTTGCGATGATTAGAGATAGAGCAAAAACGCCTTGGACTAAAAAGATTTATACATTCCTAGCCTTCGGTTGGGGTGGTAAAGCAAAACACTGGCAAAGATTCGAAGAGTTATCTCTTGTATTAGCTGGTTTAGCAACACCACTTGTATTCTCAGTACACACCACGGTATCATTTGACTTCTCAACTTCAGTAATCAAAGGATGGCACTCTACCATCTATCCTCCTTACTTCGTAGCAGGTGCGATTTTCTCAGGATTTGCAATGGTACAAACCCTTCTATTAGTTGCTAGAAAAGTAGCACACTTAGAAGATTATATTACCATGTATCATATCGAAATCATGAACATCGTAATCATCGTAACAGGTGGTATGGTAACGGTAGCTTATGGTGTAGAATACTTCATCGGTTGGTACTCAGGAAGTAGATATGAAGACTTTACATATTTATCTCCAGGTGCTGCTACTGGTCCTTACTGGTGGGCATTCTGGGCGCTAATTATCTGTAACTTAGTTGTTCCTGCTTCTTTCTGGTTCAAAAAATTAAGAACAAATATTATTTGGACTTTCTTCGTAGCATTAATCATCAACATCGGTATGTGGTTTGAAAGATTTGACATCATTGTTATCAACCTTTCTAGAGACTACTTACCAAGTTCTTGGACGATGTTTAAGCCAACGATTATAGACGTAGGAGTTTATTTAGGAACAATTGGTTTCTTCGGAGTATTATTCCTATTGTACGCTAGAACATTCCCTGTAATTGCACAGGCTGAATTGAAGACTATTTTGAAAATTTCAGGTGAAACTTATAAAGCAAAAGAAGGAGATGAGCACCACTAAAAGAATATATGGACTTTATGGCGATGACGACGATTTAATGAACGGCGTTAAAGCTTTCAGAGATAAAGGTATTGAAATTACCGAAGTGTATACTCCATTCCCAGTTCACGGACTAGATAAAGCTTTAGGTCTTAAGAAAACTAGAATTTCAGACGCAGCTTTTATCTATGCAGTTTATGGTGTTACCATTGGTGCTTTAGCAACTTGGTACATGATGAATCATGACTGGCCACAAAACATAGGAGGTAAACCAGCTTTCTGGTGGGCTCATAACATGCCTGCTTTTGTAGTTCCAATGTTTGAATTAATGGTATTCTGTGCTGCACACATGATGTCTCTTACTTTCTTAGTAAGAAATAAAATGTATCCTGGAGCTGCTCCTCAGAATCCAGACCCTAGAACTACGGATGATAAGTTTATGATGGAGTTTGTGTCTGAAGATGTAGAAACCATTAAACAGATGCTGATTGAAACAGGTGTAGAAGAAATAACTGTAAAAGATGCGTAATATGAAAAATATTTTAAAAATAACAACCATCTTGGGAATCTCAGTTATCGCGCTGAATTCTTGTGGACCAAAAGATAATCCGCCATTAGTTTACTTTCCGGATATGTATTTTCCTGTAGCTTATGACCCAATGTTAAAAACTGCTAGTAAAGCAGATGGACATTATGTAAGCAAAGAAAACGAAATCCCGGCTTTTGTAAATAACTACGGCTCTACTCTACTTTCTCCTGTAGAAGGTACGGTTCCTCAAGACAAGGAAGGAATTTTGCCAGAAGATAAAACTCCTAAAAATGTAGAAGAATATACTACATTTTATGAAGAGTCAAAAAGTGTTACCGTTTCTCCTCTAGATCCTAAAAATAAAGAAAAAGATTTAGCAAGAGGTAAAAAATTATACGAAATGACCTGTGCAGCTTGTCACGGTGTGGGAGGTGATGGACAAGGTCCAATTGTACAAAGTGGTGCATATTCTGGTGTTCCTAATTACAAAGACAGACAGATTACAGTAGGTTCTACTCATTATGTAATTGTAAACGGAAGAAACTTAATGGGATCTTACGCTGGTCAATTAGCTCCTGCTGATAGATGGAGAGTAGCAATGTATGTAATGAGCGCTTTCAAAGCTGATGCTGTAGCTCCTGTAGCCGCTGCTGATGCAACTACAACTCAAACCAATACTAAATAATAAAAACAGAAAAAAATGTATAGTTTTTCACCAAAATTAAAATTGTATTCTATTATACTGATAGTTGTTGGATTGGTACTATTCGGTATTGGCTACCTATTAAATCATGGGTTAAATGAGTCTGCAATTCAGACAATGATGGATAATGTACACCATGGTCCAGAACATCATACCCCAATGAACTCTTCAGAATTAGTAGGACCTCAAGATAATGCTGCACACTTAGAACATGCTACGCATCAGATTCATAATACACCGTTCTCGGCTTTATTAACTGCTGCTATGTTATTCTTCGGAATTTCTGCTTGTGCTTTATTCTTTTTATCAATTCAGCATGCAGCTCACGCTGGTTGGTCTGTAATTGTAACAAGAGTAATGGAAGCGGTAGCTTCATTCATTCCAGTAGGTGGGATTGTTTTATTAATCTTAACCTTCTTAAATGTAGGGGGCATTGCTCATTTATATCACTGGATGGATCCGGATTTAACAAATCCTAATTCTCCAAACTTTGATGTTATCCTTTACGAAAAATCTAAATTCTTAAACATTCCTTTTTATGTAGTGAGAGTTCTTATCTACGTAATTGGAGCTTCTTTCTTCGTTTGGAAAATTAAGAAAGTTTCTAAGAGATTAGATGAAACTAAAGATAGAAAAGATTACAAAGCATTATACAACTGGAGTGTAGGTTACATTGCATTCTTCGGATTTGCTTCTGCAGCTTGGGCTTGGGATTTCTTAATGTCTATTGACCCTCACTGGTATTCTACTCTTTACATTTGGTATTCTATGGTATCTACTTTATCTAGTGCTGTTGCAGTAATCATAATTGTTGCAGTTTATTTAAAGAAAAAAGGGCTTTTACCACAGTTTAATGATAACCACTTACATGATTTAGCTAAATTCTTATTTGCTACTTCATTATTATGGACTTATTTATTCTTTGACCAATTCATGCTTTACTGGTACGCAAACATCCCAGAAGAAGTAAGATATTTCTTCGATAGATTTGCTTACTACAAGTACACTTTCTTACCAATGCTTATCATCAACTTCTTATTACCATTATTGGTGTTAGTAAGTTCTAGCATCAAGAGAAATTACAAAGTAGTAACTACAATGGCTGTTCTAGTAATTCTAGGTCACTGGTTAGATTTCTTCAACATGATTATGCCAGGAACAGTAGGACCTTTCTGGAACAATGCATACACATTCTTATTAGTAGTTGGTGCATTCTTATTCATGGTAGGTTTATTCGTTTTAGTAGTAATGTCTGCATTATCTAAACTTAAATTGATTCCTGAAGGAAATCCTCTAGTAAAAGAATCTAAGATTTTTGAATATCCTTTCTAATTTCAGAAAGAAACATCATATAAATCCCAACTTATTGTTGGGATTTTTTTATTTTTGTATATAAATATTCATTTTATGAAACGTTTCCTTTTTCTAAGCATATTTTCATTGCTTTTTTTAATCGGTTGTAAAAAAGATGCAGTAGATGCAAGCAGTACAAAAGCCTTCCAAGAAAGTATCAATGACATGTCTTCTTCGCTTCCCACTATTAAACAAATTAAATTTAATGAAGCTCTTTATATTCTAAAAACCTTTGGTGTAGATGCAGAAGGTGATATCGAAGAACTAAAAGCTCTTGGTAAACTTCTAGAAGGAAAAAAAGTGCCAGAAATTTTTGCAATGGCAGACAAAGTAGCACAAGAAAATGGCATCAATTGGGCAAGTACAGCTCCTCCTTCATTAGGTGAAATGAATATCTTCCAAAATATTACACCATCTGAAACAGATGTAAATGATGTTGCCGCAAATTCTTTGCAAATTACAATCAGTGAAGTTTCTGTAGATAGTGTTTTAGGGCCAAAAGCTTTACAAATCGTTCCAAGATTATTAGACGCAGCAGGAAATAAAGTAGATTTCGAAAATGCAGCCTTAGAAACCACTTTAGAAGTTTCTAGTCAAGGTGTAAAACTTTTGACTTCTAAAAATTTAATGCAAAACAATCAATTCAAAGGGTTTTATATGAGATTTTCTTCTCTTCCTCAAGAGAAAGTAATAGACAATAAAATTGACATAAAAGTTACTGTAAAAACTTCTAAGAAAACCATTCAAATGACCAAAATGGGTGTAGATGTAAATCCTAACGCTCTTTTGATGCCTAAAAGCTCTAAAAATCCAGAAAATCTTGAAGGAACTCCAGAAGAAAATGCTACGGGAACCGACTCTCCAAAAGTAATTGGCGATCCTAAAAATACCGTTGTGAATTTCTTAAGCAACTTAAACAGTCAGAACTTAAAAGCAGCTTACAGTCAATCAGAAAACCCGAATTGGGGTTCTTATGAAACATTTGCTAATCCTACGTCTGGTTTTGGAACCGTAAAAAGTGTAGATGTAACCAACGTTTCTACTAAAGCGAATGCCAATAACACTGCAAGTGTAAATGCAACGTATACCGTAACAGATAAAGCTGGAAACGCAACTTCACTTGATGTTTCTTTTGGCTTAAAAGCAACAGAAACAGGTTGGAAAATCACCAGCTATAAAATAAATTCTTCTCAAAAAAAATAAATTAAAATCCCATAAAATGGCAACGCAAGATTTAATCGCTAGATTAGAAAGCACAATTCAGAATATTCCAGATTTCCCAACCGAAGGAATACAATTCAAAGACATTACGCCCATTTTCTTAAATCCTAAATTATACGAAGATGTAATTGCAGATTTAGTAGAATTCAGCAAAGGAAAAGTAGATGTAGTGTGCGGAATAGAAAGCAGAGGCTATCTCTTCGGAATTGCAATTGCTGTTGCCCTAGAAGTTCCATTTATTTTAATTAGAAAAAAAGGAAAACTTCCTCCTCCATTTATTTCAGAAAAATACGATTTAGAATACGGAACTGCCGAAATAGAAATGCGCACGAACCAAATTCAACCAAATCAAAGAGTATTAATTCACGATGATTTATTAGCAACAGGTGGCACAACTGAAGCTGCCGCTAAATTGGTTGAAAAACAAGGCGCAAAAGTAACACAGTTCAGTTTTTTAATTAGCCTTAAAGATTTACATGGTGAAGATAAACTGAAACAGTTTGACGCTGAAGTGTACAGTATTCTGAACTATTAATTTTTAGATTTTATTTCTTCTCCAACTCCTTTTTCAGCTCATTAATCTGTTGCTGAAGATAATTTATTTCTGTAGCCTTAGAATTCGGCGCATAATGCCATCTCAATTTAATTTCTTTATTGAGCAAATCTGCTGCATCTAATTTCTGAGAATCTATAAAATTTTGATCATTGAGAATGGTAATGTCTAGAAATTTTTCACCATTTTCTTCTTCCGCTTTATAATTTACAATAGCCAATTCAGGGTTTTGTTTTTGAATGGTATCAATATATTCTTCGGCATCTGATTTCAATTTTTCGGCATTCCACTTTTTCTGAGTCAATAAAATACTTGGAAACAGCACCAATAAAGAGATAATGGTAATGATTAGAATATCTTTTTTATTTCTTTTTTCCACTTTTTCGAGATAATATTTTTGATATCCCAAAACAATGCTCAAAATCCAAGTTCCCACTCCTATGAAAAAACAATTAATGAGATAATAATACAACCCACCAAAGAAAAAATCCCAATTCAAATTTGCAATTCCATAACCAGCCGTACACAATGGAGGAATACAAGCCGTGGCTACTGCAACTCCTGCAATTACTTTGATGGCTTCCTTTCTGATGATTCCTAAAAACCATGCAAAACCACCAAAAAGCGCTAACATACAATCGAAAATAGTAGCTTCTTTAAATGCTGCTAATTGTGACGTCTCTTGATGAAATGGTGATATTAAAAAATAAATAGTAGAAGCTACCAAACTGGTAACAATCATTATCACCCAGTTATAAAGACTAAGTTTTACCAAATTTTTATTGTGAATAGACAACCCAAAAGAAAGTCCTACCACTGGTCCCATTAATGGAGATATAAGCATCGCACCAATTACTGCAGCAGGAGAATTAATATTAAGACCAATACTTGCAATCGCCATAGACAAAACAAGTAACCACAAGTTATGCCCACGGAAATAAACACCTTCTTCTATTTCTGCAAAGGTAAAACGCTCATCCTCTTCTCTTGGTAATGCTATTGTTCTTTTAAGTTTATGATAAGGCATATCAAATGATTTTTTTCAAAAGTAAGCAATTTCTACGCTATTTTTTTGTAAATTTATACAAGAATTCATTGACAATGAATAGATTTTCCGCATTATATAAAAGAATTTTAATTTTAGTGGTCTCCATACTCATTCTTGTTTTCTTAGGAGCATTTGCACTTATGTATTCCGAAGAAATGAGATTTCTGGACGCGGTTTGGTACAGCATTATGACGCTCACAACCGTAGGTTTTGGAGTGCCCGACAATTTCTCAGATTTAGGAAAAATCATTACTATTTTTTTAATGCTTTTTGGTGTGGGAGCTGTGCTCTATGGTTTAACAGAGCTTTCATTAGAATTTTTTAACGGAAATTTCGCCAAAGAATACAAACAAAATCTCATCAAACGCAATATGAAAAATTTAGAAAATCACATCATCATTTGTGGTTTCGGGAGAAATGGCAGACAAGCCGCCAGAAAACTTATTCTCCACAAAAAACCTTTTGTTATTATTGACAAAAAACCGCTAGAAAATAGAGATGATGAGTTCCGCGATACTATTTTTATCCACGGTAATGCGGTAGAAGATGAAATCTTGATAAAAGCTGGAGTAGAAAAAGCCAATGGAATCATCGCTTGTTTACCATCTGATGCAGATAATCTTTTTATTGTAATCAGTTCCAAAGAATTGAATCCAAAAATTAAAGTCATCAGTAGAGCTTCTAACAGCAGTACCATCAAAAAATTGAAAACTGCAGGTGCCGAAAATGTAATTATGCCAGATAAAATTGGCGGCGAACACATGGCTTCTCTTCTTATTACCCCAGATTTGGTAGAATTTATTGACAATATTGTGTTAGAAGGCACCAAAAAAATTAATGTTTTAGAAATTTATACGGATAAACTTTCCAAAGAATTTATCGGCAAAAAATTAGAAGAACTAAAAATTTTCCCGAAAACAGGTTGTAAAATTGTAGGCTACAAAGACGTTCATGGAGAATACATCATCAATCCTGACGAAAGTAAACTCATAGAACCGAATAGTTGTATTTTCATTCTTGGGCAACCTCATCAGATTGAAAACCTACAAAAAATGTATCCTCAATAAGACAAATATTTCTCATAAAAACCCTAACTGAAAACCACTGAAAATAAATATTGTATATCACAATAGAAACTATTATTTTTGCATTTCAATTTCAAAATTATGACAGACAAGCATAAAAGCAAAAAAGAGCTAGAGAACGAAGGAAAAGAAACGGTAGAAATTTTTCAAGATTTAGACCAAACCGCGCTCAAAACAGAGATGTTCATTGAAAAATACGCTAAACAAATCGGGATTATTTTCGGTACTGTAGTATTAGCGGTTTTAGGATACTTTGCTTACCAACAATTCATTGCAAATCCTAAAAACGAAGAAGCTACACTGAGCTATCTGGCTGCTCAAAAAAACCTTTCTGAAGGGAAAGATGATATCGCACTAGGTGGAAAATCTGCTGCAAATCCAGGATTCAAAGGTACTTATGAGCAATTTCCTGATACTGATGCTGGTAAACTTTCTGCTTACAATGCAGGTTTATTAAAATTCAAAGAAGGTAAATACCAAGAAGCTTACGATTTATTAGACAAGTTTTCTTCTGATAATAAAATCTTAATGGCTCTAAAATATGGAGCAATGGGAGATGCACAAGCAAATCTTAACAAAAATGAAGATGCACTTTCTCTTTTAGATAAAGCTGCTTCTGCTTCTGATGATCCTTACACTTCTTATTACTTTACAAGAAAAGCTGGTTTACTAGCACTTGCAATGAAGAAAAACGCTGAAGCTAAAAAATACTTCGAAACCATCGAAGAAAAATATGCAGATTATGACGGCGGTACTTCTGATGCTTATATAGAAATGGTAAAAAACTTTTAAAAATATAAAATGGCAACTGTAAATCTTTCGGATTACAAACCATTACAAATCTCAAATGCTGATTCTTTTAGAATCGGCATTGTTGTTTCAGATTGGAATGATTTTGTAACCTATAACCTTCGCGATGCAGCGATACAAATTCTAGAAAAAGAAGGCGTAAAAAAAGAAAATATAGAAATTTTTTCTGTTCCTGGTGCATTTGAGCTAAGCTACGCTTGCATGCAATTGTGTGCCGCAGAAAACCATGATGCAGTAATTGCCATCGGAAGTGTAATTAGAGGAGAAACTCCACATTTTGATTACGTTTGCAGCGCTGTAGCTCAAGGAATTAAAGATTGTAATGTAATGACAAATGTTCCGGCTATTTTCTGTGTTTTGACAGATGATAATAAGGAACAATCTTTAGCAAGAAGTGGCGGAAACCTTGGAAATAAAGGCGTAGAAGCGGCGGTTACTGCTCTTAGAATGGTTGAATTCAGAAGAAATTTGAAATAATTCATTGTAAGAATTTTTATTAAAAAAAATCAAATTAAAAAAACAAATGAATAAAAACACAGCAATTCCATCTCTATCTTCTTTATATTTACCTATAATTTTGCTTCTAATTGTACCTATTACTCTTATTCTAAAAGATTCTCTAAATGTCTCATCATATATAAATATTCAGAAAGATTTATTTTATTATATAAATTCTAAACTCGGTCAGTATCCACTTTTTGAAAATAATATTACCCAAATGGGTGATGCATTTGTGTTTTTATCTTTATTAAGCGTTTTATTTCATAGAACACCTAAATTATGGGAAGTTCTGATTTCTTCATCGTTGATTTCTCTTATTTTATCAAGCTTGTTAAAAAACATATTCTCTGTTCCAAGGCCAGCTGCATTTTTGGATCCCAACAGTTTTATCATAATCGGTAAAACATTAAGGGCCAATAATAGTCTACCTTCAGGACATTGTATCACCATATTTACAATACTTACTGTAATTTTTTATCATTATTACCAAAATAATTGGAAATATAAAATCATAGCTGGCTCTTCTATGCTTATTTTTGGCAGCGTTCTTGCTATTTCTAGAGTAGCTGTAGGAGCACATTTTCCTTTAGATGTTATTGTTGGAAGTATTGTTGGTTACATTTGTGGGGTTTTGGGCTTTCTTATAAATCGTCGTTTTAATATTTGGGGTTGGATTGGAAATAAAAAATATTATTGGTTTTTTATTTTAGCATTTTTAGGTTGTATTATCGCTATCATTAAAAAAATAACAAATGAAAATCTATTTATTTTTTATTTACCACTAATTTGCTTAGGCTATTCATTTTATAAAATTTCATTTTTCTATGTTAAAAAATAATTTAAAAATTACTACGTATGCCATTATAGTAAGTATTCTTAATTTTTTTCTATTCCATTTTCAATTTTTCAAATTTGTAATTGAAAATGTGGATTACTCAACAAATAACGGTATTGCAATTATTGTAAGTTTGGTTATTCTTATGTTATTGCTTAATGCTTTTGTTTTTTATTTATTGGTCAATGTTTTCCGAAAAGCAGGAAGATTCATTCTCGTTTTATTCTTCGTAATTAATTCTATTGCAATATATTTTGTCAACACTTATAGTGTAATTATTGATGGTAGCATGATTGGTAACATTTTAAACACCAATTATGAAGAATCTAGCAGCTTTTTTTCATGGAAACTTGTGTTGTATTTCCTAATTTTAGGAGTATTACCATCAATCTTTGTAATGAATCAATCTTTAGTTTTAGAGTCTAATAAAAAAATTTTAAAGAAAACAGGAATTGTATTCCTAATAACTTTCATTTTTGTATTTGCGAATGCAAGTAACTGGCTTTGGATTGACAAAAATTCAAAAAAATTAGGAGGCTTAGCAATGCCTTGGTCTTATACTGTAAACACCATAATATTTTTCAAACAGAAATATGAAAAAAATCAAAAAGAAATCCCTTTACCCAATGCCACTGTGAAAAATTCTTCAAAAGCGGTAATGGTTTTGGTGATTGGTGAATCCTCAAGAAGCCAAAATTTTTCTTTGTATGGATATAGTAAAAATACTAATCCTTTGCTTTCTAAAACCGAAAATTTAACTCATTACAATGCAACTTCGTGCGCTACCTATACTACAGCTGGTCTAAAATGTATATTAGAACACAAAAATACTAGTGATTTATATGAAATATTACCTAATTATCTCTACAGAAATAATGTAGATGTAATTTGGCGAACAACAAACTGGGGAGAACCTCCTATTCACATTAAAAAATACGAAACTAAAGAAGACTTAAAAGTTAAATACAAAAATGCAGATCCTAATTATGACGAAATCCTTTTAAGCAATCTTACCGATGAAATCAAAAAAAGTAAGAGTAATAAGATATTAATTATTTTACATACTAATACTAGTCATGGTCCTACGTATAGTAAAAAATACCCAAAAGAATTTGAAAAATTTTCGCCAGTTTGTAATAGTGTAGAATTAGGAAAATGTACCCAAACAGAACTAATGAATGCATATGACAATACAATAGTCTATACAGATTATTTACTACACAAAACTATTGAAGATTTAAAATCCCTAAAAGATTATAAAAGTTCTTTGATTTTTGTTTCAGATCATGGCGAATCTCTTGGAGAAAAAAACCTTTATATGCACGGAGTTCCTATGAGTATTGCTCCGAAAGAACAATATGAAATTCCTTTCATAGTTTGGGTTTCAGACAACCAACAGAAACTAAAACCTTTTTCTAGTGTCACTCAAAACTTTGTATTTCATAGTGTGTTAAAGTTTTTAGACGTTCAAAGCCCTATTTATGATGAAAATATGAATATTTTTAAATAATATTGATTATACATTTTTAGTTAAAAAATAAAATGCTTGATAAATATTTTTTTTATTAATTTTATCAAAATTTAATTTCAAAAAAAATCAATATTATGAAATCGCCTACGATTGCATAAGACAATTAAAAATAAAATATATACTTATGAAATGGACAGAAGATAGAGCCGATAATGTAGATGATAGAAGAGGTTCTGGTGGTGGCGGAATGCTAGTTGGTGGTGGATTAGGAACCTTAATCATTGCTGCAATTATATTTTTCCTAGGAGGTGATCCTTCTGCTATTTTAAGTAATGGTGTTGGAAACGCTCCTCAAACGGAACAAAGAGAACTCACTGCTGAAGAACTTCAGGTAAAAGAATTTGTAAGAATGCTTTCTGAAGAAAATAACCAAACTTGGACTAAAATTTTATCTGAAAACGGAATGCAATACAGAGAACCGAAAATTGTACTCTTCGAAAATGTAACGCAATCTGGTTGCGGAACTGCACAAGCTGCGATGGGACCATTTTATTGCCCTGCAGATGAAACGGTTTACATGGATATGAGTTTCTTTGGGGAAATGCAACAGAAATTTGGCGCTCGAGTTACAGAATTTACGGTGGCCTATGTTTTAGCTCATGAAATTGGGCATCACATCCAGACGATTTTAGGAACTACTCAACAAGTAGATAAAATGCGCAGAAGTGGAAGATATTCTGAATCAGACATGAATAGGGTTTCGGTAGCTACAGAATTACAAGCAGATTTCTACGCAGGTTTATGGGCAAAACAAACCGATAACAGAGAAAAATTCCTGGATCCTCAAGATATTCAAAGTGCGATGGAAGCAGCAGCAGCAGTAGGCGATGATAATATTCAAAAAAGAACGGCAGGTTATGTAAACCAAGAAGCTTTTACTCATGGTAGCTCGAAACAACGTGTGGAATGGTTCATGAAAGGTTATAATTCTGGAGATATTACCCAAGGAAATACTTTTAATCAACTTTTAAAATAATATCAAGATGAAAATCTATCCTTTATTAATTCCAAAAAAAATTATTTTACCCATATCAATACTAGGATTAATATTGACTGTTATAGGAACGTTAATGAAACTAAATCATTGGAATTTTGGTGCTATTACACCCAATATGATTTTAGGTGTTTCAACTATTTTTTCTTTAATTGCACTTTTTGTGGTTATTATAGATATTACAAGAAATCCTTTGAAGAATAAATTTTTGTGGATTATTCCCTTGCTTTTTGTAGGGAATTTAGTGGCGATAATTTATCTCATCAATAGAGAAGTTCATTTAAGAAAAGCATTAAGATAAAATTAAAATCCCGAAAATTTCGGGATTTATTTTTTTAATTTTGAAAACAATCGACGCTCGCTTCGCTCGCGCCTTTTCAATTCTACTTTAGACCTTTGAAAAATTCCCACATTACAATTCCACCACAAACCGAAACATTTAGAGAATGTTTAGTTCCCAACTGTGGAATTTCTAAACATTCGTCTAAATCGGTTAAAATTTCATCTGAAATTCCTTCTACTTCATTGCCTAAAACCAAAGCATATTTTTTAGTTCTATCAATGTTAAAATCTGTAATCATCACAGAATTAGTAGTTTGTTCAATCCCAATAACTTCGTAACCCAGAGTTTTTAAATCTATGACTGCTTCTTTTACATTCTCATAAAATTGCCAATCTACACTTTCAGTTGCGCCTAATGCTGCTTTGTGAATTTCTCTATGAGGCGGTTTCGGAGTAATGCCACAAAGAATAATTTTCTCCACCAAAAAAGCATCTGCAGTTCGGAAAGCCGCCCCTACATTATGCATACTTCTTACATTATCTAAAACCACCACCAACGGAATTTTCTCCGTCTTTTTGAAGGTTTCTACATCTATTCTTCCTAATTCTTCTAATTTCAGTTTTTTGGTAGGTTGCATTTTTGTATTTTTGGGCAAAATTAAGGTTTTAATTTACAACCTCAAATTTCGAATCTTAAACCTCAATATTCATACTCTCAAGAATGGCTAAAAAAGAAACTCCGTTAATGACTCAGTACAATACCATCAAGGCGAAATATCCAGATGCGCTATTGCTTTTCAGAGTGGGAGATTTCTACGAAACTTTCGGGCAAGATGCCATAAAAACTTCTCAGATTTTAGGAATAGTTCTTACCAAAAGAGCCAATGGAGAAGGTCATATTGAGTTAGCAGGTTTTCCGCATCATTCTGTAGATTCTTACTTGCCAAAATTGGTAAGAGCCGGAATGCGTGTTGCGATTTGCGACCAATTGGAAGACCCAAAAATGGTGAAAGGAATCGTGAAACGTGGTGTTACAGAATTGGTAACTCCCGGTGTTACGTTTAATGAACAGGTTCTCAATTCCAAGAAAAATAATTTCTTGCTTTCTCTTCACAAGGAAAAAGAGAAATACGGGATTGCTTTGGTAGATGTTTCTACGGGAGAATTTCTTGTGGCAGAAGGAAATTTAGAGAAATTATTACATATTGTTCACACTTTTGATCCTTCGGAAATTATTTACCAAAGAACCGCCGAAATTCCTTCTCAACTTAAAAATAAGAACTGTTTTAAGCTAGAAGATTGGGCGTATCAATATAATTTTGCATACGAAAAACTTAATTCTCACTTCAAAACAAAATCGCTAAAAGGTTTCGGAATTGAAGAACAAAAATTGGGGATTACCGCAGCTGGAGCGATATTCGCTTATTTAGTTGAAGACACACATCACGCTCTTTTACAGCACATTACCAAAATACAGAGCATTCCGCAAGATGATTATTTGATGATGGATAATTTCACTTTGCGAAATTTAGAAATTTTACATTCTAGTAATTATCAAGGGAAATCTTTGCTTGATATTATCGATAAAACTTCCACAGCAATGGGAGGAAGATTGCTTCGCCGAAGATTAATTTTACCTTTAAAATCAGTGAACGAAATCAACCGAAGACTTTCTCTCATCGAATTTTTCAGCAAAGAAGAGTTGCTGAAATTTGAAATCCTCGATTTATTAAAAGGAATTTCAGATTTAGACCGATTGGTTGGAAAATTAGCTGCCGAAAAAATTTCACCGAAAGAACTCGGTTATCTTCGTCAGAGTTTAATCAATATTCAGAAAATCAGAGAATTATTGAGTTCTCATCACGATGTTTTGGCTTGGCTAGAACCTCTGAACAATTTAGTAGAACTTATTTCTTATCTTCAAAATCATTTGAGTGAAGAACTTCCGGTAAGCCTCAACAAAGGAAATGTCATCAAATCTGAAGTTTCGGAAGAACTCGATAGATTGAGAAATCTTCAAAGCAAAGGCAAAGGTTTTTTGGATGAAATGTGCCAAAGAGAAATCGAAAGAACGGGAATTTCTTCCTTGAAAATTGATTTTAACAATGTTTTTGGTTACTACATCGAGGTTAGAAATACGCATAAAGACAAAGTTCCAGAAGATTGGATTCGTAAACAAACGTTGGTAAACGCAGAACGTTACATCACCGAAGAATTAAAGGAATACGAAACGCAAATTCTCGGTGCAGAAGAAAAAATTTCGCAGATTGAGCACCAATTGTATCGTCAGGTTTGTGAAAATGTGATGATGTATATTGATCAAATTCAAGAAAATTCTAGATTAATTGCTGAATTAGATTGTGCGGTTTCGCTTTCTGAATTGGCGATTTCCGAAAATTATACAAAACCCATTCTCAACGAAACTTTTGCGATTGACATCAAAGAAGGAAGACATCCAATTATAGAAAAATCGCTTCCTTTAGGTGAAAAATACATTCCGAATGATGTTTTTTTGGATAAAGATTCTCAACAAATCATCATGGTTACCGGACCAAATATGGCAGGTAAATCTGCGATTTTGAGACAAACTGCAATTATTTGTTTGCTGGCACAAATTGGAAGTTTTGTTCCTGCAAAACATGCCGAAATTGGCATTTTAGATAAAATTTTTACCAGAGTTGGTGCAACGGATAATATTTCTGCGGGAGAATCTACTTTTATGGTAGAAATGAATGAAGCGGCGAATATTTTGAATAATATTTCTGAGAGAAGTTTGATTTTGCTCGATGAAATCGGACGTGGAACTTCTACGTATGATGGCGTTTCTATCGCTTGGGCGATTGCAGAATATCTTCACCAACATTCTACCCAACCGAAAACACTTTTCGCCACGCACTACCACGAACTCAATGAAATGAGTGTAAATTTTGAGAGAATTAAAAATTTCCACGTGACGATTCAAGAGAATAAAGGCAATATTATTTTCCTCAGAAAACTGGTTCCTGGTGGCAGTGAACACAGTTTCGGGATTCACGTTGCAAAATTGGCAGGAATGCCTTCAAAAGTAGTAAACAGAGCTTCTGAAATTCTGAAAACTTTGGAAGATTCTCGCTCTCAAAGTGGTTCTACCGAAAAAATAAAACGGGTAACTGAAGAAAACCTTCAACTTTCTTTCTTCCAACTCGATGATCCTGTTTTGGAAAACATCAGAGAAGAACTCACGAAAATTGACATTAATACTTTAACGCCGATTGAAGCCTTAATGAAATTGAATGCGATTAAGAAGATGATTGGGAAGTAAAGTTGATGTGGTGATTTTTTGATGAGATAATTTGAAAATTATTCAAATTTATTGTCAATGGAATTTTAAATCTTTCTCTTACTGCTTGTCCATTAATTGTGGCAGGAATCCATTTTTCTTTAATTTTAGTAACCGCTCGTATTGCTTCTTTATTAAAACTTTCATTTTCTCCAGTTGCAGTGATATTACTTAATGTCCCGTCTTTTTCAACAATAAATTTAATCTCACAAGTAATTAAAGAGTTTGCCCTAATTTTTTTAAGTCTAAAATTTTCTGCAATTAATCTTTGAAACTCGGCATTACCTTTAGAAAAAAACAGCTTCTTTTTCAATACTTGAGTAAATTACAGTTTTTTTCCCATCAATAATTGTGTCTTTTACTTGCCCAAAAACAAAGCCACTAAAAATAAGAGTGAAAATTATAATAAACTTATTCATATAAAGTTTTTATCAAAGATACAATAATATGATTTTTAATTACAAATATTTCTTAACAACTATATTTCTATTTCTAGCAGAGTTTTCCATCGCTACTTTTTTTCAAAAATATTGTTTGGTTAAGGGCTTATTTTGGCGATGTTTTAGTGGTAATTCTTATTTATACTTTTATGCTAACTTTCCTTGATATTAAAAACAAAATGCTTCTCAACATTGGGGTTTTCTTATTTGCTTATATCATAGAATTCGCTCAATATTTTCATTTTGCAGAATTATTAGGCTTTCAAGACAATACAATTGCCATGATTATTCTCGGAAATTCTTTTTCTTGGATTGATATTTTGTGCTATGCAATGGGTTCTTTTTGTATTTTTACTTTCCATAAGATTTTAAAATGAGACTATCACTTCTATTCATATTTTTATCCATTTTCGGATTTTCACAAACCGAAACTTATCAATTTCCTAAGATTCCTTCTAGCATTTCCGTGACCATTTCTTTGCCGATTTCAGAAATCCAAAGATTAACGAATCAATCCATTACAGGAACACTTTACGAAGACCAATCTTATGAAAATAATAACAATGACCAACTGAAAACCAAAGTAGAAAAAGATGGCGAAATCATGATGAAAGCATTAACCAACAACCGATTACTATTCTCTGTTCCGCTTAAAATTTGGGCAGAAAAAGGCATTGGAACTTTGGGTTTATATTCTTACCAAAAAACCCAATTTAGAGTGGTGATGAATTTTATTTCATCCGTAGAATTTCTACAAAATTGGCAAGTGAAAACCACTACTTCTACCGCTGGTTTTGTGTGGAAAGAAAAACCAGTCTTAGATTTTGGGAAAATAAAATTTCCTTTAACCAGCGTCATCGAAAAAATTCTGGTGAAACAACAAAAGGATTTTACCAATGTCATTGATGCGCAAATCCAACAAAAAATGAATCTTCAACCATATATTCTGAAAGTGTGGAATAGTTTTTCTGAACCAATGAAGATTTCTGATGAATACAATACTTGGCTGAAAATTACGCCGCAAACCGTGAAAATGTCGCCTTTAGAAATTTACCTTGACAAGATGAAAACCACGGTTTCTATTGATTTGTTCTCGGAAACTTTTGTGGGAACCAAACCTTCGAAAAATCCTTTGGTGAATGCGGTTCCTTATTTTACCCCAGCTCAAAATTTGGGTAGAGAATTTTTACTCAAAACCACCACGAATATTCCTTTTTCTGAAGCTACAGCGATTGCCAAAAAACAATTTCTAGGTAAAGAATTTTCTTTTAACGAAGGAAAATCAAAAATTAAAGTAGAAGACATAAAAGTCTATGCAGAAAACGAAAATGTAGTCATCGAAATTCAAACTTCTGGAAAAGTAAATGGCATTTCTTATATCAAAGGAAAACTTATTTATGACACCCAAAAACATAAAATTGGATTCACCAAATCTGATTTTAAACTGAAAACCAAAAATATTTTTCACAAAGCGATTACTTCACTTTTTGAAGGAAAAATAGTGAGAATGATTGAACAAGACTACGGAATTCCTTTTTTAGAACTCGAAAACGCATCAAAAAAATCTATTGAAGAAAGCTTCAACAAAGAATACCAAAAAGGATTTAAACTTTCGGGAAAAGTAATGGATTTTAAACCTACAGAATTCTTAATTTCTGAAGACCATATTACGACGGTAGTTGATATTTATGCAAAAGTAGAATTGAAAATCGAAGGAATGAGTTTTTAGAATTTTAGGCAGTTCTCATTCTGAATGCAGCGTAGCGAGATGAAGAATCTTATCAAAATAGATTCTTATTTCGTTCAGAATGACAAAAATGTACCTTATTTTGCATTCAAATCTTGCGCAATCAGCCATGCTTCACTCCAGCACGCTTGGAAATTAAACCCTCCAGTTACGGCATCTATATTCAGAACTTCTCCCGCAATGTAGAAATTTTCCAAAATTTTAGATTCCATCGTTTTGAAATTTATCTCCTTCAAATCTACACCACCTGCTGTTACAAATTCGTCTTTAAAGGTAGATTTACCTTTGACTTGCATGGTGTTTTCGCAAAGATTTTCCAGAATTTTTTGGAGTTCTTGCTTTGTGGCGTGAGAAATATTTTTCTCCAAATCTACTTTAGACAACCACAGAATTCTGTGCCAAAAACGATTCGTAATCTCAAAAATTTTAGAATTTCCGATAGTTTTTTTAGGATTTTCTTCTCTATAATTTTTAAAAACTTCTTCCGCTTGTTCTTTATCAATTCCTATAAAATTGACTTTAATTTCAAAATTATATTTCAAATCTGCGAGTTCTCTCGCTTTCCATGCTGAAAGTTTCAGAATTGCTGGCCCAGAAAGTCCCCAATGTGTAATGAGAAGCGGCCCAAATTCTTCCATTTTCAATTTTGGAATAGAAACTTCTGCATAAGGAAAACTCGTTCCCATTAAATCATTCAGCACATCATTTTTGATATTAAAAGTAAACAATGACGGAACTGGCGAAACAATTTTATGCCCTAAATTTTCAATCATTTTCAAAGATTTCGGCGAACTTCCTGTGGTGTAAATCACATAATCGGTGAAGATTTCTCCTTCTTTGGTGATGATTTTATAGCCTTTTTCTAATTTTTGGATTTCTAAAACCACAGATTGTGTTTTGATTTCAAAATTTTTAGACTGAACTTCTTTCAAGAAACAATCTATAATGGTTTGAGAAGAATTACTTTCTGGGAAGATTCTGTTGTCTTTTTCTATCTTCAACGAAACATTTCGTTGAGAGAACCAATCCATCGTATCACCCGGTTGAAACTTACTAAAAACGCTTAATAATTCTTTGTTTCCTCTAGGATAAAATTTCACCAATTCACGAGGATCAAAGCAGGCATGAGTTACATTGCATCTTCCGCCACCAGAAATTTTTACTTTTTGCAAAACATCTTGGTTTTGTTCGAGAATGGTAACTTGAAATTTATTTTCGTCGAGGTTTGAAGCACAGAAAAATCCTGCAGCGCCTCCTCCAATGATGGTAATTTTCTTTTTAGTATTCATCTTTAGGTTTTGGCTAAAGCCAACTGAAATTCTTAATTTGATAAGCGGACTAAAGTCCGCTCCTATTGATGCAAAAATACAATTTTTTAAAACCATGATTATTGCGTATTTTTGAAGCCTAAAAAACTTAAAAATGATTTACTACCATAAACACGAAGTTCGCTGGAGCGATATAGATGCCAACAGACATTTGGCTAACTCTTCTTATGTGCAATATTGTGCGCAAACGAGAATGGCTTTTATGACAAAACACAAAATGGGTGTTGCTCAACTCAACAGATGGGGAATTGGCCCCGTAATTTTGCACGAAAGATATTCTTTTTTTAAGGAAATTTATGCGGATCAAGAAGTGATTGTTTCGCTAGAAATTTCTGGAAGTTCTGAAGATGCGAGCATTTATCAGTTCACACACAAGTTCTATTTACCAGACGGTACACATTGCGCAACTGCCGAAGCAACGGGAGTTTGGATAGATATGATGCTTAGAAAAACCACTACTCCACCAGATGATATTTTGGTGGTGATGAATCAGTTTAAAACCGAAAACACTAAACTGCTTTCAAGAGAAGACATTAAAGCATTGCCTTTTCGCCCAGAAAATATTGATGCAAGTTTAATGGACTTGAATAGATAAATTTTGAAACTCACTTTATGTTATATAGAAGGTTGTTTTTGTTTTTTGTAGTTTTAACATATTTGCCGTTTTCATAAATAACAAAAGTAGGATAATCAATAAAAATGCCTAAATTAAATTTTTGTGGGAATTCATTTTTTTTATCAATGAAAATTTTATAAAATTCTTTTTTTTTATAATTGAAATATTCTGGGTTTAGTTTTGAAAATGAAGTATATACAACAACAAAATAATATTTAGGATTTTCTAATCTCTCTAATTTTTTTAAAAACTCTACACAGGTATAGCATTCGGGATTCAGATAACAAAAAACTAAGTCTTTTTGTGTAAAACTATTTGTATAAATTTCACTATTATTATAATCATAAATTTTCATTTGGGGTATTTTATTTTCATCTTTACAACCCAAAAATAACGTTATAAATATTAAAAAAATAGAATATGGTTTAATTAGTCACTCCTTAACAAGCCGCCATTTTCAGTTTTTCGTTAAGAATATTCCGATTAAAGAGCAGGCGGATAAG
>JBKBLE010000015.1:0-57298 GCA_046296655.1 Cloacibacterium sp. | reverse complement strand
TACATGCAGTATTTTTGTGGGAGGGTTTTCTTTGAGCACCAGTTTCCCTGCGATCCGAGTAACTTCGTCCACTTCAGGAAAAGAATTGGAGAAAAGGGGATTGAGAAAATCTTCTCCTACAGCGTAAGGATGCACGATGCAAAGACCAGTACATCGAACTTCGTGCTGTCCGACACCACCGTTCAGGAGAACAACACCACTTTTCCCACCGATGCGAAGCTCTGCAAAAAAGTAATCGACTACTGCAACAAGATAGCCGAAAACGAGGGCATAAAGCAGAGGCAGAGATACACGAAAGTCAGCAAGCAACTGGTGCGCAACACCTACAACGGCAAACATCCCAAACGTGCAAAACTGGCAAGGAAATCCCAAAGGCAGCTCAAGACCATCGCCATGAGGCTGATACGCGAGCTTGAACGCAACTTCACGGCAGAGCAGCAAGAGTTTTATAGAGAATCAATGGAGCTCTACACCAAGGCGGTCACTCAAAAAAGAAATGACAGCGATAAAATTTACAGCCTCCACAAGCCATTCACCCGGTGCATCGCCAAAGGAAAAGCGCATAGCCAGTATGAAATGCGAAGCATTCGTGAATACCATTAAAAAACAATAATAAAGCAATGAACAATTTGGGAATAAGGTAGGTTTGATAACCACCGCCAATAAAGGCAAGAAAATCATTCTTGGGATTAAGGCATTTTTACAGACACCTTACGATGGACATACCATTGAACCACTTTTAGAACAAATGGAAAACAATGGTCAGAAGCTCCCAAAAGAACTCGTTTACGATCGTGGCGGAAAAGGGAAATCGGAAATAAAAGGGGTGAAAATCTCCATTCCAAGCACTCCAAGAAAAAAAGACACTGCTTATCAAAAGCAGACAAAGCGCAAAAAATTTAGAACCAGAGCGGCAATAGAACCTATCATCGGACATTTAAAAACCGATTTTAGGCTGGCAAAAAATTACTTCATGGGAGAAACGGGACCACAAATCAATGCATTACTATCTGCAACGGCGTGGAACATGAAGAAAATGATGGAAATACTGAAACAGAAAATTATTTTCTTATTTTATAAGATACAAATTATGCTGTTTTCTAATCCTGTTTTTAAAAATAAATTAAATAGTGGGTTTTGTTAAGGAACGACTAATTAGGGTTAATTTTGGAAAGCCTTTCAGAGATAGAACTTCTGCGTACTTTTTCCTCTTCACCCAAACCAAACAAGGCTTTGAAACTACTGCTGTTAAAGGTGTCTTCTAAGGTTCTTTGGCTTAATTTTTCATTGTCGAAGATACAGAAAAGCAAAAGGTAGAACATTTTCTTGCCATGAAGCACCTTGCTGTAATAGTCCACTTTCGTGGTTGCAGAAAGATGGGTTAAAAGCGCTTCGGGAATAAACTCCAAAACTTGCTTGAGGGAGATTTTGTGGTCTTTAAAAACTGACATAAGTTATTGATTATCAGATATAAAGATACGAAATAAAACCCATTAATCCAAATTAAATCATTGAAAATCAACAAATAAACCAAAAAAATCAAACAATTTTAAATACAAAAAGTCGGAAGAAAAATCTTCCGACCATGACTAGTTTTTTGCTCAACTTTTTTTATTTTTATGGAAAATTTAAACCATAAAAAAACTTTCTTTATTGTTCACGTTAATTTCTTTTTGTGTTTTCTCTCAGGAAAAGAAATTTATCACTCCAGATTTACCCAAAAATCAAGTTTACCAGTATCACATTTCTTCGGCATCTTCTCTTAAATCACCAAAAGGGAAATCGTATCACGCTCCATTTACAGTGAATCAAGATGTAGAAGTAATGTATCTTTTTAATGATGGAAATGATAAAATTTTTAGTTGGAAAATTATTAATTATGAACATCTGCATGAAGGCAAGAAAGAGGAGAAAAACGATTGTGGTTGCAATAAAGTAGCTTAACGAAATCAGGTGACCGTTTATTTTAGAACAGATTCTTTAGGTGCTTATAAAAAAATAAATAATCTGTCTCAAGTAAGAGAAAATCTCTTGAAAAACATTGCAGAACAAGAAAAACAGCTGAGCAAAAAAGATAAAATTATTTTTGAAAAGGTTAAAAGAAATCCAGAAGCTGTAATTTCTAACATAGAAGAAGATATAATTATTTTCTCAAGATATTTTGGCATAGAAAATAAAAATTCGGTGAATACTCTTTTTGCCAGGAGAAATAATTTTCCATTTGGAATAAAAAGCAAGCCTTTTAAAGTGGTTTTGTCTGTTTTGAGTGAGGAAAAAGACTTGAAAATCAATGTCAAAAACGAGTTTGATAAAAATAAAGCCGAAGATGACGACTATAATATCTTTAGATTTAACCAAGATGTGGAAAAGGAAAAGAAACATTATCAATTAATTGCTGATGAAGAATATGTTTTTTCTAAAGAAAATTTCCGACTTTTGTCAGCTAAATTAACAGCTAAAGAAATTAGTAATTTTCATAATCATGGAATATATGATTATCAATATTCTATCACTCAAAAAGAATAATGCAAAACTCGAATTCAAATATCGCTTCTCAAATTATCTATGAAGATAATCACCTTCTGGTTATCAATAAAAAAGTGGGACAATTGGTTCAAGGTGATAAAACGGGCGACGAATCTCTGCTAGATTCCATTAAAAATTTTATCAAAATAAGAGATAATAAACCTGGAAATGTTTTCCTAGGTTTGGTTCATAGAATAGATAGACCTACTTCTGGTTTGGTGATTTATGCCAAAACTTCTAAAGCACTTTCCCGATTGACTCAAATGGTGAAAAACCGTGAGATTAAAAAAACATATTGGGCTGTTGTAGCCAAGGAAATGATTCCGCCTTCTCAAAGATTGGTTCATTATCTCAAAAAAAATGAGAAAAATAACAAAGCAATTGTTTTCCCGAAACCTACTGAAGGTACAAAAGAAGCGATTCTTACTTATAATCTTATCAAAACTTTAGATAATTATCTTCTTTTAGAAATCGATTTAGAAACAGGAAGACATCATCAAATCAGAGCACAATTATCTAAAAACGGAACACCCATAAAAGGCGATTTAAAATACGGTTCGCCTCGTTCTAATCCTGATGGAGGTATTCATTTACATGCTAGAAAATTAGAATTTATTCACCCAGTAACTAAAGAAAATATAGAAATTACAGCTCCAGTTCCTCAGAATGATACAATTTGGCGTGCTTGCGAAGAAAATTTTTAATTTTATATAAATCAAAAATATTGCAAAAAAAAAAACACTCGAATTTTCGAGTGGTTTTTTAGTGTTTATGAAAAAAAGCTTATGCTTTTTTAGCTTCTTCAGCGATTAGATTAAGCGCAGAACCAGCTTTGAACCATCCAATTTGTTGTTCATTATACGTGTGATTAGCAAGAATAGTATCCGTAGTTCCGTCTGAGTGTGTAATCTGAATTTGAAGTGGCGTATTCGGTGCGAAACTTTCTAAATTAATGAAATCAAAAGTATCATCTTCTTGGATTTTATCGTAATCTTCAGGATTTACGAAAGTTAATGCAAGCATACCTTGTTTCTTAAGGTTAGTTTCGTGGATTCTCGCAAAAGATTTTACTAAAACTGCTTTTACACCAAGATGTCTTGGCTCCATTGCAGCGTGTTCTCTAGAAGAACCTTCACCGTAGTTGTGGTCTCCTACTACAATTGAAGGAACACCAGCCGCTTTATAAGCTCTTTGTACTGCAGGAACTTCACCATATTCTCCAGTTAATTGGTTTTTAACTCTGTTAGTTTCTTTGTTAAAGAAGTTTACAGCACCGATTAACAAGTTGTTAGAAATGTTATCCAAATGTCCTCTGTATTTCAACCAAGGACCAGCCATTGAAATGTGGTCTGTAGTACATTTTCCTTCAGCTTTGATGAGAAGTTTAGCACCTGTAATATTTTTACCGTCCCAAGGAGAGAAAGGTTCTAATAATTGTAATCTGTCTGAAGTAGGAGAAACAATTACTTGAACAGAAGAACCATCTTCAGCAGGAGCTTGGTAACCATTATCTTCTACGTCAAATCCTTTTGCTGGAAGTTCAGAACCTTTAGGTTCGTCTAGTTTTACTTGCTCACCATTTTGGTTGGTTAATGTATCTGTAATTGGGTTGAAATCTAATCTTCCAGAAATTGCAACAGCAACTACCATTTCGGGAGAAGCTACAAAAGCGTGAGTATTTGGGTTACCATCTGTTCTCTTAGCAAAGTTTCTGTTGAAAGAGTGAATAATAGAGTTTTTCTCTTGTTTTTCAGCGCCTTCTCTGTGCCATTGTCCGATACAAGGACCGCAAGCATTGGTAAAGATTCTCACATTTTCAAATTTTTTGAAAGTATCTATCAATCCGTCTCTTTCTGCGGTGTATCTTACTTGCTCAGAACCTGGGTTGATACCTAAGATAGCTTTTGGTTTTACGCCTTTTGCTACAGCGTCTTCTACAATAGAAGCTGCTCTAGATAAATCTTCGTATGATGAGTTGGTACAAGAACCAATTAAAGCCCATTCTATATCTAGAGGCCAATCATTTGCAATAGCTTTATCTCTCATTTCAGCTACTGGAGTTGCTAAGTCTGGAGTGAAAGGACCATTAATATGAGGTGTTAATTCAGAAAGGTTAATTTCAATTACTTGGTCGAAATATTTTTCTGGTTCTGCGTACACTTCTGCATCACCAGTTAAATGTTCAGCAATTTTATCAGCAGCATCTACTACATCTTGTCTTCCTGTTGCAGCAAGATATCTTCTCATAGAATCATCATATCCGAAAGTAGACGTGGTAGCACCAATTTCTGCACCCATGTTACAGATAGTTCCTTTTCCTGTTGCAGAAAGAGATACAGCTCCTTCTCCGAAATATTCTACAATAGCACCAGTTCCACCTTTTACAGTAAGAATTCCTGCTAATTTTAGAATAACGTCTTTTGCTGAAGTCCAGCCATTAAGTTTTCCTGTTAATTTTACACCAATAAGTTTTGGCATTTTAAGTTCCCAAGCCATTCCAGCCATTACGTCAACAGCATCAGCTCCTCCAACTCCAACTGCTACCATTCCTAATCCACCTGCATTTACTGTGTGAGAGTCGGTGCCAATCATCATTCCACCAGGGAAAGCATAATTTTCTAAAACTACTTGGTGAATAATACCTGCTCCTGGTTTCCAGAAACCGATACCGTATTTGTTACAAATAGAAGAAAGGAAGTTGAAAACTTCGTTATTTTTATTCAGTGCTTCTTGTAAATCTTTATCGGCACCAATTTTAGCTTGAATTAAGTGATCAGCGTGAACTGTAGAAGGAACTGCAACTTTAGCTTTTCCTGCTTGCATAAACTGTAAAAGCGCCATTTGTGCGGTTGCATCTTGCATCGCTACTCTATCCGGAGCAAAATCTACATAAGAGTTTCCTCTTTCGTAAGCTTCTGTTGCGTTACCTTGCCAAAGGTGAGCGTAAAGAATTTTTTCTGCAAGTGTAAGAGGTTTTTGTACTACTTGTCTTGCTGCAGCAATTCTTTCAGGGTAGCGCTCATACACTTTTTTGATCATGTTAATGTCGAATGTCATATCTATTTATTTTTTTGTTTAAAGTTTGCATTTGGGAATCAAATGACAGGATAATGATGTTATTATTCTCTATCAAATTCTATTCCTACATAATTGATAAAATATTAAAATAGTCTATGTTTTGAATTTTTAATACCTATTAATCCATTTTTGAAATGGAATTTTATGTAAGGCTAAAATTAATATTATTTTATGAAATGTAACATTTTATGATAAAAAAAATTGGAAAACTTCTCAAGAAATCTTCCAATTTGTATTTAAAAAGCCTTTCGACTTTAGTTTACAATGTATTAAAAATGGCCAACAGTTACCAGTTCTTTAATAGATGGAACGAAAGTAGTTAAGTTGATTCCTTCAACAGCTGTTTTGTACTCGTCAATACTTGGAATACGACCTAAGATTGCAGACAATACTACAACTGGAGTAGAAGCCAATAGAGATTCTCCTTTTTTACGGTCAGAATCTTCTACTACTCTTCCTTGGAAAAGACGGGTAGAAGTTGCCAAAACGGTGTCTCCTTTTTCCGCTTTTTCTTGATTACCCATACAAAGATTACAACCTGGGCGCTCTAAGTACATCATATTTTCATACTGTGTACGAGCTTCGCTTTTTGGAGCGGCATCGTTAAATTCAAAACCTGAATATTTTTCTAATAATTCCCAGTCACCTTCAGCTTTTAATTCATCAATGATGTTATAAGTAGGAGCGGCAACAACGAGTGGCGCTTTGAATTCTACTTTACCATTTTGTTTTTCAAGATTTCTCAACATTTGAGAAACAATTTTAAGGTCACCTTTGTGAACCATACAAGAACCTACGAAACCAAGGTCAACTTTTTTCTCACCTCCGTAATAAGTAAGGTCTCTAATGGTATCGTGCGTATATCTTTTAGAAACGTCTTCGTTGTTTACATCTGGGTCTGCAATCATTGGTTCAACGATTTGATCTAAATCTACCACAACTTCAGCGTAATATTTAGCATTTGCATCTGGTTGAAGCGCTGGTTTTACACCTGTTCTAATTTCTTCGATGCGTTGGTTGGCTTTGTCGATGAGGCTTTGTAATACTTTATTTTGGTTATCCATACCCTTATCAATCATGATTTGGATACGAGATTTAGCGATTTCTAAAGATTGGATTAATGTTTCATCTTGAGAAATACAGATAGAAGCTTTGGCTTTCATCTCTGCTGTCCAGTCTGTAAATGTGAATGCTTGGTCAGCTAATAAAGTACCAATGTGTACTTCGATAACACGACCTTGGAATACGTTTTCACCGTCGAACTGTTGTAACATTTGCAATTGAGTAGCATGTACCACATCACGGAAGTCCATGTGCTCTTTCATCTGACCTTTGAAAGTTACTTTTACAGACTCAGGAATTGGCATAGAAGCCTCACCTGTAGCTAATGCTAAAGCCACCGTACCAGAATCCGCACCGAAAGCAACACCTTTAGACATACGTGTATGAGAGTCGCCACCGATGATAATCCAGTTGTCATTCACAGTTAAGTCGTTCAATACTTTGTGAATAACGTCTGTCATGGCGTGATATTCACCTTTCGGGTCACGAGCTGTGATTACCCCGAAATCGTTCATAAATTTCATCAATTTAGGAATATTGGCTTGTGCTTTTTTATCCCAAACTGATGCAGTGTGACAACCTGATTGATAAGCGGCATCTACATTAGAAGCAATTACTGTAGCAGCCATAGCTTCTAACTCTTGAGCGGTCATCAATCCAGTAGTATCTTGTGAACCTACAATATTAACTTTTACACGAACGTCAGAACCTGCGTGTAAAGTTTTACCTGGTGTTACACCTACTGCATTTTGGTTGAATATTTTTTCAACGGCAGTTAAGCCTACACCTTCTTTCATGACTTCTTTAGCAGGAGCGAATACCAATGGTGCTTCGATACCTAAAGTTTGAGCCGCAAAAGTTTGTATTTTTTTACCAAATACAACTGCATAAGAACCACCCGCTCTAATGAATTCTAATTTTTGAGGCGTGAAAGATTTAGAAATATCTTTCAATTCTTGAGTACCGTTGTATAATTTCTTTTCTTTGGTATTGATGGTTAAAACAGTTCCTGTAGCAACAGAATATTTTTCTTCTAAAACGATATCGCCTTTTTCATCACGAACCACGTTACCATTTTCGTCTGTTTTCTTCACCCAGTTTTGAAGGTCGATACCGATACCGCCAGTAACATCTACTGTAGTTAAGAAGATAGGAGAGATACCATTTGTACCCGCTACGATAGGTGCGATATTCACGAATGGCACATAAGGAGAAGCTTGTTTACCTGTCCATAATGCTACGTTATTAACACCCGACATACGAGAAGAACCTACACCCATAGTACCTTTTTCTGCGATAAGCATCACTTGGCAGTCAGGATGTTTTTCTTTCAATGCAGTGATTTCAGCTTGAGCAGCTGGAGAAATCATACATTTACCATGCAACTCACGGTCAGAACGTGAGTGAGCTTGATTCCCTGGAGATAATAAATCAGTTGAAATATCACCTTCTGCAGCGATATAAGTCACAACTTTAATTTCTTCTGGAACTTCTGGAAGTTTAGTAAAAAACTCTGCTTTTGCATAGCTTTCCAAAATATCTTTAGCGATTACATTTCCCGTTTCATAAGCTTCTTTTAAACGTGCTGTATCAGCATCGTACAAGAAAACCTGAGTTTTAAGAACTTCAGCTGCTTGTTTTGCAATTGCTTCATCATTTCCTAAAGCCAAATCAAGAAGAACTTTGATAGAAGGGCCTCCTTTCATATGAGATAACAATTCAAAAGCGAAAGTTGGAGTAATTTCTTCAACCACAGATTCACCAAGGATTATTTCCTTTAAAAACTTAGCTTTTACACCAGCTGCACTAGTTGTGCCGGGTAAAGTATTATAGATGAAAAAGTTAAGAGAATCAGCTCTGTACTCATTTGCTGTATCTTTAATTTGCTCGATAATTGCGCTTAGTAATTCTGCACTGTCAATAGGTTTTGGGTGAAGACCTTGTGCTTTTCTTTCTTCGATTTCCTGGATGTAATACTGATAAATATTCATAATTTTTGAAGACTTTTTAAACTTAATAATTAGATGATTTACTGTTCTTTAGTATTTAAAATTTTTATAATCATCAATCTTTTTATAATGATGCTCAAAAGTAAGAAAATTTAATTTGCAGAGGATATCTTTTTTTGAAATTTTATAGATGAAGCATATTATTTAAATCAATCTTGTAAAATATAAAGTTTAGAATTACATTTGTTTTATGTACAAGGGTGAAAAAAAATGGATTTTTGTAGTTATAATACTGCTTATAACAGGCTATTATTTTTTTCTAAATCCTGATGAACAAGAGTATTTTTTTATTTCTTGTCCTTTTTATAAGATTACGGGTTACCAGTGTTCAGGTTGTGGTTCTCAAAGAGCATTTCACGAAATTTTACATCTGAACTTCAAAGAAGCGTTTCACCAAAATGCACTTGTACTAATCGCAATTCCTTATTTTTCATTGATTTTCTTTACCAATTTTTTTCAAGAAAAATTTGCTAAGTTGAGACAGTTTCTCATCGGAAAGAAAACAATACTAATTTTGTTCTTCATCATAATTCTTTTCGGGATTTTTAGAAATTTATAAAAATTTTATACATTTGCACTCAAGAAAAAGGGGTGCTGTAAAAAGCTGAGATTATACCCAAAGAACATAGAACAGGTAATGCTGTTTATGGAAACGTCTTTGATGTATTTTTCACACGTGGCATCCTTTTATTCGATTTGTTTAATTTTTTACAACATCAGAATGAAAGGATTTATTATTTTAGGGCTAGGAATGAGCTCTGTTCTCTCTGCGCAAATAGATACGGCGCAAGTAAAAGAAATTCAAGAGGTTAGCTTTACGAAAAGGCTGCCGGTTTCCAAAGAAATTATTAACGTACAAAAAGATTTAGGAGTCAAAAATCTAGGTCAGGATTTGCCTATTTTGCTCAAGAACCAAATGTCTGTAGTTGCAACTTCCGATGCTGGAAACGGAGTGGGTTACACTGGTTTCAGAATTAGAGGAAGTGCAGGAACAAGCATTAATGTAATGCTGAATGGTGTTCCGTATAACGATTCGGAAAGTCAAGGGACTTTTTTTGTGAATATTCCAGACATGGCAAGTTCGGCATCGCAGATTGTCATCCAAAGAGGAGTAGGAACTTCTAGCAATGGAACAGCAAGTTTCGGAGCAAGTGTGAATATTTTGACCAAAAATCCAGAGGAGAAACCTTATTTTTTGACCAATCAAAGCGCAGGAAGTTTTAACACCTTTAAACATTCCTTTGAAGCGGGAACAGGAAAATTTTTGAACAATTTACTGTCGGTTTCGGCAAGATATTCTATCATTAATTCAGATGGTTACATTGATAGAGCTTTTTCTAAACTCAATTCTTACAATATCAATGCGCTCTTTGAAAAAGGCAATACGAAACTGAGATTTTTAACTTTCGGTGGAAAAGAAAAAACGTATCAAGCGTGGAATGGAATTGATAAAGCTACCTATGAATCTAATCCGAAATTCAATTATTCTGGAGCGATTTATGATGCTAATTGGGAAAATATTATTGGTTTTTATGATAATGAAACCGATAATTACCGACAAAACCATTATCATTTACTTTGGGAACAAAAACTCGGTAAAATTTGGAATCTAGAAACCACTTTTCATCTTACTCACGGAGAAGGTTACTATGAAAATTATAAGCAAGATGCTAAATTTTCTAAATATGATTTGCCCAATATCGTAGAAAATGGAAATACCATTACCAGAACAGATTTTATTAGAAAAAAATGGTTAGACAATGATTTTTATGGTGTGGTTTCTAATCTTTATGGGAATTTTGAAAATGTGAATTTGAATTTCGGAGTGACTGCAAATCAATATTTTGGGAGACATTTTGGGAATGTATCGGGAGTGAAATATACTGATATTTTCGAGCATGAATACTACAGAAATAATGCTCTGAAAAATGAAGTTTCAGGTTTTGCGAAAGCCATTTACAAAATGGAAAAGCTAGAGTTTTTTGGAGATTTACAACTTAGAAATATTGACTATAAAACGTATGTTTTAGATGAAAATGCAGAAGAAGGAGCAGATTTAAGTCAGAAATGGACGTTTTTTAATCCAAAATTCGGGGTGAATTATCAGATAGAAAACGGGAAATTATTTTTCTCTTATGCTCATGCTCACAGAGAACCTAACCGTGATGATTTATTTGCCAATCCTAATACAAAGCCAGAAAAATTACATGATTTTGAACTCGGTTTAGAAAAAACTTTTGGTAACGTTTCTTTCACCGCAAACGCTTATTACATGAATTATGTGAATCAATTGGTTTTAAGTGGAGAAATCAATATGGTGGGAGAATTCATTAAAATTAATTCTGGAAAATCTTATAGATTAGGTTTAGAATTGGGAACTCTAGCTAAAGTTTCAGAAAAACTGAACGTATTAGGAAATATTACTTTGAGCCAAAATAAAAATGTAGATTTCAAAATCGAAGAAAATTCTACAGTAACCAATTTGGGCAATACCGACATTTCTTTTTCTCCTAATATTATTGCCAATGCTATAATTCAGTATAAGCCTATTAAAAATTTACAGTTAAATCTTAATAATCAATATATTGGAAAGCAATATTTGGACAACACAGAAACCAAATCACTACAACTGAATGATTATTTCTTGACTGATTTTAATGCACAATATGAGTTTAAAATTGCAAAACAAGACGTGAGTTTACAATTTTTACTGAATAATATTTTTGACAAAAAGTATGTAAATAACGGTTTTGTATATGATGGACCTTACTATTATGCACAAGCTGGCAGAAATTTTATGATTGGATTATCATTTAAAATTAAATAAGTTAATTTTAAATTTTATGGTTTTTAGTGAGATTTTCCCATTAAATAGCATTTAAAAGAAAAGGCTGTTTCTTTAAGCAGTCTTTTTTTATATCAACTCAACAAAAAATATTAAATTTGTGCCAAATGAATTTAGGATTACATCTATACAATTATTTGCAAGAAAAAGGAAGCGCAGAACTTCCTGGTTTTGGCGTTTTTACCCTCAAGAAAAAATCGGCTACTTTAGATGAGCAATCCTCTAAAATCTTGCCACCGACTTATGAAATTTCTTTCGTAGAAAATAAAAATGTTTTCAATGCAGATTTTTCTAAATATATTGTTGAGAAAACAGGCGAAAATTTATTTGTAGTGCAGTCTCTAATCAAAGAAGAAGTAATTTCTTGGGTAGAAGCATTACAGGCCGAACAAAAAATTACAATAGACGAAATAGGTGAATTTTCACTAGAAGAAAATGTTATAAAACTTTTAGACCAAAAAAAATATACCAATACACCTAAATTTTTTGGACTCGAAGAAATCAGTTTAGAGCAAATTCAAAACAGTGAAAACTCTGAAGACCTACCAGAATTAGACAATCAATACGTTTTTAACAACTCTATTCTTTGGATTTTCCTATTCATTTTACCAGTAGGAGCCATCATTTATTTGGCGATTAATTATCAAGACCAAATTTTTGGGAAAAAATCTTTTGATGAAGTTACGGTGAAAACTTCTACTCATAGAATTCCCGAAAAGCCAAAGGTAAATCCTATTGTAGCAAAAGATTCATTACAAACTTCAAAAATAGATTCATCAAGAATTTCTAAATAATTTCTATGGAAAAAAATGCGAAAACTCCTGCAGAAACCAGGACTATTATGACCAATATTGTACTTCCCAATGAAACCAATGCATTAGGAAATATGTTTGGTGGTGAGCTTCTTTCTAGAATGGATAGAGCTGCTGCTATTGCTGCGCAAAGACATAGTGAATCTACCGTTGTTACCGCTTCTGTAAACCATGTTTCGTTTAAATATCCTATTCCACAAGGTGGTGTAGTAGTGGTAGAAGCTAAAGTTTCTAGAGCGTTTTCTACGTCTATGGAAATTTATTGCGATGTGTGGTTAGATAACCCCATCACCAAAGAAAAAATTCATACCAACGAAGGAATTTATACTTTCGTGGCAGTAGATGAAAATAACCATCCTGTAGCAGTTCCTGAGCTTATTCCACAATCTGATGTTGAAAAAGCAAGATTTGATGCAGCGCTTCGTAGAAAAGAACTTTCTCTAATTCTTTCGGGAAAAATGAAAGCTCAAGATTCTATAGAACTTAAAAAGTTATTTGGTTAGACTATTTATTGTAAAGTCGCAGAGTCGTTAAGTTGTAAAACTGTGAAATTACAGTTTTAAAGTTTTTAAGAATTTGGCAATAAGCGATTTTACGGTTTACAAATCAACAATTTTACCATTTAAAAAAAATGAAAATTCTCCTTCTTGATAGCAATCATCCATTAATTACCGAACAACTTCTAGCAAAAGGTTTTGTTTTGGAAGAAGATTTTACTTCGTCTTATGATGAGGTTTTGCAGAAAATCAATCAATATGATGGAATTATCATCAGGAGCAGAATTCCTCTCGATAAAAATTTTCTAGAAAATGCCCAAAATCTCAAATTCATTGCGAGAGTAGGAGCAGGAATGGAAAACATAGACATAGAAACCGCCAAAAATCTAGGAATTTCTCTCATTAATTCTCCAGAAGGTAATCGTGATGCAGTAGCAGAACATGTAGTAGCGATGTTATTGATTCTTATGAATCGTCTGTTCATCGCTTCAGAAGAAGTGAAAAACGGAATCTGGAAGCGTGAAGAAAATAGAGGTGATGAATTATTAGGGAAAACCTTTGGAATTATTGGCTACGGAAACATGGGGAAAGCTACCGCCAAAAGACTTTCTGGCTTTGGAGTGGAAGTTATTTTCTATGATATTTTGCCAAATTTAGAAGATGAATTTGCCAAACAAGTTTCCTTAGAAGAATTACAGGAACGCGCAGATATTCTTAGTTTGCATATTCCTCTAGATGCTTCAACGGAATATTTAGTTGATGAAAATTTCATCTCGAAGATGAAGAAAAATTTCTATTTGGTTAATACCGCAAGAGGTAAAAACGTGAAAACTTCTGCATTAGTAGATGCTCTAAAATCTGGCAAAGTAAAAGCCGCAGCATTAGACGTTTTAGAATACGAAAAATCTTCCTTCGAAAACCTAGATATTTCGACTTCGCTCAGCACAAGAAACAAAGAAGATTTGCAATTTCTTTTGGAATCAAATCAAGTCATTGTTACACCGCACATTGCAGGTTGGACGCATCAAAGCAAGGAAAAACTGGCGCAATTTATCGTAGATAAAATCGTACAGCAATTCTGTTAAAAAAATCTTAATATTACCGCAATCATAAAGCACTGCTTCAAAAAAATGCTAAATTGCCCCGCCTAAATAATTAATCAGAAGATGAAGCAGAAAATTGTAGTAATTCTTATCCTTTTATTGACTTTGATTTCTTGTAAAAAAGAATTTAATTTTTTTCAGCAAGAGAATGAAAATGGTTTGCCTAATTACGGAAACGTAGATGTAGAAAATGTCTTTACTGCAGAAGATTCTCAACTTCAAGATAAACAAAATGTGGTTAATACTATTCAACAATACTATGATAAAGTTTGGGAAAAAGGGGATTTAAGTGGTGGTTTTCTCGTGGCAAAAGGCGATAAAATTCTCTTCGAAAGCTATAGAGGTTTTGCCAAAGAAAACAATCAAGTTCCCATCAATAAAGATGTTCCGCTTCATATCGCTTCTATTTCTAAATCGCTTACTGCGATGGCTGTTCTTAAATTGGTAGAAGCTAGAAAAATAAATCTTCACGATAAAGTCACCCATTATTTTCCGAAATTCCCTTACAAAGAAGTAGAAGTGATTCACTTGCTTAATCACAGAAGTGGACTACCGAAATACGAATATTTCATCGAGAAATTAGGGCTTAAACCCAAAAATAAATATTTTACCAACCAAGAAGTTCTCGATTTGCTTATTCAGCACAAACCAGATTTGGCAAGAAATACCAACACTGGATTTATGTATTGCAATACCAATTATGCGCTTCTTGCACTGATTGTAGAAAAAGTTACCGCACATCCTTTTCCTTTGGCGATGCAGAAGATCGTTTTCAAACCATTAGGAATGGAACATACCTATATTTTTCAGCAAAAAGATTCTCTCAGAGCTGCTCAATCTTTTTATTATCAAGGAAGCAGATTGTATCCTACAGATAAGTTAGATGGGATTTATGGTGACAAAAACTGCTACACCACGCCAAGAGATTTATTTAAGTTTTCAAAAGCGATGTACGCCGAAAATTTCTTGAGAAAAAGTCTTAAAGATTCTATTTTTCAACCTTACAGTAACGAAAGACCTGGCGTAAACAATTATGGAATTGGTTTTAGAATGAAAGTTTATGACAATGGAGAAAAACTTACGTTTCATAATGGTTGGTGGCACGGAAGCAATACCGTTTTTGTTCATTTACAAAAATCTAAAGTCACGATTATTGCTCTTGGGAACAAGTTTTCTAGAAGAGTGTATTCTGCGCTCACACTTTCTTCATTGTTTGAAGATTTTCCTTTAGAAAGAGAAAAATTGAATAAACTCATGAACAAGGAAATAGATACTACAAAAGAGAATCACGATGCCGCGGCAGAATCTACCGAATAATTAACGCATATTTCTTAATTTTGCTCAAATTTCATCAATGAAAAAAATAATTTTTCTTCTTTTGCTTAACCTTTTGCTTTTTTCGTGTGCTAGAGTTGGCGCACCAAATGGCGGTACTAGAGATTCTTTGGCTCCTAAATTTTTAGGCTCTAATATTGATACTACTCGATTAAATGTTTCTAGAACGATAAAGGAATTGAGACTGGATTTTGATGAATATGTGATGCTGAAAGATTTTAATAAAAATTTTAATGTATCTCCACCGATTAAGAAGATTAAAAAAGTCATTCCTTCTAATCTGGCTAATAAATATGTTTTGATACAGTGGGAAGATACGCTTCAAGCCAATACTACCTATAATTTTAATTTTGGAAATGCCATTGTAGACAATAATGAGTCTAATCCTTTGCCTTACTTTAATTTTGCGTTTTCTACTGGAGATAAAATAGATGACCTTTTCGTGAGTGGTACCGTGAAAGATGCCATGACGCTCATCAAAGAAAATCAAACGGCAAAAGAAAATAAAATGGTAGTGGGACTCTATAAAGCAGGCGAAAATCTAGACTACAAACAGAAACCCGATTATATTACCAAAGTAGACGAAGAAAATTATTTTGAACTCAATTTTTTACCAAAAGGGGAATTTGTAATTATAGCTTTTGATGACGAAAATCAAAACTCTGTTTACGATGCAGGAAAAGAAAAAGTTTCTTTTTTGAAAGAAAAAATTACCTTAGACAGCACAAGTGTTAGAGGTCTAAAATTGAAACTTTACCCTTCTAAAAAAGTGGTAAAATACAAAGAAAGTAAAGCTATTAATGGCGGTTTGTTAATGACTTTTGAAGGGAATCCAGAAACGGTGGAGGTAAAATCCCTTTCAGAAGAACTGAAAGATTTCAAAGTGACACATGCAAAACGTTCGGATTCTGTGAATATTTGGTTTGATGCAGAGAAGAGTAATTTGGGTGGAACTGTTTCTAAGCAATTGAAATTAAGTTATTTCACGCCTACGATTAGCGATACCATTTCCGTGAGTTATAAAGCGGTGAAAGATGAGTTTAAACTATCTAATGAAGCAGGGAATTTAATCGCCCCAGAAAATAATTTTGTGATTAATACATCGTTGCCCATAGAAAATCTCAACACTTCTTCTTGGAAATTGGAAAGCGATAGCATTGCACAAGATTTCACTGCGAAAATTTCAGAGAAAAATCCGTTTAAAATTTTAGTGAATTCTAGTTTTAAACCGACGAAAAAATATGTTTTAACGATTCCAAAAGAAACCGTTTCTTCTTATTACAGCAGTAATGATAAGTCGTTCCAATTTCAATTTGAGATTGATAAACCAGAAAACTATGGTTCTTTCACGGCTGTGATTAAAAATAAACCTACGGCTAAATTTTGGTTAGAATTGACCAATGAAAAAGGCGAAATATTATATTCTCAGTTCACCAATGCCTCAGAAGTTTCCTTTAAAAACTTGAAACCAGCGACTTATATTGCCAGAATTAGAGTAGACAATAATGGAAATGGATTCTGGGACGAAGCAGATTTTGCGCAAAATATCGCTGCTGAAGACGTCTACATTTTTGAGAAAGAAATTAATGTAAGACCACTTTGGGAAATTAAGGAAGATTGGGAACTTACCAATCGTTAAAAGTAGAATTTTAGAATATTTTGAACTTATAAATTTATTCAAATGAAAAAAGTACTCATCGGAATCGTTGTTTTCTTAGTTTTGATACAGCTTATTCCTATCGACAGAACCAATAAACCTGTAGACCCGAAACAGAATTTTGTGGAGGTGCTCAAAACTCCAAAGGAGGTAACCGAAATGCTAAAAAATGCGTGTTACGATTGTCATAGCAACGAGGTGAAATATCCTAGTTATGCTTACATTGCTCCTATTTCTTGGTCGATTAAGCATCACGTAAATGAAGGCAAAAAAAATGTAAATTTCTCTGAATGGATGACGTATAACAAAGATCAAAAAGATCATATTATAGATGAGGTCATCGAAACGATTGAGAATAAAGAAATGCCATTTAAAGGTTATATTCCGATGCATCCAGAAGCTAATCTTACTGATGCTCAAAGAAAAATATTGATTGATTATTTTAAAGGATTACAAAAATCTGGTCAATACTAAAAACTAAAAAAGCTCCGAAAAGGAGCTTTTTTTATTGGTAATTTTCTAAAAATTTTCTCTGCGAATCGAAAGCGATTTCCTCAAGATTGAGTTCTGAAATTTTCACCCAAATGGTTTCTGAAATTTCGTGAGCTTCTAGTTTTTTGATTGCTATTTTTTCTTCTACTCGATATTCAAAAAATAAATCTAAAGTATTATAGTCTACTTCTTTGTAATGATAAACATTGGGCAGACTTCCCACGAATTTTAAATTTTTGAGATCTATTTCTATTCCTAGTTCCTCTTTTAATTCTCTGGCGCAAGTTTCTTCGGCGCTTTCTTTTGGGTCTGTAAAACCGCCAGCTAAATCTAGTTTCCCTATTTTGGGATTTTGATTTCTCTTGGTTAACAATAATTCATCTTCGCATCTTATTAATACTGCAACTGCGGCGGCGCAATTATGATACATCACAAAATCACATTGTGAACAAGAAAATTTCTTTTCTCCATCAAAAATCAGCGTTTCTTGACCGCATTTTGGGCAGTATTTTAAATGTTTCATTTGTTTCTTGGGTGGTATTTCAGAATTACATCATGCAATTCTTCGGTTTTTAAATGCGTATAAATTTCTGTGGTAGTAATGCTAGAATGTCCCAGCATTTCTTGGATAAACCTTAAATCTACACCGTTTTGCAAAAGATGAGTAGCAAAAGAATGACGGAAAGTGTGTGGAGAAATACTTTTTCTGATTCCCGCTTTTTCTACCAATTCTTTGATGATGTTAAAAACAATCACTCTAGACATGGAAGAACCTCTGCTGTTTAGGAAAATGTGGTCTTCATATTTTTTGCCAATTTTATTGTTTGCTCTTACGTTATTGATGTAGTTCAAAATAAGATTTGCCGTGTAATTAGCAAGCGGAACGTATCTCACCTTTTTGCCTTTTCCCTCTACTTTTATAAAGTTTTCTTTGAAATTAACATCAGAAATTTTAAGTTCTATTAATTCAGAAACTCTAAGGCCACAACCATACAATACTTCTATGATGCAGTGATTTCTCACGCCTAAATCAGTACTTAAATCGATGGCGTTAATGATTTTTTCTACATCTTCGAAACTTAGCGTATCAGGTAAATATAAACCTAATTTGGGTCCTTCAAGAAGTGTGGAAGGATTGTCTTCTCTAATTTCTTCTTCGATAAGATATTTAAAAAAAGATTTAATAGAAGATATTCCTCTTGCTTGAGTTCTTTCGCTTATTTTTTCTTTGGTAAGATAAAGGAGAAATTCTTGTAAGTTTTCAAAAGTTATTTTGTCGGGAGTAGTGTTATCTAGTTTTTCCTCTGAGAAAGCTTTTAGCTTCTTCACATCTCGTATGTATGCATCTAAAGTATTGTCAGAGAAATTCCTCTCGAATTTGAGAAAATGCGAAAAATTCTCAATCGTTTCATTCCAGGTCATTTGTGTTTTTTTTATTGTGTTTTTAAGTGTGTTTTTGAGGTGCAAATATCACGCTAGTTTTTATTTTAAGTTTTCTTCTTTAATTTGAAGAACCTCTACTTGAGCATTTTCTAAAAATTCTAATCCTTCTGTGTCTGAGTATTGGTCTATATAAACGAGCCTTTTAATGCCAGATTGTAATATAAGTTTGCTGCATTCTTTACATGGCGAAAGTGTAAGGTAAAGAGTAGCACCTTTTGCAGATTGAGTGCTAGAAGCTAATTTTAAAATGGCATTTGCTTCTGCATGAAGCACGTACCAATGCGTTTTTCCGTCTTCGTCTTCACAACAATTTTCTGCACCAGAAGGAGTTCCATTATATCCGTCAGAAATAATCATTCTGTCTTTTACAATGAGTGCTCCTACTTTTTTTCTTTCGCAGTAAGAAAGTTTTGCCCATTCTTTAGCCATTTTAAGATAGGCTAAGTCAAATTTATTGTGATTCATTTTAAAATTTTTAAAATTAGCTTCTTACTCTTTCTAAGTTTTTAGAAATTAGGCTTTCTTTTTTCTAAAAATGCAGAAACGCCTTCTTTTTTATCTTCCAATTCGAATAATTCTCCGAAAGATTTGATTTCTAATTCATAACCTTCAGCAGAGTCTGATGCATTCACAGCAGCAATGGCTTTAGAAATTCCTTGTGGAGAATTTTTAGAAATAAGAGTGGCTAATTCTTTAGTTTTTGATAATAATTCTTCTAAACTAAAAACTTCGTTTACCAAACCAATTTCTTTTGCTCTACTCGCCGAAATCATTTTAGCAGAGAAAATCATTTCATTCGCAAGTCCTTTTCCTACTAATTTTGGTAATCTTTGGGTGCCTCCATAACCAGGAATAAGACCTAAAGTAACTTCTGGTAAACCTAATTTTGCATTTTCTGAAGCATATCTTATGTGACAAGCCATCGCAAGTTCTAGACCACCACCTAGTGCAAAACCATTTACTGCGGCTATGACAGGTTTGCTTAGATTTTCTATTTTATTAAACAATGAATTTTGTCCGTTTCTGGCTAATTCTTCTGCTTTGTCTTGACCGAAATCAGAAAACTCTTTAATGTCTGCTCCGGCTACAAATGATTTTTCGCCACTTCCTGTAATGATGATGACTCTGCAATTAGAATCTTGTTCTAGTTGAGATAAAGCTTCACTCAATTCACTGATAGTAGCTCCATTTAAAGCGTTTAAACTCTGTGGTCTATTTATGGTAATGGTAGAAATTTGACCTTCGTTTTCTAGGAGAATATTTTGGAAATTCATGGTAGAGTAGTATTAAATTAGGATTTTTAGGATAATTGCAAAATAACTAATTTTTGGCCTAAAATACAAAAAAGCCAAGCACTTATATACTTGACTCTTTTAAGTTTGGTATAAATTTGTTCTTATTTGGCGTGGTTCATAATTCCATCGTCTAGTTTTACTTGGAGTCCTGCCGCAATTCTCATTCCCATTTCTACATTCGCTCTGAAGAAATGACATAGTTGTCTATTGATGATTTCATCTCTTTTCGGTCCGTCAATTTTTTTCATGTGACCAATAATATTATTCACAAGATTGGTTCTGTCTTCTTGGTTCATCGCTTTGGTGTAGAGCAGACCTGGCTGTGTATAGTGGTCGTTATCATCTTCATTTCTATCAAAATGTGCTACACGATTGCTGTCTAGTTCTTCCTCAAATTTTTTGTAAGAAGGATCAGGTTTTATATCGTCAAAACTATTAGGATGGTAATTTGGTGCGTCTTCATAATCTCTAGAATCTGCCATAAATCCGTCTCTTTGATAATTATGAGTTGCAAAAGGACATCTGTTCACTTCTAATTGATGTGCATTCACGCCTACTCTGTATCTGTGAGCATCTGGATAAGAAAATAATCTTCCTTGAAGCATTTTATCTGGCGAAAAACTAATCCCATCAATCAAATTACTTGGCGAAAAAGTAGATTGTTCTACATGCGCAAAATAATTTTTTGGAATTTCATTAAGTTCCATTTCACCTACTTCAATCAGTGGAAATTCTGCTTGAGGCCAAACTTTAGTAATGTCAAAAGGATTCCATTTAAATTCTCTAGATTCTTCTTCGGTCATTACTTGTATGTACATGGTCCATTTCGGAAAATCTCCATTTTCTATAGCATTGCAAAGATCTTCTTGTGCAAAATCTGGATTTTCTCCAGCCATTTGAGTGGCTTCTGCATCGGTGAAGTTTTTAATCCCTTGTTTGGTTTTTAGATGAAATTTCACCCAAACTCTCTCATTCTTATCATTAATCATCGAAAAAGTATGAGAGCCAAAACCGTGCATATGTCTGTAACCATAAGGAGTTCCTCTGTCGCTCATCAAAATCAATACTTGATGTAAACTTTCTGGATTCAAACTCCAAAAATCCCACATCATGGTATGAGATTTCAAATTGGTTTTCGGGTGTCTTTTTTGGGTATGAATAAAATCAGGGAATTTTTTAGCGTCTTTGATGAAAAATACGGGAGTGTTATTTCCTACTAAATCCCAATTTCCGTCTTCGGTATAGAATTTTAGCGCAAACCCCCTAGGATCTCTTGCCGTATCTGCGCTTCCTTTTTCTCCGCTTACCGTAGAAAATCTAGCAAACATTCTACAAGTGTTTCCTACTTTCGAGAATAATTTGGCTCTGGTGTATTTTGTAATATCGTGAGTTACGGTAAATTTTCCGTAAGCGCCTGTTCCTTTTGCATGAACGATTCTTTCTGGAATTCTTTCTCTTACAAAATGTGCAAGATTTTCTTGTAGAATAAAATCTTGCAACAAAACAGGGCCTCTTGCTCCAACCGTTTGAGAATCTTGGTGTTCAAAATACGGTATTCCTGATGAATTGGTTAGCTTCTTACTCATGATGGTTGTTTTTTCTAGATAACAAAGTAACGAATAAAAATTAATTTTTGGAGCGAAAATTTCAATGTCTAATTATATGTAACATCGATTAAAAATCAAAATTAAATACATGATGTCTATCATATAGAAATATTATTTTTTCTCGCATATCTTCTCTATATTTGTAATAGAATTTATAAATAAGTACCCTACAAATGAATATTCAACAATTAGAATATCTTATCGCAGTAGATAAATATAAACACTTCGGAAAAGCTGCTCAAGCTTGTTTTATTACCCAACCTACTTTAAGTGCAATGATTCAGAAGTTCGAAGATGAGATGGAAGTAAAAATCTTTGATAGAACTACCCATCCTATTAGAACTACAGATATTGGTGCACAAATTATTGATCAAGCAAAAGTAGTAGTAGATTCTGTAATGGAATTGAAAAACAAAGCAAGCATTTTAAACAATGTTCTTGCTGGGAGAATTAACTTAGGGATTATTCCTACCGTTTCAAGTTTTATTTTGCCAACAGAAATTTTTGATTTTCTTTCTAAAAATCCAAAAATTGTGTTGAATGTAAAAGAAATGACCACTGAAAACATAATTAAAGCATTGAAATCAGGAGAATTAGATGCAGGAATTATTTCTACACCTTATTCTGATGCAGAAGAGTTTTTCAGCGACTTTTTGTTCAATGAAGAGTTGATGGTGTATTCAGCAGATAAAATTGCGAATGATATTAAAGATGAATTCATCTTGCCAGAAGATATAGATGTGAATAAAGTATGGCTTTTAGAAGAAGGGAACTGCTTAAGAACACAATTTGAAAATATCTGCAACCTTAAAGAAAACTCTCTGAAGCCTAAAAATTTAGATTTTATGGCGTCTAATATCAATACTTTGGTTCAGATGGTAGATAAAATTGGTGGTTTAACAGTGCTTCCAGAATTGGCAGTTTCTCAGCTTTCTAAAGAACAAAGTTCTAAAATCCACCGTTTCAAAAAGCCTTTCCCAATTAGAGAAATCAGCATGATTTATTACAAGCCTACTTACAAACAAAAAATTCTAGACGAATTGGTGAAATCTATTAAAACTTCTCTAGAACCAAAGTTGAATTATACCCAATTCCCACAAGATTTTGTAAAAATAAAACCACAATAATTTTTGTCAAGAAGCTCTTCAAATTTTTGAAGAGCTTTTTTTCTAAGTATTTTGATATTAATAAAATACTCTGTAATTTTGCCCAACAAATTTTAGAGGAAAAATTTGGACTGATTGCAACCTCAATAAAAAATGCTAAAACAGATTTCTTCTTTTTAGTTCTCATAAGGTTTGCCTTCCATTTTTTCTGTTTTAATCCTTAAAAAGAAAATAATAATATGCCTTATTTATTTACGTCTGAATCTGTTTCAGAAGGACATCCAGACAAAGTAGCAGACCAAATTTCTGATGCGCTTATCGATAATTTTTTAGCTTATGATAAAAATTCTAAAGTTGCTTGCGAAACTTTAGTCACTACAGGACAAGTTGTACTTGCAGGAGAAGTAAAATCGAAAGCTTATCTAGATGTACAGACCATCGCCAGAGAAGTGATCAATGGAATAGGTTATACCAAAGGTGAATATATGTTTAATGGTGATTCTTGTGGCGTAATTTCTGCAATTCACGAGCAATCTCCAGATATTAATCAAGGAGTTGATAGAAAATCTGGAGAATCTTTTGAAGAGAAAGCAAATGCTCAAGGAGCAGGAGACCAAGGAATGATGTTCGGTTATGCAACCAATGAAACCGAAAACTATATGCCTCTTGCATTAGATTTAGCGCATTCTATTTTAAGAGAACTTTCAGCAATCAGAAGAGAAGGAACAGAGATTAAATATCTTCGTCCAGATGCGAAGTCTCAGGTAACAATTGAATATTCAGATGATCATAAACCGCAAAGAATAGACACTATTGTAGTTTCTACGCAGCATGATGATTTTGCAGAAGATGAAGAAATGCTTGCGAAAATTAGAAAAGATATCATCGAGATTCTAATGCCTAGAGTAATCGCTCAACAAAAGCCAGAAATCCAAGCATTGTTTACTGACCAAATTAAATATCACATCAATCCAACTGGGAAATTTGTAATTGGTGGACCTCACGGTGATACTGGTTTAACTGGTAGAAAAATTATCGTAGATACATACGGCGGAAAAGGAGCTCATGGTGGTGGTGCTTTCTCTGGAAAAGATCCATCAAAAGTAGACAGAAGTGCTGCTTATGCAACAAGACACATTGCTAAAAATTTAGTAGCTGCAGGAGTTGCAGATGAAGTTTTGGTTCAGGTTTCTTACGCAATCGGGGTAGCAGAACCTTGTGGTTTGTTTATTAACACTTACGGAACTTCTAAAGTAGGAATCAATGATGGAGAATTAGCGAAAAAAGTGCAAGAATTATTTGATTTAAGACCTTACGCAATTGAACAAAACTTGAAATTGAGAAATCCAATCTATCAAGAAACCGCAGCTTACGGACACATGGGAAGAGATTATTATGTAGGAAGCAAGACTTTTAATAAAGGTCAAAAAAATGAAATTACACTTGATAATCTAGAATTCTTTACTTGGGAAAAGCTAGACAGAGTAGAAGATATTAAGAAAGCCTTCAACTTATAATCAAGAAACCGTTCAGAAATGAACGGTTTTCTTATTTTTACAAAAATTTTCAGAATGCAATTTCTTAAACATATAATTTTCTTCGGTATTTTCTTCATCGGTTTTCGTGGGCAATCGCAGGTTACGGTTCATCCGATGGTTTTTGCAGGTTACGAATATCAAAACTCAAACTTTGGAGAAGTTGGAGCTAGATTCATTTTTCTAAAGAACGATAATGTTCTTTACAGAGTTTCTGGTTCTGCTTTGATGGGAAAAGTAAACGGTGAATTTGCGATTTTGCCTAAATTTCAAGGAGATATTTTATTGAATTTCGAAAAAAACGTAGATATACAGCATTCTTATTATTTTCTTGCAGGTACAGAAATTACGCCCCAATTTGTGGCACCAAAAGCAGGAATCTCCCTTTTCGGAATTATAGATTTTACTGGTGGTTACGCATTTCAGCTGGGAAATAAACAATTGAATGATAGAGTAATGGAAGGTCTTAATTTAAATTTCACGGTTAATATTCCGTTAGTTGTTTTCAGTAAATCAAAGAAAAATAAATAAGCAAACAACGATTTTTTTGAAAAATTATTTTGAATATTTAACATTTTTTATAAATTTGTCATACAAAACGTAAATCGAATCGCCTATTGAGCAAACTTTACTTCATTTAATAAACTGTAAAAACCAGAAATAGCTAACTCCTGTTAGTCTGTTTCATAATAATGAAGTTAAAGTTATGGAAACACTTACTGATAGTTTGCTGATTTCGAGATATCAAAAAGGCGACGAAAACGCACTTTCTATTCTTATTTCACGACACCAAAAAGAACTTTTCTCGTTTATTTTCTATAAATTGATGGATGAAGAACTCGCTAATGATGTTTTTCAAGATACTTTTATGAAAATCATTGTTTCCCTAAAAGAAGGAAGATATAATGATGATGGTAAATTTATTCTTTGGGCAAAAAGAATTGCGCACAATCTTATTATAGACCATTATCGACTTAAATCTAAGCACATAAAAGTTTCTGAAACAACTTATGAAAACGAAGAGTTTTCTATTTTTGATTTGCTTAAAGAAACGGAAGAAAACATCGAAGAAAGGTTAATCACAAATCAAATTTATGATGACCTGATGAAAATGCTCGTTTTCTTACCCGAAAATCAACAAGAAGTCATTAAATTAAGATTTTTTGATGGATTAAGTTTCAAAGAAATTGCAGAGCAAACCAATACGAGTATCAATACTACGCTAGGTAGAGTTCGTTATGCACTGATTAACTTGAGGAAAATTATGGAGGAAAATCAAATAATTTTAACGAGGTAATACAATAAAGCTAAAAAGGTTTCGTTTTGATTAAAAATACAAACTTTTTTAGCCTATGAAAAATAATTACTCTCTTAAAACTCCTGTTTTGAATCCTAAAAAATCAACAGTAAATTTTTTATTAAATTATTCTAAAAGTATAGCAGTTTTAACTTCAAATGAAAAGAAATTTATCATTTCTAAAAATTAAATAAACCGCTTATTTTACTTAAATTTGTGCCCTATGAAAAACATAAGGCACATTTTTTTTGACCTCGATAATACACTTTGGGATCACCGTAAAAATGCAGTTCTTACCTTAGAAGAATTGTTCCAAAGAAAAGAAATTTCAGACAAGTATAACATTCTCTTCCATGAATTTCATGCTAAATATGATGAAATTAATGAAGATTTATGGGTAAAAATCAGAGACGGAATTATTGATAAGGATTTCTTGAGAAAACATAGATTTTATGATACTTTTCTGCATTTCGGGATAGATAATGAAGAATTAGCACAGTATTTCGAGAAGCATTTCTTAGACGAAATCATCAATTTCAATGAATTGATTCCGCAAACCATCGAAATTTTAGAATATTTAAAAGAGAAAGGGTATCAACTTCATGTGGTTTCAAATGGTTTTCATGAAGTGACGAACAGAAAAGTAGAAAAATCTGGACTGAAAAAATATTTCAAAACAGTAACGAGCGCAGAAGATGCTCATGCCATGAAACCAGATGAAAGAATTTTCGAATATTCCTTGAATTTAGCCAATGCTGAAAAATCTGAGTCAATATTTATTGGCGATGATTGGGTTGCAGATGTAAAAGGAGCTCAGAATTTTGGTTTAGATATTATTTTCTTTGATGCGCTTAAAGAAAATAAATCTGAAGAAGGTCTGAAAACCATTCAAAATTTGGAAGAAATTAAAAACTTTCTATAAAATTCCCGCAGATTCAGCAGATTTAAGGTAAAACTTCATAAAAACTTTTCTAAAATAAAAATGCTTCAAATTTTTTGAAGCATTTTTTATATAATATTTAAAATTTTTTATCAGCGTAAATTGGGGAAAATTTTACATTCCTAAGCTTAATCTTACTCTTTTCAGAGTTTCTGCGGCAATCTTTCTGGTTTTTTCTGCACCTTCTTGCAATTTAGCGTCCAATTCAGAAAGATTGTTCATGTAATAATCGAATCTCTCTCTTTCTGTTTTGAAATTTTCTAGAATTAAATTGAATAATTCTGTTTTAGCATGACCATAACCGTAATTTCCTGCCAAATATTTAGCACGCATTTCTGCAATTTGCGTTTCATTTGCGAGTAAAGAATAAATGGCAAAAACTTTACAAGTGTCAGGATTTTTCGGTTCTTCTAGCGGAGTAGAATCCGTTTCGATAGCCATCACTTGTTTTTTTAATTGCTTTTCTGGAAGGAAAATATTGATGATATTTCCTCTAGATTTAGACATTTTATGGCCATCAATTCCTGGAACGTATTTCGTGTTTTCTTGCAATTCAGCTTGTGGAAGCACGAAAATTTCTCCCATCTGATTGTTGAATCTCGCACCTACATCTCTCGCCATTTCCAAATGCTGTAACTGGTCTTTTCCTACAGGAACGATTTCTGCATCATACAATAAAATGTCTGCCGCCATCAACATAGGATAGGTGAAAAGTCCTGCATTTACATCTTCTAAACGATCTGCTTTATCTTTGAAAGAATGCGCCAGTTGTAATCTAGAAAAAGGAAAGAAGCAAGATAAATACCAAGAAAGTTCACAAACTTCAGGAATATCACTTTGTCTGTAGAAATAAGTTTTTTCGGTGTCTAAACCACAAGCTAACCACGCTGCTGCGATTTCGTAAGTGTTTTGTCTCAGTTCTTCTGCATTTTTAATTTGCGTCAAAGAATGCATGTTTGCGATAAACAAAAACGATTCGTTTTCAGATTTTTTAGATAATTCTATTGCAGGAATGATGGCTCCCAAAAGATTTCCTAAATGTGGAGTTCCTGTTGCTTGTATTCCGGTTAAAATTCTTGACATATTTTTAGGTTGAGGTAAAGGTTAAGATTAATAGTTACAAATTTACGGAAAAGAAAAAACTTCAAGAAATTTCTTGAAGTCTATATAGAAAAAAAAAGTTTAATCTTTACAATTCAAATCCATTAGGAAAAGCTTTCCTTTTGAAAATAAGTAAGAAAATGGCACCGATGGTGATTGCAGAATCGGCTACATTAAAAATGTAACTGAAAAATTCAAAATGCTTTCCAAAAAGATTGAATGAGAACATCGGAAAATGAAACATATCTACTACACAACCTTTCATGAAATGTGAATAACCTTTCCCGAATTCTGTAAATTGAGAAATCCCGTCATAACCAATCCATCTATCAATCGTTGAGTCATAAACCATTCCAGAATCGAAAATTAATCCGTAGAACATTCCGTCAATCAAGTTTCCGATGGCTCCTGCAAAAATCATAGACATCGGGATTAGTAAATAATTAGAAGCGCCTTCTTTGAGCCATTTTCTAAAAAGATAAATCATTCCTCCAATTAAGAAAATTCTGATGATCACAAGTGCATATTTGCCAAGTAAACCACCAAATTGCAAACCATAAGCCATTCCTGGATTTTCTACGAAAGTAAATCTCCACCAATCTAGCCCGAAAACTTCAACGCTTTCATTGAGATAAAAATGAGTTTTTACGTAAATTTTAGACAGTTGGTCGATTAATAAAACGATAAAAGTAACAAGTACGATTTTTTTCATTATAATCCTGGTTTTGGTTTTTCTTTAAAATTTTTAGTGGCTTTTACCGCTTTTTTAGATGAAATTTTCTTTTCTACAAAAGGGTTTGTTTTATTATTTCTGGTGTGAAATTTTTCATATTTAATCCCCATTTCTTTCATTACACTTTTCAGTGCATTGAGTTCCATTTGGTTTTTTAGGTGAACGATAAGTGATTCCATTTTTTTCGAGTATTATGTACTATGTATAATGTACAAAGTATTTTAAATTTCTGTTTTTTGCAAAATTATTTGTTTCTAACTGTAAAAGTGTTTTTTATACATTGTACTTTTTACATTGTACTTTATACATTGTACAATTATTTCTTAGACAGTTCTTCTAATCTTTTTCGGTCTTTTTCGCTTAAATCTGCAATTCCGTTTTTGCCCATTTTGCTTAAGAGTTGGTCTATTTCTTTTTCTCTTTCGCGTTTGGCAGCGTTATATTTATCATCTATGGTGTAGTTTTTAGTTTTTTCAGGATTTATTTTTTCTTTGATGTCTTTTCTAAAGAAAAAAATAAAAATGACTGCAATGGCAAGGACTAGAAATAAAAGTTCCATAGTTGATGGTGTAAAAATATAAAATGCACAAAGTACAATGAATCTTTTTCAAAATACATTATACATTGCACATTATAAGTTGTACAAAGTACAAATTTATCTTTGCATATTTTTCGCTTCAATGCTTAATGTAGCATGAGGAACCGCCATTAATCTTTCTTTTGGGATTAATTTACCAGTCACTCTACAAACGCCGTAAGTTTTGTTTTCAATTCTTATTAAGGCGTTTTTTAGGTCACGAATGAATTTTTCTTGTCTTGCAGCCAAAATAGAATTTTGCTCTTTGCTTAGCGTTTCTGCACTTTCTTCGAAAGCTTTGAAGGTAGGAGAAGTGTCATCTGTACCATTATTTTGGTTATTGATGAAACTTTCGTTAATAAGGGCTAAATCTTTTTCAGCCTTTGCTATTTTGTCTTGAATGATTTTCTTAAATTCTTGTAACTCAGCGTCACTGTATCTTACTCTTTCTTCTGCCATCTTTGTTATATTTTTTCAATATTAACATTAAATTTAACTTCGTCAATTTCGATTTCTTCAAAATTTGCGAGTGAAATTACAAATTCTATTTTATCTGACAATACTTCTGTACAAATATATTGTTCATTGTTAGTAAGTTCTTTTCTAAACGGACAGTTTTCTTCTAAACTGATTGAAATTCTGTCTGTTAGGTTGAAATTTTTGTCTTTTCTTAAATTCTGAACTCTATTGATGAATTCTCTTGCAATTCCTTCAGATTTTAATTCATCTTTAATGGTTAAATCAAGCGCTACCGTTATTTTTCCTTCACTAGCTACTGTCCAACCTGGGATATCTTTCGTAGAAATTTCTACATCTTCTAAACCGATTTCGTAACCTGCGATGGTCATTTTTCCTTCTTTTTCAATAGTGGAAATTTGCTCCGAAGTCATATTAGTAATTTCACCAGCAACCGTTTTCATATCTTTTCCTAGTCTTTGACCTAAAGATTTGAAATTCGGCTTAATTTGTTTTACAATTAAATGACTTGCTTCTTCTGCATTAATTAATTGCAATTCTTTTACATTCACTTCTTGTTTGATGAGTTCCGAAACCGCTAAAATTTGCTCTTCGGTTTTTTTGTCTAGAACAGGAATCATCACTTTTTGAAGTGGTTGACGAACTTTCACGTTTTCTTTCTTTCTCAGAGAGAACACCATAGAAGTGATGGTTTGTGCCAAATGTGTTTTTTCTACCAAATTTTGGTCGATTAAACTTTCATCAACTTTCGGGAAATCGGTTAAATGAACAGATTCTGCTGCATCTTTTCCAGTAACTGCATTCAAATCTTGATACAATTGATCCATAAAAAACGGAGCAATTGGTGCAGAAATTTTCGCAACAGTTTCTAAACAAGTATATAAAGTTTGGTAAGCCGAAATTTTGTCTTCAGAATAATCGCCTTTCCAGAAACGTCTTCTGCAAAGTCTTACATACCAGTTACTTAAATTATCGTTTACGAACGTGTTGATTGCTCTCGCCACTTTCGTTGGCTCGTAATCTTCGTAGAATTCTTTTACTTCTTTGATTAAAAGATTCAGTTCTGAAAGGATCCAACGGTCAATTTCCGGGCGGTTTTCCACGTCTTTTTCTGAATAATTGAAGCCGTCAACATTCGCATATAAACTAAAGAAAGAATACGTGTTGTAAAGCGTTCCGAAAAATTTTCTACGCACTTCATCAATTCCTTCTAAATCAAATTTTAAATTTTCCCAAGGATTGGCGTTAGAAATCATGTACCAACGCGTTGCATCGGGACCATATTTTTGTAAAGTTTCAAAAGGATCAATTGCATTTCCGAGACGTTTAGACATTTTTTGTCCGTTTTTGTCGAGGACTAAACCGTTAGAAACTACATTTTTATAAGCAATAGAATCAAAAACAGTAGTTCCAATTGCGTGAAGTGTATAAAACCAACCTCTGGTTTGGTCAACTCCTTCTGCAATAAAATCTGCCGGAAAAGCTTTTCCGCTGTCTATCATTTCTTTGTTTTCGAAAGGATAATGCAATTGTGCATAAGGCATTGAACCAGAATCAAACCAAACATCTATCAAATCAGATTCACGTTTCATTGGTTTTCCGCTATCTGAAACCAAAGTGATGGCATCAACAATATTTTTGTGTAAATCTATTTTCGCATAATTTTCAGCAGACATATTTCCTACTTCAAAATCTTGGAAAGGATTTTCGGTCATAAAACCTGCTTCAATTGATTTTTGAATTTCATTCACCAATTCTTCTACAGAACCGATTACTTTTTGTTCTTTCAGGTCTTCGCTTCTCCAAATTGGCAAAGGAATTCCCCAATATCTTGAACGAGAAAGATTCCAATCGTTTACATTTTCTAACCAGTTGGCAAATCTTCCTTCACCTGTAGATTTTGGCTTCCAATTGATGGTTTCGTTGAGTTCTACCAAACGATTTCTTACTGAAGTCATTTTTACAAACCAAGAATCCAAAGGATAATACAACACTGGTTTGTCAGTTCTCCAACAATGCGGATAACTGTGAACATATTTCTCTACTTTGAAGGCTTTGTTTTCGGTTTTTAACAAAATCGCGAGTTCTACATCCCAAGATTTTTCGGGAGCAGTTCCTTCGTCGTAATATTCGTTTTTGATGTATTTTCCACTGAAAAGTTCAGGAACGTTTTCGCCTTTTAAAAATTTACCTTGTAAATCCACCAAAGGAACGAGATTATCATTTTCATCTTTTACCAACATTGGCGGAATTCCGTTTTCTTGTGCCACTCTGTTATCATCTGCCCCGAAAGTTGGCGCAATGTGTACAATTCCCGTTCCGTCTTCTGTGGTTACAAAATCTCCGATGATTACACGGAATGCTTTTTCGGCGTTTTCCGCAGGTAAAAACCAAGGAATTAATTGTTCGTAAGTAGTTTCTGCTAAATCTTCACCTGTAAATTCTGCTAAAACTTGGTAAGGGATGGTTTTGCTTTCAGCGGTATAATTTGCAAAATCTTCATCAGTTCCTTCTACAAATTTTTTCCCGAATTGTTTTTCCAATAACGGACGAGCCAAAATGATATTAATCGGCTCAAAAGTATATTGGTTGAAAGTCTTAACCAAGACATATTCTATATCTCTACCAACTGCAAGAGCTGTGTTAGAAGGTAAAGTCCAAGGAGTTGTCGTCCAAGCCAAAATGTGAAAATCAGAACCTAGAGCCGAGATTTTAGATTCTAGATTTTCTGAGAATTTTTTAACTTTAAACTGAGCGACAACTGTAGTGTCAGAAACATCTCTATAAGTTCCTGGTTGGTTCAATTCGTGAGAAGAAAGTCCAGTTCCCGCTTTTGGAGAATACGGCTGAATGGTGTAACCTTTGTACAATAAATCTTTGTTGTACAATTGTTTTAAAAGCCACCAAACTGTTTCCATGTATTTTGGTTCGTAGGTAATGTAAGGATTGTCTAGATCTACCCAATAACCAATTTTTTCGGTAAGGTCATTCCAAACGTCTGTATATCGCATTACAGCATTTCTACACGCTTGGTTGTATTCTTCCACGGTAATTTTTTTACCGATGTCTTCTTTGGTAATTCCGAGTTCTTTTTCTACGCCTAATTCTACAGGTAAACCATGCGTGTCCCAACCAGCTTTACGGAAAACTTGCTTTCCGTTTTGCGTTTGATAACGGCAAAAAATATCCTTTAATGCTCTCGCCATTACGTGGTGAATTCCCGGCATTCCGTTGGCAGAAGGTGGTCCTTCGTAAAAAACATACTTGGGTTTTCCTTCGCGTGTTTCTACGGATTTTTTAAAGGTTTGATTGGTTTTCCAAAAATTGGCAACGTTTTCTGCTACAGCATTTAGGTTAAGTTGCTTGTATTCTGTGAACTTCTTCATTATATCTCGGTTTCTACTGTTAAAATTTAAGTTTGCGAATATAATGAATTTTCGTGAATTTTTTATTAATTTTTGGTTAAAAATATTGGTTTTAAGTGAGTTAAGACGTACTTTCTTTTCGGAAAAGATTTAATAAATAGAAAAATGTAAAACCAAAACTAATCGCTAACAAAGTGGCGAAAATAAAACTTCCTACCACATATTGTAACAAGTTGTGTTTTACCATTTCTAAATTCAATTCTTGATGAGAAAAATCGGTTTTTCCTTCCACGAAAAAAGAACCAAAAAACATAGAAATCCCTATAATAAAGGGAATAAAAGGCGCTAAACTGATTTGAGAAAATACAAATGTAAGAAACTTATTCAGCTTAAAAACTGTTGCCAACGAAAGCGCTAAAACAGTATGAAATCCCCAAAAAGGAGAAACTCCAATAAAAATTCCTAAGGCGATAGAAAGCGCTTTACTTTTGTTGTCTCCATCACTTTCTAAGATATTTTCTTTGAAAAGTCTTTTAATACCTTTCCTGCGAAAATATCGATAGAATACTTTCTGACTTTTAATGGAATTTTGAATGAAGTTTTTCAATAAAATAAGATTTGGATGCTACAAAAATAATAGAATTTAGTGCAGTTGTACCTTTTGAAAATGTTAAATAAATGCTATTTATTTTTGAAGTGATAATAAGCATTGTACACATAACATCCAACACAGAAATTGAAAAACGCTTCTAGACCTGCGCAAATTAGTAAAATTCCGCTTACAATAAGACTGTTGATTTCGAGAAGATTAAAAACCAATAATGTCAATGAAAAAATAAAACCTACTTGTGCAGCAAATTGTTTCGGAGGAAAATAAATGGGTTTTTGTTCTAAATTAAAAATCGAAACTATTTTCTCAGCTAAAAATCCTAAAACACTCCATTTTCCGTATCCAGAACCTCTGAAAGCAAAATCTATTAATAGAAAAAGAGGAATCCAAACGAAATGAGTTGTGATGTATAAAATGGTTAAGATAAATACTAAAAAGGCGGTTAATCTTATTTTATTTTCTGTAGGCATAAATTTGTTTTGTTTTTTTATAAACCGACAGCAAAATTTATGCTACTGCCGGTTTATTGGTATAAAAATTATTAGAAATTAAAATTAATTCTAGCAAAAACGTATCTCCCATTTAAACCATATTGCGAAACTGCTCTAGAATACACAAACTGATTGGCGTTTGATAAATCTGTACTTGGCGAAGAAGTAAGTCCTGGACTTGTGTTAGTAAATGCAGGAACTTTAGTTGGATTGGTGTCTGGATATACGTCTCCTACATTATTTGCACCTACTGTAAATCTCAAATTTTTATTGTATTGGTAACCAATAGAAATATCTGTAATCAGTTTTCCTCCATAAACAGGATGTTCATAAACAGAAGAAAAACCATCTAGATTTACATCTGTTGCACCAGGATCTGTTACTTTTCCGAAATATGAATTTCTAAGCAAAATGTCTAGTTTTCCTAAACTTAAATTATTAGAAAGACTTGCCTTAAATCTTGGGATTGCATTTTCTAAATACACTTTGCTAGATTCTGGGAAGAATGTAAATGCATAAGAAGCAGCATTAGAACCAGAATTAATTAACGTTTGAGGTAACTGAAGTTTGCCAACTCTTTGAGTATGGTTGTAACTTCCTGCTAAATCAGATTTTATAGAAATTCCTTCACTGAAATTGTGTTTATGAGTAATTACCACGTCTATACCTTTGGTTTCTGTATTGATACCATTGCTGAAAAATGAAGCTCTTTCCGCGTATTTAGAGTCAAATGCAGATTGCAAATCTTTTAACGCTTGTTGTGCAGCTCCAGAAGTTGCGTTCACTTGTGCATCTGTTGGTCTAGCGTAAGCTCCTGTAAGAATTACTCTGTCATTAATTCTTGTGAAATAGCCATCTACAGCGATGCTTAAATTAGCAGAAGGAATTTTGAAGGTGAAACCTGTGCTTATACTTTTAGATTTTTCTGGTTTTAATCTTGGGATTCCGACTAATTCTGCAGCTCTGGATTCATTGGTAAAGAATGTTACTTGTTTTGGTTCTAATAATCCAGTAGTAGAATTGGTAAAAAACTGAGTAGATGTAGAACTGAAATATTTCTGTTGAAGTGAAGGCGCTCTAAAACCAGTTTGTGCAGAAGCTCTCCAGTTGAAATTAGGTGTTACTTTAACCAAAGTAGCCAATTTTCCGTTGAGTGTATTTCCGAAATCTGAGTAATTTTCATAACGTAAAGCTCCACTTACAATCCAATTATTAAAAATATTTAATTCGGTATCTACATATCCTGCAAAGCTGTTTCTAGATTTGTTGATTTCGTCTAAAGGTTGAAATCCTGTAAAACCTTGCGAACCACCACCTCTTCTGTTTCCAAAGAAATCTGTAACGGCTAAATTTGTTGCAACACCAGTTGCAGGAGCTATATTTCCGTTAATATCATAGATGGCATAAGAAGCTTCTTCACCTTTGTTGATTTTGAAGTTTTCATATCTGTATTCTGCTCCAAAAGCTAAGTTTAAGCCTTCTAAAACATCGAAATTTCTAGAAAAATCTAAATTGTTGGTGTTTTGTAAGAAAGCAATTTTACCAGCATTAAAACTTGAAGGAGAATTAACTCCCAAAGTTGCATTAGCAGTATTATTAATGGTATAACTAAAAGAGTTAGTTCCTAAATTGGTACTTAAATCCACATCAAAACCAGCCAGTTTAGAAGTTAAACCAAGTGCTGTAGAAAAATCATAAATATCAGATTCTATTTCTGGCAAAAATCCATTTGAATATAGCGATGTAGAAGTTCCGCTACCATTCGGAAGTCTGTAAAAAGCATAAGAAGCTCCTTTTCTGTAAGAAAGTCCACCGAAAGAATATAAGCTGGTAATTTCATTCAGTGGAAGTTTTGCATTATAATAAACTTGTCCTGTTGCAAGTTTAGATTGTCCCACATTCATATTAAAATCTTTTCTAGACAAACCTCTTGCTGAGAGTTCGTTGTTGGTAACATCAAAATTCAGAGCACTTTGCAATGCTGAAAGAGAGCTTGCATTTGCAATCGCAGTTTGTTGAGCAGTTGTAAAATATCCTACTTGTGGAGCATATTGTTTGATGTAGTTAATAATTTGCGATTGATTAGGTGTATTAGTAATGTTTCCAAAAAGAGATGAAAGATTTACACCGTTATTTCCTGCAATCCTTTCTACAGCATTATAAGCATTGAAGATACTATTATTTCTAATTCCAGCTCGGCTCGTATTTTCTCTATTGGCAAGTGTTCCCGTAATATTGAAAAAGCCTCCTTTTTTTCCTAAACTAGTTCCGTAATTTAAGTCTAATTGAAGAAGTTGCCCGTCAATTCCACCAGAAAAATTATTAGAAGCGTTAGAAACATTTCCCCCATATTGTAAGGCTCCAGAAAATCCGCTGTTTCTTTTTAAATTTACATTAATTACACCTGCAATTGCATCAGAACCGTATTGCGCTGCAGAACCATCTCTTAAAACCTCTATTCTATCAATTGCAAAAGCAGGAATTGCGTTGAGGTCTGTTACTACTGAACCACGGCCAGGAGAACCATTAATATTTACCAAAGAAGAAGTGTGTCTTCTTTTTCCGTTGAGTAAAACCAGCGTTTGATCTGTTCCTAAACCTCTTAATTGAGCAGGATCTACGTGATCTGTTCCGTCTGCTGTAGAAGTAGGGTTACTTGTAAAAGAAGGTGCAATATAATTCATAATTTGATTTACATTAGTCTGCGGAGAATTAATAATAATGTCTTTCACGGAAAAAACATCTACAGGAGCTGGTACGTCTGTAAGAACTCTATTTTTGTTTCTAGTACCTATGATTACAGTTTCTTCAATGTTTTTCTCTTTTAGAGAATCTTTTTTTTGTGCATTGGCAAAAGATGGAATTCCTAATCCTGTAATTACCAATAATCCTAACAATTGTTGTTTTCTTTTCATATTTTAAAGTTTAATTTTTCTTGAACAAAAAAAGCCCTCAGAAAACTGAGGGCTCATTAATATATATTGTAAATAGAATTTCTATCTAGTCATTGTACATAACGAAGCAAACTGCCCTCTAATTTTGGTAAGAGAACAACAGCACATCATTACTTGAGTGCTATTATAATTTGCTGATATGTTTGAAAATGATTTCATAAATCTTTGGTAAAATTATATCAAGTTTATTGATTTTCCAAATTTTTGATGAAAAAATATATTTTTTGTTGTGATAGATAAAATGAATATATCCAGAAAATTAGGTAAAATATGTCATAAAACAAGGAAAAATAATTTTAAAAAATCTCGTTTAAAAAAAAGTTTCTACTTTTGCAAAAATTTTGTGCATGTCAAAAAATCTAGTCATCGTAGAGTCACCAGCAAAAGCGAAGACCATTCAGAAGTATCTTGGAAAGGATTTCGAAGTGAAATCTAGCTTCGGTCATATTCGAGATTTACCCAAAAAAGGAATGGGAATAGACCTTAAAACCTTCACGCCAGATTACGAAGTTCCTGCTGATAAAAAGAAATTGGTAACTGAACTGAAAGCAGCGGTGAAAAAAGCGGATATCGTTTGGTTAGCTTCCGATGAAGACCGTGAAGGAGAAGCTATTGCTTGGCATTTAGCACAAGAATTAAAACTCAAAGAAGAAAATACTAAGCGTATTGTTTTCCACGAAATTACCAAAAATGCGATTTTAAAAGCGATTGAAAACCCAAGAAAAATTGACCAGAATCTCGTAAATGCTCAACAAGCAAGAAGGGTTCTCGACAGAATTGTAGGTTTTGAAATGTCGCCAGTACTTTGGAAAAAAGTGAAAACAGGACTTTCGGCAGGAAGAGTACAATCTGTTGCAGTAAGATTGGTCGTAGAAAGAGAACAAGAAATTAGAAATTTCAAACCGACTTCTACTTATAAAGTGGAAGGAACTTTCGTAAATGCAGAAAAGCAAGAAATTGCTGCAAAACTGAAAAAAGATTTTGCTCAAGAAAAAGAAGCGGAAGCATTTTTAGAAAAATCTCAAAATGTAGAATTTAAAGTCTTAAATGTAGAAACTAAACCAGGTTCTCGTTCTGCTTCTGCACCTTTTACCACTTCTACTTTGCAACAAGAAGCGTCTAATAGATTAGGATACAATGTAACTTCTACCATGAGAATTGCACAGCGTCTCTACGAAGAAGGGTACATTACTTATATGAGAACAGACTCTGTAAATCTATCTCAAGATGCGATTAGCGCTGCTAAAGATTTCATCGAAAAAGAATTCGGGGCAGAATATTCTTCGCCAAGAAATTACACTACGAAATCTGCATCTGCTCAAGAAGCGCACGAAGCAATTCGTCCGACTGATTTTTCTGTAAAATCGATTGATGATGTTCAATTGAATAAATTATATCAATTAATATATAAGAGAACTTTAGCTTCTCAGATGGCAAATGCAAAAATTGAAAAAACCATAATTGAAATCGGGAATTCTGCTTTGCCAAGTCATTTTGAAGCGCAAGGTGAAGTAATTGTTTTCGATGGTTTCCTAAAAGTCTATGGAATTTCGAAAACTGAAGAAGATGATGAGGAAAACAACGAAAAACTATTGCCAAAAGTAAATGTAGGCGAAGTTTTAAGTTATAAAAAAATTACAGCTACCGAAAAATTCACTAAACCAGCAGCAAGATATACGGAAGCTGCTTTGGTAAGAAAATTAGAAGAATTGGGAATTGGAAGACCTTCTACTTACGCACCAACAATTCAAACGATTCAGAATAGAGGATATGTTGACAAACGCGAAATTCTTCCGCAAGAAAGAGAAATCGTGAAACTTTCTTTGGGAAAATCTGGTATTAAAAAAGAAGTTTTGACGGAGAAATTTGGCGGAGATAAAAATAAATTCGTTCCTACAGATATTGGCGAAGTGGTGAATGAATTTTTGATTAATAATTTCAATGAAATTTTAGATTATGGTTTTACGGCGAAAGTAGAGCAAGATTTCGACGATATTGCCAATGGTGCCGAAAAATGGAAAGAAACTTTGAAAAGTTTTTATGATCATTTCCACCCGAAAATTGAAGATGTAGAAGAACATGCAGATAGAGCTACTGGCGAAAGATTATTAGGTGTGGATCCTAAAACGGGCAAAAATGTTTACGCCAAAATGGGAAGATATGGTGCGATGATTCAAATTGGGGAAAATGATGATGAAGAGAAACCGACTTACGCTTCACTTTTGCCAACGCAAAATATCAATACCATCAGTTTTGAAGAAGCTTTAGAATTATTTAAAATTCCTTTTGATTTAAAAGAATTCCAAGGAAAACCAGTTTCTGTTGGCGTAGGAAGATTCGGACCTTATGTAAAATGGGGAGATGCTTTTATTTCTATCGGAAGAGGAACAGATCCTTTTTCGGTAACTCAAGAGGTTGCAGAAAATTTCATCAAAGAAAAAATAGAAGCAGATGCGCCAATTGCCACTTATAAAGGTGAACCTGTAACCAAAGGAACGGGAAGATTTGGACCATTTGTAAAATACAAAGATTTGTATGTAAATGTTCCTAAGAAATATGATTTTGACAATCTTACTCAAGGAGATATTGAAGAACTCATTTCTGCCAAATTAGAGAAAGAAGCCAACCGCTATATTCAACAATGGGAAAAAGAAAAAATTTCGATCGAAAACGGAAGATGGGGACCTTTCATTAAATTTGGTAAAGCAATGTTCAAAATTCCGAAAAAAGAAGACGGAAGCAAGTATGAAGCAGAAGAATTGAAAACTGTTTCTCTGGATGAAGTAAAAAAATGGATTACTGATCAAGATAAAACAGCTTTTGCAGAAAAGAAAAAACCTGCGGCAAAGAAAACAGTTGCTAAAAAACCTGCAACGAAGAAGAAATAATTTTGTTTCACGCAATGTCGCAAAGGTTTCACGCAATGAGCGCAAAGATTTTTATAAAATATTATCAATAGGAGCGGACTTTAGTCCGCTTTTTTTGTGGAGAAACTATTTGGCTTTAGCCAAAACTTAAATTTTTAGGTGAAGAACTTATTTTGTAAGTTTGTAGAAAAGGTTTTTTAATTAAACTGATTTTAAATTTTGACACAAAAACCAATGAACATAGAAGACATTATCATCTCACCAAAAAAAATAGAAACTCAACCTTGGCAATTAGGAAGTGTGATTACGAATGAAATTCCAGAAAATGGGATTTTGTTGGTTTTTTGTAGTGATTACAGAGGCGGAAAAGGAAATGCTGTTGCCAAAAATTTTGATACAGTAAGAGAAGAGTTTTACAAACTTTCGAAATTTGATTTTGAAATCCCGATTTGTGATTTGGGAGATCTTATTTCTGGGAAATCACTTCAAGATACGCACTATATTTTGCAGGAAATTCTTTCTTCTTGTTTGTATAAAAATACAGTTCCGATTGTGGTAGGTGGCGGAAATGATTTGTCTATTGCAATGATTTATGCGCTTAATTTTCATCAAAAAAACATCAGATATACTCAGATTAATAATAAAATTGACCTTTCCAATGAAGGCGATGAAATTTCTGAACAAAACTTTTTACAGAAAATTTTCAATTCTAAATTATTGAGTTTGAAAGATTATCATCATCTTGGCTATCAGAAGCATTTGAACGAAATCGATGCGGTGAAATTGATGAAAAGTGTAGAGTTTGATGTGATAAGATTGGCCGAAATGATGGGAAATACCGATAGAATAGAGCCTTTTTTCCGAAGAGCAGATTTGGTTACGCTGAATTGTGATGCGGTGGAAAGTTTTGCAGAACCTTTTTCGGTAAATCCTCAAATTAATGGCTTGAACAGAAGGGAAATTTGTGCGGTGATGAAAGAAATTGGCTTAGGCGAAAACCTGAAAATGGCAGGAATTTTCAACTTTAATGCAGATGCAGAAAATATCTTGAATCATCAATTGTTGGCGCAAATGCTTTGGTATTTGTTGGAAGGAATAGATATTCAAAAAACGCATCCGAAAGAACGTCATTACGATACTTTTTGGGTGTTGATAGACGATCAAGAATTTGCTTTCAAAAGAGACAGTTTTACGGGATTGTGGTATTTCGGAAGTGATGAAAATATTCAAAAATGTGTGCCTTGTTCACAGTATGAGTATGATTTGGCAAAGAATGGAGTTTTGAGTGAGAGACTTCTAAGAGTTTAAGAATCTCTCGCAGATTGAGCTGATTTGGCTGATTTTTTAAAACGTATTTATCTGCTTAATCTGTAAAATCAGCGAGAAAAAATATAATTATGAAAATATCCGTAATCGTTCCGGTTTACAATGTTGAAAATTATCTAGAGAAATGCTTAAATTCTCTGGTGAATCAGACTTTGCAGGAAATAGAAATTCTAGTCATCAATGACGGAAGTAAGGATAATTCTCAAAAAATCATAGAGTTTTTTCAAAATAAATTTCCTCAAAAAATAAAAACTTTTGTAAAGGAAAATGGAGGATTAAGCGATGCGCGAAATTTCGGAATTGATAGAGCAACTGGCGAATTTCTTGCTTTTGTAGACTCAGATGATTATGTTTCGGCAACAATGATGGAAGAAATGTATAATTTGGCAAAAAAGCACGAAGCCGAAATTGTAATTTGTAATCTCCAAAAAGTTGACGAAAACGGAATCGTAACTCAAAAACTCACGCAAATCCCGAATTTGCCTGAAAAAATAGACTTGGAAAAACATTTTTCAGTGTTTTCGGATATTTCTTATTTTGCTTGTAATAAAATTTTCAAACGAGAACTTTTTGAAGGGAAAAGATTTCAAAAAGGAATGCATTTCGAGGATATCGAATTGATTCCGAAAATTCTGCTTCAATGTAAAACTTTGGCAAAAACAGATGCGTTTCATTATCAATATTTAGAAAGAAGCAATTCTATCTCAAAATCTCACACGGAAAGAGGTTTAGATATTTTAAAAGCTGTGAAAAATGTAGAAATTGCATTTGAAAATTCAGAATATTCACACAAGAAAACAGAACTGAAAAACTTTCAAATTTTAGAAGGTGTTTATACTTTTTTGGCGTATCTGGCTTTTGTAAAAGAGGATGAGGTGTACCAAAAAATGTCTTCGGAATTGAAAAAGTTCATTAAGGAAAGAAAAATTTCGAATTTTGAAATCTTAAAATATCAAAGATTTGGAAAAAACTATTTGCTTTCGCTTCCTCTGAAAAAACAAGTCTATTACTTGCTGTATTTCTTCGGTTTTGAAAAATTAATTAGAAAAGTCATTTAAATTTCTTCCTCAAAATTCATTTGTGAGAGCAATATCATTCCGAAAATGATAGGAATGAAAAGTCTGATTTCCCACAAAATACCCACCATTAAAATCATTAATAAATAAGGCGAACAAAGAAGCAGAAATGCTGAAATTTTGCTAATGTTTTGTTGTGAGCTGCTTATTTTTTGAGTCCATCTGATGAAAATAATGAAGAATAGGATGCCTAAAAGGTTATTGGGTTTGGTGAGGTTTTGTACTAAATAAATACCTTCACTTACGGTTGCTTCGTCTGTTTTCATGAAAATTCTCACCGAAATATAAGCCAACAAAAAAGCAAAAACGGGTAATGCAATGATTCTGAGGAATTGCTGTAATCTTTCTTTTTTCAATATTTCCTTATCTAAAAATAATGCACCTAAAAAAGCGATATTCAAACTAGAAGTTTCTCTATTTAAGGTAGAAATAAAAATGAGTGCTGAAATGATAATGAGTTGTTGTGGTTTTCTTTCTTCGAAATATTTCAGTGTGAAAAATACGGTAATTGCAAATAAAAATAATGCAGGACTGTCATAAGGTGTTAAAACGTAGCTAGTAATAGAAATCAACAATAAAATAAAGGTGTGAATTATAATTTTGACCACTTCTGAAGTTTTAGCAAATGTTTTTAATGCTAAAATCTCATTCAAACACCATGAAGTGAGCACGAGAAAAAAAGCATTGAAAAGGAAAAAACTGTGGTAAAAGGGAGTTCCGTACTGTGATGCGTATTCTTTTAGAGTAGGATTTAGACTCGTGAAAACGGTATTAAATTGTTCAAAAAACCAAACCAATGCATCTCTGGAGATAAATCTAAAATTGTAAACATTGCTGTAGTAATAATCTGGTAGTTTTTCTAATGTTGAGTAAGGAAAATACGCTGAATTAAAGCCATAGAAGACTATCGTTAGAAGGACTATTGGTAGCAATACATTTATCAGGAGTTTATCAGAGATTTTCTGCATCAGCAAATTATTTGATAACAAATTTAATTTTTTTCGTGGAATAATAGAATTAATAAAGTAATAGTTTGCCTAACGATTAAAAAAATTATATATTTGTATATTGTTGAGATAGCTACAGGAAATGGTTTTTTTACACCCTGCATTTACTTTATTATTTATTTTTCTATTTTTTGCTTCTTTATTAGAACTGTTCCAATATAAGAAAAAGACTCCCTTGTTTACTATAATTGCGGGAGTAGCACTCATTATTTTAGCAGGATTTAGATATTATGTGGGAGCAGATTATCCGGCTTACAAAAATTTATTCGTAGGGTTTTCTATTTACATAGACTATTCAGATGTCTTTAATAAAGCAATCTTTAAAAAATCGGCAGAAGAGATAGAGTGGATTTTTGTATTGATTAATAAAATCATTTTTGATTTAGGAATGCCATTTTACATCGTTACTTTGGTAATGGCTATTATCACAATCAGTCTTAAATTATCTACCATTTATAAATTTTCTCCTCTTCCAGCATTGTCTACTTTATTTTATTTTATGCCAGTATTTTTTTTCGAGGATTCTGGACAGATGAGACAAGGTGTGGGAATTGCCATCTGTGTTTACTCTTTTCGGTATATTGTAGAGCGAAACTTAATGATGTTTTTGCTTTGTATTTATTTAGCATTAGGATTTCATAAAACATCTATCGTTTTTTTACCTGCGTTTTGGCTTGTGAAAATTCCCATGAATAGTAAGCGAATTTTGTGGGCATTGGTAATTTGTTTATTGCTTTCACCATTAGAACCGTATAAATTGTTTGGTGAAATGTTTACCTCTCTTTTACCTCAAGATGTTTCTGGTGGTTATGATGCTTATGTGAATGATAGTCAGTTTGGTGGAGATTTAGAATATGGGATTACAGATATTGTGAAAATTTTCTTTATCATTACTTTACTTATTTTTGAAAAAGAAGGTTCCAAGAAAATTGCATACTTTGAATATATGAGAAACTTAGCGGTTTTTGGCTTGTGTATGTATTATTTTTTTAGAGGGACTAGGATTTTTGCAATTAGATTACCGGGAGTTTATATGTTTTTCTTGACAATGTTTGTAATTCCTAGTTTAATTTACGCAGTAGAAGATAGAGTGAAAAAAGTTTTGATATCAGGATATTTGTTATACCTTTCTTTAATGTATTTCAATTTTGCAAAATCTAATGGTAATGCAGGTAATTTCACACCAAGTAAATATCAGAATATACTTTGGAAATAAAATTTGAACAAAGAGAAAAGTTATGGATAAAATAGATGCATTTTTTCACACGATAAATTTTCCGAGTTTTTATTTAAAGGTGATACTCTCTTTTATCACTTCGCTTCTGATTACGTATTATTCTATTCCTACCATTATAAAAATATCTAGAAGAAAAAACTTGATGGACGAACCTGGGCAAAGAAGTTCCCACGAAAGAAAAATTCCTAATTTAGGAGGGATAGCTCTGTTTTTTGCTATTTCAGTAAGTGCTTCTATTTTCGCATATCAATTGTTTGATTTGTATAAATTTTTATTTGCTTCATTAGTTATTCTATTATATATCGGGGTGATGGATGATATAGTAGTGATGAGGGCTTATAAAAAATTAGTAGCGCAATTAGTGGTTTCTGCGATGTTGGTTATAGGATCAGATGTAAGAATAAGGAATCTTTTTGGCGTTTTTGGCGTTTATGAGCTCAATTATTTTTTGAGTGTAGTTTTTAGCATTATTACGTTTATTATTTTGGTGAATGCATTTAATTTAATTGATGGAATAGATGGTTTGGCAGGCAGTTACGGATTAATTTGTTTTGGACTATTTGGGATCAGTTACTACCGATTAGGAGAATATAATTATCCGTTGGTGATCTTGTCTACTACTATCATGGGAAGTATAATTGGGTTTTTATTCTATAATTTATCAGACCAGACTAAGAAAATTTTTATGGGTGATACAGGCTCTATGGTTTTAGGGTTTCTGCTAACTTTTACGGCGATTTGTTTTATTGATATTTTTATCGCAAAAAGAGGTCCAGGTGTAGTTTACTATCATTTAAATTCTGCGCCAGTAATTGCTGTTGCGATTTTAATTTTGCCAATAATTGATACGTTAAACGTTGTTATTATAAGATTAGCGGAAAAGCGTTCACCTTTCGAAGCGGATAAAAATCACATTCATCATAAATTATTGAGAATGGGATTATCTCATAAAAGAGCTACTTTTTATATTATTTCTTACTATCTTTTCATAGTTTTAGTTGCTTATTTTTTGAGACATATAGAAAATAATTCTCTTTTACTTCTTATCATTGGTTTAGGTTTTTTAGGAGCTTATTTGCCTGATATCTTCATGAGGAAAAAAATTAAGAATTAAGTGTTACTTTTGTTAAAAATAAAATTAATGATGAAGAAATTTAACCTACTCATTTTATTCATGTTTATTATCGTTACTTCTTGTATCAATGTACAAGATGTAAGGTATTTACAGCCCAATGAAAATCTTGTTCTTAATTCAGAAGGACTTATTTCTTATGATAATATGCCCAAATACAGAGTGACGAGACATGATATTCTGAAACTGAACATCATTACTACTTCAAAAGGAGATGCTGCACAATTTTATTCTAGTCTGCATGCTCAGCAAGGTGGAGCAACTTCTGGTGGTGGTAATGGATCTAGTTTTTATTTCAACGGATTAAGAATAGATGACAATGGGGAAATTTATATTCTAGGAATTGGAAAAATAAAAGCAGAAGGAAGAACTATTGAAGAAATTCAAACTGATATTCAAAATAGAGTAAATGAGAATTTTTTACCCGAAAAATCTGAAGCAAGATTATTTCTAGAAGGAATTAAATATACTTTTCTCTATGATGTGGAGGGAAAATCTATGCAAAAGACAGCATCAGAAGTTTCTATAAGCATTCTAGAAGCTATAGCGCAAAACGGAGGTTTAGACAAAAGTGTAGACAGAAAAAACGTAATCATTTATAGAAAATTTCCAGAAGGGATAAAAAAAGCTCAAATTGATTTAACCAGAGAAGATTTACAAAACTCACCTTACTTTTGGTTGCAAAATGGAGATTTGGTGGTCTTTAATACCAGAGCGAAGAGTTTTTATGGTTTTGGCAAAGAGCCTCTACAAACGCTTACTACTGGAGTTTCTATTCTTACTACAGCACTTTCGATATATTTATTGATAACTAAAATATAATTGATGATTCCTGAAAAAAACATAAATGAAAGTAAAAACCTAGAAAAAGAAAAAGTAGGAACTTTTGATTTTTTTAATGTAGAGCACTTTCTCGGCAGAATAATTAAAAACTGGTATTGGTTTTTAATCTTAGGATTTTTAGGATACGTTACCGCATATATTTACAATAAATATTATGCGCAGAGAGTTTATGCTTCTAGTACTACCGTAAGTATTTCTAATAATTCTTCTAGTTATTTTACTCCTAATCAGTCTATTAATTTCATCTGGGGAAATAGTTCTAATCAAGAAGGCTTATTTCTTAAAAAACTACTTACCTCTAGATCTCATAATGAATATTTAGCCCAAAAATTAGATTTATTTGTAAATTACAGTACCAAAGGAAGAATAAAAAGTACTTATGTAGACAAAGATGACTCACCAGTGTTTTTTGTGATAGATAAAAATCATCCACAGGTTGTAAATCAAGAAATAACGATTATTCCTAAATCTTCAGGAAAATATGAAGTGGTTTTGCCAGAAGAATTTTCTGTGAATAATCTCTATGATTATAATGCCGAGGAATTTAGAAGAACTTCAAATTTTAAAAGAGTTCCTAATAAAATTATTGGTATAAATGAATGGTATGAAACGCCATTCCTTAAATTTAAATTGGTAAAAAATAATAAACCTCTTGAAATAGATTTACAGAATATTGTAATTAATCTCAGAACCATCGACCAAACGGTAAATGAAATTAAATCTACGCTTTCCATAGAATTTGACGAAGAACTGAGTACTATGATGATTATTACCAAGAAAGGCTATAATCTAAACAGTACGGTGAATTTTCTCAATAGAAGTGTAGAAGAACTCATCGAAAAAAGGAAAAGGGATAAAAGCATTGTAGATAAAAATACAGTAGAATTTATCAAGGAAAATTTAGATAAAGCCAAAATAAAACTAGATTCTAGTTCTGCCAGATTAAATACCATTAAAGTACAAGAAAAACTAACCGATGAAAAAGGAGATGTTTCTGGTATTTTGCAAAACATTAATACTTTAGAACAAAAAAGAGCGGAAATCCTTACTAAAGTTAACGCCCTTAATGCTGTAAGAAATTCTGTCGGGAAAAATCTTGATAATATTATCAATTTAAATGCAGCAGGTGTAGAAGATGGCACTTTTAATGCCTCTATTGCAGAACTTAAAACACTTTACGCAAAAAGAGCAGAACTTTCTACCATTTACACACCGCAATCAGAACCTATAAAAGAAATTAATCGACTAATTAATGAGGCGAGAGGAAATTCCTACAAACATCTCAACAGATATTACGGAGTTTATGATGCAGAGTTGGCTACGCTTAATAATCAGATTGCAAAATATGAAATGGAATTGGGTTCTCTTCCATATAAACAACAAAAATTTGTAGATGCACAAAGAGATTTCACCGTAAATGAAACAACTTATAGTACGCTTTTAGGAAAACTTTCTGAAGCAGAACTTAGACTGAAAACCAATACCTCTGATATTACAGTTATTGACAAAGCTAAAAATCTAGGACAAGCACCTATTTCTCCTAATATTGCGTTTATTAGAAATATTCTTTTGTTAGGATTTTTATTAATTCCTTTATTAATTCTGCTCATTTCTGAGTTGTTAGACAATAAAGTAAGAGTGATTAAGGAAGTAGTAAATGCAACTAAAATTCCACTTTTAGGAGTTATTGGTAAAAATAATCACGAGAATAATTTAAGTGTTTTAGAAAAACCAAAATCTTCAGTTTCTGAAGCATTTAGAGGAGTGAGAGCCAATCTTAGGTTTTTATACAAAGAAGATGGTAAGAGTAAAGTTCTGTTGGTGACTTCTTCTGTTGGTGGCGAAGGAAAAACATATGTTTCTATCAATATTGCTTCTGTTTTAGGATTAAGTGGTAAGAAAACAATCTTGTTAGGCATGGACCTTAGAAAACCGAAAATTTTTGGAGATTTTAAAGTAGATAATAAGATAGGAATTTCTAATTATCTTACTGGCGAAGTAAAAATGGAACAAATCATAAACAAAACTAGAATTCCAGATTTAGATGTAATCACTTCAGGTTCTTCTATTCCGCCAAATCCTTCAGAATTATTGATGAGTGAGAGAAATCACCAATTTATAGAAGAATTGAAGAAAATTTATGATTTTGTTATTATAGATTCACCGCCAGTTGGTTTAGTAGCAGATTCTTTTGAATTAATGAAATATAGTGATGCTAATGTTTACGTAGTAAGACATGAGTTTACCGAAAAATATATGCTTAAAATGGTAACCGAAAAGTATCATAACAATGAAATTAAACATCTAGGACTTATTTATAACGATTTCGATATGGATAAAGGTTACGGATATGGTTACGGCTATGGCTATGGCTATGGTTACGGCTACGGCTATGGTTACGGATACGGCTATGGTTACGGATATTTTGATGAAGATGCTAATTATGAAGAGCCTACCTTGATTAAATTACGCAATAAACTAAAGAAAATACTGAAGATTAAATAATATCTCTCCCTCTTTTTTTGAGGGAGTTTTTTTAACATAAAACAATATTTAAAACACATTTGGGTTTTAAATAAAAATATTTAAATAAAATTTATACTTTAAGTAGTAATATTTAACTAAACATTAAGATAAGTCTTAATGTAAAAATGTTTTATATTTGCAGATTATTAAGCCGCTGAAGTTGTAAGTAACCCACAGCAAACATGAAGAGAAAAACATTAGTAATCATCGCCTTATTTTTTATCAATCTTTTTGCCCATGCTCAAAGACACGAAATAGGTATACAATTGGGAACAAGTAATCTTACCGGTGATATTGGTAAGACTAAATACATCAATCCGTTTCCTAATAGTATAAATAATTTAGCTAATGAAGGGATACCTTTTTATGGTGCAATTATGTACAGAATGAATTTTAATCCATACCAATCGGTAAGATTTAGACTTGCTTACAACCATATTCAGTTTAATGATAAGTATGCTCAGGAATTATACAGAGCAAGTAGAGGTTTATACGGAACCAATTCTGTTTATGAAGCTTCTGCTATTTTTGATTATAACTTTTTACCAGTAAACGAAGAGCAAAAAAGTATGCTCAGTCCATATATTTTTGGAGGAATTTCTGGCTTAATGTTTAACACGACTTTAGAAGGAAATAAATTTGGTTTTGCCATTCCTTTTGGAGCAGGTCTTAAATATAAATTTAACTATAACTGGGCATTGTTCGGAGAATTTATGTTCCGAGCTACCAATAGTGACACATTAGATTATAGTGATGAATACAATATAGGAAATTTAAATTCTAAAGATTGGATGAATTCTATGTCTCTTGGTCTTTCTTATTCATTCGGAAGACCACCATGTTATTGTCAATAAGTAAATAATGATGCAGGAAATTTTAGAAAAAATTGATAAAAATAATCTTCCAAAACATGTAGCCATCATCATGGATGGAAACGGAAGATGGGCAAAATCCAGAGGAGAAGAAAGAACTTTTGGACATAAGAATGCCATTTCAGCAGTAAGAAACGCTATTTCCGCTTGTGATAAAGCAGGAATAAAGTATCTTACGCTATACACTTTTTCTACTGAAAATTGGAATCGCCCTTCTGATGAAGTAAACACTTTAATGAGTTTACTTTCTGAAACATTATTAAAAGAAGCCGAAGAACTTTTCTCTAAAGGAATTAGATTACATGTGATTGGAGAAATAGAAAAACTTCCCACTCTAGTAAGAGAGCAACTTCTAAATGTAGTAGAGCTTACTAAAGAAAATTCAAAAGGTAATCTCGTTCTTGCATTAAGCTATGGCTCAAAAAGAGAAATTCTAAACGCAGTAAAAGAAATTGCCCAAGAAGCAAAAGAAGGAAAAATTTCTACAGAAGATATAGACGAAACACTATTCGAAAATCATCTTTATACTAAAGATTTACCTCCTGTAGATTTACTAATCAGAACCAGCGGAGAAGTGAGAATCAGTAATTTTTTACTTTGGCAAATTGCCTACGCAGAATTACAATTTTTAGATATATTTTGGCCAGATTTTCAGGAAGAACATCTTTACCAATGTATCATAAACTACCAAAACAAAGAAAGAAGGTTTGGTAAAACCAGTGAACAAATCACTAATTAATTTTTTATAGAATATTATAAACAATGAGATATATTTTAATCCCAATTTTATTATTTTTTGCGTCTGTAGATCTTTCGGCGCAGGTAACTCCTAACCAAGAAACTGCCGCTGCTCAAAATCAGCCTTCTTCTTATATCTTAAAAGACATTGTAGTAGATGGTGTAAAAAAATACACTCCTGCTCAAATTTTGAGATTTACAGGACTCAGCAAAGGAGAAGTAGTAGATATTCCTGGGCAAAAAATCAGCAGCGCTGTTAAAAAACTTTGGGATACTGAATCATTCTCAGAAGTAGAAGTTTATGTAGAAGATGTAGAAGGACAAAGCGTAGTTCTTAAATTCTACTTACAAGACCTAATGGAATTAGGCGAAGTGAAATTCGTAGGAAAAGGAATAGGGAAATCTAAAAATGAAAAACTCATTAAAGATAATAACCTAAAACCAGGAACTAAAATTACCAATGACTTAGTTTCGTCACTTAAAAATAAAATTCCTCAAGAATATGTGAAGAAAGGTTTCGCAGATGCTAAAATCACTATTCAAGATAAAATTAATGCAAATGACCCTAACCTTGTAGACTGGACGATAGAAGTAGCTAAAGGGAAAAAAGTTAAAATTGCAAAAATAGAATTCGAAGGAAATGACCAAGTTTCTGATGCGAAACTTAGAAAAAAAGGTTTCAAAGAAACAAAACAGAAAAGATTTGGTATCAAAGGAATTCTAAAACCATCAAAATTCATCAAAGATAAATACGAAGAAGATAAGATAAATCTTATCAGTTATTATAACTCTTTAGGATTCAGAGATGCTAGAATTGTTTCTGACTCAGTTTGGAGAAATGATAAAGGATTTAATATCAAAGTAAAACTAAACGAAGGAAAAAAATATTACATCGGTGATATCAATTTCATTGGAAATACTTCTTATTCTACCGAAGTTTTACAAAAATTGTTAGGCTACAGAAAAGGAGATATCTATGATGCAGTAGGCTTTAACAAGAAAGTAGGTGAAGATGGCGGTAAAGAAGATGATACAGATATCAAATCACTTTACTTGAATAACGGATATTTATTCTCTAGTGTAATTCCAGTAGAAAAAGCTGTAAGAGGAGATTCTATCGATATAGAAATTAGAATTAAAGAAGGAGAAAAAGCAACTTGGAATAGAGTAACTTGGTCTGGTAACACTACTACTCATGACCATGTAATTCTTCGTTCACTAAGAACAAAACCAGGGAATTTATTCTCTAAATTAGATATCAAAAGAACGTATTTTGATTTAGCAGGGATGCAATTCTTTGACCCACAACAAATAGGTCAAGATATCCAACCAAATCAACAAGACAATACCGTAGATATTCATTGGACTTTAGTAGAAAAAGGTTCATCACAGGTTCAGTTACAAGCTGGTTACGGTGGTAACTCATTCATCGGAACTTTAGGGTTAACTTTCAATAACTTTTCACTAAGAAATTTCTTGAAACTTAAAGATTTCAAACCAGTTCCACAAGGAGATGGACAGATGCTTTCTGTACAAGCGCAAGCTGGTCAGTATTTCAAAAACTACAGTTTATCATTTACAGAACCTTGGTTATTTGGGAACAGGCCTACAGCTCTATCAGTAAGTCTTAACCAATCTATGGTTAATTATAAAGATTATACTGGAGCTAGTCAGAAATTAAATATCTTCTCTGCAAGTGCAGGTTTAAATAGACTATTAAACTGGCCAGATAACTATTTTTCTCTATATACAGGGATTTCATTCCAGAGTTATAATTTCAAGAATTATCCATTCCAGTTTGGTTCTACTACTGTGAGCAATGGTAATGCAAACAACTTCAGTTTCAATGTTGGTCTAAGTAGAAATTCTGCAGGGTATGACCCAATTTTCCCAACTACAGGTTCTAATATTGAAGCGAGTATTAAATTCACGCCGCCATACTCTTTATTCCAAAATAAAGATTATTCATCTATGACTCCACAAGAGAAATACAGATGGATGGAATTCTATAAAATTAAGTTTAAAGCAGATGCTTATAACGAAGTAATTGGGAAATTAGTTCTAAGAAGTACCGCAGAAATGGGATTCTTAGACGGATACAATAAAGATTTAGGAGCTCCACCTTTCGAAAGATTCTATGTAGGAGGTACAGGTTTATTTGGTGGTAGATTTGATGGTAGAGAATTGGTTCCGTTAAGAGGTTACGAAAATGCTTCTACAGAAGGAGGTTCAGCTACAGATATTACACCAATTGGTGGGGGAACAATCTACAGCAGATATGCAGCAGAATTAAGATACCCAATTTCTATGAACCAAACCGCAAAGATTTTTGCATTAACTTTTGCTGAAGCAGGAAACACTTGGAACAATTATTCTTCATTTAATCCGTTTCAGTTAAAAAGATCTGTAGGAGTGGGGATTAGAGTTTACATGGGTGCATTTGGTTTAATAGGATTTGATTTTGCTTATGGATTTGATAAAACCATTGGTGGCTCAGAACCTTCAGGATGGCAGACTCACTTCTTGATGAACCAGTCATTATAACACACAATCATTTTTAATATGAAAAATTTAAAAGTTTTTTTAATATTTTTATTTTTTTTAACTGCTAATTCTGTTACATTTGCACAAAAAATAGGAGTGGTAGATACCAATTATATATTGAGTAAATTGCCACAGTATACAGAAGCACAAGCGAGATTAGAAGAACAAATCAAAGCTTGGGAAACAGAATTGCAAACCCTACAAGCAGAATATGATGCAAAAAAAGCCGCTTTTGAAAATGAAAAAGTACTTTTAGTAGGAGAGCAATTAAAACAAAGAGAGGCAGAAGTAAAAAACCTCGATAAAAAAATTAAAAAATTTATTGCCGAAAAATTCAGCGGAGAAGGAGAAATTAATAAATTTAGAGCCAATTTAGCAAAACCTTTTCAAGACCAAATTTGGAATGCCATCAAAACAGTTACAGAAAAAAATAGTTTGGGCATAGTTCTTGATAAAAGTAATAATATGAGTGTTATATTTCTTGACAAAAGATATGATTACACCGACAAAGTTTTAGACCAATTACTTAAAGGTCCTTCTAAAGAAGATACAAAAAGTAAAGACGCTAAGGCAAAAAATAAAAAATAGTAAAATAATAAACAATTTAAATTTTTAGAAAAACATGAAAAAATTAAGCGTATTATTTGCAGCAGTGATGATGTTTATGTCGTTCGGAGTTGCAAAGGCTCAGAAGATAGCTACAGTAGATGTGGCAGCTATTCTTAACATGATGCCAGAAAAAATAAAGGCTGACGAACAATTAAAAGCTTTCTCTACTGCTAAGCAAGCAGAATTAGAAAAACTAGCGACTGCTTTCCAAGCAGATGTTCAGAAATATCAACAAGAAGGAGCTAAATTAACTCCTCAGCAAAGAGAAGCTAAAGAAGCTGAATTGAGTAAAACTCAACAAAATCTTCAGCAAATGTCTCAGGCTGCTCAAAAAGATTTATTAGACAGACAAGACGCTGCTTATGCACCAATCGAAAAAAGATTAAACGATGCTATTACCAGAGCTGCTAAAGCAAACGGTTGGGATTTCATCTTTGATTCTGCAACTAATGGATTAATCTACAAAGCTGGTCCAGATGCTACAGCTGCTGTAAAAAAAGAATTAGGAATCTAATTTATATGCTAAATATTATAAAACCACCTTACCATAAGGTGGTTTTTTTATTTATTTTTGTACCATCATTCTTTAAAAGAACATAAAGAACATTAATCTTAAATTATGAAAATGGAAAAAGAAGTTTCGAGTGTTGTAAAAATTAGATTCAGCGATTGTGACCCAATTGGTCATCTTAATAATGTAAAATATTTGGAATACATGCTCAACGCTAGAGAAGACCATGTAGAAGAATTTTACGGCTTCACTTACGAAGATTATTTCAGAAGAACAGGTTGTACTTGGGTAGCAGTTCAAAATGAAATTGCCTATTTAAAAGAAGTAAAAGCAAATACCAAAGTTATAATCAGCAGTAAAACCATCGAAATGTCTGACAGAGTTTCTAAAGTAGAAATTCTGATGAAAGACGAAAACGAAAAAGAAGTCTTTGCAGTACTTTGGATTACGGTCATTTATTTCAATATGAAAACCAGAAAATCTGAAGCATTACCTCCAGAAACTAAAGAACTTTTTTCTCAATATTTGGTAGAAATTCCTCATCAAGAGTTCAAAGACAGAGTTCAATATTTCAGAATTTTAAATAAAGGATAAGATGGAACTAGAAAAAACACCTCTTTTAGATTGTTTTATTTTAAAACCGAAAATCTGGAACGATAATCGCGGTTATTTTTTCGAAAATTATAATAAAAATATTTTTCAAAAACTTTCTGGCAAAGAAGTAGATTTTGTTCAAGATAACCTTGCGTTTTCACATTACGGAGCAATCAGAGGTTTACACATGCAGCTACCACCTTATGCACAAGCAAAATTAGTGTATTGCGTACAAGGTAGAATTTTAGATGTTGCAGTAGATGTAAGAAAAAACTCTCCCACTTTTGGTCAGTCTTTTGCCGTGGAACTCGCCGAAGAAAACAGATGGCAATTATTTGTGCCAAAAGGTTTTTTGCATGGGTATTCTGTACTTTCAGAAACAGCATTAGTTGGATACAAGTGTGATGATTTTTATAAAAAAGAGTCAGAATGCGGCATTCATCCATTAGATAAAACCGTAAATATTGACTGGAGAATTCCAGTAGAGCATCAATTAATCTCCGAAAAAGATTTAAACGCTATTTCTTTTTTAGAACTTCCTGAAATTATTTTATAATGAAAAAAATTTTAGTTACTGGAGCAAACGGACAATTAGGACAATGTCTTCAGAAAATTTCTTCTCAATTTGAAGAATTCGAATTTATTTTTACAGATTCAGAAACACTAGATATTACCAATAAAGAAGAAGTAAACGATTTCTTTTGGCAAAATGCTCCTGATTTTTGTATTAATGCTGCGGCTTACACTGCGGTAGATTTAGCAGAGACAGAGGTAGAAAAAGCTTTCTTGGTGAATGCAGATGGTGCAGAAAACTTGGCAGAAGCATGTGCAGAAAATAACGCGCAGTTTATTCACGTTTCTACAGACTATGTTTTTGATGGCGAAAATAATTTAGCTTACACCGAAGAAGACTTTACCAATCCTTTGGGAGTTTATGGCGCATCTAAATTAGCAGGAGATGAGTTGGCTTTAGAAGTAAATCCATGTTCGGTTATTCTCAGAACTTCTTGGGTGTATTCAGAATTTGGCAAAAATTTTGTAAAAACCATGCTGAATCTTTTCGCAACCAAAGAAGAATTGAATATTGTAGCAGACCAATTTGGTCAACCAACCAATGCCAATGATTTAGCCGAAGCGATTATGAAAATCATCAAATCAGAAAAAATTACCCCTGGGATTTTTAATTTTTCTAATTTGGGAAGGATTTCTTGGTTTGATTTTGCGGAAAAAATTGCAGAACTTTCAGATGCTAAGATAAAATTAAACGCAATCGAGACTTCACAATATCCTACACCAGCAAAAAGACCAAAAAATAGCGTTCTAGATTTAGACAAAATTTCTAAAACCTATGCCATCCAATTAAAATCTTGGGAAGAAAGTCTAGAAGACTGCGTTCAAATATTACAAAATAATTAAAATGAAAAAAATCTTATACATATATACAGTATTATATAGTAGTTTTTGTTTCTCACAGAATATATTTCTTACTGAAGCCAAAGAAATTCATGCTAATAATGATAAATTTTTGTATGCACTCACCGAAGAACCCAAAACAGATGCTCAATATTTAGGAAAAATAGAAGTTTCAGGATTTTCTAACGATGATGCTGCTGTTTTTTCAGAAATTTATAAAAAAGCAAAATCCATCGGTGGCAATTCCTATTTTATGAAGCCCGCCGAAAATATAGATGGCAATTCTACTTTTAATCCACATCACTATATACTATATATATATTATAAGGAAAAACAAACCATTCCTCAAAAAGAAAATACAGTCTACCTCATTAATCCAGAAAAAGAAATAGAAGTAAGGATTAATAATAAAAAAATAAAACTACCACAGAGAAGTTTTCTTCAGTTAGATTTAACTCAACAAGAGATTACAGATATTTCAGTGGGTAATTTTTTAGGCTCTAGAATAAAACTTCAGGCAAAAAATAACCAGCCCGAACAATATTTCCAGATTTCAGGGAAGAAAATCTCGGCCAATTCACCAGCTTCTCCAGGTATAAATTATAAAACAGGAGACATTATCGCCCTCGAAAAATCATTTGCAGAGTTTCTTTTAACGATTTATGAGAAATTTTAGGAGCCATTTCCCGCTTTCCACTACAATCTTTTTGGCTCGTCAAAGCCTCTCGCCAAAAAAGGATTTCCGTTTCAATCGGGGCTAAGAAGAGCCTGCAAGATAGATTTTACTATTTAACATAAAAAGAAAGTAAATTTTTCCTATTAGTTTTCAGTAAGTTGTGACTAATGTCATAAAAAAGTTGTAAATAAATTTGGGGATTGTGTAAAACTTCGTACTTTTGCAATCCGAAACAACGGGAAGCGCAGGAGCTAATTAAGGAAAAATATACGAAATGAGAACAAAAAAATATTTAAGAAAATACAATAGCGTCCTAAATAAAAAAAAATAAGAAGGAATTAGAGTAACTCAAAGTACCTTTGAGGTTGCACAACAAAAAA
>JBKBLE010000014.1:0-57356 GCA_046296655.1 Cloacibacterium sp. | reverse complement strand
TCCTGCAAAGAAAAACAAGAAAAATTACAATTAATTTACTGATTGTCTGCCTGTTGATGCTATTTTAAGGAGCGACTTATTAATAGCCAAAAAATCAAATATGACCAAAAACATAGTATCCCGTTTTGTATTATTTTGTAAATTTGCATGACAAATTAAAACACTATGGGTAACGCAAGTTTGAAAAAAATCGCGGTGCTTACTTCGGGTGGAGACGCACCGGGAATGAATGCAGCAATTAGAGCAGTGGTAAGAACTGCTAACTACCATAAAATAGAATGTGTAGGAGTAAGAGGAGGCTACACTGGTCTTATCGAAGGTAATTTTACCAAAATGGGACCTCGTTCTGTAAGCAATATCATCAATTTAGGAGGAACTATCCTTCGTTCGGCTCGTTCTAAAGAATTCAGAACCGAAGAAGGTAGACAAAAAGCTTTCGAGCAATGCCAGAAAAACGGCATTGACGCTTTAGTATGTATTGGTGGAGACGGTACATTTACAGGAGCTAAAATTTTCGCAGAAGAATTTGGCGTAAAAGTAATTGGTGTTCCAGGAACCATTGATAATGATATCTACGGTACAGACTTTACCATCGGTTATGATACTGCACTGAATACTGCAATGGAAGCCATTGACAAAATTAGAGATACTGCTACTTCTCACAATAGAGTATTTTTCATCGAAGTAATGGGAAGAGATGCTGGTTTTATCGCTTTGAACAGTGGTATTGCTTCTGGAGCATTAGACATTCTTATTCCTGAGAAAAAAGACAGTTTAGAAGATTTGTTCGAAACTTTCGAAAAAGCACAAAAAAGAGGAAAAACGTCTAGTATTGTTATTGTAGCTGAAGGCGAGAGATTAGCTTCTACTTATGAATTAGCCGAACAAACTAAACAAAGATTTCCTGATTATGATATTAGAGTTTCTATTCTAGGACACATCCAAAGAGGTGGTGCACCAAGTTGTGCAGACAGAGTTTTGGCAAGTAGAATGGGATATGGAGCTGTGGTAGGACTTATGAAAGGATTAACGAATGTAATGGCAGGAATTAGATCAAACGATCTGGTTTTTACGCCAATCGAAGATGCGATTAGAAAGCATAATGAAATCAATCAAGATTTACTCCAGATTGCAGAAATCTTGGCAATGTAAATTAATTTAAACAACTAAAAACAAAAAATATGTCAACAATTAAAGTAGGAATCAACGGATTCGGTAGAATTGGAAGTCTAGTTTTCAATGCAATGTTAGAAAGAGATAACATTGAAATCGTAGGGATTAATGACCTTATCAACGCAGAATACATGGCTTACATGATGAAGTATGATTCTGTTCACGGCAAATTTAATGGAGAAGTAAGAGTAGAAGGAAATAACTTAGTAGTAAACGGAAAAACAATCAGAGTCACTTCTGAAAGAGATCCTAACAACTTAAAATGGAACGAAGTAGGTGCAGATTACATTGTAGAATCTACTGGTCTTTTCCTTGATAAAGCTACTGCTTCTGCTCACATTAATGCAGGTGCTAAAAAAGTAGTTCTTTCTGCTCCATCTAAAGATGACACTCCAATGTTCGTAATGGGAGTAAACCACAAAGAATTACCTGCTGATTTACAAATTTTCTCTAACGCTTCTTGTACTACTAACTGTCTTGCTCCTTTAGCAAAAGTAGTTCACGAAAACTTCGGAATCGTAGAAGGTCTTATGACAACTGTACACGCTACTACAGCTACTCAAAGAACAGTAGATGGTCCATCTATGAAAGACTGGAGAGGTGGTAGAAGTGCATTATTAAACATTATCCCTTCTTCTACTGGTGCTGCTAAAGCGGTAGGTAAAGTAATTCCTTCACTTAATGGAAAATTAACAGGTATGTCTTTCAGAGTACCAACTGCTGACGTTTCTGTAGTAGATTTAACGGTAAGATTAGAAAAAGCTACTTCTTACGAAGAAATTTGCGCTGCTATGAAAGCTGCTTCTGAAGGTGAATTAAAAGGAATCCTAGGTTACACTGAAGATTTAGTAGTTTCTCAAGATTTCGTAGGAGATAAGAGAACTTCTATCTTTGATAAAGATGCTGGTATCATGTTATCTCCAAACTTCGTAAAATTAGTTTCTTGGTATGACAACGAAACTGGTTACTCTAACAAGTTAACAGATTTATTATTACACTCTGCTTCTTTATAATCAGAAAGAAATAATATCAAACATAAAAACCTTCGGAAACATTCTGAAGGTTTTTTATATCCATATTTTTCGAAAATAGAAAAACCATTTGCTCTATTTTCAAAAATAGAAAAGCCACTCTTTCGAATGGCTTTTGATTTGAATTTATATTGTAATCTTATTTGATCATTACTTTTGAAACAGACATTCCTTGATCTGATTTCAGCATCAGTAAATAATTACCACTTTGTAAATTGCTCACAGAAATGGTGTCATCTCCAGAGTTGGTAGTAACTTTTTGAGTTTTAAGCATTTTACCACTTAAATCATAAAGATAAAGGTTACCACCTTTTGCATTAGAATATCTAACTTGAATTACTCCGTTTGTAGTAGGATTTTGTAAAATTTCTAAAGTTACCTTTTTAGCATTCACCGCTGGATCATCTGTAGACAAACTCACTTGTTTCACGAATAAAGAATTTGTAGGGTCCCATTCATACCAAGAGTCTTGAGTTACATTCACAATATCACCAGTCTTGGTTACTCCTAAAGTACCAGTAGAATTTCCATCTCTAAACAAGAAACTCACTTGTATAATGCTTGGAAAAGTGTACTTAAACCAACCTGGATTATCCACATCTGCAGTCATATCAATTGGAGTATTCCAATTAGCAGCAGGGAGAGCATTAGTTGGAGAATAATTCCAATAATGGATTTTTGGCAATGGCCAATTTGGAGTAGTTGTCGGCGGTTTAAATCTTACTACAATATTTCTTGGTGTTTCAAAAGTGTAAGCTCTCTCTACAACTCCTGAACTTAAACCTAAATTATCAAAAGCTACCGCTTTTACAGTAGTATTAGAATTAATTACAAATGGAGAAGAATAAATAGGTGAAGAAGCTGTAGGCTCTGAACCATCTAAGGTATATCTAATAGTAGGAGCATTTCCACTATCATCACTTGCAGAAATAGTAACTGTAACATTTGTTCCAGAAACATTTTTGCTACTAGAAGGAGTGATAGTAATAATTGGAGCAACATTTATTGCTGTTTTAGTCCAAACCGCATAATCAGTACCATAAGCAGAAAGAATCCAACCTGTTCCTAATGAAGGCGTCCAGGAATAAGGTCCGATTTTAACAGCAACTACTGGTTCTGTATCTGATGCATTTTTTTTAATATAAGCAGCGTATAAACCATACTCCGCTTTATCAATGGTAATATGGCTATAAGCATTTATTCCAGTAGTTTTCCTTATTGCCATTAATTTATTAATTTCAGAAGCATAACCTGTACCATAATTTCTTGTTACGCCATCTTTAGTATAAGTTCCTCCATAATAATGTGGCGCAAAAACACATGGAATTCCAGGGTGAGTAAGAATATAAGCGTAAGCTTTAGGAATGTTTGACCCTAAAAAAGCCGAACCCTTAACAAAGGTATCATGATTATCAACAAAAGTAACCGCTTTTTCAGAGAACCCATTTTGCCCAGCTAAACCTGCCATTCTACCACTCGAATTTAATGTAGAATATTGATTAGTAGGATTTTCTTGAATTATTTTTGATAAAGTATAATATAGAGAAAAATCAAATGCTCCAGAAATAGTAGCTCCGCCAGAATAAGTACCGTTAATCCAATTTTTCAAAGCATTTACATTTCCATCCCAAAACTCACCTACAGAATAATATGGTTGACTAGCTTGTATATAATTTCCAAAATAAACAGGAGCAAAACCTTTTGCAACATCCCATCTCCAACCTTTGAAACCTAAAGCTTTCAATCTAGACAAAAAATCTTTTACTCCGTTTTGAACGGTAAGATTAGTATGGTCTAAATCTCTAGAACCTGGAAATCCCTCCCCTGTGTCTGGAGCACCAGAAGGTCTACAACCTACATAAGAAGCACTCGCTGCATCATCATTACTACAAATCGTTTCACACCCCCAAGTAGGATTGGTAAAATCCGTCCAACCAGTTGTACCACTTCTGTGATTAACTACAACATCTGCAATAGGATAAAGACCTCTTGCATTCATATTAGCAAGCATTTTTTTTAATTGAGCTTCAGAACCCCAAGAAGTTTGAGAAAAATTGAACCATTCTGTAGGAAAATAACCTACACCTCCTGTTGAAGCACTTGGTGGTGGCAACCAAATCATATCAAAACCCATCGCCTTTAAATTTCCGGCTCTTGAGTTATAATATTCATAAAAACCACCTTCACTGGTGTGTCTTGACTGAGAGTATTCATCCCAACCAAAAGACTGGAACATAATATCATCTAAATAATCTTGTCCTTTTACGGAAATTACAGATAATAAGAGTACCAGCAATAAAGTAAATCTATGTTTCATTTTGTTCGTATTTCAGAAAGTAAAGATATATAAAAGAAATCTTTTTAAGAAGCATTTTTTATGACTTTTGTAATTTTTCTAGAAAAAAAAGTCATTTTTTTAACACAAATCTTAAAAAAAGGAATATTATTTTTTATTTCCCAATTCATTTCTGAAAATAAATTCTTCTGTTTTTCCTTTTAATTCTAGTTTTTTGAAGTAATAATTTCTAGATAATTTTCTTAAAAAATCTTTTTGGTCTACTAAATTCCAATAAAAATCTTCATGAATTTTTTGAGGCAATCTTCGGATATAGAATTCCGTTTTCCAAGTATCTAGATTGTGATAAAATTCTATCACGCCACAATGCTGGGGAATTTCTTCCAATGCAACCATTCCCATTGGCAATAGAAAACTGAAATGATTACAGACATAATCACCACAACCAATTTTGTCATGCTTGAGAAATTTTTCTCCGCTATTTTGATTTTGATAAAATTTTTTGAAATCGTTTTTGAAATCGCTCTTCGATAACTTAATTTCAATTTCGTGAGAAAAACCTTCCTGATTAATCACCAAAATATCAGCTTCCCAATCGGTATTGAAATGATTGGTCAAGACAATATCTTTTTCAAAATCACAAAATTTTTGAATGTAGGCAAAAGTAAGTTCCTCTACTTTAATCATCGCAGAATTTTATGAAACCAATAAACTGCAACCGCGAATATCAGAATGGTCTATTCTTCCCAAAACCTGAAACGCGTGTTTGTCATTCTGAGCATAGCGAAGAATCTCAAAATCATTTACAATTTTGCCCAAATCTTGTGTCGCAATAAAGCTGCAAGAATGTCTATTCGCCAAGTCTATGATGTTAATGGCGCCAGTTCTCCCTGCTTCCATATAAGAAAACGGATCTTCGGTATTTCTGATGAGAACACGCATCCAGTTGGGCGTTTCGTATATATTTTCGCCTAAAGAATATGCCTGAGAAAGCAGTTCTGTCATAGAATATTCAGAGAAAATTTTATCAGTTCCGAAACCTTTTTGTAGAATTTTCAAAAGCTCATCTTTGGTCATTTCCTCTTTTCTACCTTTCATTCCACCCGTTTCTATGACTGTGAGGTATTCCGAACGAATTGAAACAGATTCTTCACTTCGTTCAGAATGACAATAATCTATAAAATCTAACAAAGCAAAAGAAACACCGAAAAGAATTACTTTTTTATTTTCTTGACCTAATTTCTGTAACAATTCAAACAATTCTTGATGATTATAGAGAAAATATCCGTTTTCTGGCTTTGCTGATTTTTTCATCAAGAAATCGACCATATAAATTAAGGAAGAATGTGGATTTTCCGAATAATTGGGCAATAATCCTAAGAAAATATAATCTTCTGGTTTCCCTATAAACTGCTCAAAACTCTTATAAATACTTTCTTCATACAAATTAAAATCTGCAATATAATGTTTAGAACGCGTCTGAATCTGAGTCGTTCCCGAACTTTGAAAATAACTTAAAGGTTTGTCAGTCTGAGCATAAACCGAAGGTTTACGAACGAAGTTCACGAAGACTTTGTCTAATACCAAATGGTTTTTAAATATTTCAATTGGCAAAAATGGAATATCTTTTATTTCTTTAATTTCCGAAGGTTTTTTACCTAAAAAATCTACAAATTTTCGGTAAACTTCTACATTTTCGTACTGATAAAGAAATGTTTCCAAACATGCCGCTTGGAAATCTGCTTCAGATTTTATATTAAAAATATTTTTAAACACAGAGATACAGAGATTTAATATGGAGTTCACAGAGTTATTATAAGGAAACATTTCCGTTCAATATTCTTCTGTAACCGTTTTTAAATAAGTCAGTATTAAAATTAATAAGTAATCCCAATCTACAACCGCTTAATTTTAAATAAGTTAAAACTTGAGCAAGATGCACATCGTTTAGTGCATCACAGGATTTCACTTCTATTACAACGCTTTTTTCAACTAATAAGTCCAATCTATAGCCAATATCTAATTTCACTTCTTCGTAGATTAATGGCATTGGTTTTTGTTTTTCTACAAATAATCAAGTTTTTGAAATTTCATAAAATAAGCATTCTTCATAAGCACTTTCCAAAAGTCCAGGACCAAGATTTTTATGAATTTTTAGTCCCAAATCAAAAATAATTTTATAAATTTCGTTTTCGTGCATATTTTAATATTTTTAAACACAGAGACATTGAGTTTTTCACAGCGCCCACAGAGAATTAATTTTGTGCTTTCTGTTATTTTCTGTGTCTCCGTATTTCTTTAAACCACGGACTTACAAAGTTTGCAAAAGCTTTTTATTCCTGTGTGCTCTGTGCATTCTCTGTGTCTCCGTGTTTCAATATTTTAAATTCCTCTCCATCAAAAACACCATACGTAAAATACGAAATCCAATCACCCAGATTCACATGTTTTGCTTCCTTCCCATCAACTTTCAAATCTATAATCATAGGCAAATGACGATGACCGTAAACGAAGTAATCTAAATTTTCAGACTTCAATTTTTCTTTAGAATAAATGATGAGAAATTCTTTGTCCTCGCCTAAAAACTTCATGTCTTCTACTCCACTAATCATCTTATTTTTGGTAGAAAAATAAATCGCAATTTTCATCGCAATATCAGGATGAAGCCACTTAAAAAACCATTGCGCAATAGGATTGGTAAAGAGTTTTTTCATTCTCTTGTAACCTTTATCGCCTGGTCCAAGTCCGTCACCATGAGCTAAAAGGAAGTTTTTCCCCGAAACTTCATAATATTGTTTTTCAAAAAAAACAGGGATGCCTATTTCTTCTTCCAAATAATCTTTCATCCACAAATCGTGGTTTCCTACGAAGAAATAAATGTCAATTCCTCTGTCTTTCAGCTCTGCTAATTTCCCTAAAATTCTTACATAACCCTTCGGAACTACATATTTCCATTCGTGCCAAAAATCAAATAAATCGCCCATTAAAAACAGAACTTGCGCATCTTGTTTTATTTCGTCTAACCATGCTAAAAATTTAGCTTCTCTTGGCTTACTCAACTCTGGAGTTGGCGCACCAAAATGCTGGTCAGAAGCGAAGTAGATTTTTTTATTAGGCTGTAATTTTATTTGTTTCAAGGTTCGAGTTTCAAGGTTCAAAGTAAAAAATTATCTCATTATCTCATCATCAAATTATCACATTAACTGTTTTCTTCCGCCAACCATTCTCCGTAAGAATTTTCGGTTTCGTGGAGTTTTAGATACGCCAATTGAACGTGAGAAGGCAATTTATTTTTAATTTTTTCGGCAATTTCGTAGAGCATATTTTCACAAGTTGGTTGATAATTGCACTCAATTACTTTATGTCCTTTTTGAGCCAAATCTTCTCCCAATTCTTTGTGCGGTGTCAAAGCATTCAATAAAACCGCATGATCCCAAACATCTACAATTTCCTCTTTTACAATTTTTTTGATATCCCCAAAATCCATCACCATTCCGTTTTTCACATTATTGATGTCATTAATAGGAGTTCCTTTTACGGTCACAAAAAGTTTGTAAGAATGTCCGTGCATATTTTGGCATTTGCCGTCGTAGTTATACAAAACATGCGCCGTCTCGAAGGTGAAAATTTTAGTAATGCGTATCATGGTGCAAAGATAGAGAATTTTTGAATTTGAATTTGTTTTAAAACCATCATTTAATTAGCTTAAATTTGATTTAAAAATCTACTCAATCAGCAAAATCAGCGAGACAAAATTCAAGATAAATTTCATAAATTTTTAAATTTAAATTTCCTTACCTTTACGCTAACAAATTTTAATGCTTTAGGAAATGAAACACCTTTTCAAGTTTTTGTTGCTGTTTTTTGCAGCAAGTCTTTTCGCACAAAATAATCAAAGATTTTTTCAAAAAATTGAATTTAAAAATAACACCGCCGAAATTTCTGTCAATGATGGATTATATCAAGTGAAATTCTACACGCCAGAAATGGCAGAAACAGCTTTTATCCCAAAAAATCAAACACTTACAGAAAATTCTCACGCCGTAATTCTTTCACCAAAAGATGTAAAATACAACTTCAGAGAAACCAAAGGTTTTGCATGGATTGAAACATCTGGAATTACCGTAAAAATTCAAAAAGTGCCTTTTCAAATTTCTTATTACAAAGGTGATGAACTCTTGATTTCTGAAAAAAACGGTTACGGAACTTATGAAAACGGCGAAATCAATAACCATCCGCAAAATTTTGAAACCTTAAATTTCAATCTTTCTCCAGATGAAGTTTTATATGGAGCTGGAGCAAGAGCGCTCGGAATGAATCGTCGCGGAAACAGATTAATGCTCTACAATCGTGCTCATTACGGTTACGAAACCAAATCTGAATTGCTCAATTACACGATGCCTATTGTAGTTTCGAGTAAAAAATATATGATTCATTTTGACAATGCTCCTATTGGTTACCTCGATTTGGACAGCAAAAAAGACAATTCATTGACTTACGAAACGGTTTCTGGAAGAAAAGTTTATCAGGTAATTTCTGGAAATTCTTGGGAAGATTTGGTTAAAAATTATACCGATTTAACAGGAAAACAACCGATGCTTCCAAGATGGAGTTTAGGGAATTTTTCAAGCAGATTTGGATATCGTACACAGCAACAAACTTTAGAAACCATAGAAAAATTTAGAGCCGAAAAAATTCCAGTTGATGCCATTATTTTAGATTTATATTGGTTCGGAAAATCTATTCAAGGAACACTCGGAAATTTTGCTTGGGACAAAGATAATTTCCCAAAACCTCAACAAATGATTGATGATTTGCGAAAAAACAACGTAGAAACCATTCTCATCACCGAACCTTTCGTAGTGAATACTTCTTCGCGTTATCAAGAAGCTCTTGACAAAGATATTTTGGCAAAAAACAACGAGGGAAAAGCATTTATGTACGATTTTTATTTCGGGCACACTGGCTTGATTGACATTTACAGCCAAAAAGGAAATTCTTGGTTCAAAAATATTTACAAAGACTTATTAAATCAAGGCGTTACAGGGATTTGGGGAGATTTAGGCGAACCAGAAGTTCATCCTTCTACCATTCTTCACGGAAACGGAAAAAACGGCGACCAAGTTCACAATATTTACGGAATGGATTGGGCGAAATTAGTGAAAGAAAGTTTTGCAGAAACTTCACCAAATGCTCGTCCGTTTATTTTGATGAGAGCTGGTTATTCTGGTGCTCAAAGAAACGGGCTCGTTCCTTGGAGTGGTGACGTTTCTAGAAGTTGGGGCGGTTTGCAAAGTCAACCCGATATTTCTTTACAAATGGGACTACAAGGAATTGCTTATATGCACAGTGATTTGGGAGGTTTTGCAGGAAAAAATGAAGACGATGAATTGTATGCTCGTTGGTTGCAATACGGCGTTTTCAACCCAATTTACAGACCTCACGCTGATGATAATGTTCCAAGCGAACCAGTTTACAGAAGCGAAAAAGCAAAAAATTTAGCTAAAAAAGCCATTGAATTGCGTTATGCTTTGCTTCCTTATAATTATAATTTGGTTTTCGAAAATCATAAAAACGGAACACCTTTAATGAGACCTTTATTTTTTGAAGAACCTGAAAATCAAAAATTGTACACGTATAATACCGCTTATTTTTGGGGCAAAGATTTCTTAATTTCTCCGATTTTAAATAAAGGGCAAAAAGAACAAACAATTTATTTTCCTAAAAATTCTGATTGGGTAAATTTCTACACTGATGAAAAAATTTCTGGCGGAACTACTCAAACTTTTGCTACGGAAGAAGATAAAATCCCAACTTTTGTAAGAGCAGGAAGTATTATTCCAATGGCGAAACCGATGCAATCTACCAAAGAATATGATGGAAATACTTTGGTTCTTCATTATTATTTTGACGAAAAAGTAAAAGAAACCGAACTTAAATTATACAATGACGATGGTTTACAAAACGAAGCCTATGAAAAAGGACAATTTGAAATGATGGAATTTGATGCTGAAACCAACGGAAAAACCATCACTTTTGAGTTAGAAAATGAAGTTGGCGCAAATTTTTCTGCAAAATCTAAAAATATAGAACTCATTATTCACAATGTTTCTACAAGTCCAAAATCTGTAAAAGCAGGTTGTAAAAAACTAGAATACACTTATGATTCTGAGAAGAAAACTTTGAAAGTGAATTTGGTTTGGGATTCTGCGAAAGATAGTAAAGTGAAAATTAAGTTATAAACCAAAATCGCCTCGCAAAATTGCGAGGCGATTTTTTCAACAAATTAAAAACTATGGACTCTTTGTTTGTTAAGAGTGACAAATGGAAATGAATTATGAATAAATCATTTTTTATTTTCTAAAATTTCAGAATCTTTTAAACTCTATTCTTACTTTTTACTTGAGTCTTTTTATTTGGCTCTTTTTACCTTTTACTTGGCTCTTAATTAATGGAATTGCTCCGCTTCAGTAGAACCAGCTAAAGCTGTGGTAGAAGAATTTCCTGCAGTTACTATGGTTTGAACTGCATCAAAATAACCTGTTCCCACGAAACTTTGGTGTTTCACTGCACGGAAACCTTTAGCCTGTAACGCAAATTCTCTTTCCTGTAATTCGCTGTAACCAGCCATTCCTCTTTCTTTGTAAGCCAATGCCAATTCGAACATCGCAGTATTCAAAGCGTGGAAACCTGCCAAAGTGATAAATTGGAATTTGTATCCCATTTTTGCTAATTCTTCACGGAATGTTTCCATTTCAGGAACGGTTAATTTCGCAGCCCAGTTGAAAGAAGGTGAACAGTTGTACGCCAACATTTTTCCAGGGAATTTTGCATGAATTCCTTCTGCAAATTTTCTCGCATATTCTAAATCTGGGTTAGAAGTTTCCATCCAAATTAAATCAGCATAAGGAGCGTAAGAAAGTCCTCTGTCAATGCCTTGTTCCACTCCACATTTCACATGGAAGAAACCTTCAGAAGTTCTTTCACCAGTTAAAAATTTTTTATCTCTATCATCAATGTCAGAAGTCAATAAATTTGCTGCATCTGCATCTGTTCTTGCCACTAAAACAGTAGGAACTCCGCAAACATCTGCTGCTAATCTTGCAGCAATCAATTTATTTATCGCTTCTTGAGTAGGAACCAAAACTTTTCCGCCAAGATGACCGCATTTTTTAGCAGAAGACAATTGATCTTCGAAGTGAACACCAGCTGCGCCAGCTTCTATCATCTGTTTCATCAATTCAAAAGCATTCAAATTCCCTCCGAAACCAGCTTCTGCATCTGCAACGATTGGAACCAAATAATCTTTTTCACCACCTCCATTTACAGACTGAATTTGGTCTGCTCTCAAAAGTGCATTATTGATTTTTTTCACTACTGCAGGAACCGAATTGGCAGGATAAAGCGATTGGTCAGGATACATTTCTCCAGAAAGATTCGCATCTGCGGCAACTTGCCAACCAGAAAGATAAATCGCTTCTAAACCTGCGTCCACTTCCTGAACCGCCTGATTTCCTGTTAAAGCTCCTAATCCAGCTACATAATCTTGATTGTTTAGCTTTTCCCAAAGCAACTCAGACATTTGAGTAGCGATGGTATAATCTAACTTGTATTTTCCTCTGAGTTTTAAAACTTCTTCAGCCGAATAAGGCCTTGTAATTCCGCTCCATCTTGGATTTTCTCTCCATTCTTTTTCGAGCGCTTGGATTTGTTCTTGTCTGTTCATGATATTTTGGGTTTGTTTTGTTTATTTTAATTCACAGCGTTCATGGAGTTTTTCACAGAGAACACTGATTTTTTTTAACGCAAAGCGCGCAAAGATTTTTTTTAATTTTCTTGAAAATATTTTTAAGTTCACAAAGAATCATCAAAGATGATTTGCAATGTCCGCAAAGGTTTTCCTCTTTTTTAACACAGAGTTTTTTCTTGGCTCTTTTTACTTTTTACTTGGCTCTTAAATAAACGGATACGCTTTTATGGTTAAAAAATCTTCAAAATTTTCATCGAAAACCAACTCATTAAAAAGTTTCGTTGCCAAATCGAATTTTCCTTTTTCGAAACGATTTTCGCCAACATATTTTTTTATATTTTCGAGTTCTTCTTTCTCAAATTCCAGAACCATTTCTTGGGTCAATGTTCTTCCGTCATTAAGTTTTGCTTGATTTTTCAGCCATTGCCAAACTTGAGTTCTAGAAATTTCTGCAGTGGCAGCATCTTCCATTAAATTATACAATGCAGCCGCTCCAGTTCCCATGAGCCAAGATTCTATATAAAGAATTCCTACATTGATGTTTTTTCTCACGCCTTTTTCGGTGATTTCACCTTTTGGAACTTCTAATAAATCTGCCTCTGTAATATGATAGTCTTCGTATTTTTTATCTATTTGATTTGGAGTAGGCATAAATTCGTCAAAAATTTGCTTCGCTACAGGAACCAAACCAGGATGTGCTACCCAAGTTCCATCATGACCGTTTTTCACTTCACGCTCTTTGTCTGCACGAACTTTTGCATATGCCAATTCGTTTTCTTCTTCATTATTTTTCACAGGAATTTGCGCTGCCATTCCTCCCATTGCATGAACTCCACGTTTGTGACAAACTTGAATTACTCGTTTAGAATAAGCACTCATAAAAGGTGAAGTCATGGTCACTTGATCTCTGTCTGGAACTAAAAATTCCTTGTGATTTCTAAATTTTTTGATATAAGAGAAAATGTAATCCCATCTTCCACAATTGAGCCCAGAACTGTGTTCTTTGAGTTCGTATAAAATTTCATCGAGCTGAAAAGAAGCAGTAATGGTTTCTATGAGAACTGTAGCCTTAATAGTGCCTTGAGAAATACCTAAATAATTTTGTGAGAAATTGAAGATCTCATTCCACCATCGTGCTTCTTTATAATGCTCTAATTTTGGTAAATAGAAATAAGGACCGCTTCCGTTTTCTAATAATTTTTTTGCATTTCTGAAAAAATAAATCCCGAAATCTATAAGAGAACCAGAAGCTTTTTCTCCATTTATTGTAATATTTTTTTCGTCTAAATGTAAACCACGAGGTCTTACCAAAAGCACCGCCAATTTCTCACCCAATTGATATGCTTTTCCTTCTTCGTTTACGAAATCTATGGTTCTATTAATCGCATCCGAAAGATTAATTTGCCCTTCCATGCAATTTTCCCAAGTCGGCGAGTTAGAATCCTCGAAATCTGCCATAAAAGTAGACGCTCCAGAATTCAAAGCATTGATAATCATTTTTCTATCAACCGGACCTGTAATTTCTACTCTTCTGTCTTCTAAATCTTTTGGTAATCTGCTGCACACCCAATTTTCTTCTCTAATTCGTGCAGTTTCTTCTGGAAATTTTGGAAAAACACCTTCATCTATTTTTTGTTGCACCATTTTTCTTGCAGACAATAATTCTAATCTGTCTTGATTAAATTTTTTATGCAACTGAATCAAAAATTTCACCAATTCTTCCGAGAAAATTTCGGGATAATGATGAGCGGCTGTGATTTTAAAATTAGACTCCATAGTATATTTTGTTGTGGGTTTCAAAAAAATGTGGTTATTAGTTTTTATTTGAAACGAAATGAATAGATTTTGAATTTGTTCTTTTGCAAATATAGAAAATATTTTCACATACAGCGAACGTTCGCCTTATTTTTAGAAAAAATTATTATGCGAAAAATCGCTTATATTTCTTATCTTTGAATTTTAAAGGGTTTTACCACTTATTTAGATTCAATAAAAATTTTATCATGAGCAGCGAAAGTGATTTTATCAAGACCGTTTTTGGTTTAAAACTGAGACAACAGAGACAAAAGAAAAATTGGTCACTGCAAGATTTGGCAGACAAAACCAAACTTTCTAAATCGTATCTTAACGAAATAGAAAACGGTAAAAAATATCCTAAACATGATAAAATCATTCAGTTAGCTGAGGTATTGAATTGTAAATTTGACGATTTAGTTTCTACCAAATTAGATAAAAACCTCGCTCCTTTTAGTGAAATTTTACAAAGTGATTTCTTCAAAGAAATTCCGCTGGAACTTTTTGGAATTAATAAAAACACGCTCATTAATATCATCAGTGAAGCTCCTAAAAAAGTAACTGCATTTATCAACACTTTGATTGAAATTTCACAAAATTACAATCTCGGAAAAGAGCGTTTTTACTTCGCCGTAGTAAGAAGTTTTCAAGAATTATACGATAATCATTTTCCAGATATTGAAGAAAAAGCCAAAAATTTCGCCGAAGAAAATCAATTAAAGCTTGGGGAAAATATTGACATTAAACATTTAGAAAAGATCCTGATTGATGTTTTCGACTATGAAATAAAATCCGAAGATTTTGAGCAATACGGAACCTTAAATCATCTTCGTTCGCTTTACGTTCCTGAAAAAAAATTATTACTTCTGAATCGTTTGCTTGACGAAAACCAAAAAACCTTCATTCTAGCCAAAGAAATTGGATTTCAAGTTCTCGAACTTAATCCAAGACCGAATACTTATTCTTGGTTAGATTTTACCAGTTTCGAAGAATTATTGAGCAATTTCTACGCTTCATATTTTGCAGGTTGTATTCTGATTCCAAAAGATGAATTAATTGAAAAAACAGAAGAATTCTTTGACGAACCAGACTTTAATTCTCAAAAATTTGATGAATTAATCGCTCATTTCACCAATTCTCCTGAAACTTTTTATTACCGATTAACCAATTTACTTTCAGCCGAATTCGGAATAAAAGATTTATTTTATTTGTGTTTCGTCAAAAAGAAAAACACAGACAAGATTCAAATTCTAAAGGAATTACACCTAAATCAACAACAAGCTCCTCACGGAAATGCTACCAATGAGCATTATTGCAGACGTTGGGTTGCCATTAAAAATCTAAAAGAACTGAAAGAAAACGAAACCGCCACTTCGGCACAAATTTCACATTACAAAGATTCTGGATTGAGTTATCTGGTTATTTCCACCTCGCACAGAAATCCTTTTTCAGACGGAACCAACAGAAGTTACTGCTTGGGAATTTTACTGAATGCTAATTCTTTGAAAAAAATAAAATTTGCGAAAAACGACAGCATTAAATCTGAAGATGTAGGCGTAACCTGCGAAACTTGTAGCATCTCTGATTGCGAAGTAAGAAAAGCACCTCCAACACGATTAGAAAAAGAACACTTCAACGAAAGCATGAAAAAAGCGATTGCTAAAATCAGAAAAGAAGTGCTTTAATTTACGATTTGTGATTTGTGATTTGCGATTTTGTTAAGATTTAAATTGAATGTCCGTTTTAAAGCATAATTGCAATTTTGAAACAATTTTGAAGATTTATTAAAATTAAATATTATTGAAAATCAATCAGTTACTTTTGTCAAATTTTTCTAAACCATAAAATTTAGTACTTTATGACACTAAACGGATATTCAAATTAAAAAATAAACCTCTCTAAAATTGCTTCTAAAGAGGTCAAAATTTTATGTTTTTGAAAACTATTTCCTAAAAAAAAGGAGTTGTGCAACAGTTACCGCTGTTGTGTGCTGCTCTTCTGCCTTTATCGTCTGTTTGTCAGTCATTTAGTGTCTAGTTTACCGTGTGTTGGCTTGGTGGCTCTTTTGCAAAACTTGGCATTAGCGTGGGCTTGTGCGGTTTTGCAAATGTGCCACCAAATGCGTTGGTGTTTTAACGTGTTTCTAAATAATATTTTGCTCTACTTTCTTTAAATAATCTAAGTTGTTCAACGTGTTCTTTATACAATTTATGAAGTCCGTTTTTAGATGTTTTTTTGTTCGGGAAATGTCAATGAAAAAACATCTGCATCGTTTGTGTGAATTGCACTTTCAGGTACAGCTTCTTTAATTTTTTCTAATGCACTGAAATAATATGTTTCGCTGATTTCACAAGCGGTTAAACTCAAACCTGCTTTGTAGCAAGCAATAGCAATAGTTCCGCTACCCAAATGCGTGTCTAAAATTTTGTCACCTTGCTTAGCGTACATTTTCAATAGCCATTCGTAGAGTTCAACAGGTTTTTGTGTCGGATGAATTTTATTTCTGTTTTTTCTTACGCTAAATTCAAAAATTTTTGAAGGCTTGTCTAATGAACTCCAAGCCATTTCAGCCATTGAAAAATTATTTAGCGTTTCTGGTTGTTTTTTGTCCCAAATGATAAATCCTTTGTTGTATTCACTTCTTGTCCATAGTTGCCCAAAGTAGTTTCCGCCCCATATAATTTGATTTTTTGAAACACGAAATAACTCATTGAAGTAATCTTCATTAGGTTTTACATCCCATTGACTATATTCATCCATATTGAATTTATAGTCACCGCCACGTTTTGTTTTGTTTAATATTCCATATGGTGGGTCCACTATTGCAAGGTCAAAATAATTGTCGGGATACCTTGCCATTAATTCCATATTGTTTTCTCTTGTAATTGTAATCATAGCAAGTTTATTTTGAAGTTGCGAACCTTGAAATAGTCAAGTCTGAAATGTTTTTACTGATGTCTTTTCCTAAATTATTGATAATAATGCTGTCAAAATCTTCGTAGTCAATTTCTCTTACATCATTGTCAATACAGTTGTATAGATATTCAGAAAAAGTATTTGCACGTATTATTACAATTGGACTTGTACGAATATCTTGAAGTACCGCAGGAACGTATCTTGGCGTTACAACTATTGTATAAGCACCACCAATTTTTTCTCTGTGACCTGCTAATCGTCCTGCGTTTACGCTAGAAAGTTTGTTTTTAGTTGATTTGGCTTCAACAGTAAATTTCTTCCTTCTTGGAATGTACAAACATTCCAAATCTGTGTTTCCTGCTCCACTGATTTTTTGTGCTTCTACATTGTGGAACATATTGAAACCGTCTGCTAAAGCATCTTCAAAAAGATATGCTTCTGCTCCTTCGTTATTGTTAGCGTATTGTTCAATAAGTTTTGGAAGATTTAGTAATTCAAATTTAAAGTCATCAACAGCTTCGCCAATTTCAACCAAAAGTGTTTTTGGATAAAAACTGTAAATTTCTTTGATAACGTCCAATTTCAGTCGTTCAGGGTCATTGAGTAATAATGGTTTTTCTAAAAACGAATATTCGTTTTGTAGTTGTTCTACCAATGATTTTAGATTATCGGGAATAGAAACTTCGTTTCTCGTGATTTTTCTAAATGTATTTGTTGTTCCGTGTTGCAGTTTGGTAATAACAACACCATCTTGTTTATTCAAAACTCCTGCACTTTCAAACAAACTCGAAACGTAATAGTCCCATTCGTACGCAGAATTTACAAAGGCGTGCTTGTTTTCTTGGAATTTCTTTTCAAGTTCTTTATCTGAAAGTTTTCGTAAGTCCAATAATTCATCAACTAATTCTTTATAAGTATCCTTAGTTGCTTCTTGTAGGAAAACAACGGAATAGGCAACTTCAAAAGCATAAAGTTTATTGGAAAGTTTGGGTTCGGAAAGTAGTTTGTAAATCAAACGAAAAGGATACAGTTGAAAATCGTTGGCTGTTCCGCTATGAGGGTGCTGATATTGAACAGCCCAAAGCATTGTAAGGAAAATTTTCGCTGTTTTTTCTTTGTCTTCAACGTGTTTTAAAAATAAATTCCCAAGCGGACTGAATAAAAATCTGTCCTGCCCTTCAACTTTGGCTTGATAGCCAAACATATAATACGAAAGTTGATTGATTTTGTGATTAATTGCATCAAGCGGCAATTCAGGATTTCTCTCGTTGTACAATCCTAATTCACGCAACTTTAAATTTAATTGCGTTTTCTCGTCTGTTGAAATGCCTGTTTTTGTGTACGACTTCAAAAATTCAGCAACAACACAAAGTTTATCAAAATCCCTTGTGTGTCTGTACAAAATCCATTTCTTACTATCAATTCTTAAAGTCATTTTATTGATTTATTTGAGCAACGATATTTTTAATTAGTAAAGGTGGAATACATTCTCCAATACATTTTCTGATTAATAATTCAGGGGTTTTATCTGGAATATTCCAATCTTGAGGCAATGATGATAGCAACATTAATTCTAATGGTGTCAAGACCCTTGCATCTGAATAAATTCCATTTTTCAGTTTTCTTCCTGGATGAACATTTAATTGAGAGCTAATTGCATCATTTCTCGTAGTAATTGTTGGTGCGGGTTCATCCCATTTAATTCGTCTGTAAGTTGTATTGTAGCTTTTAATCTTTTCTCCATTAGATTTAACTGGAAAAAAATTGGGGTTATCAAAAGCCGTTTGACCTGTTGGAGTATGCTTCATCCATTCAATATGGCTTTCAGAATGTTTCCTAGCAAAATGCCATTTGATTTTTGATCTTTGCCCTGCTTCAATGCTTGGCAAAAAACCAATTTTATCTTCTACGGTTATTTGCTTTTCAGATTTTTTTGGTTGTCCCCATTTTTTACCTTTTCGATACAATTTTATAATTGCTCTTGTTCGTCTTTGAGCAACACCAAATTCAGCTGCATCATAAACATTTGCTTCAATATTATATTCTTCTCCAAATAAATCGTTTAAAATATCTATGACCTTTAAAAATTCACTTTTGTATGGTAAAAGAAGCTTGAAAAATGTTGGGACATTTTCAATTAATACAAAATCAGGAGATTTTAATTTTATAAAATCAATTATTTTAAAAACAAGGTAATTTCTCTCGTCATTGAGCATTTGCTCCGTATTTCGATTTTTTCCTGCAACACTCATTCCTTGACAAGGAGGTGAAGCAATAAGAAAATCTAATTTTTTCGGGGTGCTTTTGACAAGGGTTTTAAATACGGTTTCATCTAAAATATTTCCGGCAATCATTTTAGATGTCGGATATAGTGCTTGGTAAAGATTTGCTCTTTCTTGTATTAATTCATTGGCTGCAACAATCTCTATTCCTACTTCATTTAAGTAAGTTTCTGCTATGCCTGCACTTGAAAATAAAGATGCTCCTATCATAGTTAAAACTTTATTTTTCCTTGTTCCACCTTTTTAATTCTATAATACTTAGCTTTTTCTTCGGCTAGTGTCAATAGTTCGGCTGAGTTCGGAACTCGATAAATCATTTCTGCAATTTTTTCGCTGTAAAATTCGTTTTCAAGTTTCTTGATGTCCAATTTGAAAATCTTTGCAAGTTTTGGAAGTATTTCTTCAGGTATACTCCGTTTCTGATTTTCAATTTTAGAAAGTGTCGATTGGTCTATATCAAGAGAAGCCGCAAGTTTGGTCAAAGTCAAACCGTGCTCAACTCTCAAATTGTGGATGTATTCTCCAAAAGTTTCTTTCATAATCTTGAATATTTTGCCTTGACAATTTTGTCAAAAGTAGCAATATCTCTGATGATAGCCAAAATATTTAGTAAAAACTTGTCAACTACTTATTAGGGTGGTGGGTGGGCTTGGGTGCGTTGGGGCAAAAACAAATGTGCTGCAACTGTGTCGGCTTGTGCGTTGGGTTGCAGCTCTTTTGTTTTTGCTGAAGCGTTGGCATTTTCTCTTTCATTTTTCTGTTCATTTTCGTCTGTCGTGCGTATTTTAGGGTTGCACACAACACCCAAATATACGAAAGTTTTGCGAAAGTGCAAATTTTTTGATAAATTTTGCCTGCATGCTATATATTCAGTGTTTTTTGTATATATTTGGTTTCGTATTTCGTATAGAGATTTATAGAATTTATTGCACTCTATTTTTTTAATCTACACAAAATGCGCAATTTAAAATATAACTAAACGGTTGTATAGTTATTTTAGGACGACACATAATCATAAGACAATTGCTGGATACTTGCTAGATTCTTGCTACATATTATTTTGTAGAAGTAAGAATCATTACTTTCAATTCATCGCTTCTAATCTCCTAAATAGAAACAAATCTCCTTTCTATTTCAAAAACCAAAAGCATAATAGCCAAACAATAAATTTATTTTGTAACTTCACACATCAAATAAAAACCTATCATGAAAAAACTATTTTTTCTATTAGTTTTGGCTTTTGCGTTATTACAATTTTTTCAAATTGATAAGACCAATCCGCCATTTGACAAAAACATGGATTTTTTAACCATTAAAAAAACACCTGAAGACGTAGCTCAACTCATCAAAACCAGCTGCTATGATTGCCACTCAAACGAATCTGTATATCCTTGGTACACCAATATTCAGCCATTCGGTTGGTTGGTAAAAGACCATATAGAAGAAGGAAGAAAAGAACTTAATTTTTCTACATTTGCCACTTACGAACCATTAAGACAAGCCAGAAAACTCAAAAAATCTGCCCACGAAATAGAAGAAGGCAAAATGCCATTAGAATCTTACCTTCTCATTCATCAAGATGCAAAACTTACTCCTGAACAGAAACAAAAACTACAGGCGTATTTCATTTCCATCAAAGAAGTAACTGCCATGATGAACAATCTAACGGATGAACAACTAAAAATTAAGGAAGAATAATTTGATAGACCAAAATAAATTTTACCTCTTTTACGACGGAGACTGTGGTTTCTGCAATTTTTGGGTACATTGGATTTTAAAAAACGACTCCAAAGACCAATTCCTATTTGCTTCATTACAAGGAAAATTTGGACAAGAATTTCTAAGACAAAGAGGTCTAGAACAAAAAAACCTCAACACTATTTATCTCTGGAAGCCAGAAAAATATTATCTCCATAAATCTAATGCAGCCATCATCATTGCAGAAAAATTAGGTGGAATATACTCATTAGCATCAATTTTTAGAATCATTCCTAGATTTTTGAGAGATTGGGTTTATGATTGTATTGCAAGAAATCGCCATCGATTGATAAAAAATTCTTGCGCAATACTCACTCCAGAACAACAGAAAAAATTCATAGACTAATTACCGAAATTAGTGCTTTATCATTCTAATTACTATCTTTGCAATTATGGAATACAATACACAAAGAACTCGTCTCCATTTACCAGAATATGGTCGTAATATTCAGCAGCTCGTAGAACGTTGTAAGGAACTTCCTACCAAAGAAGAACGCAACGAAATGGCTGCCGCAATTGTAGATTTTATGGGGCAGAGAAATCCGCACCTTCGTGACGAGGAAAATTATAAACATAAACTTTGGGATCATCTTTTTATATTAGCAGAGTATGACTTAGATGTAGATGCTCCCTATCCTTTCCCTACCAGAGAAGAATTGGCACAGAAACCTAATAAAATGGAGTACCCAAAACTTCAGGGAGATTATAAATTCTATGGCAAAAGCATCCTTCAATTGATAGACAAAGCCATAGAACTAGAAGATGGAGAAGAAAAAGAAGCTTTGATAGAAGTAATTGCCAATAACATGAAGAAATCTTATAATGTGTATAATAAAGAACACGTACAAGATGAGGTAATCTTCCGTCATTTAAAGGAACTATCAGAAAACAGATTAGACCTTACCAGTATAGATTCTCTAGAAAAAAGCAGAATTTATTACTCTACCAACAAGAATAAAAACCAAAAAAACAACCCTAAAAAACGTTTCAACAACCGTAATAAAAACCGAAAAAGATAATGAGTGAAGCATTTCAAATAAGAGGAGGAAAAAAATTACACGGCGAAATCACACCACAAGGTGCCAAAAATGAAGCGTTGCAAATTCTTTGTGCAGTGCTTTTAACTGACGAAGAAGTGAGAATTAAAAATATTCCAGATATTCATGATGTAAACCGTCTTATCGAAATTCTGGGAGATTTTGGGGTGAAGATTACTAAAAATGCGCACGGTGATTATACTTTCAAAGCAGACCAAGTTAACTTTGACTACATAAAATCTAAAGAATTTAAAAAAGATGGAGCCAAATTACGTGGTTCTATCATGATTCTTGGACCTATGCTTGCTAGATTTGGCGAAGCATATATGCCAACTCCGGGTGGTGACAAAATTGGAAGAAGAAGATTAGATACTCACTTTCAAGGATTTGTAGAACTCGGAGCAGAATTTCATTATGACGAAACTGAATATTTCTATACTTTAAAGGCTAAAGAACTTCGTGGTAAATTTATTTTATTAGAAGAAGCTTCTGTAACGGGAACTGCCAATATTATTATGGCAGCAGTTTTAGCCAAAGGAAAAACCAGAATTTACAATGCAGCGTGTGAACCTTACCTTCAACAATTATGCAGAATGCTCAATAGAATGGGCGCAAAAATTGAAGGAATTGGCTCAAATTTATTAACCATCGAAGGTGTTTCTCATCTTCATGGAACAGAGCACACCATGCTTCCAGATATGGTAGAAATTGGTTCTTGGATTGGTCTTGCTGCAATGACACGTTCTGAAATGACCATTAAAAATGTACATTGGAACCAATTAGGAATTATCCCGAATGTTTTCAGAAAATTAGGAATTCAATTGGAACAAAGCGGTGATGACATCTACATTCCAGAACAAGAACACTATAAAATTCAAAAATTTATTGACGGTTCTATTTTGACGGTTTCAGACGCACCTTGGCCTGGATTTACACCAGATTTATTGTCTATCGTTTTGGTAGTGGCTACTCAAGCCAAAGGAACTGTTTTGATTCACCAAAAAATGTTTGAATCGAGATTATTCTTTGTAGATAAATTGATTGATATGGGCGCTCAGATTATTCTGTGTGATCCTCACAGAGCAACTGTAGTAGGTCTTAATCATGAATTCCCATTGCGTGGAACCAACATGACTTCGCCAGATATTAGAGCAGGAAACGCACTTCTTATCGCGGCACTTTCTGCAGAAGGAAAATCAATTATTCATAACATTGAGCAAATTGACAGAGGTTATGAAAACATCGATGGAAGACTAAAAGCTCTAGGAGCAGATATCGAAAGAATTCAATTATAAAACAAGGCGCAACTTTTTCAAGTTGCGGTTTTTATTTCTTCACAAAAGCATTTTCATACTTTTCAATCCAATCTTGTGGAGTCATTTTTCGAGCCAATTCTCCAATCAATTCATAAGGAATATCTTCAGGTTTTTTGAAACGCATACAAGATTTCCCCATGTCTAGTTTCTTTTTAGAATGTTTTGGAAACTCTTCTTGAAACCAATGCAAGAGCTTTTCATCAGCATAAATTCCCATGTGATAAAGATTGATAGAATTTTTCTGCGAAGCTATACTGAGAAAAGGCAAAGGCAATTCTGGAGTACAATGATAACCTTTAGGATAAATACTTTTCGGAACTACGTAACCAATCATTCCATAGCTCAACTGTTCCTCAAAACCATTGGGTAAATTTTCAGAAATAATATTTCTCAATTTTTCTATGGGTTCTCTTCGCTCTTCGGGAAGTTCTGCAATGTATTCTTGAACGGTTTTGGCATTACTCGTCATATTGTTGTAGTTTGAAAGGTTTGATATAGTTGTAATTATGAATCTTATATTATGCTTAATTCAATTTTCTTATTAATAGTAACTTCTCAGAACCAGCCAATCCATTAGGATTACATCCCATTTTTCCTTCGGGTACTTCTAAGTTTTTTTCTTGATAAAATTTCAACCAAAAATCATCTGTCTTTCCTGTTTTAGGATTTATAAAAGTCATCGGCTTTAATTCAAAGATATGATTATTTCTAAAAATTCTTTCGATAAAATCTGAGCAATACAATGTTTCATCATTGAGAATATAATTGAAATTATAAGGCTTTCCTAACAGAGAATTGGCTTTCTTAATAGCTTCAGGAATTGAATATTGAAACTCAGACTTTAGCCTGTAAAGATAAATTTCTGCATTTCCTTCAGATTGGTTCTTGATAAAATTTTTGAGACTTTCTTTTTGCGAACCACCTTTTGGAGCAGCGTGAAGTACAAAAATGGCATTTTTATTCTTTTCTATAATGCCAACATGATCATAGTTTTCAGTGGCATTTTTTTGAGTTACACGATTAATGGCACCTGATAAATTTTCCTTTTGAGCCGTTACAAAAACCAAATCACCATTTTTTATGTTGTTATATTTCAATGTTTTACAGCTACAAAAAAGCATTGAAATCAATATTAAAATCCAAATTTTCTTCACAAAATTCATTTTACGTAAAAGTATAAAATCTAGACTAAAAAATTGCAAAATCTTATATTCTTTAAATTCACGAAATAATGTTATTTTTGTACAAATCCTCAATTTTATGCCTAAAATATCAAACAGAGCAGTAAGTATGCCTGCTTCGCCCATCAGAAAATTAGTTCCTTATGCATTGGCTGCAAAAGCTAAAGGTACTAAAGTTTACCACCTAAATATCGGGCAACCAGATATTGAAACGCCTAAAACAGCATTAGACGCACTTAAAAATATCGACTTAAAAGTTCTAGAATACGCACTTTCTGAAGGAAATTTAGACTACAGAAAACAACTCGAAAAATATTATCATTCTATTGGTTTTAAAGATCTTACTACAGATAATTTCATCGTTACCAATGGTGGTTCAGAAGCGTTGAATTTCGCACTTTCTGTAGTTTGTGACAGCGGAGACGAAGTCATCATTCCAGAACCGTATTATGCTAATTACAATGGTTTTACCAATGCAATCGGTGTAAAAGTAGTGGCGATACCTTCTTCTATTGACACAGGTTTTGCCCTGCCAAAAATTGAAGAATTTGAGAAAAAAATCACCGAAAAAACCAAAGCAATTCTCATCTGTAATCCCGGAAATCCTACAGGTTATCTTTATACGAGAGAAGAATTACAAAAATTAGCCGAAATTGCTCTTAAACACGATATTGTGATTATTTCTGATGAAGTTTACAGAGAATATGTTTATGATGGAGAAAAGCAAATTTCTATGTTAGAGTTTCCAGAACTGAAAGAAAATTGCATCATCATCGATTCAGAATCAAAAAGATATTCGATGTGTGGCGTTAGAATTGGTTGTTTGGTTACTCGTTCTAAAACACTCCATGATGCTGCCATGAAATTTGCTCAGGCAAGACTTTCTCCTGTGCTTATTGGTCAGATTTTAGCAACCGCAGCGCATGATAATGACGCAGAATACATTCAATCTGTTCGCGAAGAATATACCAAACGCAGAAATCTTTTGGTAGAATTATTAAACGAAATTCCGGGAGTGAAATGCCCAACTCCAAAAGGTGCATTTTACTGTGTAGCAGAATTACCGGTAGAAGATGCAGATGATTTTGCACAGTGGTTACTCGAACATTTTTCTGACAATGGCGAAACCGTAATGGTAGCTCCAGCTTCAGGTTTTTATTCGGTTCCAGAACTTGGGAAAAAGCAAGTAAGAATTGCTTACGTTCTAAAAGAAGAAGACTTGCGAAGAAGCGTAGAATTAATCAAAATCGCTTTAGAGCAATACAAAAAATAAAATTTTTAAAACGGACTTCGGTTCGTTTTTTTTGATTCTATCAATTTCCTTTTCGCAAAACTTATTTTCAGTAAATTTGTAAAAATTAGAAACTGAAGGCTTCGCAAATACTTTGCAGTCAAAAAGACTTTTGAAAAAAAAATGAAAATTCAAGAAAATATCTCTTTAAAGAATTACAATACTTTTGGTGTAGAAGCAAAAGCGCATTATTTTGCCGAAGTACATGATTTACACGAACTAAAATATGCCACAGAATTTGCCAAAATCAATCATATTAAAATCCTTTTTTTAGGCGGCGGCAGCAATTTGCTCTTCACCCAAGATTTTGACGGATTGGTGATTAAATTAAATTTAAAAGGGATTTCCGAAGAAAATTTAGACGAAAATCACGTACTTGTTTCTGCAAAAGCAGGTGAAAACTGGCATGAATTTGTACTGTACACGCTTTCTAAAAATTATGGCGGATTAGAAAATCTTTCGCTCATTCCGGGAAATGTGGGAACTTGTCCTATTCAGAATATTGGCGCTTATGGAACTGAAATCAAAGACCATTTCGTTTCTTGTAAAGCTCTAAATTTAGAAACTTCAGAAATTGAGGAATTATCATTGGAAGATTGCAAATTTGGTTACAGAGATTCTATCTTTAAAACTTCTGCCAAAGGAAAATATGTGATTGTAGAAGTCACGTTTAAACTGACTACCCAAAACCATCACATCAAAACAGAATATGGAGCAATTTCTACAGAATTAAAAAGTTTAGGAATTGAAAATCCTACTATTCAAGAGGTTTCTAAAGCGGTAATCAACATTAGACAAAGCAAACTTCCCAATCCTGCCGAAATTGGAAACGCTGGAAGTTTCTTCAAAAATCCAAGTATTCCTTTAGCTCAATTTGAAAATTTAAAGGAAAAATTTCCTGAAATTCAAGGATATGCAAATGGTGATTGGGTAAAAGTTCCTGCGGGTTGGCTCATAGAAAATGCAGGCTGGAAAGGCAAACAAATAGGAAATGTAGCTTCTTATAAATTACAAGCCTTGGTCATCATTAACGCCACTGGAAACGCATCAGGAAAAGAAATTTACGATTTCTCTACCCAGATTATTGACTCTGTAAAAGAAAAATACGGAATAGAACTCGAAAGAGAAGTGAATATTTTATAGAATTATCAATAAAATCAATTGATTAATTCGTCACATTGAATCTCAGAAAACTAATCACTAATGCTTATATTTGCGCAAAATTAAAAAGTAAAAATGTCTGAAATTAAACTCAATACAATTCCTGAAGCAATAGAAGACCTTAAAAATGGTAAAGTAATCATCGTAGTAGATGATGAAAACCGCGAAAATGAAGGAGATTTTCTTTCTGCTGCCGAACTTACCACTCCAGAAATCATCAACTTTATGACCATTCATGGTCGTGGATTAATCTGTACACCTCTTCCTGAAAAAAGATGTGACGAACTAGGTCTTGAAGCCATGGTTTCTAGAAGTACAGACCCGAAAGAAACTGCTTTTACGGTTTCTGTCGATTTATTGGGAGACGGCGTTTCTACAGGAATTTCGGCTAGTGACAGAGCAAAAACAATTTTGGCTTTGATGGACGAAAAAACCAAGCCGACAGATTTAATAAGACCTGGTCACATTTTTCCACTTCGTGCAAAAACGGGTGGCGTTCTAAAAAGAGCTGGTCATACAGAAGCTGCGATTGATTTAACCAAATTAGCTGGACTGAAAGAAGGTGGTGTCATCTGCGAAATTATGAACGAAGATGGAACCATGGCAAGATTACCAGAATTAATGGTTTTGGCTAAAAAATTAGACCTTAAAATTATTTCTATCGAAGATTTAATCAATTACCAATTGAAAAAAGGTGATTTGGTAAACGAAATAGAGTCTAGAAGAGTAAAAACCGCTTTCGGTGAGTTTGATTTTCATGCTTTCCAAGAAAAACATACAGACCAGATTCACTTTGCTTTAACCAAAGGAAATTGGGAAATAGATGAGCCTGTTTTGGTAAGAGTTCAGTCTTCAAGTGCTTATTTTGATGTTTTAAGCAGATTGATTAACGGCGAAAATCCTCAATTGGAAAAAGTAACCAATATGATTAATGCGGAAGGAAAAGGAGCGCTTATTTTCATCAATAATGTGTCTAATGCAGAACTCACGATGAGAAAATTACAACAATTCCTGAATTATCAAGACGGACAAGTTGCAAGACCTACTCTTACTGCTAATTTCATAGAATACGGAATTGGAACTCAAATTCTTAAAAAATTAGGCATCACCAAATTCAGAGTGATTACTCAAAATCCTAATCAAAAACCACTTGTTGCTGGTTATGGTGTAGAAATTACCGAAATGGTACAGATGTAAAATCTTAAAAAGATTAATCAAAAATAGCGTAGAAATTTCTACGCTATTTTTATATTCTCAAAACTGTGAAATCCGTTTAAGAAATCTTTTACATTCATTCGTTTTTTTCCTTCTAACTGAACTTCTGTAGGCTGATAAAAGCCATCTTTGGTATAAATTCTAAAAATATTTTTAGAAATTTCTAAAGTTCCAGCCGTTTTCTGATGTTCTGAAACTTCAAAAGTTCCTGCATAAATCTTCAAACCTTTAGTTTCTTCACCGATTTTCAAAGTGGTAAAAGCACAAGGATAAGGCGACATTCCTCTGATGAAATTGTGAACCTTAACCGTTTCTTGATTCCAATGAATTCTCGTGTCTTCTTTGAAAATTTTGAAAGCATTTTTGGGTTCTGCAACTTGTGGCTGCGGTTGTTCTGTGATAGAATTTTCGGCTAAACCATCTAATGTTTTCACTACCAGTTTTGCACCCATTTCCATCAATCTGTCGTGTAAACTTCCTGCATTTTCATCTGGTAAAATAGGCAATTCTTCTTGCAAAAGAATATTTCCTTCATCTATTTTTTCGTTGATGAAAAAAGTAGTAGCGCCCGTTTTTTCTTCGCCGTTAATAATCGCAAAATTGATTGGAGCCGCACCTCTGTAATCAGGCAATAAACTTGCGTGAAGATTGAAAGTTCCCAATTTAGGCATTTCAAATAATATTTTTGGCATCATTCTAAAGGCAACCACCACGAAAACATCTGCCTCTAGCTTTCTCATTTCTTCCAAAAATTCTGGATTTCTCAATTTTTCTGGTTGAAAAATTGGCAAATTATTTTCTACTGCATATTTTTTAACTGGAGATTCGGTGAGTTTTTGTCCACGACCAGAAGGTTTATCTGCAACGGTAACTACTCCCACAATTTCGTGATGAGAATGATGAATCGCTTCTAAAGATTTTGCCGCAAAATCTGGCGTTCCGAAAAAAACAACTTTTAAATTTTTCATTTTTATAAGAATCTTCTTTTTACAAAGAATTATTTAATGGTATACGTTCTAAAATCTAACATTCTAATTTTTCCTAAATCCAGCAAAAAGATAAGCACTTCTTGAATTTTTTCTCTGGAATATTCTAACAAAATCGCATTTAGATCATCTAAAGTAGCTGGTTTCTGCTGTAAAATATCTAGAATTTGTCTTTCTGCACTAATAGGGTTGGTTTTAGGATTTTTGGCCGTGCAAACATAGCAATTTCCACAGTTTTTCGGCTCTTTTTCGCCGAAATAAGTAAGAATAAGTTTCATTTTACAGCAATCATGATTTCTGGTATAAAACTTCATTTCTTCCCATTTCTGCAATTTATTTTTCTGAATTTGCTCAAAAAGATTCCACCATTTCCCAGAAAAAGTTCGGTCTTCTCTAGGTTTCAAAAATTTGATAGAATCTAAACTTCCGTCTAGATAATCTATATATCCTTTTTGGTGAATTTCTTTCAGTCTTTCTTTAAGTTCTTGCGCACCAACTCCCAATTTTTTGCAAGTACTCGCTTCGCTGAACTGCACTCTGTGTGTAGATAAACCATCAACACATCTGAGCAATAATTCTATAAAATAGCTGTCTTTTCTATGCAAATTTTCTAAATCACTTACCTCAAATTTCAACTCTAAAGTAGATAAATTTTTAGAAGTATTGAGATAAATTAACTCTTGATTATGCAGGAAATTCAGCACATTTCTAATCTTGGCTTGAGAGATTTTAGTAAAGTTCTGAATTTTAGAAATGTTCAGTTCAAAAATATTTTCTGGCAATTCATTTTCTGCAATCATAAAAGTAGAATACAGATAAGAAATTATTTTCAAAAACTCTGATTTAGAAGGAGTTTGATTATAAAAAACATCGTCTAAATTAAGTAATTCTTGCTCATTCCAAAGTAAAAAAGCATAACTTTTCTCGCCATCTCTACCTGCTCTTCCGATTTCCTGATAGTAGTTTTCTAAGGATGGTGCTGGTGAAAGATGAATTACAAATCTCACATTTTCTTTATCAATTCCCATCCCAAAAGCGTTGGTAGAAACCAATACATTCTGGTTGCTTTTGAGCCATTTTTCTTGCTTCTGATGCTTTTCTTTCACAGAGAGTCCTGCGTGAAAAAAATCTACATTTTTGATTTTATTTTTTTGTAAAAACTCCGTTAAATTTTCGGCTTCTTTTCTGGTTCTGGTATAAATAATCCCTGAATTTTGGTTGTGTTTTAGCAAATCTAAAACTCTCTGGTATTTATCTGCTACCTCATCATTAAAAATGCTGATATTTTCTCTTTTAAAACTTTTTCTAAAAATTTGATATTGAGTAAATCCTAATTTTAGTTTAATGTCTTCTAGAACTTTTGGAGTTGCGGTAGCAGTTAGCGCAAGACAAGGAACATTCTTAAAAAGCGTTCTGAAATTTTTAATATTTTGATAACTCGGTCTGAAATCTTGTCCCCATTCAGAAATACAGTGTGCTTCGTCTACTGCAATAAAAGAAATCTGAATTTCTTCTATTCTTTCTAAAAATTGGCGATTCTGAAGCCTTTCTGGAGAGATATAAAGCAATTTGGTAATTCCTTCTATACATCTGCCGTAAATTTCTTCTTGTTGCAATTCATCTAATTCCGAACTTAAATATTCTGCCTCTATTCCTCTTAATTTCAACTGCTGAACTTGGTCTTTCATTAAAGCCAAAAGTGGAGAAATCACCAAACAGGTTCCTTCTAAAACCAACGCTGGAAGCTGATAACAAAGAGATTTACCACCACCTGTAGGTAACAGTGCAATGGTATCTTTACCCGCAATAACCGCATGAATAATGTCTTGTTGTGAATCCCTGAAATCTTGATACCCCCAAAAATGAGTAAGGGTTTTCTGTGTGAGTTCAGCTAAATGATGAGAAGATTGCATTTGGTAAATTTAAGAATTTAGTTTAAAATTTTGCATAAAAAAAGCTGCGATATACGCAGCTTTTAGTATTGATTTTAAAAATTATTTTTTAATAATTAATTTAGTAGGAATGTCATTTTTTGGTATAGAATCCCATTCAGAATCTAAAACGTATTTTACCTGAACTTTTCTATCTTGTAGTCTTTCTTCATCAGATGCTGTTTCGGCAACTTTAGCTTCAGCCTCTCCCACTCCTTTTGATTTAATTTGAGATGGGTCTACTCCTCTTTTTTCTAATTCTTTAACTACTTCTGCAGCTCTAGCTCTTGAAAGTGCTAAGTTATAAGCATCTGAACCTTTTTTATCTGTATGACCGATTATTAAATAAGTACCACCTTGAGAACTTTTAATTATCTGAGCAGCTAAATCTAATTTAGAATAAGATTCTGGTCTTACAGTAGCTTTATTGAAATTAAACAGAACATCTCTTAATGCAAGTTCTATATCTGTAGCTAATTTACTTTTATCAACTGCTACTACTTTAGGACAACCATTATTTTCTACAGGACCAGGAACGGTAACACATTTATCATTTAAATCTATTACACCGTCTAAATCTGCATCTAATGCTACACCAGCTCCATCTACTCTTGCTCCCATTGGTGTATCTAATTGTCTATCCCAATCATCACAAACTCCATCGTTATCAGTATCACCTTTTTTACAAACTTCTACATCTACATTTTTATTATCTAAAACATCTAGTTTATAATAAATTTCTTGTAATGGATCATGCCACATTAAGTGTGATTGATGCTTTCCTAGTTTTAAGGAAATACCTAAAGTTGCATTGATAAAATTATCAGAAACTTCTTCTTCTCTTAAGTTTACAGGGCTATCATAACCATGATAACCTAGGTCTTCGCTTCCTAGATAATTACCACCTCCATCAAAAGAATCATCTCCTGTAAATACATACATTACTCTACCTTCGATGTCAATTCTTCTATTTACTTTAAATTTAAGACCTGCCCCAGCTTGTCCAAATAATGATTTCGTTGAAAAATCCTTATCAGTGATTAATGGTGCAGAAGTAGAACCTTCGTCTTGTCTGTATGCTTTATACGACAAAGCACCAATACCTCCATAACCATGTAACGCCCATCTGTATGGAGAATGATTATCTACTCTTCTTAGTAAATTAGAGAAGTTAATATCTACAATTAAACTGATGTTTTGATATTTTGTTTTTGCTTCAACAGAATTAGCAGTTGAGCCTTCATTAATCTTTGACAGACCTTGATTGGTTTCTCCCAAATCATATTGCAAATTAAGACCAAATGCGTGTGTAATCGCTTTATCTATGCTTAAATATGCAGAGTAACCAAATAGGATTTTATCTGCTCCATTTTTAAATGAATTTAAATCTCCTGATTCGATTAATGGAACTCCAAAACCAGCAGAGATTGACCAATCATTAAATTTTTTATCTTTTTGTGTAAAAGGTTTATTTTGATCTCCTACATAAAAGTTATCTTTTTGTTGTGCCGTAACTGACAAAGGCAAAAGCATAGCTAATGTGAAAGTTGCAAAATTTATTTTCATGATGTTGTATTTTTAAATTGAAAGATTAAAATTATTGAGCCGCTTTGAAATAAACTCTTCTGTTGGCTTCATTTTTCCATTCTGGACACTTACTAGCAGGATTACATTCTGGATATTTAAGGTCTTTTTCACCTCTACCTTCTGTAATAAGAATATCTGGATTCACTCCTTTACCAACTAAATAATTCTTCACTGCTTTTGCTCTTCTTTCAGATAAGTCAAAGTTATAGCTATCTGATGCTCTAGTATCAATTCCACCAATTACATAGAACTTAACTGTAGAATTTAACTTTTTAATAACTTCTGCAGCATTATCTAATTTGGCATAAGACTGAACTCTAATAACGTCTTTATTCAATTCGAATTCAATTCCTTCAAATCTATTAATTTCTTCAATAATTTCAAGAGTTTCATCTACTAAGTCAGGGCATCCTTTATTTTTAGCCAATCCAGGAACGGTTACACATGCGTCATTTAAATCTATTACACCATCTAAGTCCATATCTAGCGCTTTACCAGCACCATCTACTCTAGCTCCTAAAGGTGTGTCTAGCTCACGATCCCAATCATCACAAACGCCATCTTTATCAGCATCTCCTCTTTCACAGATAATAGGTTCTACTGATCTACTATCTAGAGCAACTATTTTTCTATGCAATTCATTTTGGGCATCATACCAAGATAAATGGGTATTATGTTTTCCTAATTTTATTGTCACTCCTACATTGGCTACAATCATATTATCAGAATAATTTCTCTTGATTTGATTGTAAACTCCATCAGGCGTTTCTCCTCCTCCATCGAATTCATCATCACCTGAGATAATATACATTACTCTGGTATCAATATCAATTCTTCTTGACAAATTGTATTTTACACCTGCTCCACCTTGATAAAAGAATGAATCTATTCTAAAAGGTTGTTTAAATTTTTGATAATTTTCATCAATAACATTACCATTAGGTAATGTAGTGAGTGGCTTATCATCATCTCTTTCGAACTCATAACCTTGTAATCCAACTCCTGCATAACCATGTAGAGACCATCTAAAAGGTGATTTATTGTCTGTTCTTCTAAAAAAATTAGAAAAATTTACGTCTCCTAATAAAGTTACTTGATTGTATCTCGTAGTAGCCACACCTAAACCATAAGAAGGTCTGGTAATGATTCTACCAGTTTGCTTGGTTTCACCAGTTTGGTATTGCAGTTCTAGCCCAAATGTGCCACTAATTTGTTTTGCAAGTCCTACATAAGCATTCCATCCGAAATTTTTCCCATCTTGGTTGAGAGAAGTTAAATCGCCGCGGTGCATAATAGATGTACCACCTCCTAAAGTGATTGCCCAATCATTATACCTTTTAGCTTTGTTGTCAAATTTTGACACCTTAGCAGAGCCAGAGGTGAACGTGTTGGGATACACACTATTTTCCTTGTTATCTTGAGCTAAGAATAAGCTAGGGAAAGATAACAATAGCGTTAATAAACCTAATTTCATATTTGTGTTTTTATTTTATATTCAAACTATCTAGTAGAGCCTTAGAAAATTCCCTTTCACATAAATGCTTATGATGAGGGATTTTCAGTTTCTCAGATTCAAAATTAATATTGTTAAATGTTACAATATCAATATCTATTATCCTATCAATATAACCTCCTACTGCAGATGAATCAAGCTTTCTTCCCATATCTTTTTCTATAGATTTCACAGCATTTAGGAAATTATATGGCGAGATTGTGGTAGTTAAGCCTATTGCAATATTACGAAAAACATTAGAACTTTCAAACTCTACTGGTTGAGTTTCTATCATTTCTGATGTTTTTATAATTTTTCCCAAGCAATTTTCTATTTTTGCAATCGCTTGGTTTAAATTAGACTTGGTATCTCCTAAATTGCTACCGAGTAACAAAACCACATAATGTAACGACATATTAATAAATAATTAAGTTTTAAAAATTCTTATGAAAGATTTTATAAAAAATGTATTTGCAAATATAGTAGCCATTCTTTTAATCGGAATAGTTTTATTTGGATTTATAGTATTGTTTTTTGTTGCAAGTGCAATGAGCAGTGACCAAAAACCTTACGTAGATAGTAACTCTGTTCTTACCCTCAATTTTAACGGAAACGTTATCGATTCTTACACCGAAAAAGAAGAAAGCATCTTCGATTTTGGTCAAAGCAAAGATGTACTCCTTTTAGACGTAGTAAATGCCATTAACAATGCTAAAAAAGATGAAAAAATCAAAGGTATTAGCATAGAAGTTGACAATTTACCTGCAGGAATCACTCAAGTTGATGATATAAGAGCTGCCATCGAAGATTTTAAAAAATCAGGAAAGTTTGTGTATGCTTACGGAAATAACATGTCACAAAAATCCTATTATTTAGCTTCAGTAGCAGACAAAGTGTACCTTAATCCTGTGGGAATGATAGAACTCAAAGGATTGTCTACAGAAGTAACTTTCTTAAAAGATTTTGCGGCAAAATATGGAATTGGTGTAGATGTCATAAGACACGGAAAATTTAAAGCTGCAGTAGAACCATTTATCAGAAATGACATTTCTCCTGAAAACAAAGAACAACTTTCTACTCTTCTTAATGACATTTGGGGAAATATATCTACTAAAATTAAAGCTTCTAGAAAATTGGATGATGCTACTTTCAAAACCGCAGTAGATAGTTTATACGGTTTTATACCAGAATTAGTCGTAAAAAATAAATTAGCAGACCAACTTCTACAGAAATCTGAATACGAAAACTTAATAAAAAAACAACTCAAGTTAAAGTCTGACGAAAAAATCAACAGAATCTCTGTAAATAAATACATAAAATCACTGGATGAAGAAAAAAGTAGTGACAACAAAATTGCTGTTCTCTATGCTGCAGGAGAAATTTTCAATGGTGATGAATACCAGAACATTCACTCTGAAAAATATGTAGAATACATCAAAGATTTAGCAGAAGATGATGACATAAAAGCAGTAGTGTTACGTGTAAATTCACCTGGTGGAAGCGGAAATGCTTCAGACGAAATCCTATTTGAATTACAACAACTTAAACTCAAAAAACCTTTAGTAGTTTCTTTTGGTGATTATGCAGCTTCTGGTGGTTATTATATCTCTATGGCAGCTGATAAAATCTATTCTTCACCTAATACTTTAACGGGTTCTATCGGCGTTTTTGGCATGATTATGAATTTTAAAGATTTAGCCAATAGAAACGGAATTCGCTCTGATATTGTTTCTACTAATGCGAATTCGCAAGTTTACTCACCACTTTCTGGAGCAGCTCCTGGAACTATTCCTATTTTAACCAGAAGCGTAGAAAGCACCTATAAAAGATTTGTATATTTTGTAACTCAAAACAGAAAAAAATCTTTTGAACAAATTGATGCAATTGGCGGCGGTAGAGTTTGGAGCGGAACCAGAGCAAAACAATTAGGTTTGGTAGACGAATTAGGCTCGCTTCAACAAGCAATTAATTATGCTGCTACCAAAGCAAAATTGAAAGACTATTCACTAGACAGTTATCCTAGAAAATCTAGTCCGCTAGAAGAATTCTTCAAACAAACTGAGGAAGATGAAATCGCAGCAAGAGTAATTTCTAAAAAAGTAGGAAAAGAAAACTATGAACTCTTCCAAAAAATCACCAATCCGAAACTGAATAACGGAGTACAAATGGCACTACCTTATCAGATTACGATTAAATAGCAAAACATTTCCATCCATATTAAAACGAAATCGCCGTTTCAAAAATTTTGAAACGGCGATTTTAATTTTTTATAAAATATATCTTATGATCTCTTCTTAAAGAAAGAATCTACAAATTCTTCACCATTAAATAATTGCAAATCTTCCATTTTTTCGCCTACTCCAATGTATTTTACAGGAATCTGAAACTGGTCTGAAATCCCAATAACCACACCTCCTTTCGCAGTTCCATCTAGCTTTGTCACTGCAAGAGCGGTAACTTCTGTAGCAGCGGTAAATTGTTTTGCCTGTTCAAAAGCGTTTTGACCAGTAGAACCATCTAAAACCAATAAAACTTCGTGTGGCGCTTCTGGCAAAACCTTCTGCATAACACGTTTAATTTTAGAAAGCTCATTCATTAAATTGATTTTATTATGCAATCTTCCCGCAGTATCTATAATGACTACATCTGCGTTTTGTGCTACAGCACTTTGAACCGTGTCAAAAGCTACAGAAGCAGGATCAGAACCCATATTTTGCTTTACAATAGGAACTCCTACTCTTTCACTCCAAATCACCAACTGGTCTACAGCTGCAGCTCTAAATGTATCTCCAGCTCCTAAAACCACTTTCAAACCTTGAGATTTGAATTGATGCGCTAATTTACCAATCGTAGTTGTTTTTCCTACACCATTTACTCCAACTACCATAATTACATATGGTTTTTTGGTTTCGTCTATATTTTTGGTTTGAGAATGTGGATTTTCTAAAAGCAAAGCCGAAATTTCTTCACGAAGAATTTTATCCAATTCAGACGTGTTTACATATTTATCTCTTTCTACTCGCGCTTCTATCCTTTCGATGATTTTTACAGTGGTATTTACACCTACATCAGAAGCAATAAGGACTTCTTCTAGCTCATCTAGAACCTCATCATCTACTTTAGATTTTCCGACTAATGCTCTAGAAATTTTATCAAAAAAACCTTGACTTGATTTTTCTAAACCTTTGTCTAAAGATTCTTTTTCCTCTTTTTTGAATATTTTTTTAAACCAACTCATATATTAGATTTGAGATTTACTCACGAATTTTTTATTATAATTTTGGAGTTCGTGAATGCTCCGCATTTGAGATTTGAGATTTCTAAACCAAATCGTTAAAATTGTTTTTAAAATTTTAGGTTCACAAAGATAACAAAAAAACTACCCAAAAAATTGAGTAGTTTTATATGTTTATACAAGACGTAGAATTATTTTTTCAAATAAGCTTCTACATCGTCTGCATTCATTACTTTTTCTTCGAAAACGTAAGCTCCAGTCTTAGGAGACTTTACCATTTTCACAACTTTGGTCATTTTTTTAGACTGACCAGATTGAAGCGTTGCAACAACTTTCTTTGCCATCTTTTAATATTTTTAAAGATTACTTGATTTCTTTGTGAACTGTATATTTCTTAAGAATCGGATTATACTTTTTAAGCTCTAATCTTTCCGTAGTGTTCTTTTTATTTTTTGTGGTGATGTATCTAGACATTCCAGCTACACCTGTTTCTTTGTGCTCTGTGCACTCAAGAATTACTTGAACTCTATTTCCTTTCTTAGCCATTTCTTATTATTTTAAAAATCCGTTTCTTGTTGCTCTTTCAATCGCCTCCTCGATACCAATTTTATTGATAACTCTCAAACCATGAGCAGAAACTCTTAATGTTACGCTTTTTTCTTGCTCTGGAAGATAAAATGTCTTCTCTAATAAATTAATTCCAAAACGTCTTTTCGTTTTGTTATTTGCGTGAGAAACGTTGTTTCCTATCATTGCACGCTTACCTGTTATTTGGCAAATTCTTGACATATCTCGATGTTCTTTTTTACTACTATGTATTTTGAGTGTGCAAAATTATAGATATTTTTTTGAACTCACAAATTTTCAAACAAATAAATTTGTAATTTTTTCAAAAAAACTTAATCTAAATTTTGATAAATTATTTTTTAGAGGCTATTCTTTCTCCGAAGTGGTAAATAATTAAAAATCCGAGCACAAATATAGCAATTCTTGAGATTAAATCACCTATTTTTGTGTAAATAGATTTTTCTTCAAGCAAATTAGCCTTTACCAAAAGTGCTGTTCTATCATCATAAAAGGTATCTTGTAGAATGTCTCCTCTTGCATTGATATGCGCGGAAATTCCGCTATTGGCAGCACGAACAATCTCTCTTCTGTTCTCTATAGCTCTCAGTCTGGCATAAGAAAGCAATTGCTTGTGACCTTCTGTATTATCCCACCAAGAATCATTGGTCATAATCGCTAAAAGGTTTGCACCATTTTTTACGTAATCAGTTACATATTCTCCATAAATACTTTCATAACAGATAATAGGAGCCATTTTTGCTTTGTTAAATCTATTGCTGAAAACTTTTCTTTCTTTATCAATTCCAAGAGATGAATTCGCTCCACCGAAATCCAACATTGCATCTCCCAAAATAGGCTTCAGATATCTAATGTAAGGGAAAATTTCAACTCCTGGAACCAATTTCGCTTTGTGATAAACTTCTACATTTTGATTTGGAATAATTTGCAATGCAGAATTATAAGAATTTACCCAAACTCCTTCTTGAATTTCTGTAGAATAATCCTCAGTCTCCGCTTCGTCAAACAAAAATTTATGCGTAGAAGCTCCTGTTAAAAATATAGATTGCGGGTGTTTTCCCAAAAATTCTTTGACTATTGCGATAGAAGTACTTTTATTAAAACCATTTTCGCTCAAACTTCCGTTCCCGGGAAATGCAGTTTCGGGAGCAATGAAAAAATCTACTTTTGTTTTAGAATTTTCTTCGGCTAAACTTAAAAGTTCTCCTAATATTTGTAAAGAATCTTTACTGTATTTTTCGGTATAAGGATCTAATTTTGGCTGAAGCAAAAGCGTAGTCACTTCTCCTACAGGTTTTTCTTGATAAGAATTGTATTTATAAATAGAAATCAGAAGAGGAAGAACTATAACCACTGTTAAAATAGAAATATTCTTCACCAAATCTTTTCTTATTCTTCCTGCTTGCCAAATTCTCAATGTATAAAAAGCAAAAACATTAATCAGCAAAATCCAAAAACTACCACCAGTTGCGCCAATCGTGTCGTACCATTGAATCAATTGAGGATATTCTGAAAAGGCATTTCCTAGATTAAGCCAAGGCCAAGTAAATTCCCAATTGAGATGAAATCTTTCGAAACTTAACCAAATTGCTACAAAAAATACTAGCCCAAAATAAGTTCCTCTTACTTTCTTATACCAATAATACAACTGGAAAACCAAACTCATCAACAAAGAATTGACAATAACAGGAATTGCAACTGCCAAAAGAGAGTTATTTCCGTCTGGATTTTTAGCGTGATACAACCAACCTGTAGTTACGACATTCCAAATGAAAAAAGCAAGATAAGTCAAACCAAAAACTGCCCACCCTTTTTTATTGATTTTTGAAAATTTAGAAATTTCTTGCTCCATTAATAATAATGGAACGAAAGCAAAAAATATAAAAAACGGAATTCCGTAAGTAGGCCAAGAAATAGACAATAATAGTGCTGATATTAATGATAGAAAAATGTATTTCATAAGTAAAACCTATTGGTGAAGGGCAAATTTAAGGTTTTTACATGGGGTAAAAAAGAGAAACATGACAAAAGTCATATTTTATAAATAACTGAAAATCAAAGCCTATTAAAATTTTTTTATTCTTATTTAAAATTATTCTAAATAAATTTTGTGATTTAAACTTACATTTTTATTTTTGCAGAGTTATTTTTAATCATTCTAAATAAATTTAAATGAAAAATCAAATACTTCCCCTTTTATTAGTCGCAGCATCAATTACAGCAAATGCTCAACAAAAAAAAGACAGTTTATATACCAGAACCATAGAAGATGTAAAGCTTCACAAGACAGGAAATCCTAATAATGCTAGAGTTTCTACTATAAAATCTCAACTAGATGTAATGGAAACTCCACAAGCGATTGCCATCGTAACTCATGAAGTTATAGAACAGCAACAAGCACAACAACTTTCTGATGTGGTAAGAAACGTAAACGGCGTTTACCTGACTTCTGCTAGAGGTAGTTCTCAAGACAGTTTTGGAGCGAGAGGTTACACTTTTGGAAACGAAAATATTTACAAAAACGGAAGTAGAGTAAACTCTGGAATTTTCCCAGAAGTTTCTGGTCTAGAACGTGTAGAAGTTCTGAAAGGGAGTGCTGCAATTCTTTATGGAAACGTAGCTCCTGGTGGAATTGTAAACATGGTGACTAAAAAACCTCTTTTTAACTTCGGTGGAAATATCGCTTTAAATTACGGAAGCTGGAACAATGTAAAACCTACCATTGACATTTATGGCGGATTGACCAAAAATTCAGCTTTTAGAGTAAACGGAAGCTACGAAAATAAAGAAAGTTTCAGAGATATTGTACAATCAGAAAAGCACTATTTCAATCCAAGTTTCCTTTATAACATTTCAGATAAAACACAAATCATCATAGAAGCAGATTATCTTAAACATCACTTCACTCCAGATTTTGGTTTAGGTGGATTAGTATTAAATACTACTACTAGCGAATCTAAACTCAATACCCTTTTGGGAATCAATAAATTCCCTGGTGCAACTTGGCAATATCAAACCAATGAAATGCTTACTTCTACGGTAACATTAAACCACGAAATTAATTCTAATTGGAATTTTAATACGGTTGCATTTTTCCAAGATTACACCAGAGATTTTTACGGAACTGAAAGAATTCAATGGAATTTGCAAACCAATGGAGATTACGTTTGGAAGAGAACTTTAAACAAACAACTTCAGGAACAAAAATACGGAAGCCTTCAGTTTAATTTAAATGGTCAATTCAAAACTGGAAAATTAAACCACAAACTTCTAGTTGGTGCAGACGCTGATTATTTACAAGCAGACACTTATTCTTATCAATTGCAAAAACAAGATGGTACTTTCGCAGACGCAGGAAATAACTTTGTTTATGGAACCAATGGAAATACCAGCAATGGAAACATTCTTTTATCAGATGAAAACACTTGGAAATCTGGAGAAATGCTTAATTCAAGACAAAAAGACCTTAACAGAATTCCTACAAGAAGAGTTGGTATTTATGCTCAAGATTTAATTGCTATTACAGATAAATTTAAAGTTCTTGCTGGTCTAAGATGGTCTTACTTAGAAAACAAAAACACTATCGTAGAAAATTATTTAAACAATACTAAAACATATAAAGCAAGTTCAGGTAATCCTAAAGAAAGCGTATTTTCGCCAAGAGTAGGATTAGTTTATCAGATTGATGACAGTTTCAGCACATTTGCAAGTTATAGCAACTCTTTCAATCCTAATACTGGTAGAGATATTAACAATTTACCATTGCCTTCTTCTTTGATTGACCAATATGAAATTGGTTTAAAGAAAAATTTATGGAAAAATACTTTAGCGTTTAACATTACTGCTTATCAAATTGAAAACAGCAATTTAGCACAAACAGCTGTTTTAGACAAAAACGGAAATATAAATGGTGATACGAACATAAAAGAAATGACGGGAGCTACCAGAAGCCGCGGTATAGAATTAGACGTTACAGGAAATCCTACCCCAAATCTTTCAATCAATGCTGGTTACGCATATAACAATATGATTTACACGCATACACCAGACTCTGAAGGAAGTTTCGTAGAAGGAGAAAGATTGGTAAGAACACCTGCAAATACTGCGAACGCTTCTATCTTCTATACCTTACCAAAATATGTAAAAGGATTAAAATTAGGATTCACCGCATTCTACACTGGAGACAGATTAGCAGGTTGGAATAATTTAAAAGACAAAAACGGCAACCCAAAAACCAACAGAATGTACGAAATTGGAGATTTCACTACTGTAGATTTCACTATTGGTTACCAATTTAAGAAATTCAATATTCAAGGAAGATTAGGAAACATTTTCGATGTGGTAGATTACAATGTACACGAAAATTACTCTGTAAACCCTATTACTCCTAGAAACTTTTACTTAACATTTAATTATAAGTTTTAACCTATCATATCAAATTTAATCAAAAAGTGGAGAACTCGTTTTCCACTTTTACCTTTTAAACTAACTTAATAAACTATACTTTTAGAACATGAAGAGCACAAGAATAACAATGAGACTTCTACACCGCTACATCGGTTATTTTATGGCAGGAATTATGGCCGTATATGCGATTAGTGGCGTATTATTAATCTACAGAGACACAGATTTCCTCAAAAAAGAAAAGAAAATTGAAAAAAAAATAGAAGCCAATATTCCTACCGATAAATTAGGAAAAGAACTTAAAATAAAAGGTTTCGAAGTGAAAGAGCAAAAAGGAGATCTTATCATCTTCAAAGAAGGAACTTATAATGCGAAAACAGGAGAAGCGAAATACACTAAAAAAGAACTTCCTTACGTTTTAAAGAAAATGACAGAATTGCATAAATCAGATTCTAAACATAAATTTTATTTACTGAATACGATTTTTGGAATTTCATTATTCTTTTTTGTGATTTCATCATTTTGGATGTTTAATCCAAAATCTCAAATTTTCAGAAAAGGAATGATTGCCACTGCAATAGGTTTAGCTTTGGCATTATTCTTGACATTAGCTTAATTATAGAAAAAAACTATTTCAATAAATTTTATTGATTATTAAATAATAATTCGTAACTTTGGAAGCATCTTTATAACTAATTGTAAAACATTGCTATAAAAGTTATTACAAGATAATAAATTGTAAAAAAGCCAACTTAACGTTCGTTAGGCAATTATTAAATAATTAGATATAATCTAAATAAATTAACATTTTTTTCATTTGTGTTTTTAGGCGGGATAAAATATTTTATATTTTGTCTCGCCGTTTTTTTATTTTTGAAGTATGAAAAATATAGAGGTTATCCAAGAGAAACTTTCCACTTGGTGGAATATTATCGTAAGCTTAGTTCCGAATATCGTTTTGTTAATCGTATTCGTTATTGCATTTTCTTTTTTGAGCAAATACCTCATCAGAATTATCACGAAAATTCTGTACCGCATTTTCCCTGAAAACGCTAACAAAAACACGCCTCTTCTTTTGGCCAAATTTGCCAAATACATATTATATGCTTTAGGAATTTACATTGCCTTAGAAATTATGCATCTAGGCAGTTTCATGGTGAAATTTATCGGTAGTTTAGGAATTGCCGGTGTAATTGCTGGAGTAGCATTAAAAGATGTAGTTTCTGGAATTTTCGCAGGAGCAGCTGTAAATTTTGAAAAAACTTTTCAAATTGGAGATTTAGTAACCATCAGTAATATCAAAGGAACGGTAGAAGACATCAGTATGCTCACTACCAAACTGAGAACAGAAAACGGCGAAACCGTCTATGTTCCCAATCAGTTAATTTTCAGCACTCCTTTTATCAATCACAGTAAAAAATCTTAGCCCAATTTCTCGGCAATATCTTCCCATTCTTGCATGGTAGCAGCTAATTCGTCTTGCAAATCTTGATATTTTTTCAGTTCTGCATCAGAAGGATTAGACTTCGCAAAGATGCTTTCTAGTTGAGCGATTTCTTTTTCGTAGTCTGCAATTTTTTCTTCAATTTTTTTGAGTTTATTTTGAAGATTCTTTTGTTCTTTGCTTACGAAAGCATTAGCATTTTGCTGAGATTTCGCTTCGCTAGTAGCAGATTCTTTCTTTTCTTCTGCTTTTATTTCAGCTTCCTGACTTAATTTAGATTTTTCTGCAGAGATTTCTCTTAGAGATTCTTTTTGACGGTATTCTAGATATTCATTAATATTTCCTAAAAACTCCTTCATACTACCATCTCTGAACTCGAAAATCTTATCACACAATCCTTGTAAGAATTCTCTGTCGTGAGAAATCACAATAATCGTTCCTTCGAATTTCTGTAAAGCCAACTTGATAATTTCCTTCGACTGAATATCTAAGTGGTTCGTAGGTTCGTCCATAATTAACGTATTGAAAGGACGAAGCAATAATTTACAAAGCGCCAATCTGTTTCTTTCGCCTCCAGAAAGCACTTTCGTTTTTTTAGTTACATCTTCGCCAGAAAAAAGAAAACTCCCCAGTAAATCACGAACTTTGGTTCTGGTTTCTTCAGTCGCAGCATCTTCTGCTTCTTGTAAAACCGTTTTTTCAGGACTTAGAACTTCTTCTTGGTTCTGTGCAAAATATCCTATGTTTACATTATGCCCAAGATTCAATTCACCTGAATAATCTTTGATTTCACCTGCTAAAATTTTTGCTAAAGTGGTTTTTCCTTGTCCGTTTTGTCCGAGAAGCGCAATTCTATCACCACGCTGAACAAAGAAATCTACATGATCAAAAACCTGATGATTTCCATATTTTTTGCCTAAGTTTTTGGCTTCGAAAATCACTTTTCCTGGCACTACACTTTGTACAAAACGAATATTAAACTTAGAAACGTCTTCGTTCTCTACTTCAATTCTCTCAATTTTTTCTAATTTTTTAATGAGAGATTGTGCGAAAGAAGCTTTAGAAGCAGAAGCACGGAAGCGATTGATATTATCTTCCATTTGCTTAATTTCTGTATCTTGGTTTTTCTTCGCTTGAATCAGTTTTTCTTTTCTGTCTTTTCTGAGTTCTAGATATTTGGTATAATTGGCTTTATAATCGTCAATTTTCTTATTATTAATATCAAAAGTTCTGTTACAAACCGAAGTCATAAACTGCTTATCGTGACTTACCAAAACAATAGCTCCGTTATATTCTTTCAAAAAATTTTCTAGCCAGATGATAGATTCCATATCCAAGTGATTGGTAGGTTCATCCAGAAGCAAAAGGTCATTATTCTGAAGTAATAATTTGGCCAATTCTATTCTCATTCTCCATCCTCCAGAAAATTCATCGGTAAGTCTATGAAAATCTGCAGCTTTGAAGCCAAGACCTAATAAAACTTTTTCTATATCTCCTTCCAAATTATACGCATCATGATGATGAAGATAATCATTAAGATCTGTCATTCTATGGATTAAATCATGATAAGCATCTGATTCATAATCAGTTCTGGTTGCTAATTGATGATTTACTTCTTCCAATTCTTTTTTCCAAGCATTAATTTGCTCGAAAGCTTGAAGCGTTTCATTCCAAACGGTTCTTCCTTTTACGAAATCTAAATCCTGTTTTAAAAACCCGATTGTAATATTTCCGTCTGGAACGATGTTTCCTTCGTAGAAGTTAATATCACCGGAAATCATTTTGAGAAGTGTAGATTTTCCTGCACCATTTTTCCCTACCAAACCTATCTTATCATCTTTTTTGATGGTAAAATTTACATCTCTAAAAAGATAATTTCCCGAATGATGAAGACCAAGACCTTGAACTGAAAGCATAATGAATTGTTATTTTTTGAGACTGCAAAAATAACGCTTTAAAAATAAAAAAACTGCACCTTATAAAAAGATACAGTTTTTTTGGTTAAAAAGAGAAATATAAATGATGATAAAAAATTTATTTACTATTTCCTCCTCTTGCAACTAATGCAATTAGGATGATGAGAACTAAAGCGCCAATTACCCAAATTAATGGATTTTGCATCCAGTTTCCAGACATATTCGTACCTTTATTCATGTCTACATCTACATCTAATTGTGCTGCTTTTTCTTGTGCCCAAACTAATCCTCCGATTAGAGTAGCCATTACAGCCATTGCAAAAGTTTGCAATCTTCTAGCGATATTAGATCTTTCCATAATTTTAAGTTTTTATGTTTATTTTGGTGTTTTTAAATTATAGTTCTACTGGGATATTTATATGAACTACAGTAGCCATATTTTCTCCCTTGTATTTAGCAGGAACAAATCCTTGTTTAAGGTCATAAATCGCTAAAATAGTTGCTAAGTTCAGAGATTCATTATTTCCTGAAGCTTTCACGTCTGAAATTTTACCCGTTTCTGTTACCAAGAAACTTACGTGTGTATATTGAGTACCAGAACCTGTAACTGCGTTCTTATCAATTTTAGCATTTACAGCATCGATAAAATCTTGTTTGCTTTGTCCGAAACTTGGTCTTTCTGTTCCTGGTAAAAGTGGAACTCGAGAATACGGAGCTACATTTTCTTTAGCCTTAATTGCTTTTATTTTCGCTTGCATTTTAGAAGGCTCATGATCTGGAGCTTTTACTAAAAATGCTACATTATTTTCGTCTTGAGCGATGTAAGCTCTATGAAATTTTGAAATATTTACTCCCTGTGAAAACACGAGTGAGAATGCACCAATAGATAGTGCGGTTGCTAACTTTTTCATAATTTATTGTTTTTGTGTTTATGTGATGTGTGTGAGTTTGGTTTATGCCTTTCTAGAAAGTGCATTATAAGCGTAGAGTACGATAATAGCTCCTACTACAGACATGGCTAAGCTATAAAAGCTAAAAACATCATTTGTTACGTCTGCTCCGAAGAAAATTCTTCCTAAAAAGCCTCCTACTACGCTACCTACGATACCAATGATAATGGTAGTAATCCAACCAGCTGCGTCATTTCCTGGTTTTAAAAATCTTGCGATTGCTCCAGCTATTAAGCCGAAAATAATCCATGCGATAATGTTGATCATAATTTTGTGATTTAGTGTTAATATTTATTTGGTGTGTGTTTGTGTGTTTATCTAAGAGCATCTAGTTCTGTTTCTACTTCCTTAGTCACGCTCTTTGCAGAAGATAAAATCTGCTCTTTGTTTGCTTTTACTTTTTCTGAAATTTGGTTTGAAATCGTATTGTATTTGCTTTTGGCCTTTTCAGAAAGTTGATTCATCGTTTCTTTGGTTTTAGACTGAGCATTTTTTGCTTGTGTTCTCAGTTTTGCTCTGGTGTCTTTTCCTTTTGCTGGTGCAAATAAGATTCCTGCTACTGCGCCTACTGCTGTTGCGCCTAATACTCCTAGTGTTGTTTTTGTTGCGTTGTTCATAATTTTACTCTTTATTGTTAATATCGTCTTTTATAATTTCGTAAATCAGAATACAAAGCGCTAAGACAAATAATATGTTAATTAGTATAGTTGTTTCGAAGAAGAAAAATCCAATTGCCCATATTATTATTAACAATGTAACCGTGAAATAGGTATATTTATTCATAACTCATAATTTATATCATCTCTTTAATTCTTTAATCTGCAAATTTTTAAAAATCACCTATTTTTCTCGTTACATCATTTCAATGCTTTGTTGTATAATTGCTACTTCTCTGTTTCAATGAGGTTTAAAATCTGTTCTCTCATTTCAACAATACAAAGATTTAAATTTTTGATTTACAATTTATTACATTATTTTAATTAAAATTTTTAGAATTTTAAGATGTTATAAAATTTCAATCATTTTAATCCTTTTTTAAAAAAGCAGAAGTAAAAATATTGTAGAATAAAATGAACAACTTCTCTGAAGAACAATCTTCGATTTCTACATGACAAAGATGTGACAATTGCCAAGCAATCTCATTACAAAAAATTGGGTTATTGTTATAGAATTTGCATAAAAAAACACGCTCTAAAAGCGTGTTTTAATAATTAATGATTTCTATTTAAACTTCTGGCAAATAGACGGTAAATGTGGCTCCTTCATTTGGTTTTCCTTCAGCGAAGATGAAGCCTTTATGATTGTCTACAATTTTTTTACAAATGGCTAAACCAATTCCGGTTCCTGCGATTTCGTCTTTATTGTGCAATCTGCTGAAAAGTTCGAATATTCTTTCCGAATATTCTGGTGAAAATCCAATTCCGTTATCTGTAAAAGTAAACTTGTGGAAAATTCTCTTCGCAGTGAAAGTTACATTTCCTACTTTTTCAAAAGATGCTTTTTCGTAATCTATTTTGATTTCTGGAGCAACGTCTGGCTTAGAATATTTAATAGAATTCCCCAATAAATTGATAAACAACTGCTGAATCTGGAAAGGAATCACTTTCATTTTCGGAAGATGAGCGGTATGAATCACTGCTTTTTTCTCTTCTATAGGTTCTGCAATTTCGTGTTTTGCATTTTCCAGCAAACCATTAAGATCTGCTTTTTCGAAAACTTGTTCAGATTTATTGGTTCTGGAGAATTGCAGTAAATCTTTGATGAGCAATCTCATTCTTCCAGCTGCAACTTTTATCCTATCGAAGTACTGTTGACCAGTTTCCGTGAGATTTTGGTAATCTTTAGCTTCCAACCTAGAGATGAAAGTTTCGATTTTTCTTAACGGCTCTTGCAAATCATGACTCGCAACATAGTTAAATGCCTGCAATTCTTTGTTAGACGCTTCTAGTTCTCTATTTTTTTGATTGGTTTCTATATTTTTATTGACTTCTTCGGTAATATCTTGAGTTATCATTAAATAATAAAATCCTTGATCTGAATCTTCAATCGGCTTATTAGAAACTCTAATATATCTTATTTCGCCAGTATCTTTTTTTACAATTCTATGTTCGTAAGGTTTTGCGTTTTTATCTTTATTCTGTAATTTCTGAAGATTTTCTAAAACATAATCTAAATCTTCTGGATATACATACGGAATGAAATTATCTACTTTAGGATCAAAATTTTCTTTGGTAATCCCGAAAAGTCTGAAAATATTATCCGAAAACTCAAATTCATTTTTATCTACATTCCATTTCCAGAATCCATATTTACCAATAATTTCTGCTTCTTTACTACTTTCATTGTAATATTTAAGTTCTTCAAAAGCTTTTTGAAGAGTATGACTTCTTTTTACTTCTTCTGTAATATTAACCACTACTCCTGCCAAAAATTTATTACCGTTTGAGTCATAAGTAGGTGTTCCTACTCCTTTCACATAAAGAATTTCTCCTGAAGGTCTTAAAATTCTATAAGTAAAGGCAGGAAGATTTTCTTCTTCTTCCATTTTTGCCACTATAGTTTTAAAATATTCTACATCTTCTGGATGCACATAGTTGTAATAGTTATCTAGATTAGACTCAAAAGATTTTGGTTCTGCTCCTAATAATTTGTAAAGATTGTCTGAAAAATACCAAGTATTTTCTTTGATGTTCCAACTCCAATTTCCATACCCACCAATTTCTTCACCAAATTCCAATGCATTATTCGAGAGCAACATTTCATTATTGATTTTTTCGAGTTCTTTATTTCTCTCTAAAATGGTGTTCTGTGCTTTGAAAATTTCGGTAACATCTAGAGAAATAATGAGCACATATTCTTCATTACTGTCATCTTTTATATGCTTATTATTAATAGACAGATATCTTATTTCTTGGTTATCTGCTCTAATAATTCTGATGATATATGGATTAAAAGATTTGTTTTCTGCCATTTCATCCAGCTTAGCATCTACCATTGCTTTATCATCTGGATGCACTTGTTTAAATAAATCAGAAAACTCTGGCTTATCTTTAGGATCTAGACCAAATAAGCGGTAATTATTATCAGAAAATATAAATCTATTATCTTTTACAAACCATTGCGCAGTACCATAATTCCCCGCTATTTCTGCTTCTTTATTGGTTTCATTAGCCAAGAAAAGGGTTCTGTTTTTCTTTTCTAGTTCTCTATTTTTCTCTGAAATATTTTTTTGATTTTCTATCTCTTCTGTTACATCGCTGGTAATTCCTAATAAAATTTTTTCGTTTTTAAGATTTTTTATCATTTTACCAGAAGTACGCAGATATCTTACTTCTCCATCATTTCTAATGATTCTGTAAGTGAATGGTGATAAGGTTTCTTGATTAATCATCTCAGAGACAATTCCTTGTACGTAATACAAGTCTTCAGGATGAATTCTATTCATAAATCCTTCATGATTATCTTCTAAAGAATTAGGCTCATAATCTAAGAGACGATATTTATTTTCGGAAAAAGTATATTTTTTGGTTTCTACATTAAGTTGCCATGTTCCGTAATTACCGATTTGTTCGGCAAGATTTGCGGTTTCATTTGCAAGTATTAGCTTTTCATTATTGATGGTCGCTTCTTTTAAATCTCTATTGATTTTGATAATGGCAAGAATTAAGAGAACAATTGTAACAAAGAAGGTCAATAAATTCACGAGTGGCGTGTATTTATTGACTTGATCACTTTTTAAAGACCTCGTTTCTAGAAGATGAGTCTCAGATTGTCTTAGATTTCTAATAATGGCATAAATTTCATCCATCACCGCTTTTCCTCTGTAGATATTATCTGTAACTTTCTGGTAATCATTTAAATCAAAGTTTGGATCTAAGACTTCGTCTACTACTTTCAGTTTTTTTTCTATTAAAGATTCTAATTTTTTAGTCTTTTGAATTTGGTAAGGATTATCCGAAGTTAATTCTCTGAGTTGTGCTAGATTTTGTTTAATTTCTACTTTATCAAACTCAATTTGACGGAGTAATTTTTTGTCATGAGTCATTAAATAATTTCTTCTGTCTATTTCTACATTTTTAATTTTAGTAAATACATGCTCTATTTTTATCAGAACACGATAGGTGTGTTCTACAATTTCATTAGAATCATGCAATGCTCTAATATGTTTGTAAGAAACCGAAGAAATAAAAAGTATAATTGCTATGGTAATCGCAAAAATAATTTTAAGAAAAAGAGGTCTGTTCGTAAATTTCATATAAAATTACATTCTCAGTAAAAAATTATCTTTATTAAGACCAGAAGTATGGTATTGCCAATTAATAGCCACTACATCTGATAAAACTTTTTTAAGTGTTTCAAAATCATTTGGCTTTTTGATGTAAATATTCGCTCCACTTACGAAAGTTTCTTCTATATGCTCTTCTGAAGATGAGGTAGAATAAATGGCAATGGCAATGTCATCAAATTTTTTATTGGATTTTATTTCGTGGAGACATTCTATCCCATTCTTTTTAGGCATATTCAAGTCTAGGAAAAGTACTTGTGGTAAAACCGCATCGTCTGAATTAAGATAATTCATAAGTTCTACTCCATCATTATAAGTTTGAACTTTGGTATTGATTTTCAGTTCAGAAAAAGCATCGGTGAAGAATAATCTGTCATCTTCGTCGTCATCTGCTAAGATGATGTGAATGTAATCTGTTTGCATAGTTTTCTTATTTAGATTTATTTTTTATTTGCAATTTCTCTTCTTTTTTTAATAATTCTTTGAAACTGAGATGGAGTAATTCCTGTAATATTTTTAAACTGGGTGCTTAAATGCGCTACACTGCTGTAATTTAATCGATAAGCAACTTCGGTTAAAGTAAGATTGTCTTTAATAATTAAATTTTTGGCATGTTCTATTTTCTGCATCATAATGTAGTTCTCTATAGAACTGAACGTGACTTCTGAAAATAAATTGGACAGATAACCATAACTGTGATTAAGTTTATCGGTAAGATAAACAGAAGCTTTTACATTAATAGGCTCTTCAGAATGAACCATTTCTAAGATTGCTTCTTTAATTTTTTCAATCAAAACGGTCTTTTGATTCTCGATAATGCTAATGCCGTACTCTTCTAATCCTGCACGGAATTCTTTCATCTTTTCGGCAGGAATTTTTTCTAAAAATTCTACTTCACCAAAAGCGACTACTCTATATTTAGCACCTAATTGGTCTAATTTTTCTTCTAATACTTTTTTACAAACTGCGTTATAGTCGAATTTTGTAAATATTTTCATTGTGTTATTATTTAGTTTATAAAGTTAGTAAAAAAAAAGTAAGTTCTCATTATTTTTGTCTAAAATCTTAAAAAAACTCTCACAAATAACAAATAAATCTGTACTTGTGAGAGTTAACTAAATAATAAACTATATGAAGAAAAAACTACTTTTTTACTGATAGTTTTTGTAGATGAAATTATTCACCTAAAGGAATGTTATACGAAACACCTAAACCTAGAGAGGCTGCATTAAAATCTTGTCCTGATAAGTCTCCTTTAGAACCTGTGAAAACTTTGGTGTATTGTAATGCTACATTCCAATGTCTATTATGCCATCCTAATTCTGGTTTGATATAGAAACCACCATCAGGTCTTGCAACAGGAGCATTAGCTGCTACGTTTTCATCACCTGTGATAAATGCATATCCTAAATCTGTACCGAAATAAAATCCTGTTTGTTTAGGATAAACTCTTATTAAACCTGCTACTGGAACTACTCCGAAATCATTATTTTCGATTCCATCATTATCTTTTCCGAAGAAGTGATTATAACCTGTAGCAATCCCTAATCCAAATCCTGGAGTTACCAAATGTTGATAAGCAACATCTAAACCTAAATTTGCAGAAGCATTGGTAGATGGAGCAGCTATTCCTACATTTCCTCCAATTTTAATCATGTTTGTCATTTCTGCACTTTGTGCACTTAATAAACCTGCTGATAAAATTCCTATTCCTAAAATAGCTCTTTTTACGTTTTTCATAATTTTAAATTTTTCTTGTTAAGTTTTATGTTATATTTATGTTATTGCAAAGTTGCATAGAACTGAAATCTTTTGCTTTATATTATTTTCTGAATCTATTACAGAGTTTTTATTTTATTCACTTACGATAGATTTTAAAAAATAAGTTGCAATTATAGACGTTACAATTCCACTGAAAAGAAGTGTTCCGTCAAATAAATCTGTAAATAGATTTTTATCTAAAACATAAGCACTTATTCCACTAGCGAGAAATGCTACTAAAAAAGAGAATAAGATAACTTTTACTATATTCAGTTTGGTTCTACTTTCATGGAAGGTTTCTATAGAATATCCAATAAAAATGGCTGCGAGTATTAATAATAAAATGTTCATGACTTTCTAATTTTAAATTACGTTAACTAAATAATTATTGTTTACATCTTTTCTTATTTTTAAAGAAAAGCCCTTTTGTAATTCATCGTAAATCATGGAGCAATGATCTACGAGATTTTCAAATTCCTCATCAAAAGCTTCAGAAGCGAAAACCAATTGTTTCATATTGCTTTCGTCTAGTTCTAACCTTCTGTTCTGGTAAGACAATTCAGAAATACCAAAACTTCTATGAAGCTTTATAAAATAATCTTCTATGTGTTTTAAATTATTCATAGTTTAGTTTTTTGGTGTTAGATAATTTTATGTAGGATTTTCTTAGATTCTATAATTAATGCCATGATAATAAAATCTGCAGTTAAATATTGTGCAGATAATTGAACATATTCATTTTGTAAAATAGAATTCACTATTTTGTATCCAGAAGTAGTTGCACTATGTATTATCGTTGTCATTTTCTTAATCTTTGATGTTTACATTGCAAAGATTCAACAATAACATTAACAGTGTATTATAGAATTTTTTTGGAATTTTATAGAATTTTTAGAAACAAAAAAAACCTCCTGAAAAATCAGAAGGTCTCTTTATAAGTGTAGACTCACAGGGATTCGAACCCCGACAAACAGAACCAAAATCTGGTGTGCTACCGTTACACTATGAGTCTATACCGTTTTTGGTGGTGCAAATTTAATACAAATTTTTCTATTTGCAATAGCTAAAACATAAAAAAATTACAAAAAATCTCTATTTACTTGAATTTCAAACTGTTTTTTTTCATCACTTTCTCTCATAGTTTATTTGTAAAAACACTACTCTAATCTTCTTCTTCAAATTTTGTATCTTTGAAAAGTAAAAAAACAATTCTATGAATCATAAACCAATTGAAGGCTTTTCTAAACTTTCGAAACAACACAAAATTGATTGGTTAATAAACGAATATTTACAAGGAAACCAAGAATACCAAAAGATTCTTCAGCAATATTGGAACGATAATCCAGACTTACAAAAACTTCACGAAGAATTCTCAGAAAATACCATTACCAATTTTTACATGCCTTACGGAATTGCGCCAAACTTCCTCATTGATGGAAAATTGATGGCTTTACCAATGGCAGTAGAAGAAAGTTCTGTAGTTGCGGCAGCTTCTAAATCTGCAAAATTCTGGTTAGAAAGAGGCGGTTTCAAAACCACGATTATTAATACCGAGAAATTAGGACACACACACTTTATCTTCAAAGTAGAAGCGCATAAATTATTGCATTTTTTCAATTTTACTTTAAAGAAAAAACTCTTTGAAGCTACAGAAGACATCACCGCAAACATGAGAAAGCGTGGTGGCGGAATTTTAGACATTAAACTCATAGATAAAACTTCGGAATTAGCCGATTATTATCAACTGAAAGCTAGTTTCAACACGGTAGATTCTATGGGTGCTAATTTTATCAATTCTTGTCTGGAACAGTTCGGGAAAACGTTAAAAGAAGAAGTTACACAATCTGATGCTTTCTCAGAAGACGAGAAGAACTCGCTTCAGATTGTGATGAATATTTTGTCTAACTTCACTCCAGATTGTATCGTAAGAGCAGAAGTTTCTTGTAAAATTGATGATTTAAAAGACGACAGTGGAATTTCTAACGAAGAATTCGCTTGGAAATTTAAACAAGCCGTTACCATTGCAGAAATTGAACCTTACAGAGCAACTACCCATAACAAAGGCATTATGAACGGAGTAGATGCAGTTGTAATAGCCACAGGAAACGATTTCCGTGCTACGGAAGCTTGTGCGCATGCTTATGCAAGTAAAGATGGTAAATACAAATCTCTTACGCATTGTACTACAGACAACGGAATTTTCAGATTTTGGATAGATTTACCGATTTCAGTTGGTGTAGTAGGTGGTTTAACCAATCTTCATCCTTTAGTGAAATTTTCTTTAGCATTACTTGGAAAACCATCAGCTCAAGAATTAATGAGTATTTTGGCGGTTTCTGGTTTGGCTCAGAATTTTGCTGCACTTCGTTCATTGGTGACTACAGGAATCCAAAAAGGACATATGAAAATGCATTTGTTCAATATCTTAAACCAATTTGGCGCTACAGAAGAAGAAAAACAATATTTTGTCAACTATTTTAAAGATAAAACCGTAAGTCATCACGAAGTGATCTCAGAATTAAATAAACTTAGAAATAAATAATGAAAACCATTACCTTAATCATCGGCGCAGTGTACGGATTAACTTCTGTAATTTTAGGAGCATTCGGTGCGCATGCTCTAAAGAAAGTTCTTTCTGTAGAAAGATTGACCAGTTTTGAAACCGGTGTAAAATACCAAATGTATCATGCTTTACTCCTTCTCCTCATAGGATTTTTCTTAAAATTTGAAACAGGAATAGAAAAAACAACGGCTTGGTTCATTATTTTGGGAACTTTTCTATTCTCAGTAAGCATTTATTTCTTGAGTTTTCAAGACGTTTTAAAGACGAATCTTAAATTTTTAGGACCTATCACTCCAATTGGTGGTTTGTTTATGATTTTAGGTTGGGCTTTATTAATCTATGTTTTCGCCAAGACTAAGTTTTAAAATAAATTATGATTAAAAATTAGGCAAAAAACTTGATGGGTTTTCCTTTCTACTTGCCTCTTTTTTTATATTTTTGTGAAAACTAACTTTTAAATAAAAATTTTAGAAATATTATGAATCTTCACGAGTATCAATCAAAAGAGATTTTAGCTTCTTACGGCGTTAGAATCCAACGTGGTTTTGTAGCAAACAACGTAGAGGAAGCTGTAGAAGCAGCTGATAAATTAAAAGAATTAACCGGAAGCGAAGGTTGGGTAGTAAAAGCTCAAGTTCACGCTGGTGGTAGAGGTAAAGGTGGTGGTGTAAAATTCTCACCAAATTATGATAAACTAAAAGAAAATGCTCAGAACATCATTGGGATGAGATTAGTTACCCCTCAAACTTCAGCAGAAGGTAAATTGGTAAACTCTGTTTTGGTTGCAGAAGATGTATATTATCCAGGCGAAACTGAAACTAAAGAATTCTATGTTTCTATACTTTTAGATAGAGCTTTAGGTAAAAATACTGTGGTTTACTCTACCGAAGGTGGTATGGATATTGAGCACGTAGCAGAAGTTACTCCTCACCTTATTCACAAAGAAGTAATAGACCCAACTTTAGGATTACAAGGTTTCCAAGCTAGAAAAATCGCTTTCAACTTAGGTTTATCAGGTGAATCTTTCAAAGAATTCGTAAAATTCATTGATGCACTTTACAAAGCTTATGTAGGAATTGACGCTTCATTATTCGAAATCAACCCAGTTCTTAAAACTTCAGACAATAAAATCGTAGCTGTAGATGCTAAAGTTACTTTAGATGACAACTCATTATTCCGTCACAAAGATTTAGCAGCTTTAAGAGATACTAGAGAAGAAGATCCTATGGATGTAGAAGCTGGCGAAGCTGGTCTTAATTTCGTGAAATTAGATGGTAACGTAGCTTGTATGGTAAACGGTGCTGGACTTGCTATGGCTACGATGGATATCATTAAACTTTCTGGTGGTAATCCTGCAAACTTCTTAGATGTAGGTGGTACTGCAGATGCACAAAGAGTACAAACTGCTTTCGGAATTATCTTAAGAGATCCAAACGTAAAAGCTATTTTGATTAATATCTTTGGAGGAATTGTACGTTGCGACAGAGTTGCACAAGGTGTAGTAGACGCTTACAAAGCTATGGGAAGCCTTCCAGTTCCTTTAATTGTACGTCTTCAAGGTACAAACGCTGTAGAAGCGAAGCAATTGATTGACGATGCTGGTTTACCAATTCACTCAGTAATCACACTAGAAGAAGCTGCAAACAAAGTATCAGAAGTTTTAGCATAATAAAACAAACTTACGTCAAATAATCAAATCCGTTCTATTTTAGAACGGATTTTTTTTTGGGCAATCCCTCATTCCAAAGCAAGACCCAAAGCATATTCGGGTCGGGCTATCCGTTACAATCTTTTTTTGCCAACGCTATACCGAGCAAAAAAAAGGATTTCCACTACTATCCCTATTGCAAAATATCCATCATCTAGCATTTAGCATCCATCATTTAGCATCCATCATCTAGCATCTAGCATCTAGCATCTAGCATCTAGCAAAAGTACAAAAACAAAAAATCCTCATCATTTACATGATGAGGATTTAAAAATAAAAACTGGCGGCGACCTACTCTCCCGCGTTAG
>JBKBLE010000013.1:52873-57595 GCA_046296655.1 Cloacibacterium sp. | reverse complement strand
GTGCTTTGCTTTTATGAAATCAGTCTTTCCAAGCTTCAATAACTCCATTTTAAGCACCCCAAATTTTATGATTTTGACCGTTAACTAAAAAATAAACCTCTCTAAAATTGCTTCTAAAGAGGTCAAAATTTTATGTTTTTGAAAACTATTTTCTAAAAAAAAAGGAGTTGTGCAACAGTTACCCTTGTTATGTGCAGCCCTCCTTATCATTCGTGTTTTGGCTCGTTTAAGTCAAAATAATTTCCTTTTGTTTTGTCAAGTGTTTCTGCAATAAGTTTAAAGTTTTGTTCTGTCGGTTTTAGATTTACATATTTGTCAACTATTGTTCTGTGTCTGTAAATGATAAATGTATTTTCAACACTTGCATTTACTTTATTAAGGTTTGCTTCGCTTTCAGTATCTGCAAATGATGGAACAAAAGTCAAAGCAATTTTTTGAAGCCTTAATTCTTTTCCGATTTTTTCTAATTCTGTTTGGCGTGTCTGCTTATTATAATTTTTTGAATTTCCATAAACAAAGTATGCCTTAAGGTATTTTTCTCTTATTACACTTTCGTTGTCTAATTGTCTAAGCCATTTTTTGATTTCGTCCCAATTTGGATTATCACCAACAAAATATACAATTCCCTGATAGCGTCCATATTTACAAACTGGACAAGTCCTTGTTCCTTTGTCGGGTCCAAAGGCGTGAAATGGCATAAATGAAGGTTGGTCTTCACCAATACTTAAACCTGATTGAATTTCTGCTTTATTTTTAGTAGGATAGTCAGGAATATTCAGCCCTAATACAATATTGTGTTCTGCGATTTGAATGTTTCCGTCTAAAACAATTCTTAATAGTTCTGTTCCTGCTCTGTCCAGTTTGCCGTATTTTTTCTTATGGCTTAGGTACAATGGGTCATCATCAAAATAAAGGTCAGCATAATATTCATTAGAGATGTCGGGTTCTTTGATTGATAGATGAATATGTTGCGGAATATTATCATTCGGATAGGCAGCAGGTCTGCTTGTCTTTATTGTATAATTGCCGTTCTTGTCAGTCTTTACCCAACCTCTCAATTTGCCGTGTTCTTTTGCTTGTTTAGGGGTTTTGTTGTCTGAAGAATACAAACCCTTATCGTCTGTATGCCAATAATAAATGATAACCTCTGATGCAGGTGTTTTTCCATCAAGTTGGAAAACTTTACCTGTTAGAATAAGTTTTTGCTTGCCCTCTGTCCAGCCGATACTTGTATGTTCGCTTGAAATATTTTTGGGCATTTCCACATACATTAATTCGCAACCCTCACAACCTCCACCAACTTTTTTAGTTTGTTTAGTCTCAGTGGGCTTTTGTTTTGTCTGTCCGTTACAACTTGTCAAAAAGTTGAACAGTGAAGCAATAAGTAAAAGGTTTATTATTCTGCTCATAATTTGTAGTCTGTTCGTCATGGGTTGCACATAACGGTTCGGCGGATTTGCGAAGTCCCGAGAAGGAAGTTTGCTTCCGTTCTTGGGATTTAGCAAATCTGCTTGTTGTGCGAAGTCCGCGAAGCGGCGCGCACAAGAAGCGGATGTAATCCGCCGAACCGTTGTGGCGAAATCCCCGATTCGGCGTAGCCAAAGGAGCGGAGCGGATTTCGCCACAACGGGAAAAGTATTGCCGAAGAAGCGGGCTTTTTATCACCGAGATTTCAAAAGAAACACTTCCCGAAGCAAAAATTTTTCCCTTTTTCAAACTTACAGATTTTCTTTGGAAAAGGGAAAATTTTTTGCGACTATTTTCACTAAACACTCAAAGAATTCCTTCAACCCCGCTTTTTTGGCAATACTATGTTGCACGATGTTTTTTTATTCAGTAAGTGATAATTCTATTTGATTGTTATATTTTTTTTGTCTATTTTTTAAAGATTCAATAAGGTTTTTCATTTCATCTGCTGGAATATTTAATTTTGTATATTCAGGTAAATGAAATAGTGTTGTTTCTGGGTTTTTTTTGAAATTTTCCTTTAACTCCATATATTTTTTGAATTCAACTTTAATTGTTTGGATTCCAAGTTTTTCAAAAGATTTAAAATCGTATAATTTTTCTAATTTTTGAATTTGGAATAATTCAAAAACATAATCATCATTACTGTCAGAAATTTTTATAATTAAACCAGGAAGTCCCTTGAATTTATATGGTCCATCAGAAACTTGTAAATCATTTGTAAACCAAGCAGTCCAAACTCTACCTCCAAATTCACAATATGCTTTTTGAACATTATAGTTGTTAATTTTATCTATGCGTGGTGTTATGTGCCATTTGATTTTTCTTGGTTCTTCAACAAGAAACATAGAAAATCCAATTGTTTCTTTAAAAAATATTTTATTTTCTTTAGCATCATATGAAACAATATAGTCAAGTTTAGGTTCTGGAACATTTTTTTTGTAAATAGAAGAACTTACAGTTCTCAAAGAATCTAATTTTGCTAATGCTTCACTATAAAATATTGATTTATTTTCCACAAAGTCTAAATTGAAAACTTCCTGTTGAATAAAATTTCTGTTTGTAGAGTCTATTTTAAAATTTAAAACGTATTTAAATCTATTTTGAGAAATCCCTAAAGAATAAAAGACTAATAAAATTAAAAAGAGTATTTTTTTCATAATAATTTATAATTTTTTTTGAAAATTAATAGTGATAAGATAATAAAATAAATTAATGGTATTATAAAAAAGTAATTGAGATTTTCTGATTTAAAAACATTTATAAAGTTTTGCTGTGGTAAAAAATCATAAATTAGAATGCTATTTTTCTTTAAAAATAGAACAAATAAATCTTCAAATAAAAAATAGAAAATAACACCAAAGAAAGCCCAAAAACTTGTTGTATATGAATTTATAAAAAATGATAAAAGACATAAAAATAAATTAAGAAAAAATAAGAAGAGAATATTCTTGAAAACCAAGTTATTTAAGATTATTTCTTTGAAATAAATATAATTTATTGAAAAATAAATTGTTAAATTTAAAATTGTTATTAAAACACTTAAAAAAAGTATTTGATTAATAATTAGTTTAAAGAAATTTATTTTACTGACATTTAGGTTTAGAAATCTGAAATAATTGTTTCTAAACAGATTGTTAAAGTAGAATAGATAAAATGATAATAAAGGAATGGTTAAAAAGCCTGCACCAAAAAAGTGAGTTTTAATATTTTTACTACTACTTGTTTCTAAATAAAGGATATAAAGTGAAATTATCAAACTTATTGTTATCAAAAGTGATAATATATTTTTTTTTGAAGTGAAAAAAATAATTGCTATTTTATTCATATTTTAATAGGGTTTTATTTTCAAGAATAAATTTTTTAGTGCTAAAATTATTAACAAATTCTTTATCGTGAGAGATAATTACAAATGTATTGTTACTTTTTTTAATATATGAAGATAAAAAAAGAATTGATTCCTTATCAAGACTTTCTGTAGGTTCATCCAAAAAATATACCTCTTTATATTTATTTGATAAAATAAAAATAAGTTCAGATTTTATTTTGTTGCCTTGTGATAGATTTTTTATTTTTTTATTTTCAAATTCGTTAAAAAATAATCCATTTTTTAATTTTTCATAGTTATTAAAATTAATTTCATTTCTAAATAATTCAATTTCATTTTTTAATGTAGATTCATCATTTAAATTTGAATCTTTCCCAAAATATCCAAAATTTTTTAAATCATTAGTTTCTATTTTTGATTTGTATTTGCCAACGATAATATTAAATAGGGTAGATTTTCCAATTCCATTCTTACCCATAATAGCAATTTTGTCTTTATCTTCTATAGTTAACTGAAGATTTTCAATAATATTTATATTATTAAAACCAAATTTACTTAACTTTATTTCCATAATTATTTATATAATAAATGCAGAAAATGGACTTTGTCCATTTTCTGCAAGATAAATATTTATTCTGCTGCTAATGCTTCTAATGCCTTTTCTGCACAATCAATAGCACATTCTGCATAACAACCAATAACACCTGCAGATGTAGGCTTATCTGCACAATGATTTGCTCTTGAGCAAGTTGTAAAACAATTTGCAGCCAAAATTTTTGCTTTTACTTTTGCAAAATCTTCTTTAGATATATTATCAGATAAACTAATAGCAGAAATTTGATAATTTTTATCAACACCAACATAAATTGTGATATCTTGTCCTTTGTATTTTACAACTTTCGTAGATTCACCAATAGAAGCGTTTCCGTTAGAATAAACATTTAATCTTCCACCATTTGTATTATTTGCAAATGCGAAAGTTACAGTAAATAGAACTGTCAGAAGTAAGATTAACTTTTTCATAATAATAAAATGCGTTCTCAATTTTTATTTAATCAAGTCGAGAACTTTTTCTTGATTAAAGATTAATAAATGATTTTGGTGTAATATTTTTTGGGTTGTGATACTTCAACCATTGCTAATACTAATCACTTTACAGTTCTTTAAAACTTCCTTTGCTATCCTTTTATTACGCGAAGTAAGAACGGTAAGTTTTTAAAATATCGTGCAACGGTTTCGGGCTTTGCGTTCGGGCGGGCTTCGGAGCACAAAATTGTCAACCAGCACTATACTTGAATAGTAGCACAAAGCTCCAAGCTTGCACGTCACCCCGCCTGACGCAAAACCCGTGTGCTTGTTGCACAACTCAAATATAAAAAAATTTGCGTAATAAATAGATATTTTGTAAATTTATGTATGCAAGGAAA
>JBKBLE010000013.1:41318-52828 GCA_046296655.1 Cloacibacterium sp. | reverse complement strand
CATGGTTCCAGAGGATAATTTTTACAGAAAATTGCAAACGGAACTCGATTTACATTTCATTTACAAAGCTACTCAAAAGTATTATGGTAAGGAAGGTCAACAGAGTATTGATCCTGTTGTTTTCTTCAAGATATTGTTGGTGGGTTATTTGAATAACATCAATTCAGATAGACAATTGATTGCTTTTTGTAGTGACAGTTTATCGATACGATTATTTTTGGGTTATGATGTACATGAGCAGCTTCCTTGGCACAGTACCATTAGCCGCACTCGCGGTTTATATGGCGAAGAAGTGTTTTTAAACTTGTTTAAAGAAGTCTTGAGAATGTGCGTTACTAAAGGCATGGTTCGTGGTAAACGCCAAGCGGTGGACAGCGTTTTCATCAAAGCCAATGCCAGTATGGATAGCTTGGTAGAGAAGGAAGTTTTAGAAGACGCCAGTGCTTTTGTAAACGAACTAGAAGAAAACAGCGAATACAAAGTGACTTCCACCCGCAAGAAACTGGTAGAACGCCACCATGATTGGAAAGCAGAAGCGTATAAAGGAATGCCAGCAAATAGCAACAGCAATCAAACCGACGAAAACGGCAATCTCATTCGTCCGAAATATATATCGAATCATACGCATTATTCGCCCACAGATAGCGATGCTAGAGTGAGTGTAAAACCCGGCAAAGCGCGACAATTAAATTATTTTGGACAAATCGCAGTAGACGATGCGCACCATGTTATTACAGGAGCGTGTTCTGATTTTGCTGATAAACGCGACAGTCAATGTTTAGAACAAATTGTAGAACTCACAGAAGAAAACCTAAAGGAAAACGGAATCGAACTCGAAGAACTTTTAGCCGATGGTGGTTACAGCAGTGGTGAAGCTTTGGCGTATTTACACGAAAAAAATATTGACGCTTATATTCCCAACTTCGGCCAGTACAAACCCGAGCGGGAGGGTTTTGTTTTCAATAAAGAAGAGAATTATTACCAATGCACTAAACCCGAAGGCAACCAAGCGAAACTGCTTTTCAAAGGCGAAAAAATGGATAGTAAAGGCTACACCAAACGCACGTATCGAAGCAGTGAATCCGATTGTAAAAACTGTCCACTAAGAGAACAATGTTGTGGTAAAAGCACCAAGTTCAAGAAAATAGACGACAGCATCCACAAAGAACATTACGACCGCATGCACCAAAAACTCACCCAAAACGAGAAATATGCTAAGAAAATGGTAAAAGTGCGAAGTAAAACAGTAGAACCCGTGATAGGAACGTTGGTCAACTTTACGAACATGAAGAGAGTCAATACACGAGGCATCCAAAACGCAAACAAACACGTATTAATGGCAAGTTTAACCTACAACTTGAAAAAATACTTGCGCTTTACAGTCAAAAAACCAAGTGTTTTAGCCCAAGTTCTATCTCTAAAACAAGGGAAGAACTTTGCTTTTTCAAAACGCGCCTTTTCAGTCTATAAAAACTCGATTTTAAGCTATTCAAATTCTTGAATTTTGAACTACAACTAAAAAATAAACCTCGCTTAAAAGTACTTAAACGAGGTCAAAATATATGTTTTTAAAAACTATTTTCTAAAAATGGGAGTTGTGCAACAGCTACCCGTGTTATCGGTTGTTTTTCTTTTCATTCGCAAAATTGTCCGTTGTCTGAGTAGCACCAGTGTTGTCCTTCTTCTTTTGTTGTGTTAAATTCAATCTCTACTTTATGTCTTAAAGAGTTTGGGTCGTTCTGTCCGTCCATTTTCTCTGTGTTTAAAAACCAATCACCAAAAATTGAGTCGCAGTAAAAACAACCGTGAGATAAATAACTGTCGTGAACCGTTTTGCTGTAACGTTTTTTTAGTTGACCAATTTTTAAGTTCTTTCCCTTTTCTGTCTGCAAAAACTGTTTTACTGCTTCATAAATTTTAGGGCTTTTGTCAATATCGTCATTGTCCCACTTTGAACCCATTAAATAAAAGTCTTGATTGCAAACCGTTACAAGATTTTGTTCAACTGTCCAAAGGTGTTGTGTTTTATGGCACTTCCAACAGCTCGTTTCAAAGAAAACGATTGTTACTTCTTGTTTTGGCTTCAGTCTTATGTGTTCACAGAATTTCAATCTTCTTTTTAATAAGCTGTCCACCAAAGTCCTTAATGGAAGTTGAGTCTGTTTGAGTTGAGCAATAATGTTTGAGTTCTCGTCTTTAAAAATTTTGAATGCAGGAATTTCTTTGTCAGCTTTTAAGTTTTCGTCATATTCTCTTAATTCCTTTGGTGCTATTCGGAAAAACCAACAACCACGCACATTAGATTCTTTGTATCTGTCTTGGCGAAACTTTGTATCGTCTAAGGTCTGTCTGCTCCATTGCACTTCAAATGCTATACGTTTATCGTTTTGGATAGCTAAAACGTCCGCTCGCCAATTATTCTCAGAAAATTCAGGTATCGCTTTCCAACCATTTTCTTTACAAGCTTCTATGATTTCAATTTTTGCTCTTAAATGTTCTGGTGATTCTGGTTTCCAGTCGCAAGTGTTGTCAGATTTAGCGTGAACGAAGTGTTTAAGACCTTTGTTACTTGTCCTTAAAAATCCAATTTGTCGGCAACAAGGCAATGTCAAAACAGACTCTTTTGATTTGAGCCGCCTTTTTAAATCGTCCCATTGTTTTTCGTCTTGGTCAATGGAAATGATTTCTTCATCGTCTATGTACGCTCTTAATGGCATTTCTTTCTGTTGTTGTCTGTCGTTTTAAAATAACCGATAACGTTTCTGGGCTTTGCGAGGTGCGGGCTACTGTAAACCGAAAGTCGGGAGGAGAACCAATCTCTAGCAAAAACCATTTTCATTTTTTCAAATTTACAAAAAAAAAATGAAATGGTTTTTTGCGGGTATTTTCTAGAATATTTCTAAGATTTCCTTCAACCCCGCATCTTGCAAAACCCATGTTATCTGCTGTGTTTTCTTAAAGTTTTGATATATAATTGTCAAAATCAAAATCCGTAAATTCTAAATTATATCTTGAATATAGTGGATGTCTTGGATGTCCTCTTTTTGTTAATTCTCCAAGTTTTACCCAAGAAACATTTGGCTTTTTTGTAATAGAATGGATTGATTTAATACATTCCCCAAAATATTTTCTCAATTTGACTTTTTCACTCCAACTTGCCAACATTACAAATTCCTGCTCATTCTCTAAAAGATTTGAAATATATTTTAAATTTTCGGAAAGTAAGTTGTTGTCAATATCTTGATGCAAATCATTTGGATTCGTTGCTCTTTGTGGATAAAGATTTAGCATTACAAAACTATCAAATCCCTTTCTTTCCGCAAAACCCATTACTTTCCTGATTGTTGGGTCAGGAACTTTTTCATTTGCTGTGCTTGGATTTAAACCAACAACGAAAAGTGGTTTTTCTAGTTTGTTGCCTAAAATAAACCGAGCCGTATTTTCACTGTCGGTTTCATAGATATTTATTGTGTAATTCATTTTTACAACTTTTTCCAATCGTGCATTGAACCTTGAGGACAGCCCAAACTACTTGGACTTGATTTTGTTTGAATATGAGTCCCACATTTTTTACATAAATAATCTTTATCGCCAACTTCGCCTAATTTTTTCCAATCGTGCATTGAACCTTTTGGACAACCAAGGCTACTTGGTGAAGAATCTTTTTTCACTAATGTTTCACATTTCTTACACTGATACCAATTTAAAGACATAATAATTTATTTTTTAATTAAACATTCAAATTTTGTGTTTTCTTTGTTTTTGGGAACGCTCCGATAACATAGCAGATAACGTTAAAAGCATTTCTGAACTGCGACTATACACAAAGAAAAATTCGGAGCAGTTTATAAATGCAATGTTATCTGCTGTTGCAACACATAATAATAATAATAATAATAATTAAAAAAAATAATATGGAATTTAAAGGAACAAAAGGGAAATGGAGAGTTTTCACAAATGTACATAGAGAATGTGATGGTAGCGAGTGGGGTTGGGTAGGTTTAGATACTTTTAACAGTAAAAGTATTAATAAATGTTCTATTCATTGGAGCGGAGATGAAGCTAAAGCTAACGCCTTGCTAATTTCTAAAGCCCCTGAAATGCTTGAAATGCTGAAAAGAATATCATATAATTTAAAAAATGAAGAATGTCCTTTTGATGATTTTGAAATAGATACACTAATCAAAGAAGCAACTGAATTGTAACGCAATATTGTCGGAGCAATAGCAGATAACACACAAATATACGAAAGTTTTGCGAAAGTGCAAATTTTTTGATAAATTTTGCCTACATGCTATATATTCAGTGTTTTTTGTATATATTTGGTTTCGTATTTCGTATAGAGATTTATAGAATTTATTGCACTCTATTTTTTTAATCTACACAAAATGCGCAATTTAAAATATAACTAAACGGTTGTATAGTTATTTTAGGACGACACAGCTTCTTATAATACCCAGAACTTTATATGGCATTTTGAAGAAAACAAATAAGGGTTTGATTTGAATCAAGTGGCAGTCAAACTCGAGTTTTGTTCGCAAAAAGTACCCTTTTTCCGAAGCTGATTCGAACTTGATTCGAACAAGACTCGAACAAATGTATAAAAAAACACCTAAAAAGGAGCGAAAACCAAAAGATAATATCAGTTGTCTCAGATTTCTATTCCGTGACTATTACATTAATCAATTCCTCATTCTATTAAAATAATTTCCAACTCTCATCTTCCAAACTCCACCTTCCAACTCCCAACAAATTTTCATAAATTCGCAGCAGAAAAATTTGCAGTAAAATATGGATTATTTGAAAGGATTAAACGAACCTCAGTATGAAGCAGTTACCACTTTGCACGGACCATTGATGGTTTTGGCAGGAGCAGGTTCTGGTAAAACGAGAGTTCTTACGATGAGAATTGCACATCTTATTACCAACGGAATTGATCCTTTTAATATTTTGGCGCTTACTTTTACCAACAAAGCCGCCAAAGAAATGAAATCTAGAATTGCAAAAGTAGTTGGTGAAAGCAATGCAAAAAGTCTTTGGATGGGAACTTTCCACTCTGTTTTTGCTAGAATTCTGAGAAGCGAAGCGCATTATCTCGGTTTTCCTTCTAATTTTACCATTTATGATACGCAAGATTCTCTCAATGTTCTCAAAAAAGTCTTGAAAGACCTCAATATTGACCAAGAATTATACAAGCCTAAAAAAGTTCAAGCTAGAATTTCAAGCTATAAGAACAATCTCATCACAGTTCGTGCCTATCAGAATAATCCAGAATTAATCGAAGCAGACGAACGTTCAAACATGAAATACATTGGCAAAATCTACGAGAAATATGTAGAACAATGTTTCAGAAATGGAGCGATGGATTTTGATGATTTACTCTTGAGAACCAATGAATTATTAACGAGATTTCCAGAGGTTTTAGCCAAATATCAAGATAGATTCAGATATATTTTGGTAGATGAGTATCAAGATACCAACCATTCTCAATATTTAATTGTAAAAGCACTTTCTTCAAAATTTGAAAATATTTGTGTGGTAGGAGATGATGCGCAGTCTATCTATTCTTTCCGTGGTGCTAATATTTACAATATCCTGAACTTCAAGAAAGATTATCCAGATGCCAAAACGGTTTCTTTGGAGCAAAACTACCGTTCTACACAGAATATTGTCAACGCTGCGAATGTGGTCATTGCCAGAAACAAAGAACAGTTCAAAAAAAATGTGTTCAGTGATAATGAAGTGGGCGATAAGATAAAGGTTTTCCGGGCGCTTTCAGATGCAGACGAAGCTAATTTTGTGGCGAATAACATTTGGGAACAGCACAATGCGAACCAAAGAAAATTTACAGATTTTGCCATTTTATACCGTACCAATTCCCAAACCAGAGCTTTCGAAGATGCGCTGAGACGTAAAAATATTCCGTACAGAGTTTATGGCGGTTTAAGTTTTTACCAAAGAAAAGAAATCAAAGATTTGGTGGCGTATTTAAGACTATTAGTCAATGAAAATGACAGCGAAGCTTTGCTAAGAGTCATCAATTATCCTGCTCGTGGAATTGGAGAAACCACTCAGAATAAATTGATTGTTTTTGCGGATTCACAAAATGTGAGTTTGGCAAACGTTTTAGATAATTTGGGAATTTATGCACCACATTTAGGTTTTAACAATGGCGTGATTTCTAAGTTGGCAGATTTTTGGAGCATGATTAAAGCCTTCCAAGTGATGCTAAAAACCGAAAATGTGTACACCGTTGCAATGGAAGTTGCCCAAAGAAGTGGTTTAATCAAGTTTTTGAAAGACGACCAAACTCCTGAAGGAATTTCTAGAGTAGAAAACGTGCAAGAATTCATGAACTCTATTCAAGGTTTCATTGAAGAGCAGCAACAGTTAGAAGACGGAGACCCAAGTTTGTCGAGTTTTCTAGAAAACATCGCACTTTCTACAGACCAAGACAAGAAATCTGAAAACGAAGACCAAGTTTCTTTGATGACGATTCACTTGTCAAAAGGATTGGAGTTTCCAGTAGTTCATTTGGTAGGTTTAGAAGAAAATTTGTTCCCTAGTTTTATGAGTTCTTCCACGCGTGAAGAATTGGAAGAAGAGCGAAGATTGTTCTACGTGGCTTTAACCAGAGCCGAAAAACAGGTGTTCTTTTCTTATGCCGTTTCCAGATTTCAATGGGGTAAAATTACAGATGCAGAACCTTCCAGATTTTTAAGCGAAGTAGACGAAGAATATATAGAATTCTTAAATCCAGCTGTAGAAAGCAGATTTGTAAATAAATCTGGGTTAAGTTCTGATATTTTTGGTGATAATTCTTTTGAGCCGAGAACTTTCAAAAAAATTGAAAAGAAGAAACTTTCTTCTTCTGAGCCTGAATCTTTGCCTTTACCTAAAAAATTAAAACCGGTTGCTTCGGCAAAAATCATCAATCCAAGCGGAAATTCTTCTCAAGATATTGAAGTAGGAGACCGAGTTCGTCATGATAGATTTGGAGTAGGAGAAGTAGTTTTTCTTGATGGAACTGACCCAGAAAACATTAAAGCTAAAGTGAAATTTGTAACAGAAGGAGAAAAAAATCTCATCCTGAAATTTGCAAAATTGACGAAAATATAAACGATAAAACGTGCTTATTTGCACGTTTTTATTTTAATAAGAATTTCTAATTGTTCTTTGCGAAAAATCTTCGAGTCTTTGCGTGAAATTCATAAACTTTATTTCACCAGTTCTTCAAATAATCGTTCGAAAGTTTTGTCCAAATCTTTAGATTTTCCAGGATGAGGTCTGGATGTTTGAATTACGGCACTTCTTACAGCAGTGAGCCAACGAAAACGTTCAGGAATATCCAGCAAAGCAATTGGTCCGCCTTCTTTTTCGCCTTTGGCAACTTTTTGAAAGTTTTCCAGATTTTTAAAAACTTCATCGTAGTCTAATTTGCTGTGCATCAGTTGGAATTTATCTTTACACAGATAAAATTCTACTCTTATATATTTTTCTTTCTTAGAAAACATCACCAATCCTATGTTGAAAAATTCTTCTCTTTCAACCTTCGGAACCAATCTTATGACTGCGTATTCGTAAATTTTATCCTCTTGCATTTTTGGCTTCGTTTAAAAAGATTTCTGAATGTTCTAATCTGGTTTTCAAGAAATTAAAATAAATTTCTCGTATTTCTTCTGGCGATTCATCGGCGTCATTCCATTGTAACCAATCTTCAGGAATTAAATTCACAATCGCTTTGAAAACGTCATCATTTAAAACCGATTTTGCAAATGCATCTGCTTCGTCTAATTTGCTGGCTTGAGGAAGCAAAACGTGGTCTTTTACATATTTGAAAGGCGTTTTCGCAGCTGCATCAAAATTTTGCCAAGAGTGATGGAAGTAAAAAGAAGCCCCATTATCAATCACCCAAAGTTCTTTGTGCCACCAAAGCAGATTGGTATTCTTGAAAGTACGATCAATATTGGTAATAAACGCATCGAGCCAAACAATTTTAGAAGCCAAAAGTGTATCGATTTTCATGCTTGGATCATAAGCAATAGCACCCGAAAGATAATGCAAACCTAAGTTAAGACCTTCTGAAAATTTCAATAAATCCTGAATTTCTTCATCGGCTTCGGTTCTCCCGAAATCTACATCCAGATTTGCAAAAACCAATTCTGGAATTTTCAGACCGAGAATTTCTGCAATTTTTCCGCCCAAAAGTTCAGAGATCAGCATTTTAACACCGTGACCAGCACCTCGAAATTTCAAAACGTATTTAAAATCATCATCCGCTTCTGCTAATGCAGGCAAACTTCCACCTTCACGAAGCGGAAGAATGTAACGCATTACCGTAACATTTCTTAAGTTTAAGTCTTTCATTGAGCCAAAAATACGATTAAATTTAAAATTTCTCAAAAATAAAAACTTCAATCTCAACTTCTCACAAATTTCTTCCAACTTCTGACTTCCGACTTCTGACTTTTCCCTATCTTTGTTTTATGACAAATTCTGACAAAAGACTTTTTCTCATCGATGCTTATGCGATGATTTTCCGCGGTTATTACGCCCTGATTAGAAATCCTAGATTAACATCTAAAGGTTTTGATACGTCTGCTATTTTTGGATTTACCAATTCATTAATTGAGTTGATTAGAAGAGAAAAACCTACACATTTGGCTGTGGTTTTTGATGTAGGAAAAGAAAATGTGAGAACCGCAGATTTTACAGAATACAAAGCCAACAGAAGTGACACTCCAGAAGCGATTAAAAACGCAGTTCCCTATATTCACAGGATTTTAGAAGCTATGCATATCCCAATTTTAGGAGTAGAAGGTTATGAAGCAGATGACGTGATAGGAACCATTGCCAATAAAGCTGAAAAAGAGGGTTACACCACGTTTATGGTAACGCCAGATAAAGATTTTGCGCAGTTGGTTACCGATAAAATTAAAATCTACAAACCGGGTTTAAAAGGTGGCGATGTAGAAATTTTAGGCGTGGAAGAAGTTAAAGCCAAATACGAAATTGAAGACCCAAAACAAGTCATCGATTTTCTAGCAATGATGGGAGATGCGGTGGATAATATTCCAGGATTGGAAGGAGTGGGCGAAAAAACTGCCATGAAATTATTGAAAGAATTTGGCAGTATAGAAAATCTTTTGGCAAACACCGACCAGCTAAAAGGAAAACTGAAAGAAAAAGTGGAAAACTCTGCAGAAAGAGGGATTTTGTCAAAGAAATTGGCAACGATTATTTGTGACGTTCCCGTTGAATTTCATCAAGAACAATACGATTTAGATATTCCAGATTTCGAAAAAGTTCGTGAGATTTTTGACGAAATAGAATTCAGAAGATTGTATGAAAATCTGTACAGAGCATTTCATCATGAGCAATCTGCAATCAGCAATCAGCAATCAGCGAATGAAAGTGATTCAAAACCCGTCTCGCAGAAAGCGGAAAGCGGAAAGCAGAATACTCTACAATTAGACCTTTTCGCAGATTTCGAAGTGCTAGAACAATCCACTTCTACTACGCTCAATATCGAAACTACGGATAAAATTTATCAATATATTGATACCGAAAAAGCTCAGAAAATTTTAGTCAAAAATCTTTTGGCTCAAAAAGCAGTTTGTTTTGATACAGAAACGACTTCGCTTAATGAAATGGAAACTGAACTCATCGGGATGAGTTTCTGTTACAGAAAAGGATTGGCGTATTACATTCCGATTTCTGAAAACCAAGAAGAAGCGAAGAAAACGTTAGAAATTTTCCGTCCGTTTTTTGAGAAAAAAGAAATTTTAAAAATCGCTCATAATCTTAAATTCGATTATAAAGTTCTGAAACATTACGGTCTGGAAGTAGAAGGAGCGATTTTTGACACCATGATTGCTCATTATCTTCTAAATCCAGATGGAAGACACGGATTGGATTATCTTTCAGAGATTTACCTCAATTATAAACCTGTTTCTATTGAAAGTTTAATTGGCAAAAAAGGCAAGAACCAAGGAACTTTGCGTGATGTTTCACTGGAAGAACAAACCAATTACGCTGCGGAAGATGCAGATGTAACCTTTCAACTCTATGAAATTTTTGCGCCTCAACTGAAAAAAGAAGGAGTAGAAGATTTGTTTTACCACATAGAAATGCCATTAATGCGCGTTTTAGCCAAAATGGAATTTGCTGGAATTTCTTTAGATGAAAATTGGTTGATTCAAGAAAGCAAGGATTTAGAAAACGACTTGAAAAACCTTGAAACCAAAATTTTTGAACTCTGTGGCGAAGAATTTAACATGAATTCTCCGAAACAACTCGGCGAAATTTTATTCGAAAAGTTAAAACTAGACCCAAAAGCGAAAAAAACCAAAACTGGACAATACGCTACTTCGGAAGATATTTTGCAGAAATTGGCTTCTAAACATGAGATTATACAATACATTTTAGAATACAGAACCTACCAAAAATTGAAGTCAACGTATGTAGATGCATTGCCGAATCAGATTGACAAAGACACGAAAAGAGTACATACCAATTTCTCGCAAACTACTGCTGCTACAGGAAGATTGGCCTCTCTGAACCCGAATTTACAGAACATTCCGATTAGAACTTTGCGTGGTCAACAAATTCGTGGAGCTTTCGTGGCAGATGAAGGAAACAAACTTATTTCTGCCGATTATTCTCAGATAGAATTGCGCTTGATTGCAGAAATTTCTGGCGAAGAAAATATGATTAAAGCCTTCCAAAATGGCGAAGATATTCACGCTTCTACTGCGGCAAAATTATTTAAAATCCCAATCGAAGAAGTGACCAAAACACAGCGTTCACAAGCCAAAACTGTGAACTTTGGAATTATTTATGGTCAAGGTGCTTTTGCTTTGGCAGAGCAAACTGGACTTTCACGAACGGAAGCAAAACAACTCATCGATTCTTACTACGAAACCTATCCGAAACTGAAAATTTGGATGGCAGAACAAGTTGCGAAAGCCAGAAAATTAGGATATGTAGAAACGATTTTGGGCAGAAAACGCCATTTGCAAGACATCAATTCTAATAATTTTGTGGTAAAAGGTCACGCTGAAAGAAATGCTGTAAACGCACCGATTCAAGGTTCTGCTGCAGATATTATCAAATTGGCGATGATTAAAATTCAGGAAGTACTGGAACAGGAACGTCTGAAAACCAAAATGCTCTTGCAAGTGCATGACGAATTGGTTTTTGAAGCACCAGAAAACGAAGTGGAAATCGCCAAAAAACTGATTAAAGAAAATATGGAAAACGCCTACAAAACTGAAGTTCCTTTATTGGTGGAAGTCGGCGTAGGTAAAAATTGGCTGGAAGCGCATTGATTTTGAGTGGGAGAGTTTGAGAGTGGGAAAGTTGGAGAATGGTAGAGTTAGAGAGTTAGAGAGTTAGCTTTTCTAAAAAATCAAAATTTATTTTTAAAAAATTGCTTCGGAGAAGCAAAAGGTTTGTAGAAAAAATGTAGATTTTGAAAGGAAGTTCCGTAGGAACGATAGAAATTTGAG
>JBKBLE010000013.1:0-41288 GCA_046296655.1 Cloacibacterium sp. | reverse complement strand
AATAGATGTTTTTGCTTCGGAGAAGCAAAAGGTTTGTAGAAAAAATGTAGATTTTGAAAGGAAGTTCCGTAGGAACGATAGAAATTTGAGGTTTAGAATTTATTCCAAACATTAGAGTTTAATAGATGTTTTTGCTTCGGAGAAGCAAAAGGTTTGTAGAAAAAATGTAGATTTTGAAAGGAAGTTCCGTAGGAACGATAGAAATTTGAGGTTTAGAATTTATTCCAAACATTAGAGTTTAATAGATGTTTTTGCTTCGGAGAAGCAAAAAGTTTGCAGAAAAAATAAAAATTTGAAAGGAAGTTCCGTAGGAACGACAGATTTTTAAGATTTGGAATTTATTCCAATAACAAGTATTGGTTTCAATAGGAACGTTGTCACTCTGAGCGAAGTCGAAGAGTAGCCCGTTTTCAAAATAAATATAATTCAATTGGCTTTAGCCGAAATTTAAAAATACCAAATATCAAAATACTAATTACTAATTACAAAAAAAATATGAAAACAGTTGTCCTTTACGAAACCGCGCCAGATACAACTATGGAGAAAATGATGGAAGTTTTTCCTGCGCATCAAGCCAATGAAGAAATCTTTGTAAAAGCTGGGAAAATTCTAGGAATTGGTCCGTTTGCAATTCCGGGAGAAGGAGCGATGGCAATTTTTACTGATAGAGAATCTGCCGAAGAATTTGTAAAAGGCGACCCTTTTGTAACCACAGGTTTGGTTTCGAAAGTAATCATCAAAGAATGGCATGACGAATTAATGTAATCCATGAAGTTTCTCATTATAATTCCCGCTCACAACGAAGAAGAAAACATACTTCCGTGCTTAGAATCGCTGAAAAATCAGACGTTTCAGGATTTTAAATGCGTCATTGTAAACGACGGTTCTACCGATAAAACTCAACAAATTGTAGAAAATTTTATTAATAGTGTCACGCTGAGCGGAGTCGAAGCGTTAAGTTTCAAGGTTTTAAATTTAGAAAAATCCGAACATCAACCTGGCGCAAAAGTCGTGAGAACCTTCAATAAAGGTTTAGAAACCGAGAATTTAGAAAATTTTGATGTGGTTTGTAAATTTGATGCAGATATTATTTTCCCTGAAAATTATTTAGAAAAAATCAACGAAGTTTACGAGAAAAATCCAAAAGCAGGAATGGTTTCTGGCTTGGTTTACATTAAAAAAGATTACTCGTTCCTCGGAATGACAAAAAAAAATTCTGTCATTCTGAATGAAGCGCAGCGAAATGAAGAATCTAAAAGCGATTTTACAACTTCACAACTTTACGATTTTACCCACCAAAATGAATGGACTTTCGAAAATCTGTCTTCTAAAAATCACATTCGTGGTCCTATAAAGTCTTACAGAAAAGAATTATTTCTGAAAATGAAAGGTTTGAGAGCGGTTCTCGGTTGGGATAATATAGATGTGATGCTTTGTAAAATGCACGGATTTGAAACAGTAACACTCCAAGAACTTTGGGTGAAACATCTTCGCCCAACTGCCTATAAATACAAATCTCAAAAAGCCCAGAAATTGGGAGAATATTTTTATAATATTGGCCTTAATTTTCCATTAGCTGCCATTTCTTCGGCAAAATCTTCTTGGAAAAATAAATCGGTTTCAGAGTTTTTTATCACCATGAAATCATTTTTGAAACAGAAAAATCCTAGAGTTTTAAGCCAAGAAGAAATTGCGTTTATCAGAAATTTGAGATGGAATGAAATGTTTAACAAAATTATGAAATCATAAAATATGAAAAATCTACAAATACTCTTTTTACTATTCTTCGGATTGTTTTCCGCCCAGAAAAAAGCAGATTTAATTGTTTACAATGCTAAAATTTATACGGTAAATCAGAACTTTGATATTGCTGAAGTCATGGCGATTTCCAAAGGGAAAATTGTAGCTATTGGAGGAAAAGAAATTCTAAAAAATTATACCGCTACTCAAAAAATTGATGCTCAACAAAAGCCAATTTATCCTGGTTTTATAGATGCGCATTGCCATTTTACAGGCTATGCAACAGATCGTTGGAAAAGTGATTTGGTTGGCACTAAATCTTGGGAAGAAATTGTAGAAAAAATCAAAAAATACAGTGAAACAGCTCCTAAATTTTGGTTGTATGGAAGAGGTTGGGATCAGAATGATTGGGCGGTAAAAGAATATCCAACCAAAGAAAAACTAGATGAATTGTTTCCTAATCGTCCGGTTTATCTAAAAAGAGTTGACGGTCACGCTGCAATCGCTAATCAAAAAGCCTTGGATTTGGCCAAAATTACAACCGAAACTAAAGTTTTGGGAGGAGATATTGAACAGAAAAACGGAAAATTAACCGGAATTTTAGTTGACAATGCGATGGATTTGGTAGAAAAAGTAATTCCTGCGATTGAAGATGATTTGGCCATCAAATATTTCGGGGAGTTGCAAAAAGAATGCTTTGCTTTCGGTTTAACTTCGCTTCATGATTGCGGAATTTCTGAACATACTTTGTCGCTTTTAGAAAAATCTCAACAGCAAAAAGTGTTGAAAATGAATGTTTTTACACTTTTGAGTGACAATCCTGATTATTACGAAAAATGGATTAAAAAAGGTCGATACACGAACGGAAAAATCACAGTTGGCGGTTTTAAAGTTTATGCAGATGGAGCTTTGGGAAGTAGAGGTGCTTGTTTACTAAGCGATTATCACGATAAACCGAAATGGAGAGGTTTTTTATTGAGCGAAAAATCTCATTTTGAAAATTTAGCTAAAAAATTGGTTAAGAGTGACTTGCAAATGTGTACTCACGCAATTGGTGATTCTGCGAATAGAGAAATTCTGAAAATTTATGCAGATGTTCTAAAAGGCAAAAACGATAAAAGATGGAGAATAGAACATGCACAAATTGTAAACCCTGCTGATTTTCAATATTTTGGAAAATATAATATTGTTCCGTCTGTTCAGCCAACTCACGCTACTTCTGATATGTATTGGGCGGAAGAAAGATTGGGAAGTGAGCGCATCAAAACGGCGTATGCTTATCAAAATTTGTTGAAACAAAACGGTTGGGTTGCGTTAGGAACTGATTTTCCTGTGGAAGATATTAATCCTTTTAAAACGTTTTTGGCTTCTGTTGCCAGAAAAGATTCACAGAATTATCCTGAAAATGGTTTCCAAAAAGAAAATGCTTTAACCAGAGAACAAACATTGCGTGGAATGACCATTTGGGCTGCAAAATCTGTGTTTCAAGAGAAAGAAAGAGGAAGTTTAGAAGTGGGAAAAAATGCAGATTTTATTATTTTGAACCAAGATTTAATGAATATTGATGAGAAAGATATTTTGAAAACGAATGTTTTGGAAACTTGGGTTGATGGAAAAAATGTTTATAATGTTAAGCCAAGAGTTTCAGAAAATATGATGCCAAATAAAGGAATTAAAAAGTCTCAAAAATAAATTTTAAATCTTGAATTTTTTAATTTTGAATTGAAAAAAATCGCATACATAGAACTGGATACTCACGCAGAAATTGCGCTGAATTTTATGGAATTGATTCAAGATTCCAAAGCATTTTCTGTGGATTATTATTTCAGTGAAAAAATTCTTAAAACGCTTGGTTTACAAGAAACGGATAACATTAAAAAGGTTTCAGCTGAAAATCTTTTACAAAAATTGTCTCAATACCAAATACCAAATACCAAATACGATTTAGTTCTCATCGGAACAGTTCATCGCTATTTTAATGTTTTTGAGAAAGTAGCGGAACAATTCAATACTTCCATTATTTGTCATAATTTGAATTTTGTGAAAGCTTCAAATTTCGATTTGTTGAGTTCTATTTTCAAAGAAGATTTTCAATTTCGATTGAAATTATTGTTGAAAGAAGGTTTGTTGAGGAAATCAAAAGTCTATCAAAAAGCAAAAAATCTTTTGGTTTTAGACCGAGGCTTCGAGAACTTCGTTCGTAAACCTTTGGTTTATGCTCAGCCTGACAAATATAAATTCTTACCAATTTTTTACACCAAATTTTCTGAAAATTCTGATAACCCAATATTCACAATAGTTATTCCAGGAGCAGTTTCGCAGAAGAGAAGAGATTATAAAAAAATAATTAAAGAATTAAAAAATTTAGAATTAAATTTTGATAATTACGAGTTCCGTAGGAACGAAAAGTTTGTAGAGAATAATCTGCAAGAAAATGGAAGTTCCGTAGGAACGACACAAAAAATACAAGTTATTTTCTTAGGAAAAGCGCAAGGAAAAGAATTAGAAATGCTTCAAGATTTTGAACAATCAAAACCAGAAAATATTTCCATCAAATATTTCACAGAAAAGGTTCCACAAGATGTTTTTGATGGATTAATGAAAAAAGCAGATATTTTGTGGTGCCCAATTCAACAAGAAACGGAATTTTTCAGTCAAAAAGAAATTTACGGCTTTACCAAAATGAGTGGAAACATTGGCGATGCCATTAAATTCGGCAAGTTGGCGATTTTTCCAGAAAATTATCCTTCGAATTATTCGTTTATTATTTCAGAAAAAGGAAGTTTGGAAGATTTTCTATTTACCAAAAAAGATGTAGATTTTTCAGAATTTAGCAAAGAAAAAGTCCTACAAGAACTAGAAAAAACTATTTTTGCACTCTTATAATTCATTCATGAAATTCTATCAACTTCTCACAGAAGCTTCACAATATATCATTCCTCAGTTGTATAAACAGAGGTTTTTTAAGAAACAGAATCAACTTTCCCGCGAAAATATTATTTCCAGAAAAGTAGAACCAGAATTGCTTTGGTTAACCGAATTTCTTCCGAAAGATGCTATTTTTATTGATGTTGGTGCAAACGTGGGTCACTTTATTTATCAATTAGAATATCATCTTTTTCCTCAAAATATTTTTGCTTTTGAACCGAATAAATCTTTGAACAGAAGATTGAAAAGGCTTTTTCCGAAGGTTAAATTGTTTTCGGTGGCTTTGTCAGACGAAAACACGGTGGCAGAATTTAAAATTCCAGTTTTGAAAGGCGAAAAAGTGAATTCCAGAGGAACTTTGCAGACGGATTTCAGAGAGGAAAACGAAGAAAAAACCATTATTCAAAAGGTGAAAGTGGTAAAACTAGATGATTTTGCACCAATTCAAAAATTACAAAAAGTAGATTTCATCAAAATAGATGTAGAAGGAAACGAGATGAAAACGCTTTTCGGAGCTAAGGAAACCATTTTAAAATTTAAACCAACGGTAATGGTAGAAATGGAACAGCGCCATCACCAAGAACCAGTTTGGAATTTAATTTCAGAAGTGGAAAATTGGGGTTTTGAAGCGCATTATTTAGAAAGAAATACTTTTGAATTGAAAAGACTGACAGAAGAGTTTATCAAATCTCAAAATGCTATCTTTGTAAAAGATTACGAAAATTACATTAACAATATTATATTTATTGTAAAATCGTAAAATCGTAAAGTTTTAAAATGGTTAAGATGTTTTTCCGACTCAATTATTTTATAGTTTCACGACTTTACAAATCAACAAATCAACAACTTAAAAAAGAATGAGCGTAGTAGCCAGACAAAGTTTTAAATATTCTATCATAGGATACCTCGGTTTTTTACTGGGAACTGTTTCTGCTATTTTCATATTTCCGTTTGATATGGTTTTCTACGGAAAACTGCGTTTCGTTTTATCGGCTACCTTAATGTTGGTTCCTTTTGTGGTTTTCGGGTTGAGTTATTCTAATGTTTACTTTTTCGGGAAAGCCAAAGAAGAAGGAAAACATCAGAATCTTTTTAGCCTTTCTTTAGTTGGAGTTGGGATTAATTTCTTGATTTTTTTACTCGGATTTTTCGCATTTTTCTATATTTTTTCTTCATTTCAGGAAGACTCTGAGTTGTGGGATATGAAGCGATTGATTTTGCCAATGGTTTTGGTGATGTCGCTTTCCGCAGTTTTTAACCGATATATTTCTAATTTCAAAAGAATCGTTGTTCCGAATATTTTTGAAAATATTTTCCCGAAATTAGCCAACTTAGGGGCTTTTTGTCTGTTCTTTTTCTTAGGAACTTCAGAAAAAATCTCTTATGCATTTTTCTTAGGCGTTTTTGTGCTGGGATTAATTGGTTATGTTTTGTATACCAATAAATTAGAAAAAATAGAGCCAGATTTCAGTACAGATTTTGTCAAAAAAGACAAACTTTGGAAAGAAATTTTGAATTACAGTTTCTATGGATTTTTAGGGAATTTAGGAAGTTTCTTAGCACTGAATATTTCCAATTATATGATTGGCGAAAAACTATCTTTCGAAGAAAACGGAATTTACAGCACGGTTTTTTCGGTGGTACAACTGATTAGCATTCCATCGATGGGATTGTATAATATTTCTGCGCCAATCATTAGTAAGCATTTTGCTGATGACACCATCAAAGAACTCGATGTTTATTATAAAAAAACGTCTTTGAGTTTATTTTTTCTGGGTTTGGTGCTATTTTCTTGTATTGCAGTTGGTTATCCTTATCTCACGGATTTTATGCCAAAATCTGGAAAATTATTACTGGAAGCTCAACCGTTGGTTTGGGTAATTGGTTTTGCACTGTTATTTGAATTGGCAACAGGTTTTAACAGTCACATTATTTCCATGTCAAAATATTACCGATTTAATATTTACGTGATGTTGTTTTTGGCGGTTCTTACCACGAGTCTCAACTTTTATTTCATCAATAAAACCAGTTTAGGAATTCTGGGAATTTCTATTTCTTACGCCGTTTCATTGACGATTTTCAACTTGACCAAAATTGCGTTCAACTACTATCAATTCAAGGTTTCTCCTTTTACGATAGAGATGTTGTACAGCGTAATTTTAGCAACTTTAGCCATTTCTGTAGCGATTGTTTTACCTAATTTTTCAAATAGTTTTTTGAATTTGGTATACAAACCAGCTTTGGTTTTGATTATTTTCTTTGTGGGGAATCATTTTATGAGAATTTATCCTTTAGATAAATTTTTAACCAAAGATTTTCTAAAGTCACTTTTTAAGTTTTAAAAAATCATAAATCATAAATCCGAAATCCCAAATCTAAAATCCTAAATCTAAAATCCTAAATATTCAGGGCAATCTTTTTCTGCCTTTACTTTTGCCAAAGCAAGAAAAAGTCGGGCTATTCGTTACAATCTTTTATTTTTCCATTTGTCAAAGAAAAATAAAAGGATTTTCACTTCTATCCCTATTGCAGAAAATATACCTTTTAACCAAATTTACCCTCCGAAATTCCTAAAATTTCTGTAAATTTGCGACTTACAACAAGTTATGGAAAGCATACAAATTCACGGCAAATCTTTCGTGCCTTACCTAAAGCACGACGAACTTCAAGAAATCGTAAAAAAACTTGCAGAAAAAGTTTACGAAGATTATAAAGATGAAACGCCTGTTTTTATCGGGGTTTTGAACGGTGTAATCATGTTTTTTTCTGATTTTTTAAAGTATTATCCAGGGAAATGCGAATTGGCATTTATCCAAATGTCTTCTTATGCTGGAACTCAATCTACAGGGATTGTTTACAAGAAAATGGACTTGACAAAAGAAGTAGAAGGAAGACACATTATCTTAATGGAAGATATTGTAGATACAGGTAATACCATCGAGAGTTTATATAATTATTTCGAAAATACACAGAGACCAAAATCTCTAAAAGTGGCAACACTTTTATTGAAACCAGAAGTCTATAAAAAAGATTTCAAAATACATTATGTAGCCAAAGAAATTCCTAATAAATTCGTGTTGGGTTATGGATTAGATTATGATGAATTAGGAAGAAACTTACCAGATTTGTACCAATTAGAAGATGGTAGAATAAATCATTGATTGCAGTCAGCTTTCTGCAATCAGCAATCAGCAAAAAAAAACTAATAATCAAAATGCGTGATAATAAAAAATATGATATTTGGAAATTGAGTCATTTATTGACTTTAGAAGTTTATAGAATAACTGAAAGTTTTCCAAAAGAAGAAATAAATATTTGGGCTTACATCGCATATTAGAAGAGCATCAAGTTCTATAGGAATAAATATAGTAGAAGGTTGTGGTAGAGGAAGTGATGAAGATTTTAAAAGATTTTTGAGAAATGCATCTGGTTCTGCATTTGAAGTAGAATATATACTTTTGCTCTCAAAAGATTTGAATTATATATCAGAAGAGAAATTTATAGAATTAACTCCAAAAGCAGAAGAATTAAAAATTAAAATCTCAAAACTAATTCTCAAAATTGAAGAAGATATTAATAAAAAGAAAAATAGATAAAAAGTATTAACCATAAAAAAAATTGGCATTGCAAAGCTGAAAGCTAAAAGCAGATTGCCGAATGCTAAAAAATGATAAACATCGTTCTATTCGGTCCTCCAGGAAGTGGTAAAGGAACCCAAGCACAAAACCTAATTGAAAAATTTAACCTTAAGCAAATTTCTACAGGTGATTTGTTCCGTTTTAACATGAAAAATAATACGGAATTAGGAAAATTGGCTAAATATTATATTGACAAAGGAGAATTGGTTCCTGACCAAGTAACCATTGATATGTTAGTAGATGAGCTAAAAAAACCTACAGATACTAATGGTTTTATTTTCGATGGTTTCCCAAGAACTTCTTACCAAACTGAAGTTTTAGACCAAATTGTAAAAGAACAATTACATTCAGAAATTTCTGTATGCCTTTCACTTATTGTAGAAGACGAAATCTTAGTGCAAAGATTGCTAAAACGTGGCGAAACTTCTGGTAGAGTAGATGATAGCGAAGAAAGCATTATCAGAAACAGAATTAAAGAATACTATGCCAAAACTGCAGAAGTAGCAGAACTTTACAAACAACAAGGAAAGTATGTAGAGATAAACGGTGTAGGAGAAATCTCTGAAATTTCTGAAAAACTTTTTGCCGAAGTAGAAAAAATAAAATAATGCAATCTGCGATCAGCAATCCGCTTTCAGCGTAAAATTTTAAAAGCAGATTGCTTAAAGCTGAAAGCCGAAAGCAAAAAAATATGAGCAATTTTGTAGATTACGTAAAAATACATTGTAAATCAGGTCACGGTGGTGCTGGTTCTGCGCATCTTCGAAGAGAAAAATATATTCCCAAAGGTGGACCTGATGGTGGCGATGGAGGAAGAGGAGGACATGTTATTATGAGAGGAAATGCTCAGGAATGGACATTGCTTCCGCTTCGTTATACTCGTCATGTAAAGGCAGAACGCGGCGAAAATGGTGGCAAAAACCAATTGACTGGAGCTTCTGGAGCAGATGTTTACATTAATGTTCCTATCGGTACAATTGCCAAAAATGAAGACGGAGAAATTATCGGAGAAATCATGGAAGATGGACAAGAAATCATCATCATGAAAGGAGGAATGGGAGGTCTTGGAAATGTGCATTTCAAGTCTTCTACCAATCAAACTCCGAGATATGCACAACCAGGAATGCCCGGTGAAGAAGGTTACGTGGTTTTTGAACTCAAAATTTTAGCAGATGTAGGATTAGTTGGCTTTCCAAATGCTGGAAAATCTACACTTTTAGCTGCTGTTTCTGCGGCAAAACCAAAAATCGCAGATTATGCCTTTACTACATTAACTCCCAATTTAGGAATTGTAGAATACAGAAATTTCAAGTCTTTTGTAATGGCAGATATTCCCGGAATTATTGAAGGAGCTGCAGAAGGAAAAGGTCTTGGTCATAGATTTTTAAGACATATTGAGCGAAACTCTATCTTGCTTTTTATGATTCCTGCAGATTCTATAGACCATTATAAAGAATACCAAATACTCTACAAAGAGCTAGAAGAATACAATCCAGAATTAATAGATAAAGACATCATTGTTTCTATTTCTAAATCAGATTTGCTAGATGATGAATTGAAAAAAGAAATCACCGCAGAGTTTCCAGAAAAACTGAAACCGCTTTTCTTTTCAGGAGTTACGCAAGAAGGTTTGGTAGAACTGAAAGATGTAATCTGGAAGAAATTACACGGATAAAAAAATAAAGAAAGCGTTCATTTTTGAGCGCTTTTTTAGTACATAATAATTATTTAAAATTTTATTTTTAATCCGCAAAAGCAAAAAAAATCTTTAGTTGATAAGCTATTCAAAAGTAAAAAAAGCGAAATATTTTACTTTTTTTGCTTTTGAAGTACTTGTTTTCATGTATTTCTTTTGTCTCTTTTGTGGTTTATAAATAATTCTTTTTTCATTTATTTCTAAAAGACTATCTTTGTCCCATTATTCGCGGCATTCTTTAGCCAAAGTAGAAGATACTTTTTTCAAATTTCTGTAAATATATCACAGATTTTTTGAGCAAAAAATGTTGAAGTAAAATACTTCGCCCGCACACATTTTTTAAAATTTAAACATTTGTTATTTACAGATTTACAATTGATTAAGCCTATCCTTGATGCGCTTACCCAAGAAGGTTATGAAAAACCAACACCTATTCAATCACAAGCGATTCCACATTTATTAGAAGGCAAAGACTTACTAGGAACTGCTCAAACAGGAACCGGAAAAACTGCAGCATTTGCCATTCCTATTTTGCAAAATCTTTATCATAAAAACACCAAAAACCATCAAATTAAGGCTTTAATTCTTACGCCAACCAGAGAATTAGCGATTCAAATTGAAGAAAGTTTCAAAGCTTACGGAAGACATTTGCCGTTGAAAACTTTGGTGATTTTCGGAGGCGTAAAACAAGGCGCTCAAGAACAAGCTCTGAAAAAAGGGGTTGATATTTTGGTAGCCACTCCAGGAAGATTACTCGATTTCATCAATCAAGGTATTATTTCGCTTAAAAATTTAGAAATTTTTGTTTTGGATGAAGCGGATAGAATGCTTGATATGGGTTTTGTTCACGATGTGAAAAGAGTAGTGAAGTTGCTTTCGCCGAAAAGACAGACTTTGTTTTTCTCAGCGACTTTTCCTAAAGAAATTCAAGAATTGGCGAATTCTATGCTTCATAAGCCTGTAAAAGTAGAGGTTGCTCCTGTTTCATCTACTGCTGATACGATTAATCAATCGATTTATTTTGTAGAAAAAGACGATAAATTAGATTTGTTGACTCACATTCTTCAAGATGAAAAGTTAGACCAAGTATTGGTTTTTGCCAGAACAAAACACGGTTCTGATAAAATTGCCAGAAAACTTCATAAAGATAATATTTCAGCAGAAGCGATTCATGGAAATAAATCTCAAAACGCTAGACAAACCGCGCTGAGTAATTTCAAAAATAAGAAAACGACAGTTTTGGTGGCGACAGATATTGCAGCAAGAGGAATAGATATTGATGACTTAAAATATGTAATTAATTTCGAGCTTTCAGACGTTTCTGAAACCTACGTTCACCGAATTGGTAGAACAGGAAGAGCGGGAGCAGAAGGAACTTCTATTTCGTTTGTAGATGGATTAGATTTAGTAAATCTTAGAAATACAGAAAAGTTGATTGGCAAGAAAATCCCTGTGGTGAAAGAGCACCCTTTTCATACAGATAATTTGGTAGAACAAAAAAGAGATTCTAATAATAAACCTTTTACCCCTAGACCAAAACCGCAGAAAAAGGAAGACATTAACTTTAAAAAACCGAAAAAGAAGGTTTTTTATAGAAAGAAATAGGTTTTCACGCAATGACGCAAAGATTTTTCGCAATGTGCGCAAAGATTATTTATAAAAAAGACCGTAATGAAATTCATTGCGGTCTTTGCTTTTCTTCTGCGTCTTTGCGTGAAATTACTTCCCGAAAATACGATGTGCGTTTTCGGTAGTGATTCTATCAATTTCTGCAAAATCTTTGTTGTAAATATAGACGAGTTTCCCAACGACCAAATCCAGGTAAGAACTTTCATTTCTTTTTCCACGGTGCGGAACTGGTGCCAAATAAGGAGAATCTGTTTCTAAAACAATTTTTTCTAAAGGAATTTCATGTAAAAATTGGTCGATTTTACCATTTTTAAACGTAACAACGCCACCAATTCCGAGAAGGAAATTTAAATCTATCGCATGTTTTGCTTGTTCTAAATTTCCACTGAAACAATGGAAAATACCTCGCAATTTTGGGTGTTTTTTACGTTCTAAAACTTCAAAAGTTTCATCAAAACTTTCTCTGGTATGAATGACAATAGGTAAATCTCTTTCAATTGCCCAATCTATCTGTTTTTCAAAAGCTTTTATTTGAATATCAAGCGTAGTTTTGTCCCAATACAAATCAATTCCGATTTCACCAATGGCTGGGAAACTTCTTTGATTCAAATAATTTTCTACAATTTCTAATTCTTTTTCCCACGTTTCTGGTTTTACATAACAAGGATGCAATCCCATCATTGCGAAAATCTGGTTGGGATATTCTGCTTCTAAATGAAGCATTTTTTCGTGAGATTCTGAATCTATGGCAGGAAGATAAAATTCGGTAACGCCCTTATTAATGGCGCGTTTTATCATTTCTGTTCTGTCTTCATCAAATTCTTCTGAATATAAGTGTGTATGTGTGTCAATCATTATTTACAAATTTATTTGTATTTTGTCATTCTGAACAAAATAAAATGGAGTGAAGAATCTCTTGTGAATAGATTCTTCTGAACTTCGTTCGTAATCTTCATTTAAAGTTTCACTTTTTATTTGATTATGCTATGCTCCATTCAGAATGACAAACATGAATTTATATTTTCATTTTCATGAGTAAGTCTGTTTGTACATCTTCTCCGAGAACAAAGTCATGTTTTCCGAAGATTTCAAAACCATTTTTTTCGTAAAAACGAATGGCTCTGTGATTTTCTTCCCAAACACCAAGCCAAACATATTCTAAATTCTTTTCTCTCCCGATTTCTATGGCTTTGTCAAAAAGAATTTGTCCGATTTTTTGGCCTAAAAACGCTTTTAAAACATAAATTCTTTCAATTTCGAAGTGATTTTCTTCTAATTTTTCGGTTTGAGCATCTTTGAAATTCAGTTTTAAGTAACCCAAAATTTCATCATTATTTTCAGCGAAATAAAACTCCGAATTTACATTTTCGAGTTCAGTTTTTAGCTTTTCAATGCTCAGATTTTCATCCAAATATTTTTGCATATCTTCTTCAGTATTCACTTCTTCAAAGGTTTCCTTGAAGGTTTGAATACTGAGATTTCTAAGCGTTTCTAAATCGTCAATATTGATTTTTCTGATTTTCATATTTTAGGTTTTGGCTAAAGCCAATTGAAATTTGCTTTTTTAATAACGGGCTACTCTTCGACTTCGCTCAGAGTGACAATGTTCCTATTGATATAAATTAAAATATCTTATGTTTTACTTTCTGTTGTTGAAGTGCTATTTTTTCTTTTAATTTTTCTAAAAATTCCAAATATTTTGGAGATTTTTCGTCATTTGGGCGGTGTTCTAAAGCTACTTTTATTTTGTAGTTTTCGGTAATGAAATCTTTTACTTCTTCTGAAAAATAAGCATTCCCGAATTTTTCCCAAATGTACTGAATCGCTTGATTATTGGGATGAATTAAGTCTTCTTTGTAAAATCTGTAATCACGCAAATCGTCTATCATGATTTCGTAAATCGGTAAATAATGACAGTTTTCGAAATGGGGAAGTGTTTCATGAAGTGCACAAATCAGCTTAGATTTACTCAATTGATTTTCGGTCATTCCATCTTTGGTATGACGAACTGGTGAAACCGTAAATAGAATCTGAACGTCATTTTCGCAAATATCTTTTAGATTTTCTATGGTTTCTGTGATGGAATTTTTCAATTCTTCATCAGTTAAAAGTCTTTTGTGAAAGAACTTTTGCGGAATTTTATGACAGTTCGCTACCAATTGATTTTTAGGCAAAAATTCGTAGATAAATGAAGTTCCGTAGGTGATAATCACCCAATTGGTTTTTTGTAGAAATTGATTTCCTGTTTCTATGTTTTGATTAATTCTTTCTAGGGTTTTATGTGCATAAAAACTATTGAAAGAAGTGTGGTGGTTCAGCGAAATGTACTCTTGATTATAGAAGATTAAATCTTCTTCTTTGTACTTTTTGCAATCGTGTAGATTTTGGATGGCAATATTCAACGAAAATGGGTTAAAAATCGTTCCAAAAGGATTGCAAAGTGTCTGCATTTGTCCGTTTTTGAGCAGTTGAGACATTTCTGCAGCAAAGCAAGAACCGACAGAAAAAATGCTGTCGGTTAAAAGGATTTTCTTTTCAGAAATAGGAATATGGACTTCTGTTCTGAATTTCATTTTATGAGTTTCTTCTCAATAAATAATTAGCCAATTCCATGAAAGGTTTTTTCTTTTCTTCTGGTGCGTCAATTTGTTTTAAGAAATCGTGACCTATTTCGTTGTGTTTTTGAATTAGTCTAAGTACTTTTTCGTCTACTTTATTTCTTCTGAAAATTTTCTCTACGCTGTAGATTTTGTCTATATTTTCAGTTTTTTTAGAATACCAGTAATCGAGTTCTTTTTTCTCTGCTTCATTGGCATGTTCCATCGCAAGGAAATAAAGCACGGTTTTTTTGTTTTCATAAATATCACCAGCGTGTTTTTTACCAAACTGTTCTACATTCCCGAAAACATCTAAATAATCATCCATAATTTGGAAGGCAATACCAATGTGTTTTCCGAAATTATAAAGAAGTTCTGCATCTTCTTTTTTGGCACCAGCAATGAGCGCTCCAATTTGGAACGAAGCGGCACTTAGAACTCCTGTTTTGTTGGTAATCATTTCTATGTAATCATCATAGGTTACGTTTTTCATGGTTTCGAAGTTCACATCCATTTGTTGACCTTCACAAAGAACAGCACCTGTTTCAGAGAAAATTTTAATACATTCTTTGAAAAGTTCTGGTTCTAAATCTTCAAAAAATTGGTAAGCTTTTATCAGTAATGCATCCCCGGAAAGTATACCGATATTAATTCCATGTAATGTATGAATGGTAGGTTTTCCTCTTCTGAGTGGTGCATCATCCATAATATCATCATGAATGAGTGTGAAATTATGGAAAAACTCTATGGCAAGAGCGGGTTTGATGGCTTTTTCAATATTTCCACCAAAAAGTTCATTAGCCATAAGAACCATGATGGGTCTTAATCTTTTTCCGCCATGAGAAATGATGTAATTCATGGGCTCGTAAAGTTCGGTTGGCTTATTTTTGAAGGAGTGTTTTTCGATTGCTTTGGCAACTATTTCTTGATATCTGTCTATGAATTCCATACATGTTAATTTTTACAAAAATACAATTCTTAAGGTTTAAAAAAAAGAAAAACTACTTGTAAAGACAAGTAGTTTCAATATTATTTTAAAAATATTATTTTTTATAAAGCGATTACACCAAGATAGCATAATGCTGCAATAACTGCACTAATAGGAATAGTAATTATCCATGCCCAAAGTAAACTGATGGTAACTCCCCATCTTACTGCAGAAACTCTTTTGGTAAGACCTACGCCAATAATAGAACCTGTAATGGTATGTGTAGTAGATACAGGAATACCAAGATGGTCTGTAAGGAATAAGGTAATAGCACCAGCTGTTTCAGCACTTACACCTTCTAATGGAGTCACTTTAGTAATTCTAGTACCCATGGTTTTTACAATTTTCCAACCACCACTCATTGTTCCTAAACCAATGGCTAAAAATGATACGAATGGTACCCAAATATAATCTTTGGTGAAGTGATTAAAACGATCAGCACTTTCCATAGTGGCATATACATCTGTACCACCAATCATATTTACGTGGTAGTAAATAATTGCAGCACCTATGATTCCCATTACTTTTTGAGCGTCATTTAATCCGTGACCTAAACTGAAAAGTGCAGAAGAAAACAACTGCCATTTTTTAAATTGTTGATCAGCTTTGTGTGGATTAGATTTTTTAGAAAAATACACAATGATTAAAGTAATGATTACCGAAACAATCATCCCAATAATTGGTGCTAAGAAGATGAAAAAAAAGATAGGAATTACCTTTTCATATTTAACCACATTCTGTGTAAAAAGTTCCGAAAAAGCAAGTTTTAATTTTTCAATAATGGTAAAATCTGGGTGAGCAAGAGCTACTGCATTGTAATCTAAAACTAAAGCATGCATAAGAGCAGCACCTAAGAAACCACCGATAAGTGTGTGTGATGATGATGAAGGAATACCAAACCACCAAGTTAATAAATTCCAAGCGATAGCCGCAATCAATCCTGAAAAAATTACTTCTAAGGTAATGTAATTTTCATTTACTGTTTTGGCGATGGTATTACCGATTTTAAATTCTCCGATGACGTATGCTGCAAAGAAAAATGCAACAAAATTCCAAAATGCAGCCCATAATACTGCCTGAAACGGCGAAAGTACTTTAGTAGAAACTATGGTTGCAATAGAATTTGCGGCATCGTGGAAACCGTTGATAAAATCAAAAATTAATGCAAGTGCAATAATGATGATTAATAGTAAGGGAAAATCCATTCTCTATAAATTTTTAAGGTTAATGAAAATAGATTTATGCGTATTTAATAACAATGTTTTCAATAGTATTGGCTACGTCTTCCGCTTTATCAGTTACGATTTCTAGATATTCTAAAACTGATTTTACTTTAATGATTTTGATAGGGTCATTGCTTTCAAAAACATCTACAATTCCTTGGCTCAATACATCATCTGCAATGTTTTCGTAAGAATTAATTTTGATGCAAGATTCTTTAACCTCTTTAGGATTTGCAAACTCTTTTAAGTTTTTAATCGCGTTTTGAATTTCTACACAAGATTTGTAAATCAATAAAGAAAATTCTGAATATTGTTTTACTTCTGGGCTCTTGTATAAATAGATGTAATTAGCTGAAGAATATATATAATCTGCGATATCATCTAAACCAGTTGCAAGATAATTAATATCTTCTCTGTCAAAAGGAGTGATGAAGTTTTCACCTAATTGCACAAAAATTTCGTGAGTAAGGTCATCCATTTGATGCTCATAATCACTCATTTTTTTTAACAAAGTATCATCATTGATGTCAAAATCTGTAATTCCTTCGTGAAATTCTTTTGACATGTCTATCAATTTTTCTGCTACTTGTTCAAACAATACAAAGAAAATTTTGTCTTTTGGTTGAAATGCTCTGAAAATGTTTCCAATTCCCATTGTTTTATATTTAATTATAATTTGTTGCAAATTTCTGAAAAAAATGTGGTGCGAAGGTTACAGTTTTGTTAAGTTTTATTAACATTAACTTAATCTGCTACGTTGTAAGGTTCGTGTTCCCCGAGTTTAGCTCTGTCTAAGGTGAAATTAAATGCTAAATACAAGAAATGTAAGCTTCTAAGGTTAGGATTAAGTTCTCTTTGCCACATATAGCCTAGATTGGTGGTAACGCTTGAGCTCAATACATATCCTACACCTCCGAAAATTCTATTTCTCTTGAATAAATCTCCATTTGGACCAATGAAAAACTCGTCAAAAGCATTAGCAAAAATGGTTTTTGGAGCCATTTTATCACTGTTAAGAGGCAGTGTTAGAGTAGTTCTGAATCTGTATCTTTCGTCATTGGTATTTACGTCTGTAATTGCGTTATGAAAGAAACGTTTTTCGAGACGTATTCTATTGTCAATCTTTAATTTATCTACATTAATGGAGTAAGTGTGCTGTAACCAAATTCTGAATTCTTCATTGGCAATTCTGCTTTCTTTGTAGGTTGCATATCTTCCTAAACCTACGAAAAATTGGTTGCTTTTATCAAGATTATAACCTATTCCTCCTTTGATTTCGTAATAATCGGGTTTGCTAAAATCTTCTATCGAACGTTCTTGTAATTCTAAGTAAGCATTCCATTTTGGACTATGTTTGTAATTGAGCGAAACTACAGCAAAACCAGAAAGATGTTCTGAACTATTGGTTTGAGATTTTGCGAAAATAGCAAAAGTAAAAATGAAGATAATGCAAAATTTGCGAATCATTAGAATGCTTATTTTGAGTGTTGCGAAGCTAATTATAATAAAGAAAATTAATGTTACGGTAATGTTAAATTAACATATAAAATAAATGTTTACCATAACTTTAAAAGTTTTATCTCTATACAAATGTACACAAAATAAAAAAACGCTACCGAAAAAGTAGCGTTTTTATGTTATGTAAGAAAAAATTAGTTGGCCACTTCGGCGCGCATATCTTTTCCTTTGAATTTCTGTGTTTGTAAACCTTTTAGAATTTCATCTTTGAAAGATTTTTCAACTTCGAAGAATGAGAATTTTTCTAGAATTTCTATATCACCTATTTCTGCACGTTTCTTAGACTTGGCCGTAGCTTTATTGATGATTTCTAGCATGTCCATTTTCTTTAGATTATCTCTTTTACCAAGGTTAAAGAAAAATCTGGTCATGTTTTCGTTTCTGCGTTTTGGTTTTCCACCTCTTACTCTTCCTTTATCTCTTCCTCTATCACGGTCACGATCTCTTCTGCTGCCTCTGTCATCTCTGTCATTAGATAATTTTTGGTCTGCCAAATCTTGTTTGTCTTTATAGTAAAGCGCTAAATCTCTTAGCTGAAGTTGAAGCAACTGGTGAACCAATTCTTCTTTAGAGAATGCAGATAAATCAGGGATTAAGCTGTCGTCAAAAGTGAAAAGTTCTTCGTGTTCTGTAAACAGTTTTTCGAAAACACCTTCTACTTGAGCTTTGATGATTTCTTCACCTGTTGGAATTTTTTTCTCTACAATTTCAATTTTTGTAGAAAGTTTGATTTGTTTTAGTTTTCTAGATTCTTCAGGTTTAATTAAAGACATAGAAATACCATCTTTACCAGCTCTACCTGTTCTACCACTTCTGTGTACGAAAACTTCTGGATCATCTGGAAGCGAGTAGTGAATAACGTGCGTAAGAGAATTTACATCTAAACCTCTAGCTGCTACGTCTGTTGCAACCAAAATATTGATGTTTTTCAAACGGAATTTTTTCATTACCGTATCTCTCTGCGCTTGAGATAAATCACCGTGAAGTGCATCTGCTGCATAAGCATTTTGCATCAAGAAATCTGCAACTTCCTGAGTTTCCATTCTTGTTCTACAGAAAATAATAGAATACTGATTAGGATTGGCATCCAATAATCTTTTTAGAGCTTCTTTTTTCTGTCTGTAACCTACCACATAATATTCGTGCTTAATGTTTTTCTTAACTTCGTTAATAGAACCTACAGAAATTCTGTGTGGATTGGTCAAATAATTTTTGGTAATACGTTCTACCTCTTTGCTCATCGTAGCAGAGAAAAGTAACGTTTGTTTTTCAGAAGGAGTTTCGTTTAAAATAGTTTCCAAATCATCTTTGAAACCCATAGAAAGCATTTCATCAGCTTCGTCTAAAACGAGCCAATGGATTTCTGAAAAATCTAAAGCTTTTCTACCAATTAAATCAATTACACGTCCTGGAGTTCCTACAATAATCTGTGGTTTCTCACGAAGTGAACGAATTTGGTCTGTAATACTGCTTCCTCCATAAACTGCGGTAGTTTTTAGGTTAGGAAGGTACTTTGTATAGTTTTTAATGTCTTTGGTAATCTGAAGGCAAAGTTCACGAGTAGGGCAAAGCACTAATAACTGGATTTTACGACTTGCGTCGTCTATCATATCCAGAATCGGAAGCGAAAATGCTGCTGTTTTGCCTGTTCCTGTTGCCGCAAGTGCGATGAGATCGCGAGTATCCGAAAGGATAAAAGGAATAGTCTGTTTCTGGATTTCTGTCGGCTGTTCGTAGCCGAGTTCGCCAATTGCCTTCAATAATTCAGGACTTAAATTGGATTCCGTAAATAAATTCATTTAAAGATCGTCTATAATAATTAAGCGGCAAAGATAGTAATTTTATTTTTAATAAAAAAATAGAGTTTTATTGGGGATTTTTGAAATTTTGCTGGATGATGGAAGCTGGATGCTGGAAGTGGTAGAGTGTTGATAGATGTTTTAATTTTTGCTCTTTAAAAGCAAAAGGTTTGTAGAAAAGTGATTTGTTGTTAAATTGAGCTCCGTAGGAGCGAAAGGTTTCTGAGAAATTCATTAATTTTGAAAAAAAACATTTGATATGCAATCATCCACTCTTCAATTTCTTAGAAATTTAGAAAAGAATAACAACAGAGAGTGGTTTAATGAAAATAAAACGCTTTATCAAGAAGCGCAATAAGATGTGATTTCTTTTGTGGAGAAATTAATGGAAGAAATGGCGGATTTTGATGAAGAAATGGGGAAATTAGAGGCTAAAAAATCTGTTTTTAGAATTTATAGAGATACAAGGTTTTCTAAAGATAAAACGCCTTATAAAACCAATTTCGGAGCGGGTTTAGGAATGGGTAAAGGCAATAAAATTTCAGGATATTATTTGCATATAGAACCCGGAAAATCTTTTTTGGCAGGTGGTGTTTATAAGCCAGAACCATCGGTTTTAAAGACGATAAGACAAGAAATTTCTGCTTTTGGTGACGAGTTCAAAGCGATTTTAGAACAAGATGAGTTTAGAAATTATTTTCGAGGATTAAGTGTAGAAGATAAATTGAAAAAAGTGCCTCAAGGTTTTGAAAAAGACGATAAAATGGCTAAATATTTAAAACTCAAGCATTTTATCGTAACACATCCCGTCTCTGATGAGCAATTGCTCAGTGAAAATGCGGTTAAAGAATTTGCTAAAATTTTCAAAGCCATGAAGCCGCTCAATGATTTTTTACAAACGCCTTTTATATAAAGAAAAAGTCAGAGTTTATAAGCTCTGACTTTTTTATTTTGATAACTCATCTATCGTTTTCTGAATCTCTGGATCATCTGGAGAAATCGCGTAATATTTAGCAATTCCAGATTTTTGATTGATAACCAAGTATCTCGGAATCCAGTTGAGGTCTATATAGTTATTAAAATCATTTTTCCAACCTACATGAAACCAATAATTTTCTTTTTGGGTCATGTCATATTTTTGTAATCCTTTCTTCCAAGCTTCTTCGTTTCGGTCTAGAGAAAGAAAAATAAACTTCACATTCGGATTTTTATCTTCTAATTCTTTGGCTTTTGGCATTGCTTTTAGACAATCTCTACACCAACTTGCCCATAAATCGAGTACCACAATTTTTCCTTTATTTTGGTCTAAAATTTTAGAAATACTGATGGTTTTACCATTGATGTCGGTTACTTTTTGAGCCAAAGCTTCTTTAGAAAATTTGGTTTTCAAAACTTTTGGAACTTGTTGCGAGACTCCCCAACCAAAGATAAGAAGCGTAAACAATAGGATAAACTTTTTCATATTTTTTAAAACAGAATTTTAATTATAACTTTTCATACAAAACTATGCCAAATTCTGAATCTATGGAAACTTTTCCGTTAGAAACTTTTGCGGTTTTTCCACTATAAGCGTCTCTTAACCTCGTTCCGTTCTCGAAAATTCCTGTTACAGAAATTTCTTTTACGCCAGGATTTAAGTCTAAACCTACTAAAACTTTATCGTCTTTGTAAGTTCTGGTAAACCAATACGGTGAATTAGAAACCATCTGATGTTTTCCAGCACCTACTGCTGCGTGATTTCTACGGAACTGACCTAGTTTTTGCCAGTGTGTTAATACTTTTTGGGTTTCAGGATTGTATTTTATCTCGTCCCAATTCATATTGCTTCTTAGATTGGCATCACCAATTGCACCTTCCACAATTAATTTTCTAGCGGTTTCGTCGCCGTAATAAACTTGCGAAATTCCCGGAGCGAGTAGAAGTTTGGTTCCAGCTTCGTAATTTCTTTTTCTTTCTTTGTCAAAAGGATCGCCGTCATCGTGAGAAGAAATATAGTTCATTACAGTATTTCCAGAAAGGTCTGTGTGCAAAATTTTATCATAATTGCTGAAGATTTCTTCATAAGATTTATTGGCGTCTCCTTTGAAATCGAAATTAATTAAAGAATTCAATCCGTTTTGGTAATAATTGACTTTTTTGTCTCCAAAATCATACAATTTTTTCTGAGAAATTCCGTAACCATAAAGTTCTCCAATGGTGAAGAATGGTGAGTTGTCTAGAATTTTTTTAGGATTGTTCAATTTATATTCAGCAAAAGCAAGGTCACAAACTTTTTTGAAATCTTTCCAAACGTCTTCATTGGTGTGTTTCAGCGTGTCTATTCTGTAACCATCGATTCCATATTTTACAATATAATCAGCAAGCCATTTCATAATGTAATATTTCGGCGCTCGCGGAAATCCAGTTTTCACGAAAAATACATTCAGTTCAGACATTTCTTTTTCGTAACGACCTTCTTTTCTCCATTTTTGTTCTAACATAGGCGGAAGTCCTACATTTTCATCGCTTTCAGTAATTACATCTGGTATATTTTTAACCAAAGTACAAGCGGTAGTCATTTCATAAGAATTGTAAGTACATTGTGGTTCTGTTCTTACCCATTTATTAGGATATTCTGGGTCTGCATAGGTTACAGGACCAGTGTGATTAATCACCGCATCTAATACGATTCTTATTCCGTTTTGGTGTGCTTTTTCTACCAATTCTTTTAAATCTTCTTCAGTTCCAAAATTTGGGTCAAGAGCTGTCCAATCTTTTGTCCAATATCCATGATAAGCATAAGTAAGACCTGTTCCTTCGTCTGTAGCGCCGTGAATTTGCTCTACAATTGGAGTAAGCCAAATCGCGTTAATTCCTAATTTATTGAAATAACCTTCGTCTATTTTTTGAATAACACCTCTTATATCGCCACCTTCGAAACCTCTTAAAACAGCTGCTTTTTCGGTTCTATTGAAAATGACGTCATTGTCAGGATTTCCATTGTTGAATCTATCGGTCACTGCGAAATATACATTGGCTCCTTTCCAATCAAACGATGATGGAGTTTTGGTATTTTGTGATGCGCAACTTGCTAAAAAAGCGAATGCGGAAGCTAAAACTATTTTTTTCATAAAGAATCTTATTATTTGAAATGAAAGCAATTTTAAGGCTAAATTTCTTTAACTCAAAAAAGTGGCGGCATAAATTTAAGGAATATTCACGGAAAGCAGCTATCAAAAGGAATGAAATTTTTCATGTTGTAAATTCGTGAAAACTTAATTTGGCGATACGGTTTTTTACAATTACCTTTGTAAAAATCTAATAAAAATTCTAAAAATTTATGTCAACTTACGTTGTTGTTGGTCTTCAATTTGGAGATGAAGGTAAAGGAAAAATTACCGATGTTCTTTCAGCTAAATCAGATTATGTAGTTCGTTTTCAAGGCGGTGACAATGCCGGTCACACTGTTTATGTAGGCGAAGATAAGTTTGTACTGCATTTGCTTCCTTCTGGAGTTTTACAGTGCAAAGGAAAATGTATTATTGCGAATGGAGTAGTGGTTAATCCTAAATCTTTTTTACGAGAAATAGGACAATTAGAAGCTAAGGGTTATAAAACTGACCACGTTTTTATCAGTAGAAGAGCGCATGTAATTATGCCTTATCACATCATGCTGGATACTTACAGAGAAGAGGAATTGGGCGGAACGCAAATTGGAACTACCAAGAAAGGAATTGGACCTTGTTATGAAGACAAAATTGCAAGAGTAGGAATCAGAATGATTGACCTCTTGAATCCAGAAGTCTTGAAAGAAAAAATTGAGAAAAATCTTAAGATTAAAAACAATCTTTTCGAGAAATATTTTGGAAAACCAGCCATGAGTTTTGACGAAATTTACAATGAATTTTTAGAAATTGGAAAGCAACTTCAAGACAGAATTGTAGATACAGAATTAGAATTGAACGAAGCGATTCGTGATAATAAAAATATCCTTTTCGAAGGAGCGCAAGCATTGATGCTTGATATAGATTTCGGTACTTATCCTTACGTAACTTCTTCTTCGCCTTCTACAGGTGGAGTTTGTACAGGAGCAGGAGTTCCGCCAACTTCTTTACAGAATTTAATTGGGGTTTCCAAAGCGTATACTACTAGAGTTGGTCACGGTCCTTTTCCTACAGAATTAGATAATGAATTAGGAGAGCATATCAGAAAAGTGGGGCATGAATATGGAGCGACTACAGGAAGACCTAGAAGAACGGGTTGGTTAGACTTAGTAGCACTAAAACACGCTTGTATGATTAATGGTATTAATAATTTAGTGATTACTAAACTAGATGTTCTTACAGGAATTGATACTTTAAAAATCGCTACGCATTATAAAACAGAAGACGGAAAAATTATTGATTATTTCACTTCTTCTACTACGAAATTATACGATTACGAAGCAATTTATACCGATTTACCAGGTTGGACAGAAGATATTACCACGGCTAGAACTTTTGATGAATTGCCAGAAAATGCTAAGAAATACATTGGTTTTATCGAGGAATATCTAGGAATTAATGTTTACTTGGTTTCAGTAGGTCCAGAAAGAAGTCAAAACATTATTAGAAAAGAATTATTCTAATCATAATTTATATAAAATATTGAAAATCACGCTTTTGGCGTGATTTTATTTTTTAAAATTGTGTTATTTTCATTGAAAACAAATAAAACATTGAATTTTAAATAATTTTGGCAAGGTAATTGAATTACTCTAATTACTTTTTGCAAAAAGATAAAAAATTAATAATCGTGTTTGAAATTTGTTTAATCTAAAAAATCACGCAATGAGCAAAAATTTCTTTACTTATGACCCGCATCAAGCGCTGAACGAAGTTGTTTTCGAGAAGAGAAACAAAGAATATGGAGCGTATGCTCTACGAAACGAAGCTAATGTCTTTCTAAAAAAGGCTTTATTTATAGGAGTTGGATTATTTGGTCTTTTAGCAATGACGCCCTTAGTTATTGCGAATTTAAAACCAAAAGCAATTGAAAATCCAGTTTTTGTAGATATAAATATTAAAGATCTTAATTTACCAGAAGATGTAGTAGAAAGACCAATACCTAGAGTTATTCCTCCGAAAACTCCTGTTCAGGTAAAAACGCAGAGTTTAACTCCGCCTACTCCAACCAGAGACGCAGTAAAAGAGGAAACCATTAACCAAAAAGTAGATGATGCCGTAATTTCTACGACTACAACTCCAGGAGTTGCCGTTACCAATCCTAATCAACATGTAACTGCTGGAACGGAAAACGGAAAAGAAATTGTAAAAGAAACGCCTGCAAAACCTAATCCAAATGACATCATAAGAGATGTAGATGTAGAAGCAGATTTCATCGGTGGAGTTAATGCTTTTAGAACTAAAGTTTTACAAAATTTTGATTCAAGTGTCATCGAAAATGAAACGGGAGAGGTAGTGAAAGCAGTGGTAACTTTCGTGGTGGAAAGAGACGGAACGATTTCTAATATTAAAGTTTCTGGAGCGAATACAGATTTTAATAAAGAAGCAGAAAAAACGATAAAACGAATTAAAGGAAAATGGAATCCTGCAAAATTTCAAGGCGAAAATGTTCGTTCTTATTTTAGATTCCCTATTTCTATGCAGTTCGAATAATTATTTAGAATATTTAATTTCAACATTGTCTTATCGATAGCAATTCATTTAATTATCCACATTTTCTAAAAATTGTGGATAATTTTTTTGTGCTTTAACTCTTTAATTCACAATAGTTTAATATTTTTGACAGTTATTAACATTCAACCGAATGACTATTTATTGTATTTTTGGAAACTAATTCATTTTTATGGGAAAAATTATTGGAATTGCCAATCAAAAAGGAGGCGTAGGTAAAACCACTACTGCAGTGAATTTAGCAGCTGCGCTTGGCGTTTTAGAAAAAAAAGTTTTATTAATCGATGCAGATCCACAGGCTAATGCTACCTCTGGTTTAGGAATAGAGGAAGTAAATTATTCTACCTATAATCTATTGGAGCACAGTGCAGATGTGAAAGATTGTATCCAGAAAACTTCTTCTCCAAATTTAGACCTTGTACCTTCTCATATTGATTTGGTAGCAGCGGAAATTGAGTTAGTAGATCGTGACAAGAGAGAATATATGCTTAAAAAAGCATTAGAAGAGGTGAAATCTGAGTATGACTACATCATCATCGATTGTGCACCAAGTTTAGGTCTTATTACGGTAAATGCACTTACTGCTGCAGATTCTGTAATCATCCCAATTCAGTGCGAATATTTCGCCTTGGAAGGTTTGGGCAAATTATTGAACACCGTGAAAAATGTTCAGAAAATTCACAATTATGATTTAGACATCGAAGGTTTATTACTTACAATGTACGATTCTAGATTAAGACTTTCTAACCAAGTGGTAGAAGAAGTGAATACGCATTTCCCAGAAATGGTTTTCGAAACGGTAATTTCTAGAAATGTAAGACTTTCTGAAGCACCAAGTTTCGGAGAAAGCATCTTGATGTACGATGCCGAAAGCAAAGGGGCAATTCAATACATTCAACTCGCAGAAGAAGTACTTCTGAAAAACGAAAAATTACAAAAAGCATAACATTTTTAGAATTGAGAAGAAATTTTGTTTGTTCTCATGACTAATGACTTATCATACAATATGAAAGACAAAAAAAGAGCAATGGGACGTGGTTTGGGTGCTATTTTAAGTGCCGAAAGCAAAAGTAACATTAATTCTGCAACAGATACAGGAGCCGAAAAATTAGTAGGAAACATAGTAGAAGTAGCATTAGAAGATATTTATCCTAATGCAACTCAGCCTAGAACTTATTTTGATGAAACCGCCCTTAATGAATTGGCTCAATCGATAAAAAATCTTGGAGTAATTCAGCCTATCACTTTAAGAAAAGATGGTGATAAATTTGAAATCATCTCTGGGGAAAGACGTTACAGAGCTTCTAAAATTGCTGGTCTTACTTCTATTCCTGCTTACATTAGATTGGTAAATGACCAAGAATTGCTAGAAATGGCTTTGGTAGAAAATATCCAGCGTGAAGATTTAGATGCCATAGAAGTAGCACTTACTTATCAAAGATTATTAGAAGAAATAGGTCTTACTCAAGAAAATTTAAGTTCTAGAGTAGGGAAAGAAAGAAGTACGATTACCAATTCTCTTCGTTTGTTGAGGTTAAGTCCAGAAATTCAAAATGCGATCAGAAGCGGCGAGATTTCTGCAGGTCATGGTAGAGCAATCATCAGTGTAGAAGATGCTGAACTTCAACAAGAACTTTTCAAAAGAATCATCAAAGAAGGATTAAACGTAAGACAAGCCGAAAAAGCAGCTTCTGAACTTAAAAATCCTAAAAAATCTATCCAAAAAACTGTAAAAGAACTTCCGAATCATCTAAGAAAAGTAGAAAAATCATTGGCGGATGTTTTAGAAGTTGGGGTAGAAATAAAATCTTCAGGAAAAGGGAAAAAAGGGAAAATCATCCTTGATTTCAATAACGAAGATGAACTGAACAAAATCCTTTCACATTTTAATTAATGAGAGCAGTTTACTCCATCATATTATTGTTGTTCTTTGGGTTGTTTTTTTCTCAAGAAATTAAACCTTTTGACACCATCAAAACCGAAAAACAGGTAGTTGAGGAAATAGAAAAAGCCAACGTGAGCACCATTCAAAAATACAATCCTACAAAAGCAGGGTTGTATTCTGCTGTTTTTCCGGGCCTTGGTCAATATTACAACAAGAAATATTGGAAAATCCCAATTGTTTGGGGAGCTGTAGGAACTGGAGTAGGGATTATTGTGTATAATGATAAGCAATACCGTCGTTATAGAACAGCGTTTTTAGCAGAGTTAAATGGTCAGCCTCACGAGTTTGATGATTTACCTTATGTAGACGCCACGGTTCTAGGAAATACACAAGACAGAGCCAAAAGACAAAGAGATTACGCCATCGCCATTACCGGAGTTTTATACATTTTAAATATTGTAGATGCGGTAGTAGATGCACACTTATACGACCAAAAGAAAGACCCAGATTTAGCGATTAAACCTACCATTATTTACGATGATTTAGGTGTAGCAAATGGTAAAGCTGGATTGTCTTTGAGTTTTAGATTTTAAAAATTAAAAAAATGAAAATAGCATTAGTAGGTTACGGAAAAATGGGCAAAATCATTGATGAAATTGCCACAAAAAGAGGACATGAAGTTGTAGCAAGATTAAACGAAACGCCTACCAAAGAAAATCTGAACAATCCAGATGTAGTGATAGAATTTTCTCAGCCAGAAGTAGCTTTTAGCAATATAAAGACCTGTTTAGAAAATAAAATTCCAGTAGTTTGTGGAACTACAGGTTGGCTAGAGCAAAAACCAGCCATCGAAAAAATAGCCTTAGAAAATGGAACAGGATTCTTATATGGTTCTAATTTCAGTTTAGGAGTGAATCTTTTCTTCGCGTTAAATGAAAATTTAGCGAAACTGATGCAGAAATTCAGTGATGATTATACGTGCCAGCTCGAAGAAATTCACCACGTTCACAAAAAAGATGCACCAAGTGGAACTGCAATTTCTATTGCAGAAGGAATCTTCAAACATTCTAACTATAATTCTTGGAAATTAGATGAAACTGAGGGAACATCTCTAGGAATAGAGGTAATTAGAGAAGGAGAAGTTCCAGGAACACACAGTGTTTATTATCGTTCGGAAGTAGACGAAATCGAAATAAAACATACTGCGTTTAATAGAAACGGATTTGCATTAGGTGCAGTAATTGCTGCAGAATTTCTTAAAGACAAAAAAGGAATTTTCAGCATGAAAGAAGTTCTCGGACTCTAAAAAATTCCGAATTCACTATTCCGAATTCAAATCTTGAATCTTGAATTTTGAATTTTGAATCTTTTGCCAAACTGTAACAAATCATAAATATCATTACTAATTACACATTACTAATTACTCATAAGAAATGGATTACATTCTACAATATTCTATTTTTATACTGATTTTATCAGTTTTACTAGGACTTTCGTCTTTTAAATTATATCAAAAAATGGGTTACAAAGGCTGGGAAGCTTTTGTTCCTTTTTATAATTACTACATCATTCAGAAAGAAGTAGGAGAGCCAAAATGGTGGGTTATCTTGGCTTATTTGCCAATTGTTGGGCCTATTATGATGACTGTTTTTCATTTGTTTTTGATGAAAAAATTTGGAAGAACTTCAGCGTTAGAACAAATTCTTACTGCGTTGCTTCCTTTTATTTATTTGGCGTATTCGTCTTATTTTCAGTTGAATAAAGTAGACCGATTTGCAGTAGATGATCCGAAAGCGAAAAAGGAATCTTTCTTAGGTTCTATCACTTTTGCAGTAGTTTTTGCTACGATTATTCACGCTTTTGTTACCCAACCATTTGCCATTCCTACAGGTTCTATGGAAAGAACTTTATTGGTAGGAGATTTCTTATTCGTAAACAAATGGAGTTATGGTTACAGAATGCCAATGAGACCAGTAGCTTTGCCATTTTTACAAGGAACTATTATGGATACTCAGAAAGATGGAAATCCTAAGAATGATCCAAAATCTTATGTAGATGCTATTAAATTACCATATTTTAGAATTGGTGAATTCAAAAAACCAAAGAAAAATGATATCGTTGTTTTCAATTATCCGGGAGATTCCGTGCATACTGCGATAGATAGAAAAGATCCTTACGTAAAACGTTGTGTAGCAGTAGGTGGTGATGTGGTAGAAATGAGAGCCGGGAATTTATACATCAATGGTAAACCAGAAGTTCAATTGGCAGATGCCGAAGTTCAGCGTTCATATACCATTTATACACGTTCAGAAATAGACATCGATTATTTATGGAAAAATCTTGCCTATTTACCAATTACAGATGAAGGTGAAACCAAAGACGGATTGCATTATTATCAGTTTCAAGGGTTGACTAAAGATCTTTTGGCTCAAATTAAAGCCATTCCTGAATTTGTAAAGGCTGAAGAAGTTTTAGGCGAAAAAGGAAAAGGAGCAGTTTCTTACTATCCTGTTTTAGACGAAAACGGTCAATACGTAAATGATGGAACTGGTCACGCTTTGATGTCTAAAAAAGTTGACATTTCTCAATCTATTTTCCCGATTAATAAACCTTGGAACCAAGATTGGTACGGACCGCTCACTATTCCTAAAAAAGGAGATGTGATTACCATTACTCAAGAAAATTTACCAGAATATAAAAAACTGATCACAGAATTTGAAGGAAATATTTTAGAATTCAAAGGAGGTAAATTCTATATCAATGGTGCTCAAACCGATAAATATACCGTAAAACAAGACTATTATTTTATGATGGGAGATAACAGAGATGCTTCTCTAGATGCTCGTTTCTTTGGTTTTGTTCCAGAGACGCATATTGTAGGAAGTCCTATGTTTACTTGGCTTAGTTTACAAGGAACTTTTGACGAAGGTCCTAAAAAAGTAAGATGGGAACGTATGTTTAAAGCAACAAACACTGGCGAAAGAGATAAAACTTCTTATTGGTGGGTTGCAGCTGCAATTTTAATCTTATTCTTCGGTTGGGAATTTTTTGTAAAACTTTTCAAAGGGAAAAATAAAGAAGAAGAGTAGAATTTTATAGAAATTTGAAATATTGATATACCCTTTTTGCGTTCAAAACGCAGAAAGGGTTTTTTGATATAATCACATTTATTTTTTTAACTTTGGACACTCAATTTTAGAATGAAAATGAAAACGTTATTACCTATATTTTATTTGCCACCAGTTTCTTGGTTTGCAGAATTTTTAAAAGAAGAAAACGAAATTCTTCTGGAGCAACATGAGAATTTTCCGAAACAAACCTATAGAAGCAGATGCAATATTTACGGTGCAAATGGTAAATTGGCGCTTATTTTGCCAATTCATCATAACGGAAAACGTGCGATGAAAGATTTAGAGCTTTCTTATGCAGAAGATTGGCAAAAACTCCACTGGAAATCCATTAAAATAGCTTACCAAAGTTCGCCATATTTCGAGTATTATGAAGATAAGTTGAAGCAGATTTTCTCGGTACAGCCAACATCTCTTATTGAGTTTAATCTAAATGCTTTGAAAATCATTCTTCAAATTTTAAAGGTTGAAAAAGACTTTTCGCTCACCACAGAATTCGAGAAAACACCAGATGCAGTAGATTTAAGAGAGCGTTTTTCAGCCAAAAAAGAGTCAGAGTATCATTTGCCAGAATATTACCAAACGTTTAGTGATAAATTAGGATTTATCAAAGATTTATCAATACTAGACGTAGTTTGTAACATTGGCCCAGAATCTGCTACGTATATTAAAAAAGTAACTCAATCCATACAAAATATATCATAATGAAAAGAATAATCATTGCAGCTGCATTCTTAGCAGGATTTAATTTCGGGTTTTCGCAAGAGGCCAAAACTGAAGATAAAGATTTGATGACTTGGTATCACAAAGATTTTTCTACAACAAATGTTTACGGAGTCAATACTCAAAACGCTTATAAATTTTTTGAATCAAAAGGTCTAAAACCTAAAACGGTAGTGGTAGGTGTAATAGACAGTGGGGTAGAAGTAGACCATCCTGGTTTAATAAAAAATATGTGGAAAAACGTAAACGAAGTTCCTAATAATGGTCAAGATGATGATGGGAACGGCTATGTAGATGATGTTCACGGCTGGAACTTTATCGGGGGTAAAAATGGAGATGTAGAAATTGACAATTTAGAAGTAACCAGAGTTGTAAAACAATACAAACCTATTTTTGAAGGGCCTAGTTCAGAAGAGAATAAAGCCAATCAAGCAAAAATGCCTACAGAATTTGAGATGTATCTTCGTGCAAAAGATATGTACAATAAAAAAAGTGTAGAAGCTAAACAGCAGTTTCAGTTTTATTCTGAATTTGCAAAAGTGATTCCTAGTGTAGCGGCTACTTTAAAAGGAAAAACGCTGACTAAAGAAAATTTAGATGCTATCAAACCAACTACACAAGAAGAAGCGAGAAATCTTTCGATTTTACGTCAAGTGGCAAATAATCCTACTATGGTTGGGAAATCTCAAGCAGAAGTAGAAGAGTTTTTAAATAAAGAAATCAAAGGAGCTTTAGAATATTTCGAACCTCAAGCTACAAAACAGTATAACTTAGATTATGATCCTAGAGCAATTGTAGGAGATAATTATCAAGATAAAAAAGAGAAATTCTACGGAAATAACCATTACGAAGGTCCAGATGCACAACACGGAACTCACGTTGCAGGAATTATCGCAGGTTATCCTCAAGGAAATGAAGTGCAATATGGAGTTGCGTATAAAGTAGCAAAAATTATGACGATAAGAGCGGTTCCAAACGGTGATGAGCGTGATAAAGACATCGCAAATTCTATTCGTTATGCGGTAGATAATGGTGCTAAAGTCATTAATATGAGTTTTGGAAAGCCTGTTTCTCCAGAAAAAGAATTGGTTTGGGAAGCGTTTCAATATGCTAAAGACAAAGGCGTTCTATTGGTAAAAGCGGCGGGAAATGAGAATGAAGATATTCAAGAAAATCCATATTTCCCTACTAATTTTAAATCTACTAAAGACGAAAAACCTTTCATTAACAACATGATTGTAGTAGGTGCAAGTACCAATAATAATGAGTTTTTAAGAGCCGGATTTTCTAATTTTAACCAAAAAATGGTGAATGTTTTTGCACCTGGTGATAAAATTTATTCTACCGTTCCAGATGGTAAATATGAATATTTACAAGGAACTTCTATGGCTTCTCCAGTTGTAGCGGGAGCTTCTGCAGTTTTATTGGCTTACATGCCTAATTTAAAACCAGAACAAGTAATAGAATCTTTAGTAAAAACTGTAAATAAGTCTGAGGTTAATGCAATGTTGCCTACCAATACCAACAATAGATTTGATTTGATTTCAGAATCTGGAGGCGTAATAGATTTGTACAAAGCGGCGCAATACGCTTATACACATTTCTACAAAGCGGCTCCTGCAAAGCCAGTGAAAAAAGCGGTAGTGAAAAAGAAAAAAGTAGTTAGAAAAAAATAATTCATCATACTAATGAATTGAAAGGCTGTTTTTTACAGCCTTTTTTATTTGTTGAATTTTAAGAAAAGTTTATAAGATTATCATATTGGCACAATTTTTACAATTAACTTCATAACTTTACATTCATAAATAACAACCAAATTTAAGTAAAAGATGAAAAAAATACTATTGACTCTAGCTTTCGGCTCATTATTTGCCGTTTCTTGCTCTTCTGTAAAAAAAGCAGAAAGTGCTCAAACTTCTAGAGCAGAATTTTTAAAAATGAAAGGTGATTGGGAAATTACCAGTGTAAATTATGATAAAGGATATCAAATAAAGCCTTTTGACGAAGGAGCAGATGCTCAGTGTTTCGTAGGAAGTCATTGGAGACTTATCCCGAATAATTATTCTGGAGCGTATACCATAAAAGGTGGTGGAAACTGTCCTACAGTAACTCAACCTATTAAATTTGAAGTAACCAAAGATAATGAATTTAAATTCAAGAAATTAGTAGCAGACACTAAAGCTAAAAACGTAATTGCTGGTTATATTTTACAAATCGAAAAACAAGACACAGACAACTTTACCTTAGTCCAAAGCGTTCCTTTTGAAGGAAATGTAATTAAAGTATATTACAATTTTGTAAGAACAGGAATGGAACAAAAATAACTTTTTAAAATTTAAAAAAATTATGAAACTTATCAATAAATCAAGCGTAGCAGCATTATTTTTATCATCAGCAATGGTATTAACCAGCTGTGAAGCGATTCAGAATGCTAATAATACTCAAAAAGGTGCCGTAATTGGTACTGCTGCAGGTGCTGTTTTAGGCGCAGTTATAGGAAATAATGCAGGAAAAGGCGGTAACGCTCCTCAAGGTGCCGTTTTAGGCGGTGTAGTTGGTGGAGTAGTTGGTGGAGTAATCGGTAATAAAATGGATAAACAAGCCAAAGAAATTAAAGAAGCTTTGCCAGGAGCAGAAGTGGTGAGAGTAAATGAAGGAATTAAAGTAACCTTATCAGAAAATACGGTAAACTTTGATTTTGACTCATCTAATCTTACTTCAGTTGCTAAATCTAACCTCAATAAATTAGCAGAAGTCCTTAAAAACAATCCTGATACCAATATCAATATTTACGGACATACCGATTCTAAAGGAACTGACTCATATAATCAAAGTTTGTCTGAAAGAAGAGCAAATGCAGTATTGAATTATTTAGTTTCTCTTGGGGTTGCAAAATCTAGATTGTTTGCAATGGGAGTTGGTGAAAAAGAACCAATAGCAGACAACAGTACAGAAGCTGGTAGAGCTAAAAACCGTAGAGTAGAATTTGCCATTACTGCAAATGAAGAAATGATTAAAGATGCTCAACAAGAAGCCAAATAACATGCATAAATCATAATCCACTTAAATCGCCTTGTTTACAAGGCGATTTTTTATTTTTTTATTCTTAAATTTGTATAGTATAATAACTTTTGATGAGAAAATTTTTAAAACTTTTACGTGTAGAACAATGGGTAAAAAACCTTTTTGTTTTTACACCACTTTTCTTTTCGGGGAATGTTACACATGTGGATTTAACGCTAAAAAGTATTTTCGCTTTTTTAGTTTTTTCATTTACAGCTAGTTCTATTTATATATTAAACGATTATACAGACATAGAATCAGATAAAAAACATCCTGAAAAATGCAAAAGACCATTAGCAAGTGGAGCTATTTCTAAAACCACTGCTAAAATTATTTTTGTACTTCTAATTTTATCTGTTGTTTTATTGGTTTTCTTTGGTGGAGATTATTTCCATAAAAATTTCACCAAATTTTCTATCATCATTGCCTCTTATTTCTTCATGAATATTGCTTATACTTTTAAGCTAAAACATGTTGCCATAATAGATGTTTGTATTATTGCATTAGGATTTGTACTCAGGGTTTTAGCGGGAGGTTATGCTACGGGAATTGTCGTTTCACAATGGGCTATTTTATTAACCTTTGTTTTGGCATTGGTTTTAGCCATTGGTAAAAGAAGAGGAGAGTTAATAAACGCCGAAATTTCTGGGAAAACCAGAAAAGCACTTGACGGCTATAACGTACAATTTGCAGATATTGCCCTTTCTATTTCGGTAACTTTGGCAATTGTTTGTTACTTAATGTTTACCTTAACTCCTGAAGTTCAAGAAAAATTCGGGGTAAGGGTTTTTTATACCGTTTTGTTTGTAGTTTTTGCTTTTTTAAGGTATTTACAGCAAACTTTGGTGTATAATAAAACCGAATCTCCTACTAAAATTGTCTACAAAGACAGATATATACAAATAACCATTCTCATTTGGTTAATAGCATTTTTGTTATTAATATATTTAAAAAAATGAAACCAAATTTCGTGAAAAATGTTTCTACTTGGGGCAATCATCCCGTAGTAAACAAGCTCTTCAAAGCTGAAGAAGACTACCATAAAATAAGAGAATTTCTTAGACAAAATAACGAAGTTATTGCGTATGGAAATGGTAGATGCTATGGCGATGCAGCCTTAGCTGAAGCCATGTTTTCTACAAAGAAATTAAATAAATTCATCAGTTTTGACCGTTTAAATGGCATTTTAGAATGCGAATCTGGAGTTTTGCTTTCCGAAATTTTAGAAATTACGGTTCCTCAAGGTTACTTTTTAGCCATCACGCCGGGAACTAAGTTTATTACATTGGGTGGAGCGATTGCATCAAACATTCATGGGAAAAATCACCATGCAGAAGGTGGTTTTTCGGAGTGCGTAATTGAGTTTAAAATGATGGTAGAAGATGGCGAAATTATCACGTGTTCTAGAGAAGAAAATGCAGAGAAATTTTGGGCTACTTTCGGAGCAATGGGACTTACCGGAATTATTCTTTCTGCAAAAATTAAACTCAAAAATATAGAATCGGCATACATTCGTCAAGAGTCAATAAAAGCTGAAAATTTAGACGAAATTTTTCAACTTTTCGAAGAATCAGAAGACTGGACTTATACCGTAGCTTGGATAGATTGCTTGCAAAAAGGTAAAAACATCGGCAGAAGTATTTTAATGAGAGGGGAGTTTGCGCTTAGAGCAGAGTTGCCCCAAAAATGGCAAGAAAATCCATTGAGATTAAAGAAAAAATTCAGTCCTACCATTCCGTTTTATTTTTCAAGTTTTGTGTTGAATAGTTTTTCCGTAAGAGCTTTTAACTTTTTGTATTTCAATAAACAAAGACAAAAAGTGGTTAAGAATTTCATAGACTACGAAACTTTTTTCTATCCTCTAGATGCGATTAATGACTGGAATAAAATCTATGGAAAAGGTGGTTTTATTCAATACCAAATGGTTATACCAAAAGAAAAAGGAAAAGAAGGCATGAAAAAAATCCTAGAAACCATTGGTAGAAGTGGTCAAGGTTCGTTTTTAGCAGTTCTTAAACTTTTTGGCAAAGGAAATCCAGAAGCGTATAATTCTTTCCCTTTTGAAGGCTACACGCTTGCTTTAGACTTTAAAATAAACAGAGAATTAAGACAATTGGTAGATAATTTAGATAAAATTGTAGAAGAATTTGGCGGTAGAATTTATTTGACCAAAGACAGCATGAGTAAATCTTCACTCACCAATTATCTGAAAAATGTAGACAGTTCTAAATTTGTTTCGCTGCAAAGCAAAAGAATAAAAAGAGGTTCTTAATAAAAAACTAAATCATTCATAACTAATTCATTACATATGATTATTCTTGGTTCCACTTCAGAAGTTGCACAAGCATTTGTAGAAAAAGCATTAACTGCTGGTGAAAAATTTCCTAAAATTTATCTGGTTACTTCTAGCCGAGAAACCACAGAACGTTTTGCTCAGCATATCGATGTAAAATTTCTACAGCCATCAGAAATCATAGAATTGGATTTGAATCAAGAAATCAATTATTCTGTTTTTGAAAATATAGACTCAGATTTGCTTTTCTGTGCTACTGGTTATTTAGGTTTGGGAACCGAAGATGGTTTGTATGATGATAAAAACACCGAGAAAATCATCGACATTAATTACGCAAAATTGGTTCCTGTAATCAATTATTTTGCTAAAAAAATGGAAAGCAAAAGAAGCGGAAATATCATCGCGCTTTCCTCTGTAGCAGGAGATAGAGGAAGACAAAGCAATTTTATCTACGGAAGTGCAAAAGCTGCTTTTACCGCTTATTTAAGTGGACTCAGGAATTATCTTTTTTCTAAAAAAGTTCATGTAATGACGGTAAAGCCAGGTTTTATGGAAACCAAAATGACTGAAGGTTTACCACTGAATTCAAAACTTACTGCAACACCAAAACAAGCTGCAGAATGCATTTACAAAGCTTATAAAAAGCAAAAAAATGTAGTGTATGTTTTGCCTATTTGGAGATTAATCATGCTCATCATCATTCATATTCCTGAGTTTATTTTTAAGAAATTGAAACTGTAATTTTATATTCATATTCTGTCGTTTTACCAATGAAAAAACTATATCTATTTGATTTTGATGGAACACTTACGTACAAAGACACCATGTTTTTGTACTTGCATTTTTATAATGAAAAAAAATATTTCTGGAATTTTCTTAAACACATTCCGCTTTTTGTTTTGGTGAAATTACATTTGGCGAAAGCAGAAAAAGTGAAAAAAAGTTTCATCAGTTCTATTCTAAAAGGCGAAAGAGAAGAAAAAATCAATAGAGTTTCTCAAGAGTTTGTCGATAAATTTTATCCGAAAATTATCAGAGAAAACGCTTTAGAATTTATAGAAAATATTGATAAAGAAAACACAGAAAGTTACTTAATAACCGCTTCTCTTGATATTTGGGTAAAACCTTTTGCCGAAAAAATGGGAATGAAATTTTTGGCTACAGAAGCACGTTTCGAAAACGGAATTTTCACAGGACATTTCAAAACCCGAAATAATAATGGCAAAGAAAAAGTAAACCGAATTAAAAAAGAAATAGAAGGCAAAAAGTACGATAAAATCATCGCTTTTGGGGATACTTCAGGAGATTTGCCTATGCTTTCTCTCGCTCACGAATCTCATTACAGATTTTTTCATTAATTTCGTCGCGTTAAATTCTAAAATGGAGAAATTAAGATTTTCTGTCTTAATGCTCACAAATATTTCCTAAAAATGACACAGATATATTTAGATAATGCGGCTACTACACCACTTTTAGACGAAGTGATAGATGCGATGGTAGTGGTTATGAAAAACAATTTCGGGAATCCTTCTTCTACACATACCCTTGGTCAAGAAGCCAAAACAATTCTAGAAGAAACCCGTAGAAAAATTGCCCATGAACTCCATGTTTCCCCTGCTGAAATTATCTACACCTCTTGCGGAACGGAAGCCAATAATTTAATTCTGAAATCTGCGGTTGAAGATTTAAAAATCGAAAGAATCATTACCACAGAACTAGAGCATAAATGTGTAGCAGAATCGGTGGAAAATCTCAAAAATTCTAAAAACGTAGAAGTAATTTACCTCAATGTCAATGAAAAAGGAGATGTAGATATAGAGCAATTACAGCAGCTTTTGAAGTCTTCAGATAAAAAGACTTTGGTAAGTTTAATGCACGCCAATAATGAAATTGGCAATCTTTTAGACTTAGATAAAGTTGCCAATATTTGTAAAGAAAACGGAGCGTATTTCCATTCAGATACGGTACAAACGATGGCACATTTACCTTTGGATTTTTCTAAAACTTTAGTAGATTTTGCCAGTTGTAGTGCGCACAAATTCCATGGACCAAAAGGTGCAGGTTTTGCTTTCATCAGAAAATCTACGCACTTAAAAGCTCAAATTCATGGAGGAACTCAAGAGCGAAATTTAAGAGCTGGAACAGAAAACGTGGTAGGAATTGCAGGATTAGGAAAGGCATTTGAAATTGCAACGGATAATTTAGAGAAATTTTCTTCTCATATTCAAGAAATCAAGGATTACACCATCCAAAGGCTTTCAGAAAAAATTCCGGGAATTCTTTTTAATGGAAGAAGCGCAGAAAGCGATAAGAGTCTTTATACGGTTTTAAGTGTGTCTTTGCCTTCACAAAATCCTTTGATTGGTCTGCAGCTAGATATGAAGGGAATTGCAGTTTCACAAGGAAGTGCATGTAGTTCTGGAGCAGCAAAACCATCATCTGTACTTTCTAAAATTTTAAGTGAAGAAACCCAGCAAAAAACCACTCCGCTTAGAATTTCTTTTTCTCATAAAACCACAAAAGAAGAAATAGATGCGTTAGTTAATGCATTGGTAGAAATCTTGGGATTATAGAAAAAGATAATGGTTCGCATAGACAATACTTTTAAAAATTTGGCAAGAATATTGTAAATTTGTAACCTGAAATCAATAAATAATTAGAAACAAATATTAAAGAATTATGGCAGTAGAATTAACAGACAGCAACTTTCAAGAATTGGTATTAAATTCAGATAAACCAGTATTAGTAGATTTTTGGGCAGCTTGGTGTGGACCATGTAGAATGCTTGGGCCAATCATTGAAGAACTTCATGATGATTTCCAAGGGAAAGCGATAGTAGGAAAAGTAGATGTAGATAATAATCAACAAGTATCTATGGATTACGGAATCAGAAATATCCCTACTGTTTTGATTTTTAAGAACGGAGAAGTAGTAGATAAATTCGTAGGAGTAGCTCCTAAAGCGGCTATTGCAGAGAAATTAAATGCATACTTGTAAAAATAATATAGTTGAAAATGAATGCTTTCCGTTTTGGAGAGCATTTTTTTTGTAAAAATATTTGCAGTATTCAAGAAAAGTTGTAATTTTGCCATCACGAAAAAAGAGCAATGTTCTTTAATTAAAAGATCCGGTAGTTCAGTTGGTTAGAATGCCGCCCTGTCACGGCGGAGGTCGCGGGTTCGAGTCCCGTCCGGATCGCAAAAAGTTTATCAATTACTTTTCAAAAAATTGATCCGGTAGTTCAGTTGGTTAGAATGCCGCCCTGTCACGGCGGAGGTCGCGGGTTCGAGTCCCGTCCGGATCGCATAAAGCTTTACAAAATTTGTAAAGCTTTTTTTATTTTATTTTCGTTTCTTTTTTATCATTTCTAAAATTAATAATTTTCTAAAAATTTTAAAATAAAACTGGTTCACATCAAAGAAATTGTAGTAAGCGACGAGCATTTAGACCAAAATAATCATGTGAATAATGTTCAATATGTGCATTGGGTAGAAGAAATGGCAAAATAACATTAGGATATTTTAAAAAATAGTACGCCTTTTGCAGATGATTTTTGAGTGCTTTCTGACCGTCATATTCAGTATAAGAAGCAGGTTTTTAAAGGTGAAGTACTTACACTGAAAACGTATCCCGAAAAACCAGAAGGAATAAGACAGCCTAGAAAAGTAGAGTTTTACAGAGGTGAAGAATTGGTAGTAGATTCTAGAACGTTTTGGATTCTAATGGATAGTCAGAATTTAAAAATTAGAAGAGTTCCAGAGGATTGGTTAGAGAAAATTTAGAAATTTCTAAACGCTCATTTCTCCTCTATACTCACTTCCTTGAATGATGTTTCTTCTTTCTAACTCCGCATCGATGTAATTTTGAATTTGAGACTTTTTTAAGCCCCATTTTGGTGCGATGAGCATATATACATCAGACAAAGCAAAAAGTCTCTGAATGACGATGTCTGGCCTTAATTTTGGCAGGATTTCACATAGAATGTCAGTATATTCTTCTAAAGTAAAGAGTGGGAAAGGTTCTCTTTTGTATTTTACGCCCATAATAGAACCTTTCACGATGTGTAAGTGATGAAATTTCACAAAATTAATTTTCTCAAACTTGTTGATTTCATCAGCATATTTTACAATCATTTCTCGGGTTTCGCCTGGTAAACCCAAAATGGTGTGAACGCAAACATCTAACGAAGAATTTTCTAAAAGTTTCATGGCAGAAATGAAATCTTCATGAGTGCAACCACGATTAAGATTTTGCAAAGTTTCGTTGTAAATAGATTCTATTCCCAGTTCTATATCTACCTCTAATCCTCTCTTTTTATAACTTTCTAGAAGTTCTATAATTTCTGCGTCAAGACAATCAGGGCGAGTTCCTACGGATAAACCTACAATGTTTTCTGAATTTATTTTCAATGCTTCATCGTACATTAATTTGAGTTCTTCTACTGGCGCATAAGTATTAGAATTAGGCTGGAAATAAATGATAAATTTTTCTGCTTTATAATTTTGAGTAGCGTTTTCCATGCCATGTAAAACCTGTTCACGAATTGAATCTAGATTTCTAGAAGCAGGAGTAAAAGAATCTGTATTACAATAGGTACAACCGCCATAACCTTTGGAGCCATCTCTATTCGGACAAGTAAAGCCACCATCTACAATGACTTTGTACACGCGCTTTCCGTGATATTTTTCTCTGAGGTAAGCACTGTAATAATTAGTCACTCCTTAACAAGCCGCCATTTTCAGTTTTTCGTTAAGAATATTCCGATTAAAGAGCAGGCGGATAAGGT
>JBKBLE010000012.1:0-59278 GCA_046296655.1 Cloacibacterium sp. | reverse complement strand
TTTGAGCAACCGCCTGAAACCCCCAAAAACTATTATCAAGGGGTTCTTTTTGAAAATCTATAGAAAATTCTGCTTAATGCCTATCTATATGTGCATAAAATATATCTGTTTTTTTATTTAGGACAGTATTGAATGAAAACTATTTTTGATTTGGCATTTCCATTTTTGAAAATTTTTATATGAAAAGTTGAAATTAATGTTTCAATGGTCTTTTCTTAATCATTCCACCTTTGGTATCTTTTACCGTGTGCATCACCACGAATGCGGTAGGCGCAATTTTCTCTAATTCCGTGGTCAGTTTGCTCACTTCTAAACGAGTAATCACCGTAAAAATAATATCATTGTCTTCTTTAATTCCTCGTTTTCCGAAGCCTTTTTTACCATTATAAACGGTAACTCCTCTTCCTAATTCATTGTAAATCATTTCTTTAATCTCAACACATTTTGAAGAAACGATGGTTACTCCGATATATTCTTCAATTCCTTCTACAATAAAATCGAGTGTTTTAGAAGCTGATAAATACGTAATCATAGAATACAAAGCGATTTCTACGCCTAAAAAGTACGCTGCAGCAGAGAAAATCATTACATTGATGATGATAATTACATCTCCGATAGTCGTCCCTAATTTTTTACTTAAATATAATGCTAAAACTTCGGTTCCATCAATTACAGCGCCTCCTCTAATAGACAAACCGATTCCTGCTCCTAAAAAGAAACCGCCAAAAACCGCCACTAGAATATTATCATTCGTTACATTTGGGAAGTCTACGTTGGCTAAAACCAATGCTAAACCACCAATTGCAAGCGCTGTTTTTACTGCAAAATTGATTCCCACCGTTTTGTGCCCCATAATAATGAAAGGCAAATTGATAAGCGGAATCAAGTAATAAATCGGAATTTCTGTCAACGCTGAAACCAACAACGAAATCCCTGTGGCGCCACCATCTATAAATTTATTGGTCAAAAGAAATCCTTTGAAACCGAAACCTGCTGAGAATACACCGATGGTAATGAGTAAAATATTTTTGACTTCGTTTCTTAGGGAAACCAAAATATTATTTTTGGTTTTAATGACTTTATATCGACTGGCATCTGCTTCGCCTTGTAAACGAAGAATGAGTAAAATGATTTGTTTCCAGATATTTTTAATCATTTTTAGCTTTTGATTTTATCAATGTTTACAATTTTGTAAACCATTTCTTTTAAGAGTTCACTTTCCTCCATATTTACCGCGCCTAGACCTTTTGATTTTAAATCAATTTCTCTCAAAACGGAGATAACTCTGGTTGCAAATTTCAACGGATAATTTCTCGCCGCTTCTGCATAATCTTTCACAAAATAAGGATTTACACCCAATGCTGATGCGATGAGACTTTGGCCTTGATTCGCTACGGTATGATACATCACTACATTGCTGAAAAAATTATAGAGATTTCCTATGGTCATGACAATAGGATTGGTTTTGGGATTTTTTCCCATGTAATACGCAATTTTGAAGGCTTGATTGCTATCTTTTTTTCCGAGTGCTTTTTGCAATTCATAAACATTAAATTCCTTAGAAATCCCAATATGCGTTTCTACGAGTTTACCGTCTAAAACTTCTCCTTCTTTCAGCACCAACTTCATTTTATTCAGCTCATTGGAAATTCTGGAAAGGTCATTTCCTAAGTAATCTGCCAATAGCTGAGCAATTCCTGGCGCTAGTTTTATTTGAAGGTTTCTAGCTTCGTCTTCTATCCATTTCGCCAAGTTATAATCTTTTACAGGTTCGCTGTGAAAGAGCATATTTGCTTTGTCTAGAATTTTGAATACTTTTTTTCGGCTGTCTACTTTTTTATGCTTGTGTGCAAAGACCAGAATGGTAGATTCCACAGGATTTGTGGCGTAGTTTTCTAGAATTCTAGATTCTTCTTCATTTAATTTTAAGTCTTGTGCTTCTTTTACGATGATGAGTTGTTTATCTCCCATCATAGGATACTGTCTAGAAAGTGCCAAAATATCATTATAATTGGTATCTTTGCCATAGACTACCGTTTGGTTAAAAGCTTTTTCGTCTTCTGTAAGCACATCATTTTCTAATGCTTTTACAGCTGCGTCTATAAAAAAAGCTTCTTCGCCATGGAAAAAGTAGATGGGTAAAAATTCCCTATTTTTAATATGTTTGAAAATCTGTTCTAATTCTTTCATCTGAATGCAGCTGCCGAAATTAAATTTTAAAGAAGATTTTGTTTTTGATATCAAGCGAGACAAAGATACGTTTTTTATTTATGATATGGTAAGGAAATCTTGGTTGGTTCTCACTCCTGAAGAGTGGGTAAGACAGCATTTCGTACACTATTTCACTCAAGTAAAAAAGTATGCGAAATCTGCATTAATCCTAGAAAAAAAACTAGAATTAAACGGAACCATCAAGAGATTAGACCTCTTGATTACCGAAAAAACAGCACCTAAAATTTTGGTAGAACTCAAAGCACCACATATCACCCTTACCGAACAAACATTTGAACAAATTGCAAGATACAATTCGGTGTTTGGTGCTGAAAAAATTATTTTGAGCAATGGTTTACAGCATATTGCTGCGAGATTTGAAAACGGAAACTATCATTTCGAAAATGTAGAATTTTAAAATAAGAAAAACATGAATATCAAAAATATCATCTTTGATTTTGGCGGAGTAGTTATGGATTGGGACCCGCGTTATTTTTTCAGAGATTATTTCAATGACGACGAAAAAATGGAATATTTCTTGGGAAATATTGCCACCAATGAATGGAATGCAGAACAAGACCGAGGCAGAAGCGTAGCCGAAGCCAATGCTTTGCTGATTGCACAACATCCAGAATGGGAAAAAGAGATATTGGCATATTATGAAAACTGGCACATCATGTTGCGTTCAGACATTCCAGAAAACGTGAGTGTTTTGCAAAGATTAAAAGGAAAGTATGAACTTTTCGGGCTTACCAATTGGTCGGCTGAGTTTTTTCCTTACGCTTTGGCGAATTATGAATTCTTCAATGTTTTTGAAGGGAAAATTGTAGTTTCTGGCGAAGAAAAACTCATCAAACCGAATCCTAAAATTTGGGAAGTTCTCCTCGACCGATACCAAATAAAAGCCGAAGAATCTGTTTTTATTGACGATAATTTCCACAACATCGAAACGGCAAAAAGTTTAGATTTCATCACAGTTCATGTGAATGAAAACATGAATTTAGAAACCGAACTTAAAAATTTAGGTTTAGATTTTTAAATTCTGTAAAAACATATTCTACCAAAAAAAGTTACATCGTGATGATGTGACTTTCTATCTTTTATTTTAAAAATTTTACAAGAAAATTTTAGTTTCTTCTTTTACCGTACACAGTACGATGCTGCTGTGATAATCTCCGATGTGTGGATAATTGGTAAATGTTTTTTCTACAAAATCATTGTATTCTTTGATGTTTTTGGTCACAATTTTAATCATATAATCATACACTCCAGAAACACTCACTACTTCTACTATTTCAGGACATTTATTGAGTTTTTCTTCAAAATCCCTTAAGATTTCCACTGATTTATTTTTAATGGTTACGTTGCAATACGCTACCAGCTCATACCCGACTTTTTCTCTATCTACGATGGCTACATATTTTTTGATGATTCCATTGTTTTTGAGAGATTTTACTCTTTCGTAAGTGGGTGTGAAAGATAAACCAATTCTTTCCGCCAAATCTTTGATGGCAATCGTGTTATCTTCTTGCAGAATATTGAGGATTTTGTAATCTAACTTATCGAGTGACTTCATAAATTTTATCTAAAAACGAAGTCAAAAATAAGAATTATTTTTAAAATATCCTGTATTTTGGAAGTTTGACCATAAAAAAAATCTACAAAAGGAGTTATTGGCTGTTGGGTGACAGTAGTTGGTTGTTAGTAGTTAGTAGTTAGTAGTTGGTAGTTAGTAGTTGATTGTTTGGTTGTTGGTTGTTTGGTTGTTGGTTGTTTGGTTGTTGGTTATTGGATGAATTTAAGATTTCTTGAGGGATTCTAAAAATCGGATCACTTTGCTGTTAAAAACGTGTGGAGCATCTACATTGACTACATGACCGCAGTTTTCTATCACCAATAAACTCGATGATTTTTCGTGGTTTTTCACCACTTCTTTCACCGATGGCAAAAACATATAATCCTCTTCTCCCATCACATAAAAAGTGGGAATATTGAGTTCCTTTTTTCTGAACCAACGCAGAACTGGATTGATTTCTGTCGTCAATTTAAACCACTTGATGAATTCTTTTTGGTATAATTTCTTTGCCTCGTTGATAAACAGATTTCGAGAAGATTTATGGTTTTTCTTGGGCATAATAATGAAGGCAAAGAGACGATACAAAACCAAATAAGGTAAAATGTATTTAAAAATATTGCCAATTTTCATTAAAATCTGCGAGCGGAAATTCATTTTCAGAATAGCTCCTCCCATTACCATAGATTTCACTCGTTCTGGTCGCATTTCTGCCAACTGACGAATCACAATAGACCCTAGAGAAATCCCCACAAAATGAGAACTTTTGATTTTAAGATGGTCTATGACTTCTAAAATATCGTGCGCAATGGATTGAAAGGTGTATTTCTTAGCCTTTAATTTATTAGAACTTCCGTGACCTCGTAAATCGAGCAATAAGACATTAAATTTCTTCTGAAATTCGCGGATTTGTTTGAACCAAATAGAGGAACTTCCTCCCGCTCCATGCACAAAGGTCACCCATTCTGCACTTTCAGAATTTTGATAAATAGTATATGAAATCAAATTTTTAACTTTTTTACAAAAATATAATATTATGCAATCAATAGAATTAATTTTTTGTGAATTTTTATATCTATTATCAATAAAAAAACTTTCTCAAAATTATTTCTCTTTTCTATAAAGCGTAGTTTTGAATACTTTATCCTTCTCTATTGACTAAACCCATGGAAAAAGCAGGCAGACAGATGGCTAAATATTCGCATTCTTCTTCGAAAGGGTTGCTGTAACGAATTCTTGCCCCTTTTTGGATTAAAATGCTTTGTCCAGCTTCTAAAACCACCATTTCTCCATCTATTTCAAACTGTTTTTTCCCTCTGATGATGATGGTAAATTCATCGAACTCTGGCGTTTGATGCGGTTCGCTCCAATGTGGTGGCGCAATCATGTGTGCAATAGAAATTTCTGAATTCCCTGTAGAATTTCCCCAATGTTCTTGAATTAATTTACCATCTGTAGTAGGCACTACAAAAGGATTTTTCTGAATTTTATATTTTCTAGACATTATTATATATAATAAGTATTTATATTTTTCTGATCTTTATTTTTTATTTTATCGAGCAAAGTATTCGCAGCCATCATTCCCATTTTTATTCCATCATTCTTTTGAAATTGAAAATGAGGATTAAGATACTTAGGAAAAATCCCTTCACTAATTGCCATAACTTTATAAGATTTTGCGCTTAAACCTTTCACTTTAAGTGCATAATTAAGCCCAGCTAAAGTTTCATCGCTCATTGCAAAAATACCATCAAATTTTTCATATTCTAATATGATTTCTAATTTTTCTTTTACTATTTCAGCGGAATTACAAAAGATAGATTTATAGTTAACATCAGAAAAATTGCTGAGATATTTTTCAAAACTGCTTCTTCTTCTCTCTGTAATTTCTAAATCTTTATTTCCAAAAATGGCTAGAATATTTTTACAATGACTATCAATTAATTGTTTTGCACATTCTTCTGCATCTTTTTCATTATTAAAAACAATTTGATCATATTTTTGCTCTGATAGGGTTTTATCAAAAAGAACAATAGGTATTTCTAAATCATCTAGTTTCTTAAAGTGTGAAAAATCGTGAGTCTGACTTGTAAGCGAGATTAACACTCCATCTACTCTAGAATTAGCACAAGTTTGTAAATTTTCTTTTTCAATTTCTATAGATTCTTCAGAAGAGAGAATAAAAAAGTGATATCCTTCTTTATTTAGGATTGCAGATATTCCCTCTAAAATAGAGGGTATGAAAAACATAGACATTTTAGGAATAATGAGCCCTATTACTTTAGAAGATTTTTTTCTAAAATTTATGGCAAAATCATTAGGAACATAATTGAAGGTTTCAGCAGCCTCTTTCACTCGTTGTTTTACAGCCTCACTTATGTCAGGATGATTACTTAACGCTCTAGATACTGTAGATGTACTAATTTGAAGTAAATCTGCTAAGTCTTTTATAGTAATTCTCTTCATTTTGGAAAGTTAAGTAAAGTTTTGGTAAAAATAACAGCAATAATAATAATAAAATTATGTTAAAATAGTGTTAAAATAGTGTTAAAATTTGATAAAATTATGTTAAAATTTGATAATATTTTAAAAAGTTATCCACTGCAAACGATTGTGCAAACGTTTGAAATTAACATTTAGTTCATATTAACAAAATTGCTATTTTTTACTATACAAAAAAAAATAGATTTACAGCATACAAAAAATAAAAAAATGAAAATACAAACTACTCCCAAAAAACTTTTTACAGTTAGTGCACTGTCAATAGGAGCAATAATGTTTGCTCAGGAACAAGATTCTCTTAGAACCAAATCTATTGATGATGTAGTTATTACCGGTAATGCAAATCCTAAAGCATCAATTAAAACCTCTACGTCTATTTCTACATTAAAGATGAAAGAGATTATTAATGCAGCACCAAGAACAACTGCAGAAATTTTTCGTACAATACCAGGAATTCGTGCAGAATCTTCTGGTGGTGAAGGAAACTCTAACATTACGGTAAGAGGTGTACCTGTATCTGCAGGAGGTTCTAGATATTTATTAATTCAAGAAGACGGTCTACCTGTATTACAATTCGGAGATATCGCTTTTGGAACGCAAGACCAATTTACACGTTTTGATTCATTCGTCTCTAGAGTAGAAGCATTAAGAGGTGGTTCTGCTTCAGTTTTTGCAAGTAATTCTCCAGCTGGTATCATCAACTTCATCACAAAAACCGGCGAAAAAGAAGGAGGAAGCATCACTCAACAATTAGGTTTAAATTTTAAAAATTATAGAACAGATTTCGATTACGGAACTCCACTTAATAACAACACATTCATTAGTTTGGGTGGTTTTTATAGAGTTGGAGATGGACCAAGAAAAACAGGTTTTACTTCTAATAATGGTGGACAATTCAGAATGTCATTTCTTAAAAAATTTGAAAATGGAAGTTTTAGAATTTATGGAAAACTATTAGATGATAGAACAGCCGCATATATGCCAATGCCAATGAAAGTTACAGGCAGTAACTCTGATCCAAATTGGGGTTCATTATCTTCATACAATGCCTTAACTGGAGCTATGCAAACTATAAATTTAACTAAAGACTTCACAATGGGTGGAGATGGAAACATCTTGTCAAGCAATATATCAGATGGAATGCATTCTGTAAGTAAAACCATTGGTGGAGAGTTTAATTATGATTTTGGAAATGGTTGGAAATTATCAGAAAAAGCTAGATTTTCTGCTAATAGCGGACAATTCATTGCGCCTTTTCCTGCAAGTGTAGGTTCATACAATGATATTATCTCATCTGTTTCTGGTTATAATTCTGCAGTTTATGCAGGCACCAATACTGCGGCATCTACTTCTGGAACATACATGCTTATGCACTTGTTTAATACTAAATTGAACAATTTCAATAATTTTGTAAATGATTTCAATTTGTCTAAAAAATGGGACGGTGTAAAAGTAAATGCTGGTTTATATAAAGGCATCCAAAACGTTAGTATGTCTTGGCATTGGAATTCTTATCTACAAGAAGTTTCAGACAATAATGCGAGAATGATAGATGTAAAAAATGCTTTAGGACAGAGTTTATCACCAAACGGTCTACTTGCTTATGGCGTTCCAGCTTGGGGCAATTGCTGTACTAGAAATTATGATACACAATATGATGTTACTGCTCCTTATGCACAAATAGAAATCAATGCAATAGAAAAACTAAACCTAGATTTCGGAGCAAGATATGATATTGGTAATGTTACAGGAAATTTTGCTGGTGGAAACGGACAAACTGCTGCTATAGACATGAATGGAAATGGAAAAATTGATCCTAATGAACAAAAAGTAGCTACAGTAGGAAACAACATTACACCTGTTGATTATGACTATAATATTTTCGGATATTCTGTGGGTGCTAATTATTCTATAAATGAAAAAAATGCTGTATTTGCTAGAATAAGCAAAGGAGGCAGTGCTTCTGCAGATAGAATCTTATTTTCTGGTTATAATTATACAAATACTGATGATCCAGCTTTAGATGCTGTAAAGGTAAACGAAGTAAAACAATTAGAAGGAGGTTATAAATTAAGAGGCGCTGGTTTTTATCTAAATACTACCTTGTTTTATGCTAAAACTTTAGAGGCTAATTATGAGGCTACTACTCAAAGAAAAACAGAAAACGATTATCAATCTATAGGTGTAGAATTAGACGGTTATTACAGACTTAACAAAACTTTTGAAGTAAGAGGTGGTCTTACCTATACAAATGCAGAAATTAAAGACGCTATAGATAAAACCATCGTAGGAAACACACCTAGAAGAACACCTAAATTAATGTACAACCTAAACCCTAATGTGAATTTAGGAAAAGTAAGTACCGGCTTCTTTTTAATTGGCGCTTCCAAAGCTTATGCTCAAGATAATAACAGCTTAGTTATGCCATCATACATGGTTGTAAATCCTTATCTATCTTATCAATTTACTAAAAATTTAGGCGCTAGTATTAATGGAAATAATATTTTTGATGCTATAGGCGTTACTGAGGCAGAAGAAGGATCTATCCCAACTAACGGAATTGTAAGAGGAAGACCATTACCAGGCAGAAGTTTAAGTATGAGCTTAAAATTTGATTTTTAATTCACTAATATAGTTTTTTCATCATGTTAAAATTGGTGGAGCATCACACTGTGTGCTCCACCATTTTAAAAATCTTATTTTTACTCATTGTAATTTTTTAATCCATGAAAAATAAACTTCCACAACTTAATTTCTGGCAAATATTCAATATGAATGTGGGCTTTTTTGGCATACAATATAGTTTTGGATTACAACAAACTGCTGTAAACCCAATCTATTCATTTTTGGGAGCACATGCAGAACAACTTCCTATACTTAATCTAGCAGGACCGGTTACTGGTTTAATTGTTCAACCCTTAATTGGTGCTATTTCAGATAAAACTTGGTCTCCAAAATGGGGAAGAAGAAAACCTTTCTTCATGATAGGAGCTTTATTTTGTAGTCTTGCCTTATTTGCTTTCCCGTTCAGTAAAGAACTTTGGATGGCTGCAGGTTTATTGTGGATTTTAGATGCTGCAAACAATACTGCAATGGAACCATACCGTGCTTTTATTGGTGATAAACTTCCTGAAAGCCAACAGACCTTTGGATTCCAAATGCAGAGCTTATTCGTAGGAGCAGGAATAACATTGGCCAATTTATCTTTATTTTTCTTTCAAAAATTATTTGGTGAAAGTACCGAAACCGGCATTCCTACATGGGTTTATTATTCGTTCTTTATTGGTGCGTTCTGTTCCATAGCATCGGTTGGCTGGTCTGTGTATAAAACTCCAGAAAATCCTCCTTCAGAAGAAGAATTGGCAAAATTAAAATTAGAAAAAGAACACAGTAATTTCTTTACACCATTCATAGAAATTGCAAACGCAATAAAATCAATGCCTAAAATTCTATGGCAATTGGCTTTAGTCTATTTATTTCAATGGTATGCTCTTTTTATTTATTGGCAATTTCTTACGCCAATGCTCAAAAAAACAATATTCGGACTTACCGAAGCAGATGAAATCAAATCTTCTAAAATTTTAGATTTAGCACAAAAAGGAAGTAACGTTCTTTCAACGGATTTATCTTGGGCAACACAAATTTCTGAATTGGTTCAAAAAGCAGTCGGACAAACTGGACTCATGAACGGAACTTACAACATTGTAACTATGGTCACCGCTCTTATGCTAGTGCCTTTAGCTGTAAAATTTACGGCAAAAAAAGTTCACGTTGCCGCTTTATTCGGAACTGCGATTGCTTTATTCATGCTCCCTTTCATAAAAAATGAATTTTTTATTCTTTTCCCGATGATACTTTTCGGAATTGGTTGGGCCGCAATTATGGGATTGCCTTATTCTATGGTTTCGCCAGATATTCCTTCAGAAAAACGTGGCGTTTATATGGGCATAATTAATATGATGATTGTAATTCCTATGCTTTTGCAAACCATTTCTTTTGGGTTTATTTATAAAAATTTATTGGGAAGCAATCCTGTGAATGCCATTATTCTTGCCGGAATTTTATTTGTATTGGCAAGTATTTCGGTTACTTTTATGAAAGTGAAAAAAATCAATGGTCAAAGTGAATTGTGAATTAAAAAAGAGCCAAGTAAAAAATAAAAAGAAACAAGTTTTAAAAATCATTTATCAATTATCAACCATCAATTATACAATATGAAAACCCTTTTCTGCATCGGCGAACTTCTTATAGACTGGATTTCTACAGACATTGATTCTTCTTTAGTAGATTCTGTAAACTTTATAAAAAAAGCTGGAGGAGCACCTGGAAACGCCGCCATTTCTTGTAATAGATTAGGCGGGAAATCTGCATTTGCAGGAAAAGTAGGAAATGATGCTTTCGGAATGTTTTTGAAGGAAATTTTGGTCAAAGAAGATATTGATACAGAGAATTTAATTTTTTGTGAACATCCTACTACTTTTGCTTACGTAAGTATCAAAAAAGATGGCGAAAGAGATTTTATTTTTATGCGTGGTGCAGATGAGTTGCTAGAATTTCATGAAATAAAATTACCACAAGAAAATGCCGTTTTTCATTTTGGTTCAGCAACAGGTTTTTTGGGTGGAGATTTATCTGAAACATACTTTAAGGCACTAGATTATGCCTTAGAAAAAAAATTTTTCATCAGTTTTGATCCTAATTTCCGAGAAGTACTTTGGCCCAATCCTGAAAAATTTATAGAGTTTTCTAAAGATTTCATTTCAAAATCAGATTTAATCAAACTTTCAGAAGAAGAAGCTCTACTCATTTCAGGAAAAAAGGATTTACAAGAAGCCATCGCCTCTTTTAAACTAAAGAAAAACGCAATTGTGTGTGTTACTCTTGGCAAAAACGGGACACTCCTCTACTTCCAAGAAAAATTAGAAATTGTACCAAGTATTTCAGTAGAAGCCATTGATACCACAGGAGCTGGAGACGCCTTTATAGGAGCAGTATTAAAGCAAGTTTGTGACAAAACTCCAGAAAGTTATAATGAAATCAAAAACTATGTGAGTTTTGCCAATAAAGTAGCTGCAATTTCTACCACAAAATTAGGTGCTATAGAAGCACTTCCTACATTAGAACAAATATTAAAATATTAAAATATTAAAAATGCAACAAGCCTATAAACTTTCAAGATTATATGCTCTACTAGATAAAAACAGAACTCCAGAATCTTATTTTCACATAAGACTTGGTTCTAACTTTCCTATTATTTTAGATTTATTTGAGAGACTTTATTCTACTCATCCCTATAAAAAGGAAGCATTTGAGAATCTTATCGAAATTTTAATCAATAGACATCTAGAGCGTTCTGAAGAACAAAAAAAACTAGACCTGCATCGTTCAAAAAATCCAAACTGGTATTCATCTAATGAAATTGTAGGAATGATGCTCTATACCGAAAGATTTAACCAAAATTTTAAAGGATTAGAAGAAAAAATTCCTTATTTTAAAAAATTAGGGATTAATACCCTTCATTTAATGCCATTTTTAGACGTTCCAGAACCCGAAAATGATGGAGGTTATGCTGTGAGAAATTACAGGGAAACCAATCCGAAATTGGGAAGCATGGGAGATTTCGAAAATCTAGCCAAAAACCTTCACCAGAACGGAATGAATGTGATTATGGATTTTGTGCTAAATCACTGTGCAGACACACATCAATGGGCAATAAAAGCTAAAAACGGAGACGAAAAATATAAAGAATATTTCTATTTTTTTAAAGACAGAACAATTCCTGATGCATTAGAAAAAACCATGCTCGAAATTTTTCCAGACACAGCTCCCGGAAATTTCACTTGGTTAGAAGAGCAAAAAGAATGGGTAATGACGCTTTTTCATCACTATCAATGGGATTTAAATTATAAAAACCCTAGAGTTCTAGTAGAAATGATAGACAACATGCTGTTTTTAGCAAATAAAGGTGTAGATATATTTCGTCTAGATGCAGTAGCGTATATGTGGAAAGACATTGGAAGATTTAACCAAAACTTGCCAGAAGTTCACACTCTTTTACAAATTTTTAAAATGTGCGGACAAGTTGTAGCTCCAGGAATTGCTTATATTGCAGAAGCCATCGTAGCGCCAGAAGAAATTGTAAAATATTTTGGGGAAGCTGAAGCAGAAGGTAATGAATGTGATATCGCTTACAATGCTACTTTCATGGCATTAAGTTGGGAAGCTATAGCTTCTGGAAACACTGATTTACTGAGAAAATCAATGTACTCTGTTCCCAAGAAACCTATGAATACCACTTGGATTAATTATGCTCGCTGTCATGATGACATAGGCTTAGGATTTGAGGATAAACTCATTCAGGAATTAGGTAAAAACCCGTTAATGCACAGATTATATATATTAAGATATTACTGTGACGAACAAGGAACATTCGGAAGAGGAAAGCGTTTTATGCAAGAACCCAACGGAAACGCAAGGCTTTCTGGTTCTATGGCTAGTTTATGTGGACTAGAGAAAGCTCTAGAAGAAAAAAATGATTTTCAAATCCATTTAGCTCAGAAAAGAATTCATCTTCAGCATGCTATTATTTTAAGTTTAGGTGGGATTCCTATGATCTATAGTGGAGACGAAATTGCTTCTACCAATTTCTACAATTATTTAAATGAAAGTGATAAAAAACACGATAACCGATGGCTTCATCGCCCTATGATGAATTGGGACATAGCCGAAAACCTAGAGAAGTATCCTATTCAAAAATCAGTTTTTGAAAATTTAAAAAAAATGATTTCTTTGAGGAAAGAAATTCCTGCTTTTGCAGACAATAATGATTTAGAATTTATAGACAGTGGAAACAGTCATCTTTTAGTATTTAAAAAAACAGATAAAAAAGGAGAACACGTTTGGGTAATTTGTAATTTTTCTGAATACGAAACCACATTCCCTAGCTGGTTTATTGGTTTAAACAAAAAGGTAAAAAATTTACTTACAGATGAACAGTTCTCCCTGCAGTATCAAAACTTCATAGGAAGATATGATGTACTATGGCTTACATTATCAACTTAAATTTTACTTTACAATTTAATATTTTTCACAAAAAAAACCTTTATCACAAGATAAAGGTTTTTTCTATTATTTAGAAGAACTTAGTTTTTTGTACTTATAATAAGCACCTAATCCTAATGCCGTCATTACTCCAATACTGATGTACACCCAAGCTGGAACAGGAATTGGGTCTCCTGCTGCATAAGAATGCAATCCAGAAAGGTAATAATTCACTCCAAAATAGGTCATTACCATACTACAGAATGCGAACATGGTCATTAAGTGGAAGGCGTATCTTCCTCTCAAACCTGGAACCAATCTCATGTGCAATACAAATGCATACACAATGATAGAAATGAATGCCCAAGTTTCTTTCGGGTCCCAGCTCCAATATCTACCCCATGATTCATTCGCCCAAATTCCCCCTAAGAAATTCCCAACAGTTAATGCAAATAATCCAATGGTTAGGGACATTTCTGAAACGATGGTTAATTCTTTTATCGTAGAATGGTCATGTTTATCAAATGTATTTTTACTTGAAATGATATAGAAAAACAATGAAATCACCGCAATAATCATTGACAAAGCGAAGAAACCATAACTGCTGGTAATAATCGCTACGTGAATGATTAACCAATACGACTTCAACACTGGTACTAAAGGTGTGATTTGTGGGTCTAATTGAGAACCACCATGTGCAAATCCCATCATGATTACCGCTACCATAAATCCTGCAGCTGGAATGAGTGCATTGGCATTTCTGTACAGCATTAAACCTGCTGAAATTCCCACCCAAGAAATAAATACAATGGCTTCGTAACCATTACTCCAAGGAGCGTGACCAGAAATGTACCATCTTCCAATTAATCCTAAGAAGTGAAGGAAATATCCCACTACTCCAATGTAAATGATAGATTTGATTACTTTATGTAATATTTTATTCGGTTTGAATAGCTCTATAAACCCTAAAACGATTAATAAACCTCCAATGATGGTATAAAAAATCAATAACCAAAAGTTAAGATTTACTTTGTTCATAAAAACTTCAAGCTTCACTTTGCTCTCATCAGGAAGTACATTTTTTCCCCAAGTTTTTTGATATTCTTGAATTTTGGCTAGCGCTTCGTCTGCTTTTGTCCAATCTCCATTTCTAGAAGCATCTACTACGCTGATGAAATAAGGTGCAATAACGCTTTGTGCTTGTGGATCTGCTTTTTGCTCTGCATCTAGCCAAGAGTTCCAAGTATGATTAGGGTCGTTTTGTACAGGAACTACTCTAAAATATTGCCCAGAAAGCAATCCGTAGAATACTTGCACTCTTTCGTTTACAGAAATCACTTCTTTATCATAATTGCTTTGTTCCGCAGGTTTTTTTCTAAAAGCCGTATTGAAATCTTCTTCTAAAATGAATTTCGGCATTCCCATCGCATCGGTTACGAAAAGATTCATCATAGAAGTATAGCCATCTTCGTTAGCTTTGGTTTTTTTCTTCAATTCTTCGCCACCTTTTGTCCCGATTTTGATGATTTTATCATTCATCCAAGCCATTGGATTGATGTTAATCGATAAGAACCACTGGTTCGCATTCAATTCTCCCCATTTTTCTTTTTTGGCTAATTTTCTCAAAACATCTAATGCTTGAGTATTCATCGGTTCAATTCTTCCGTCAAAACCTTGCACGAGAAGATACCCGAATTTATCGGCATGTTCTTTAGAAATTTCAGCATGTACCATTTGTTGAGGCACATTTTGCGGTTGAGCAGTTGGCGTAGCTTTAGCATGAACTTCTCCTTCTTTATGTTGATGCTCTTGAGCATTTAATCCCACGATTGAGAACAATAAAAGGAAAATCGCAACTTTCTTTTTCGCCATGTCTTTTAGAGACTGGTTCAGTTTCCAGAAGCGTGTTCCTTTCCAGAAAAGTGTTACAAATAATCCTAAAAACAAGAATGCATAGCCAATATATGTTACCAAAGTTCCCCAGAAATCGTGGTTTACTGACAGTACAGTTCCTTGTCTGTCTGGGTCAAAACTCGCCTGGAAGAATCTATAACCTTTGTGATTTAAAACGTGATTCATATAAATTTTATAAGGCGTTTGTTTGCCTTCGTCTACAATTTGTACGTGAGATTCATACGCAGATGGAGAATCACTACCTGGGTAAGTTTCCATCACGAAATCATCTAATTTCAAAGCAAATGGAGTTTGATATACTTTCGGACCGAAACCAAGAATGATGTTTAATCCGTCAATTGTCATTTGTTTAAATGCGTTAGGATTTCCCTTTTCTACTGACAAATCGATGGTTTGTTCTGTTTTTGGACCTTTTACCAAAACTTTTAACATGTCAGGAACATTTTGGTCTCTTTTTTTATCTCCAGAATAGGCAATAAGATTTCCTTTTTTCAATGGTTCTGGAACTACCAATTTTAAATTTTCGATGGTGTAAAGACTTCTTAAAACCAATGGCTGGAATTCATCTTTCTTAGTAACACCAGTAGCTTGAGTTGCCATGGTCATGTAATTGGCTTCTACAGGAGTTTTTATGAATAGATTTCCGTTTTCTTGTTTGAATTCTACTGCTCCTTCTATTCCTTTATTGAAAGAAACTAGGAATCCATTGATGCTTTTTACATCACCAGAAGCCAAATAAATATCTTCTCTTCCATTATCATTGGTTGAAACCAAGTGAAGGTATTCTTTACCAGAATCACTGATAACTAAACTGTCTTTTTTTCTCTGAATATATTCTAACTGTTCTACTTGGATAAGTTCCCCATGGAAATCATACTTTGCCTTAAATCTATGAGGAATAATTTTCGCAATGAGTGGTTCTTGAGAAGCCATCATGTATGGAATTTCGGCATAGCTTAAACGGTCGCCACCTCTTTCGATTTGAATTTTAAAGAAATTTTTATCGGAAATGATTTCATTAGAAGTTTCTCCTTCTCTGATGTGCATTAGCCCTTCGTAACTGATGTAACGGGTGATTGCCCCACCAATAAAAATAATGACAAAAGCCAAGTGAAACACCAATAACGGCCATTTTTCTCTTCTCCAAAGTCTGTATCTATTAATATTACCAATAAAGTTAATAATAAGTAAAATCATTACTACTTCGAACCATTTTGCTTCATAGATTAAAGCTTTGGCAGTAGGTGTTCCGTAATCGTTTTCTACAAAAGTGGCATAAGCCATTGCAAAAGCATAAACGAACAATAAAACAGCCATTGTTCTCGTAGAAATCAGAATATTAATCAGTTTTTTCATTATAGATTTTTAAACTGCACAAAAATACATTCTATAAATTGAATTAGCGAATTTTGATAGTTGGATTTTATCTATAACTGTGTTAAAATTTTTATAAAATTTTGCTTTTTTTTTAACTTCTTTGGTTCATTGAATCATTTGATTTCTCTGTATAAAAATTCAATTTCTTAAAAGACGAATCCTCATTTCCTATTTGAAGACCTCAAAATCAGAAAATTAAATGCTATTTCTAGTTAAAAAGTTACTATTTTTAAAATCAAAAAACGATTTCAAATGTTTTCATTTTTCATATAAAATATTACCTTTGCGTGTTATCACATTATGGCAAAATTAGCATCTAACAATAGACAAGAGGTAGAAGAAAGCAAGACGCTCTCTAAACCCAGAATTTTTTTCGGACTTTTATTTTTGTTTTTATCGGTAGTGTTTGCACTATCTTTCGCATCTTATTTATTGAACTGGAAGGCTAACCAAAGTCAGACCGGTGCAATGCTAGATAAAAGCATTAAATCTTCTAATATTTTTGGAAAAGTGGGAGATTGGCTCGGGAATATTTTTATTTTCAACAGTATCGGGATTGCTGCTTTCATTGTGGCTTTTTTGATGATGGTTTTAGGTTTCCAAATTCTGAAAAAAAACTATTTTAAAATCTGGAAAACCCTTTCTCACTCTCTCTTTTTTATTTGTTGGCTCCCTATTCTTATGGGCGCCATCACCAAAGGAAACGGAACATTAAGTGGTGTTTTCGGGAACGAAATTCAAGAATATTTGGCTTCTATTATTGGTGATTTCGGATTGTGGATGACGCTTTTAGCGGCTATTATCCTGTATTTTGTTTTAGAATTTAATCTAAGACCGAGTTCTATTAAAAATCAAATCGATTCTATTAAAGATAAGTTTGCCCCAGATTATGATGCAGATGAAGATTTCGAAGCAGACAAAGAACTGAAAGAAGAACCCCATTTTGAAAACCTAAAAGTCACTTCGGAAGTTGAAGCTCCTAAAACGAAAACTTTTGAAACCATTAAAACACCAAATCAGACTGGCTTGGAAGTTCCTAAGACAGATGTTTCGAGGACTTCGTCCGCAGAACCTTCTTCTGTGCTCAACATGACAAAGGAAAAAGATTTAGAGCCTACAGGTTTTAGTTTTCAAAAAGAAGAAACGCCTGCGGACAATATTGCTTTCAGCATTGAAGAAGTAAAGGAAGATTTAGACGATTCTGAAAGAAAAGCAAAAGATTTGGTAGACAAACACGGTTTGTATGACCATAAATTGGATTTGGCGAATTTCCAAATGCCAAAAATTGAACTTTTAAGAGAATATGGCAACGAAGAAATCGCCATCAATAAAGACGAACTCGAAGAAAATAAAAATAAAATCGTTGGGTTACTTAAAAACTTCAACGTAGGCATTGCAGAAATTAAAGCAACCATTGGTCCTACTGTTACGCTTTACGAAATCGTTCCAGAAGCGGGAATCAGAGTAGCGGCGATCAAAAAATTACAAGATGACATCGCCTTGAATTTATCTGCTCTAGGCATTAGAATTATCGCACCAATGCCAGGAAAGGGAACAATAGGAATAGAAGTTCCACGTAAAAATCCTTCAATGGTTTCTATGCGAAGTGTTATTTCTTCACCGAAATTCCAAAATGCAGATATGGATTTGCCAGTGGTTTTTGGGAAAACGATTTCTAATGAAGTTTTCGTAGCAGATTTAGCCAAAATGCCTCACCTATTGATGGCAGGAGCAACTGGACAAGGAAAATCTGTTGGGATTAACGCCATTCTTACTTCCCTACTTTACAAAAAACATCCATCAGAATTAAAATTTGTAATGGTAGACCCTAAAAAAGTAGAACTTTCATTGTATTCTAAAATTGAAAGACATTATTTGGCAAAACTTCCAGATGGTGAAGACGCTATTATTACGGATACACATAAAGTAATTAACACGCTCAATTCTCTTTGTATAGAGATGGATACGCGTTATGATTTGCTGAAAAATGCTTTTTGTAAAAATATTAAGGAATACAATAAGAAATTCACGGAACGCAAATTGAATCCTGAAAACGGTCACCGTTACATGCCTTACATCGTTCTTGTAGTAGACGAATTTGCAGATCTTATCATGACGGCAGGAAAAGAAGTAGAACTCCCAATTGCCAGATTAGCCCAATTGGCAAGAGCAGTAGGAATTCACTTGATTGTAGCGACGCAAAGACCATCTGTAAACGTGATTACAGGGATGATTAAAGCCAATTTCCCAGCGAGAGCAGCCTTTAGAGTGATTTCTAGTGTAGATTCTAGAACGATTTTAGATTCTCCTGGTGCAGAACAATTAATTGGAAAAGGTGATATGTTGTATTTCAATGGAAACGAAATTTTGAGATTGCAATGTGCTTTTGTAGATACTCCAGAAGTGGAAAAAATTGCAGAATACATTGGCGAACAAAAAGGTTACGCCTCTGCATTTATGTTGCCTGAATATTCAGGGGAAGAAACCACTTCTACAGTTGGAAGTTTTGACCCGAATGAAAAAGACCAACTCTTCGAAGAAGCCGCTAGAATTATTGTTTCTACACAACAAGGTTCTACTTCTATGCTTCAAAGACAATTAAAATTGGGCTACAACAGAGCTGGAAGAATTATGGACCAATTAGAAGCTGCAGGAATTGTAGGCGGGTTCAACGGTGCAAAAGCAAGAGAAGTCATGATTTCTGACTTGAATTCTCTGGAAAGTTTCTTGGAGGAATTGAGGAAGTAGTTTTGCTGGAAGTGGGATGATGGATGTTAAAAAAAATGAAATTATTTATATGAAATTTTGTTTACACGTAATAATTTTTTAATTTTACACGTAAATTTTCATAAAATGAATACTAAATTAACATTAAACCTCAACAAAAATATTATAGAAAGTGCAAAAGTTTATGCAAAAAACCATAAAATGAGTCTTTCTAAATTAATAGAAAATTATCTGAATTCTCTTACCAAAAAACATGACGAGGAGCAAGATGTAAGTGCTTTAGTTGAAAGTTTAACCGGAATTATTCCTGATGAAAATCATGATTACAAAAAAGAATATCAAGAGTTTTTAACCAAAAAATATTCTTAATGGAACATGTTTTTGTAGACACCAACATCGTCATAGATTTATTACAAAAGAGAGAAAATTTCTACCAAGAAGCGCAAGAATTATTTACAAAAGCAGACCGTAAAAAACTGAAATTATATATTTCTGCACTTACTTTTACTAATACTTACTATATTTTGTCAAAGTATTACTCTTTTAGTGAAGCAAAAAAAATACTATCAAAATTTAAAGTTTTGGTAGAAGTTTTACCTACCACAGATAAAATTATAGATTTGGCTTTAGCCTCTGATTTTAATGATTTTGAAGACGCTATACAGTTTTACACTGCATTAGAAAGTAATCTTCATGTTATTATTACTAGAAATAAAAAAAATTTTAAAAATAATTTAATTCCCGTTTTTTCTGCAAAAGAATTTTTAAAAAAATAAAAATTAATACATGAATTACTTCAATCTACTCGTTCCATTTGCAATTATTTTAACGGGAATTTATCTTAAAATCAATAAAAGCAGAGAAGTTAATGCACCCAAATATTTATGGTTAGTATAAATAATTCTCGGAGTTATAAATTTAATTTTAAAATTAATTAAGTAATTTAAACTCTTATTTAACACTCTTTAAAACTTCTTGGCTCGCTTTTTGAAATCTACACCAAGAATCATTAAAAATAAAAACATGAAACGCCGAAACTATTTTTGATTGAAAAAAAAATTTGTGGCGTTGCATCTGACCTTAAAAAAATAAATATTAACAGATGAAATATTTTAACAAGATTATATTAGCAAGTGCTTTGGTTGGAAGTTTTACCTTTTCGTTCGCGCAAAAAGTAGATGCTAAAGCCAAAACTATTTTAGAAACCGTTTCTAAAAATTATAAAGCCAAGAAAAATACTTACTTCAAGTTTTGTTACGGGACGGGAACTGGAAAAGTGAGCAAAATCGAAACGGGAATCTTCTACTCTACTCCTACTCAGTACAAACTGAATATCATGGGAAATGAGCAGATTTTTGACGGAAAAAAAGTGTACAACATTTCTAAAGAAGACCAAGAAGTGACGATTGCTCAACCGAATGGTTCAGAAAAAGCGCTTTCCCCTATCAATTATCTTGATGAATATAAAACAGGATACACGGTTACCTATGCAGGAAAAAGTGGCGGTCTAGACCTCATCAAAATGGTTCCTGTAAAAGATAATGGGGTAAAAAGTGTGGTTTTGTACATTAATACGCCTAAAAAGCAGATTGCTAAAATTGTACAGACTTCATCAGGCAATGATTTGGCCGTGATTACCGTAAATCAATACAAAGAAAACCAGAAATTAAGTACTTCTACGTTCAGTTTTGATAAAAACAAGTACAAGAATTACCTCATTACAGAATTATAACATTAATCCTTCTCATTTTGAGAAGGATTTTTCTATGACATAGAATGCGGAGGCGTTAAAAATAATTGAAATCTAGGCTTTAAAAAATTCCTGCTGTTTGAAGTCGAAGCAAAGCGAAGACAAGTTTCAGGGATTTTAGAATAGATTTCAATTATTTAGCTGAGCATTCAAGTCTTGAACTTTTGGTTCTTTTGTTTCATGACAAAAGAACTAAAACCAAAATAATTCTAACTTTTTTCATAATTTTGGCAAATGTTAAAGAAACTCGATCAATATATTATAAAAACCTTTTTCGGGCCATTTTTATTTATTTTCAGCGTGCTGTTTTTCATCTTTATGGTGAATATTGTATGGATTCAGCTTTCGCAGTTTACTGGAAAAGGCTTGAGCAATTGGGAAATTGTAAAATTCTTGTTTTATCTGAGTGTAAACGTTGTCAAAATGGTATTACCACTGACCATTCTTTTGGCTTCCATTATGACTTTTGGAGATTTCGGGGAACGCTATGAACTCGCCGCCATGAAATCTGCGGGAATTTCCCTCACGAGAATTATGATGCCTTTATTTGCCATCGTTTCTTTACTCTCTATCATGCTTTTTGTGTTTTCGAATAATGTAATTCCAGATTTTCAGAGGAAGGCCAAAAACATGATGTACAATATTGCCGCTACCAAACCCGCCATCAACTTTACCGCAGGACAATTCATCAATTCATTACCTGGAGCAACCGTGAAATTTGACAAAATTTATGGGGAAAACGGGGAACATTTAGAAGGCGTTTTTGTGCACAAAGTGGCCAATGCTTATGAAGACCAAAGAACAATTATCGCTAAAAAAGGTAAATTTAAACCTGCTGCCAACAGAAATTATTTGAAATTGGTTTTGTATGATGGCTATATTTTCGAAGATAATATTCAAGACAAAAATTATTTAGAACGACTGAAACAGCCTGGTCAATCGGTAAAATTTGATTCTCTGGTACAACATTTTGATGTGAGTGATGTCATTAACAAAGCCATAGAAGAAGAAAAAATTACGGACGATTACCGTTTTCAAAACTATAAAGAGATTAATAAAACGATTGTAAAGGTTAAGAAAGAAAACGATTTTACTTTTAATTCTATTAACTCTGAAATGGTAGGACAAACCAATAATTATGTGACCTACATCGACAAAATTAAAAATCCTGCCAAACCTACAGAACCTTTTGCGATAGAAAAATTGAAAGAAGATAAAAGGTTAGAAGTCCTCTATCAAGCCTATACTAAAATTTCTTTTCTACAAAACGAAAAAAAGAACAAGGATACCCAAATCTTAGATATTGTAAAGTATTACAATAAGATTATCATGTATCAACAAGGGATTATTGCTTACTCCGTTACTTGTCTTATTTTCTTTATGATTGGCGCGAGTTTGGGTTCTATCATCAGAAAAGGAGGTGTAGGTTTTCCTGTGGTGATTGCAATTATCATTTTTATTGTCTTCTATGTGATGAACTTGACCATAGAAAATATGACTTGGAAAGGAAAACTCAATCCTTATTTCGGAGCTTGGCTTTCTAATTTGGTTTTATTTCCTTTTGGTGTTTGGCTCACGTATAAAGCGCTTACCGATTCTCAAGTTTTCGATGTAGAAAAATACAAAGCCTTGACGAAGCCTCTTTGGAGCAAGTTTGTGAAAGAAAGAGAGCATGAAAGGTATCAATAGGTCTAGATTCTAGATGCTAGATATGAGATGCTAGATGTTATAATAAAAAAACTCCAGAAATTCTGGAGTTTTTTGTTTTGCTTATGTTTATAGCATTAGATTTTGAGAATATCTGTTTCTTTTGCTTTAAGACGTTCGTCTGCTAATTTCACATATTTGTCTGTCAGTTCTTGGATTTTAGCTTCTGTATCTTTGATGATGTCTTCAGAAACGCCATCTAATTTTTTAAGTTCTTTCATACCATCATGTCTAGCATTTCTGATGGTTACTTTGGTTTGTTCAGTTTCCGCTTTCGCTTGTTTTGCTAAATCTCTACGTCTTTCTTCAGTTAATGGTGGAACGTTTAGAATAATCGTATCTCCATTATTAGAAGGTGCAAAACCAAGGTTAGAATTGATAATCGCTTTTTCAATGGCGTTAATCGCTGATCTATCCCATGGTTGAATAGAAATCGTCATCGCATCTGGAACAGATACATTTGCCACTTGATTGATTGGCGACATTGCTCCGTAATATTCTACCACAACATCTTGAACCATAGATGTAGAAGCTCTACCTGCTCTAATTTTTTGGAAAGCATGATCAAGGTGCTTAATTGCAGCATCCATTTCTTGCTTTACCATATCCATAATCATGTTTAATTCTTCCATTGTATATTGAAAATTTGATAAGTTACACATTATATATTCACAAGAGTTCCTACTTCTTCGCCTAAGACTACTTTTAATAAATTACCGTCTTTATTCATGTCAAAAACAATGATGGGTAAATTATTTTCTTTACTTAGGGTAAATGCAGTCATGTCCATTACTTTTAAATCTTTCTCAAAAACTTCGTCATAAGAAAGCGAATTGAATTTTACTGCATCTGCATTTTTTTCTGGGTCAGAATCGTAGATTCCATCTACTCTCGTTCCTTTAAGAATTACATCTGCACCAATTTCTATTGCTCTCAATGTAGCAGCAGTATCTGTCGTAAAATACGGATTACCTGTTCCCGCTCCGAAAATCACCACTCTTCCTTTTTCCAAGTGTCTTACTGCTCTTCTTTTGATGAAAGGCTCTGCTACTCTGTCCATCTCGATTGCAGATTGCAATCTGGTTTTAATACCTTGGTCTTCTAGTGCGCCTTGTAACGCCATTCCATTAATTACGGTAGCCAACATTCCCATATAATCGCCTTGCACTCTATCCATACCTTTGGCTGCTCCTGCTACTCCACGGAAAATATTTCCTCCACCTATTACTATTGCTAATTCTACGCCTGCATCTACTACTTTTTTAATTTCTTTAGCATATTCTACCAATCGATCATTATCAATTCCGTATTGTCTGCTACCCATTAAAGCTTCTCCGCTTAATTTTAAAAGAACTCTTTTGTATTTCATTGTTATATTTTTATCAAAAATGGTGTCTCAAAAAGTATAGATTTGAGGCAAAAAATAAATTTACTGCAAATATAATGAATCGTAAAGAATTTCGTTAATAGAATTATGTTTTCACATTTAATTTTTGTTAAAGTGTAAAATAAATTATTTTTGCAAAGTTATAATTGAAATTTTGAAGAAACTATTTACCACATCCTTCTGTTTATTCGCATTATGGGCTTCTGCACAAACTGGAACCAAGGTCTATCCTTTTCTCAATGTTCCCGTTTCTGCCAGACAAGCTGTTTTAGGTGGTGATGCGGTTTCTGTACGAGATTATGACGTGAATTTTGCAGCCATCAATCCTGCTTTGATGAATCTAGACATGGACAATAGAATCGGGATTAATTACGGTTCTTACATTGCAGGTTCTAACTTAGGTAGCATTAATTACGTGAAAGATTTAACGGCAGGACATTTCATTTCCGTCAATGCTAGAGTTTTGGACTTTGGAAAAACACCGAGAACTGATGAATTCGGGAATGTAAACGGTGAATTTTCTGCAATGGATGCTTCATTTGGCATAGGTTATGCCTATCAGTTTGATGATAATTTCACGATTGGTGCCAATGTGAATTACCTCACTTCAAAAATCGACAATTATACTTCTTCGGCCATTTCTGCGAATGCTGGAGTGACTTATCACAATGAGCAATCCAAAGAAACGGTAGCTTTGGTTTTCAGAAATTTTGGTTATCAAATCAAATCTTACAACGGAACCAAAGAACAATTGCCTTTCCGAGCAGATATCGGTTACACCAGAATTTTGCCAGAATTTCCTTTGGCTTACACCATTACTTATCATGATTTGCAGCAATTTAATATTTCTCAATCGTATGATATTAATGGCAAAGAAGTCGGTTTTGGTAGAAAATTGATGGACCATCTTTCTGGCGGAATCGAATTGTTTCCTGAACAAGCCTTCAACATTAGAATGGGATACAACGTAAAACGAGGAAACGAACTCGCTGTTCTGGACCAAAGAAATTTCTCTGGATTGAGTTTTGGTTTTGGAATCAAAATCTCTTCTTTTAGATTTGATTATTCCCATGTTCGTTATCACAACGCCGACAATGTGAACCAAATTGGCTTAATGCTGGATTTGGTAGAACTTTCTGGGAATAGACGTTGATAGTTATAAGTGATGAGTGATGAGTTTTGAGTAATAAATGATAACTTCCATCATCCAACATTTAAAACGTTTTCAAATTCAAAAAACTTTAACGAAATTTGTAGCATGAACAAAAAACCAGTTATTGCTATTGACGGATTTTCTTCTACCGGAAAAAGTTCAATTTCTAAAGCGATTGCCCAAAAACTTGACCTCATCCATATTGATACAGGTGCACTCTACCGTGGAATTACTTATTTCGCTTTAGAAAACTGCCTTAATGACAGCCAAGAAATAGACATAAAGTCACTCTTTGAAAAATTTGACCAAATTCATTTGGAATTTATTTTAAACAATGGTGTTTTAGAGCTTTTCCTCAATGGTAAAAATATTGATAAAGAAATTCGTGAACCTAGAGTTTCTGACCATGTAAGCCTTATTGCAAAACAGGCAGAAGTAAGAGCTTTTTTACTTGATTTTCAAAGAAATTTAGCTCAAAAAGGTGGTGTCATTATGGACGGAAGAGACATAGGAACCGTTATTTTGCCTCATGCAGATTATAAATTTTTCATCACCGCCAGTCCAGAAGAAAGAGCCAGAAGAAGGCATCTAGAACTACAAAAATCTGGCGTAGATATTTCTAGAGAAGAAGTTTATGAAAACCTTAAAACCAGAGATAAAATCGATAGCGAAAGAGCGGTAGCTCCGCTGAAAAAAGCAGATGACGCCATCTTGATAGACAATACTTTACTAAACAAAGAAGAAACCATAGCATTGATTCTATCACATATTTCGAAATAATAAATAGAAACTATTCATACAATTTTAACATAAATTTGTGAAAATTTTCCTTATATTTGGTATAGAAGTTGTGCGAATGAAGAGGTAAACGAAAATAAATTATTAACACTAAATTATTACAAAATGGGAAAAGGTAAAAATACAGCAGGAATTATTGCAGGACTTTTAGCAGGTGCTGCAGTAGGTGTAGTTCTAGGAATGCTTTACGCTCCAGAAGAAGGTAAAGAAACTAGAAAAAAACTAAAAGCTAAAGCGAATGATTTAAAAGATCAAGCATTAGATGAATACAATAAAGTATCTGAAAAAGTAAAGTCGGAATACGGAAATCTATCAGACAAGGCAAAAGAAAATTTAGATAAAGTAGTTTCTAGCGTAAAAGAAAGCTACGGAAAATACAAACATACTGCAGCCAACAAAGCTTCGGAAGTGGTAAAAGAAGTAGAAACAGAGCTAGACGCTTTAAAATAATCTGTAAAGTTTTTATAAAATTTTATAAAGGAACTTATCATAAAAGTTCCTTTTTTTGTATCTTTAAACAAAGAAATTTGCCATGATAGACCTCATCAAAGATTACGCGGAAAAAAAAATAGAACTCGTAAAGCTAGATGCTACCGAGAAATCTCTTAAAATCATTGGAGTTTCAGTACCTATAATGATTATCTCTGTTCTTGCCATTTTCTTTATCTTTTTGTTAAACGTGAGTTTAGGTTTATTCTTAGGAAATTGGCTCCACAACTTTGCTTATGGCTTCCTCATTCTTGCAGGATTCTATTTATTGCTCATTTTATTGGTCTTTTTAATGAGAAATTACATTAAAAAAATCATTACCAATAAGGCCATAGAAATGCTGTTTAACGATTAAAATTCCATGACATGAAAAACTTAGAAGATTTAAGAAAACGCAAGGAAACTTTAAGAAAAGAAATTGCCGAGTTAGAAGACATCGCAGCATTTAAAAATCCTAAAGAAAGTTTAAGTGCCATCACTCATGGATTCACTGACCAATTTTTAGTCGATAAGACAGACGAAAACGGAGAACACCGATTAAAACTGAAACCTGCCAAAATTCTAAGTTTTGCTACAGGTGGCGCTTCTGAAAATTATATTAAAACAAAAATTAATAAATACGGCGAAGAAAAAATAGGCATCAATACTCAAAACGTAGTAGGAAGCATCGCCGAAAACGCCATCAAAATAGGATTGGCAGCCGTAGTGACCAATTTTGCGAAGAAAAACCTTTATCATAGCAGTTGGAAGAAAAAATTAATTGGGATTGCACTAATTTATTTGGCGCCCTTTGTTTTAAAATTTTTAAGGGAAAAATTAGAAGAATACGAAGAACGTGAAGTTTTAAAAAGCTTAGAAGAAATTTTATAATATGGAAAAGGAATTTGTAGATTTTAGAACTACCATACAACATTCATGGGAAAATTTCCTAAGTCAATTGCCTGCAATTTTGATGGCAATTTTGGTCTTTATTGCGGGAATTTACGCCATTAAACTATTTTCAAAAGTTGTTACCAAATTCATAGACGAAAAATCAAAAGATTCTATCGTTACAGATTTCTTGGTAAATATCGTTTCTTTTATCCTCACCATCTTTTTGGTTATCGTTTGTTTGGGGATTTTGGGCTACGGAAATATTACCAATAAAATTCTGGCAGGAACTGCGCTCACCACTTTTATTGTAGGTTTTGCTTTAAAAGATATTGGCGAAAATTTCTTGGCAGGAATTCTTATGGCGTTTAGAAGACCTTTTAGAATAGGCGATTTAATAGAAGTGCAAGGAATGAGAGGCAGAGTTAAAAAAATGTCGCTCAGAGAAACCAATATTAAAACTCTTGACGGAAAAGATGTTTTCATTCCCAATTCCATTATTCTTAAAAATCCACTTGAAAACTTCACTTACAATCAACTTTTGAGAAGTGAATTCTTTATCAATGTAAATTATTCCGAAGATTTAGAAAAAGTGATGAAGGATATTTTGCACATTATCAATTCGTTTGAAGAAGTAGAAAAAAATCCTCATGCAAGTGTTTATGTACAAGAAATAGACGGCGAAAAAATAAAATTGCGTTGCGCTTATTGGTTCAAAACGACTGATGTAAACGCTCCCGGAAACAGTTTAAAATCTGAAATTTTGTTCAAAGTTATTCATTACATCAAAAAACAAGACATTCAAATCGAGGAAAATTCTCCCAATCCTGATGATGAACGAAAAACGGTAAAAGAATAATTTTTACTTCAAAAAACGCAGTTTTTCTTGGAGACAAGTGAATTTTACCGGTGCATAACCGATGAATTCTCCGTCCATATCAATGGTTAAAGCCAGACCATCTGCATTTTCGATGAAAACTTCTTGAGCCGAAGTATAAGAAACTTGTGGATGATTGATTTTTTTGCATTTTTTAGCCGTTCCAATATTTTTGAAGTAATCTAACAAGCTGATGTCACCAACATTGGTAATGGCAAATTCGCCATCAGAAATCTCTGCATGAGGCGCAATTCCTATAGCATTCCCAAAATATTTGGCATTGGCTACTACATAATTCAGCACTTTTCCTTGCCACGTAAAATCTTTGGCAGTAACCTTGATGGTTTTCTTTTTGTACATTAAAAACGTAGAAAGAATAGCGATGAAATAATTCACGTCACCCGGAAAAACCAAAGGTAATCTTTCTTTACTGATGACTACTTCTCCCCCAATTCCCACATCTGAAACATTGATGAAAAAACGCTCAGCTTTTTGTTTTTCTCGGTTCAGAAATTCCGCAAAACCCACATCTACAAGTTCTGAAGAATCTTTTGTAATAAGCGATTGCAATTCGTCAATGGTTGTATAACCAAGATTTTTGATAAAATCATTTCCGCTTCCTGATGGTAAAATTCCAATTTTTATTTGAGAAATCCTTTCCCAATCATAGCCATTTTCTGTACGAAATGCTTCTATTAAGCCATTCACAATCTCATTCAGCGTTCCATCTCCACCTACTGCAATAAAATGCGTAAAACCTTCTTCCACCGCATGTTTTGGCAAGGTTAAAAAATGTCCAGAATATTCTGAAATAAAAAACTGATAGTCTTGATTGAGAAAATGATGCTGAATGTCGATTTCAATTTTCTTGAAATGTCTAATCATAGGATTGATGAAAAAGGCGATTTTTGGCATTGAGAGAAGTAAAGGTAAAGGTTGAGATTGAGGTAAAGGTTGATATAAAAATTAGCTTTTAAAGATAAACATTTTTCTCAAAACTAATTCCTAAATCCTAACCTCTAATTCCTAAATCCTAATCCTTAAATTTTAGAAAAAATCTGCCCTAGAATAATTCCTGTCGCCATCGAAACATTAAGGCTTTCTGTAGATTGTTTTTGCCCGAATCGTGGAATGGTAATGTTTTGGGAAACCAATTTTTCAACTTCTGGTCGCATTCCGTTTCCTTCATTGCCCAAAATAAGATTGAATTTCTCTGGAAAATCAAAGTGATAAATATTTTCGCCTACCATATCTGTTCCTATGTTTACAGCGTCTGTTTTAGACAAATATTCGGTTAAATCGGTATACACCACATTGATTCTAGCAAAAGAACCTTTGGTCGACTGAATTACTTTTGGATTGTACATATCTACAGTGTCTTGACTGCAAATCACCTGCTCTATTCCGAACCAATCTGCCAATCTGATGATGGTTCCCAGATTTCCCGGGTCTTGAATTCCATCTAAAATAATCTGTATTTTCTGTTGCTCTAGCAATTCAGTAGAAGGCAATTCTACTACCGCTACAGAGTCTTTTGGCGTTTGCAGAAAACTAATTTTCTTCAGTTCACGTTCTGTAATAGGATGAATCTTTGTTTCGGGGAAGGATAAATCTTCAGGTTGAATAGAAAAAATTTCTTGAATTTTGTAAGAAGAATGTTTCAACTCTTGGATTATTTTGTTACCTTCAACCAAAAACAAATTGTATTTTTGTCTGAACTTCTTTTTGTCTAAAGACTGAAAAACTTTTATTTTATGAGCAGTAAGCATTTTTTTAAATATTTTCAAAAATACCACATATTTTTATCTTTTGCAATCCTCGTTTGGTTTCTTTACGGTTGTAACAGTACCAAGAAAGTTCCCAATGGTGAGTATTTATTGACCAAAAATAATTTTGAATATGTAGACCGAAAAGATTTCGATGAAGAAATCCCGAATTTTGTTAGTCAAAAACCCAATAAAAAAGTCCTCTATTTGTTCCCTACTCGTTTATGGATTTATAACATGGCGAATGCGAAATATGACAGCATTCTAAACGAGTATCAAACGTTTCCGAGACAAATGAGAAACCAAAAACTGAGAGATTCTCTTTATGTGAAATACAATCACCCAGAATTGAAGGGCAATAGTTTGTTTTGGAACAGAGTTTGGCATTCTTTAGGAAAACCACCTATTATTTTAGATCAAGGAAAAACCGAAACCAGTGCTAATTCCATTAAAAAATTCTTGGTGTATAAAGGATTTTGGGACGCTCATGTCGATTTTTCTCACAAACTCGATTCGGCGGCAAAAAAAGCACAAGCCAATTACAAAATCACATACAAAGATCCTACTTATATCAACGGATATTACTACAATATTCCCTACGAAAACATCCGAAATATTTACGAACAAAAAATTACAGAATCTAAAGTAAAATCAGGAGCTGTTCTAGACCAAGAAAAATTAGAAGACGAGGTAAAAAGAATTACCGAACTCATGCAAGAAAAGGGTTATTATAGCTTCAATAGAGATGGTGGCGAAATTTATTTTACCGCAGACACTTTGCAAAGCAGAAAGCAAGTTCCACTCACCATGGATATTTTAAAAGACACGCTGAAAACACCTTACAAACAATACACGATTGGTAACGTTGAAATTCAATATTTAGAAAAACTTACCGACACTGCCAATGTAGATGTTAAAGAATACGAAAATGCCATCATCAAAAGAATAGATGACCAATACAAGGTTAAAGCACTTTGGAGACCGATTACGCTTAAAAAAGGTGAAATTTACAACCAAAAAAATCTTGATCTTACCAAAAGAAACTTCATTGCCCTTAATAATTTCAGTATTGCGAGCTATGAAGCATCACCAGATCAATACAGCAATCCGAATGATACGATTATCAATGTAAAATATAAGCTTATTCCGTTGCCGAAATACAATTTTAAAACGGCGCTTGATTTACATTATTCTCAAATTTTGAACTTCGGGTTTTCTCCTTCTGCCGAATTGACGGCTAGAAATGTTTTTGGTGGCGCCGAAAACTTTACGGGAAGTGTTTCTGGAACTTTTGGTACCGTTTACGATGAAAAAAATCCTAATGCGTTGTTTAACGCTTCTGAATATTCCCTGCAATTTGGGTTGAATTTCCCAAGATTGCTCTTGCCCTTTAACACCGAAAAATTTGTCCCGAATAAATATTCGCCTGTTTCTACAGTGAATTTAGGTGCTTCGGTACAGAATAATATTGGGATGGACAGAATCAACGTGAACGCTGGTTTGAATTATTTCATCACCGTGAATGAAGTCATTTCTCATAGATTATCTGTTTTTAACACGCAGTTTTCATTTACTCGAAATAAGAATAAATATTATGAGTTATTCAAAACGGAAGGAGACATTAAAGACGGGATTTTTAATCTCTATGATATCTATAATCCTAGTGCTATTAATTTAGACACCGAAGCCAAATCTAGATTATTGCTTAATGATACAGGTTTTGCGAATAGTCTTTCGCCAACTGGTTTAGATTTATTGCTCAATTTCAAACAGTCTACCATTAAAAAAGACCGATTAACACAAGACGTTCTCATCAATTCTTTGGCTTACAACTATATTTACAATGAAATCGGGAAAAAAGGCTATCAAAACCCATTCTTTTTGGATGCTAAAGTAGAATTGGCTGGGAATTTATTGAGTGTTTTCAGTAAAAACAATACGGATTCTGGAGTTTTGACCAACAGCAAAACCATTTTCGGCATTCCGATTTCTCAGTTTGTGAAATTCGATATTGATGCGAGAAAATATTTCACTTTCAAAAACAAATCACAGTTTATTGTTAGACAATTCATAGGTGTAGGAATTCCTTACGGAAATTCTAGCAACATGCCATTTATACGTTCGTATTTCAATGGAGGAAGTAATGACATCAGAGCTTGGATTGCTTTCGGTGGATTAGGTCCTGCCGATACACAAATCGACCAAAAAGTGAGAGCTTATATGATGGATAACGTAAAATTGACCACCAACATAGAATACAGATATCCATTTAATGACATGTTTGAAGGCGCCGTTTTCGCAGATGCTGGAAACATTTGGAGCACCAAAGATTCAGGAATTGGCGATGAATTTAAGTTCAATAAATTTATTTCTCAAATGGGATTGGGTTCTGGTTTCGGGTTGAGAATGCATGTGGCGTATATTACGGTAAGAATAGATTTAGCCTACAAATTACACGACCCAAATCAGCCAAAAGGCGAAAGATGGGTTTTTGACAAAATAAAACCATTTAAACCAACCTTCAACTTCTCGATTGGTTATCCTTTCTAAAAAAACGTATATGAAGAAAAATGTAATCATTCTTGCACTGCTTAACAGTGTTCTCTTATTTTCACAAGAAAGAAATCTTAGAAATATTCAGCAATTGACTGATGGTGGAGATAATGCAGAAGCGTATTTTTCTCCCAATGGAAAATTCCTGACCATGCAAGTTACCAATAAAAATTTGGGAGCAGAATGTGACCAGATTTTCGCCTATGATTTATCGAAGGATTATTCTAAAAAATCTGACAATCTACAATTAATTTCTACAGGAAAAGGAAGAACCACTTGCTCTTTCTTTATGCCAGATAACCAACATATTCTCTACGCTTCTACGCATGAAGCGAGCAGCGCTTGTCCAGCTCCACCTGTTTCTAAAGACGGAAAATATCTTTGGGCAATTTATCCAGAATTTGACATTTATATGGCAGATTTAAGCGGGAAAATTGTCAAAAAATTAACAGATGTTCCTGGTTATGATGCAGAAGCGGTGGTTTCTCCAGATGGTAAAAAAATTGTTTTCACTTCTACCAGAACTGGCGATTTAGAACTCTGGACGATGGATATTGATGGGAAAAATCTGAAACAACTTACCTTCGGTTTAGGATATGACGGCGGCGCATTTTTCTCTCATGATTCTAAAAAAATTGTATTCCGTGCTTCTCGACCAAAAACCGATGCAGAAATTAAAGAATACAAAGATTATTTGGCTCAAAATCTCGTTGCACCAACCAATATGGAAATCTACACCATCAATGCTGATGGAACCGATTTAAAACAAATTACGCACCTTGGAAAAGCGAATTGGGCACCATATTTTACTCCAAATGATAAGAAAATTATTTTCTCAAGTAATCATCATTCTACGAGAGGTTATGATTTCCAATTGTACACCATTGATTTAGAAGGAAAAAATCTGAAACAAATCACCTACGAAAGTGAATTCAATGCATTCCCGATGTTTTCTAAAGATGGGAAAAAATTGGTTTTCAGCAGCAATAGAAATCAGTCTAAACCAAGAGAAACCAATGTTTTCATTGCAGATTGGGTAGATACAGACGAAGTAGAAAATGTAAACGAAACTCAACTTAAAAACCATCTTACTTATCTTGCCAGTGACGAATTGCAAGGCAGATTGGCAGGAAGTGAAGGCGAGCAAAAAGCCGCCAATTATATTCAAAAATATTTTAAAAAATTAGGACTTAAAACCCATTTACAACCATTTGAATATTCCATTAAACTCAATCCACACGATGAAAATTCTTTTACTCCAAGTAAAGGAACCAACGTGATAGGATATTTAGACAATAAAGCCGCTAAAACGATTGTCATTGGCGCACATTATGACCATTTAGGATTGAACCAACATCATCAATCTACGCTGATGAATTCTGACGGACAAATTCACAATGGTGCAGATGACAATGCTTCTGGCGTTTCGGCAGTGATGGAATTGGCGAGAATTTTTGCCAAAAATAAGACTCAGGAAAAAGTAAATTACGTTTTTGTGCTTTTCTCTGCAGAAGAAGACGGACTGATTGGCTCTAAAAAATTCGCAGAAAATGTAAAATCTCAATATCCTAATGTAGTCACCATGATTAATATGGATATGGTAGGAAGATTAGACAAAGATAAAAACCTTACGGTAGGAGGTGTAGGTTCCTCTCCTATTTTCCCAGATTTAGTGAAAAAAGTGAAACCTGCAGGTTATAATATTACGTTAGATGAATCTGGAGTTGGTCCTTCTGATCATACCAGCTTCTATCTGAAAGATATTCCTGTTTTATTCTTATTTACGGGAACGCATGCAGACTATCACAAACCCAGTGATGACAGTGATAAAATAAATTTCGATGGCCTAAAAACTATCACCCAATATGTTTTTGGCATTGCGAATGAACTTTCTCAAAAATCTGAAATTCCGTTTACGAAGACTAAAACCACTTCTACCAAATCTGTCCCAAAATACAAAGTAACATTGGGAATTATGCCAAGTTATGCAGATTCTAAAGATGGTTTGCACATTGATGGAGTTACTGATAACAGACCTGCTGCAGTTGCAGGAATTCAATCTGGAGATATTCTTACCCAAATTGGAGATTGCAAAATCACAGAAGTCTATTCTTATATGGATTGTTTATCAAAACTCAATGCTGGAGACGAAAAAGACGTTACCGTGATTAGAAATGGAGAAACGAAGGTTTTTAAGGTGAAATTCTAATCTTAATTCAAAATACCATTAAATCCATCACTTTAATATATCAATTGGAACGGGCTTTAGCCCGTTTTTTTTAATCCAATACAAGATTGGCTTTAGCCAAATTTTATCTAGGTTTTGGCTAAAGCCATTTATTTTTTTGACTTTTTCATCGGGCTAAAGCCCGACGCAATTGATAAGCTTGTAAATTTTAGAATATTAATATTGTACAAATAGAACAACTATTAAATTTCGTTCTTAAGTTAAAGAAAATTTGATAACAAAAAACTCGTTCCGAAATTTTGGAACGAGTTTTTCTATTTATACAATCTCAGAAGTAAGACCTCTGGAAATTAATTTTTCGTGCATGGGTTTCAAAAGCTCCATGCTACCTGTTTTTACGGTGCATTTGCCTTTGTAATGTACCAAAATGGTGCATTGTTCGGCTTGTTCTAGCGTATGTTTACAAATTTCGATTAAACACTCTATCACGAAATCAAAAGTGTTTACATCATCATTATGCAGCACTAATTTATAGACTTCGTCTTCCTGTTCTAGAAGCGCTACTTCTTCTTGATATTCTCTTTGAGGATTATCGTAAAATTTCATTTTGACTGAAGTTAACTTTGAGGTAAAGGTAAAGGTAAAGGTTGAGATTAATTAGATTTCGCTAATTTCTTCGGTTAAGTCATCTACAATATCTTTAGGATCGTACACCAATTCTACCAATTCCACCGACTTATTGTTCATTTTCAAAATTTTGAAATGATAATCATCGATATCGAACTCTTGATTTTCTCCTGGTATATCTTCTAATTGATGCAGAATAAATCCAGCTAAAGTATTGTATTCACCAACTTCTGATAATTCTTTCGGCAAACACTCGTTAATTTCTTCTAAAGGTTGAGTTGCTTTTACCCAGAAAACGTTTTCGCCAACTTGGTCTACAATTTTATCTTCATCATCCTCTTCATCTTGGATTTCGCCCACCAATTCTTCTAAAATATCTTCTAAAGTAAGAATTCCTTCTGTGCCTCCGAATTCATCGATAACGATGGCTAAATGCTGTTTCTTTTGCTGGAAAACATTTAACAGGTCTGAAATCTTTTTACTTCCTACCACGAAGAATGCTTCTCTCAAAAACTCTTTTAAGTCAAGGTCTTTGTTTTTGATGTATTCTCTCATGATTTCCTTGGTGTAGAAAACTCCGATAATGTTATCAATCGAGTTTTTAAACACTGGGATTCTAGAATATCCACAATCGATGATTTGTTTTAGAATTTCTTCTTTATCATCTTCTATGTCAATAGAAATAATGTTTTGACGAGGCACCATCACTTGTTTTGCAGTGTGGTCTGTAAAATCAAAAGCATTTTTAATGATTTCGTAGTTTTCTTCTTCTATTTCTCCACTATCAGCTGATTGTTTTACCAACAATTGAAGTTCTTCTGTAGAGTGAATATCATGTTCGGAAGCAGGATGGATTCCTATTAATTTCAAAAAAGCATTTGAAAATAAATTCATTAACCAAATAAATGGTTTGAAAATATTGTAGAATAATCTTAATGGTGCAGAAATGAATAATGTAGTGGCTTCTGATTTTCTAATGGCAATAGATTTAGGTACTAACTCCCCAAAAACAATATGCATAATCGTGATGATTAGGAAACTGACTACCACAGAAATTGTCTTAATCATTGCAGGTGCAATATTGATATTGAAATAAGAGAATATGCCATGGAAAACATGTTCCAGAGCGCTTTCTCCTACCCAACCTAATGCTAATGAAGCTAAGGTAATCCCTAATTGTGTAGCAGATAAATAAGCATCTAAATGTTTGATGATGTATTCGGCTTGTTTCGCCATTTTGTTTCCTTCAGCAGCCTTAATTTGAATCTGTGAATAACGAACCTTAACGATGGAGAATTCCGCCGCTACGAAAAAACCGTTTAATAATACGAGTAATAAAGCAATAAGAAGTTTGACGACACTATCGTAATCCATTTATAAAAAATTGTGAATTGATTAATCTATGCAAATATATGATTATTTTTAATATGAAAGTTTAATAAAAAAGAGTGCGTAAACGCACCCTTTTTTGGGTCTAAAAATCGAAATATGAAGAAAATTACTACTTCCACTTTAAAAAATTTCTACTGCAGTTTACATAATAACCTTAATTTTACTGCAGTAGAAAATTTATCATCATTTGTGTTTTGGGTTATTACGGTGCAAATTTAAAACGATTTATTTTATATTTCAATTACACTTTTGTGTAATGCTTTATTTAAATCTACAGTTCAAAAGTACACCCAAACCCCATGATATACAATACGCTTAATTACGTATTTTAATTTTTATTAACTAATTTCCATTAGATAAGAAAAACTAAGTAAATTTAATCATTATAAACAAAATTAAATTTCTATAGTGAACTCATAAAATAAACTTATCATTTTACCATCATCAAAAAAGGGCATCAACCTGAGTTGACGCCCTTTCATTTATCGTATAAAAGAAATATTTCTTAGCTATTTTTAAGTGCTTCTGCACCAGAAACGATTTCTAAAATTTCATTGGTAATCGCAGCTTGACGCGCTTTGTTATAGAAAATTACCAAATCATTTTTAAGTGCTTGTGCATTGTCAGTCGCTTTGTGCATTGCAGTCATTCTCGCTCCATGTTCAGATGCGATAGAATCTAGCACTGCTTTGTACACTTGCGTTTTAATAGATTTAGGAATTAGGCTATCCAAAATCTCGTTTCTGTTAGGTTCAAAAATATAATCACTGTTTGCATTACCATCAGTTTCCGGCATTGATATTGGTAATAACTGTTCAGTTTTTACTTCTTGATTAGCAGCATTTAAAAATTTATTATAAATTAGATGTACTTCATCAAATTTTCCTTGGCTGAAATCCTTCATCACAGCAGAAGTCACTTTTGATACTTTTTCAAAACTCAAATGGTCAAAGATGGCACTTTGGTTATCATATACCGTTCTGTTTTTCTTTACAGCATCAAAAACTTTTTTACCGATGGTTAACACTTCTACTTCTACAGCAGAATTAGAAATTCTGTGGTTTAATTCTTTGATAATAGATGAGTTAAAAGCACCAGCCAAACCTCTATTAGAAGTAATAGCGATGTATAGTACTTTTTTTACCTCTCTCTTTTGTGCAAAAGCAGAAACGTTATCAGAATCAGAGCTTGCGCTTACATTCTGAATGATCTCTTGAAGTTTTTCAGAATAAGGTCTTAACATTACAATGGCATCTTGTGCTTTTTTCAGTTTCGCAGCCGAAACCATTTTCATCGCACTTGTAATCTGCATTGTAGATGAAATAGAAGTTATTCTTCCTCTAATTTCTTTTAAATTTGCCATATTTAGTTTAGTTGTTGGTTGTCGGTTGTTGGTTGCTAGTCTTAGAAAATTCCGTCAACTATCAACCAAAAACCATCAACTAATTTTAGTTATACTTAGAAGCTAAATCTGTAGCTACTTGCTTAAGAACACCTGTTAAACTGTCATCAATCTTACCTGATTTAAGAGCAGCCATTACTTCTGGGTGTTTATTTTTTAAGAAGTCTACGTATTCTACTAGGAATTCTCTTACTTTTCTTACAGGAACGTTTCTCAATAAGTTTTCAGTTCCTGCGTAAATCATCGCTACTTGTGATTCTACAGGTAGTGGAGAGTTTACTGGTTGTTTAAGAATTTCTACGTTTCTTTCTCCTTTTGCGATAACTGCCATAGTAGCAGCATCTAAGTCAGAACCAAATTTAGCAAAAGCTTCTAATTCTTTGTACTGAGCTTGGTCAAGTTTCAAGGTACCAGAAACTTTTTTCATAGACTTAATCTGAGCGTTACCCCCTACTCTCGATACAGAAATCCCTACGTTAATCGCTGGTCTAACCCCAGAGTTGAATAAATCTGACTCTAAGAAGATCTGTCCGTCTGTAATCGAAATTACGTTGGTAGGAATATATGCTGATACGTCACCTGCTTGAGTTTCGATGATTGGAAGAGCCGTTAATGAACCTCCTCCTTTTACCATTGGTTTTAATGATTCTGGTAAATCGTTCATTTGAGCAGCGATGGTATCATCTTTAATCACTTTAGCAGCTCTTTCTAATAATCTTGAGTGAAGATAGAAAACGTCTCCAGGATATGCTTCACGACCTGGTGGTCTTCTTAATAATAGAGAAAGCTCACGGTAAGCTACAGCTTGTTTAGATAAGTCATCATAAACGATTAATGCTGGTCTACCAGTGTCTCTGAAATATTCTCCGATTGCAGCTCCTGCCATTGGTGCGTATACCTGCATTGGAGAAGGGTCTGAAGCGTTAGCTGCTACCACAACGGTATAAGCTAAAGCTCCTTTATCTTCTAAAGTTTTTACGATTTGTGCTACAGTAGAACCTTTTTGACCTACAGCAACGTAGATACAAAATACAGGCTCACCCGCATCATAAAATTCTTTTTGGTTCAAAATAGTGTCGATAGCAACGGTAGTTTTACCAGTTTGTCTATCTCCGATGATCAACTCTCTTTGTCCTCTTCCGATTGGAATCATAGAGTCTATCGCTAAGATACCTGTCTGAAGTGGTTCATTTACCGGTTGACGGAAAATTACTCCTGGAGCTTTTCTTTCTAGTGGCATTTCATAAAGGTCACCAGTGATAGGACCTTTACCATCGATAGGATTACCTAGAGTATCTACTACTCTTCCTAAAAGACCTTCTCCTACTTTAATAGAAGAGATTCTTTCAGTTCTTCTTACTGTATCTCCTTCTTTTACTCTTTTAGATTCTCCAAGAACTGCAACACCTACATTGTCTTCTGCAAGGTTCAATACAATACCTTCAATTCCTGATTCGAATTTTACCAATTCACCGTATTGTACGTTTTCTAAACCGTAAACTAGAGCGATACCGTCTCCAATTTGTAATACTGTACCCACTTCTTCTACATTTGTTTGTGTATCAAAGTTGGCTAACTGTTGTTTTAAAATTGCTGAAACTTCAGCCGGATTTATTTCTGCCATTTTATGGTTTTTTAACTTAATTTAATTGAAATTCTTTTTTCACTTGGCTTAGTTTAGTTCTTACCGAATTATCTTCCTGTTGGTCTCCTACTCTTAAAATATAACCGCCAATAATTTCAGGGTTTACTACCACTTTTAAGTCGTAGTTTTTAGTATGGTCTACTAAAGATGAAGATTTTACAATGTTTTCTACATTTTTCTGAGACAGTTCAGAAGCTACGATTAAGGTAACTCTCTGTACGCCTTGTAAGTCTTCTACTTTATTGATAAACTCTTGTGCTATATCTTGCAGATGATTTTCTCTACCTTGTTTAATCACCAAAGTAATGAGATTCTTGCTTAATTGTGAAAACTGAGCAAAGATTTCTAAGGCTGCTTTGGTTTTCTTTTTAGCGTCTATGATTGGCGAAGCAAAGAAGTTTTTTAATTCTTTAGATTCATTAAAAATCTTTACTACATCTTTCATTTCCGAAAAAATAGAAGCCGTGTTCCCAGATTCTTGAGTAAAGTCTAGTAAACCTTGTGCATATCTTTTCGCTACTTTAGAGGTTAGCATATTAATTTAAGTTAGATTTATTAATGATTTTTTCAACTAATGCGTTGTGAGCATCAGCATTATCTAATTTTTGTTTTAGAATAATTTCTGCAATTTCTACAGAAAGAGAACCAATTTGATTTTTGATATCAGCCATTGCTGCATTTTTCTCAGCATTAATTAATTGTTTTGCTTGTTCAATCATTTTGTCTCCTTCAGATTTTGCAAGGTCTTTTGCTTCACCTATGATTTTGTCTTTTAACTCTCTCGCTTCTTTTAAGATGGCATCACGTTCAGCTTTAGCTTCGCGGATGATTCTCTCATTGTCTGCTTTAAGATTTGCAACTTCTTCTTTAGCCAATTTAGCTTGGTTAATAGCGTCTTGAATAGAAACTTCTCTCTCATTTAAAGCAGTAAGGATAGGTTTCCATGCAAATTTTCTTAACACGAAAAGAAGTATCAAGAAAATAACTGACTGAATGATGAACAAACCTGACGAAAAATTCTCTAATAATCCCATAAGATTTTTATATATTTTTTTTATTTAATTTTTAAAAACACTTCCCGTAACCAACCGTTACGGGTGAGTGCTATTTTTTTGAGTCTTAGTTTACAGCAAATAATGCAGCAAATGCAAGACCTTCAACTAGTGCAGCAGCAATAAGCATTGCAGTTTGTAATTTACCAGTTTGTTCTGGCTGACGAGCCATACCTTCTAAAGCAGCAGCACCGATTTTACCGATACCTAAACTTGCTCCGATTACTACTAAACCTGCACCTACTAGTTTTGGAATTTCCATAATATATAATTTTAAAAATTAGTTTCTACTTTTATGTTTTGAGTTTTGAAATCCGAGTTACAAGTTCAAAATGATTACTTTCTACTTGGCTCTTGGCTCTTTTCACTTGTTTCTTATTAGTGATGAGCTTCTTCGTGGTGGGGCTCTTCATTTGCCATTCCGAAGTAAACCGCAGAAAGCATGGTGAAGATATACGCTTGTAAGAATGCTACTAATATCTCTAATAAATACAATACAAATGTTAAGAATGGGAATGCAACGCCTGCAATTACATTTTGGAAGTAATAAATCATTGCAATTAATGAAAAAATTACGATGTGACCTGCTGACATGTTTGCAAAGAGACGTATTAACAATGCAAACGGCTTAATAATCATCCCGATTAATTCGATAGGAATCATTACCAATTTCATTAAGAACGGTAAACCTGGCATCCAGAAGATATGTTGCCAATAGTTTCTGTTTGCCGTAAACTGCGTAATGATGAAGGTAAAAATTGCTAAAGAAGCTGTAATGGCTAAATTCCCTGTTACATTAATCCCGAAAGGCAATAAACCAAATACGTTCAGGAATAAAATAAAGAAGAAAATAGTCAATAAGTAAGAAATATATTTGTGATATTTCGGTCCGATGTTTGGAATTGCAATCTCATCTCTGATGAAGATTACCAGTGGTTCGAATAATTTACCTGCACCTGTAGGAATTGGTGATTTCTTATAATTTCTAGCCATAGAACCGAAAATTACAATCATCAATAACGATGCGCATAAAATCATTAAAACATTTTTAGTGATAGATAAGTCTAAAACTTTTTCATTGGTAACGTGACCGTGGTCATCTAAAGTAATGGCACCAGAAGCATCTGTTTTTACAATTTTTTCGTGGTAAAGAGCGTAGTTTGCACCTTTGCTTTCTACTACGTTGTATTTTTTGCCATGAGCATCTTTCATTTCTTTACCATGGCGAAATTTTGAACTCATGAATACATGAAGACCGTTTGCTTCATCATAGAAAATAACAGGAAGTGGAAAACCCCAATGTACTTCTGTACCGTCTGCTTTCTTTTCCACCATAATATCAAAGCTGTGAGCATCTAACAAGTGATGGTCTATAAACTCCTTATTTTCTTTCTTTATTTGTTCTTTTTCTGCTTCTTCAGCACTTACAACTTTCGTTTCTGTAGCAGGTTTAGTTTCTGCTGCAGCTTCGTGATGTTGCGCTAAAGAAAGTGAAAATATAGATAAAAAACCGATTAATAAAACTCCTCTTTTCAGCATTGATTTATGTTATTTTAAAAGTTTTGCAAAAATATGATAAAAAAAACAAATTAACAAAGTATGAATTAGTTATTTTTTTGTTCTTTCAATAAACCGATTGCGAACAAAGTTTCTAACAGTAGAGAAACCAAGTAAGGCGGTATAAAATGATACTTATGATACGGCACTTCAGACAAGTGTAATTTATTCATTACCAAGAACATAATACTCAACTTAAAGAGCATGAGTCCCATAAAAGTAAAACCGATATACTCGGGATAAATCTTTTTGACAATTGACATAATGGTGATGACCATCATAAATAAAATGGTTAAGAAAAGATAATAGCGAATAAATATCACTTGAAAGTCATTTACATAAAGTTGCCATATCGCAAAATGTAAAAAAAAGACCAGAATAAAAAGAACAATGTATAACCAAGAGGTAGACTGTTTCATGCGTGTTATTTGTTTATATTTTCTAATTGTTTTAAGGTACTGTACAAGGCTAATCCTAATCCTGCTAAACCGATGGCTACGGTTAATAAATCATTGGGCAATTCTAGATAATCATTAATTTTCTTACCGCCCCAAAATCCCAAAGCAATGATGGCCAACATCTGAAACACGATGGAAGAATAAATTCCGTACAATCGCATGGGATTTTTTTTGTACTCTTCCTGTTGTTCTTCAGGAGTTTTCGGAGTATTTTGGTCTTGTAGAGCCATTGTTTTTAATTTGGTGTAAAACTATATAAATCTGAGCGGAATGACAAAAAATATGACAAATGTCATGTTTATAGAATTAAAAAGAATGGCACTCGCCTTTTCATAATTTTAAAAGAAGATTTTATGGATGATTGGCTACCCTTTAGTTATACATTCCTTTGACTTTCCTTTGACTTTCCTTTGGGGTGAGCTGAAAATGGAATTTTTTTGGAGAGAACTATAAAAAATCAAGAGGACTTTTTATTTTCGATTTAGAAACATCTGTAACATGGGTATAGATTTGGGTAGTTTTAATAGAATTATGCCCCAAAAGTTCCTGCAAAAATCTAATATCCGCCCCACTTTCTATAAGATGAGTGGCGTAACTATGTCTCAAACCGTGTATACCAATGGTTTTGTTGATTTTAGCTTTTTTGAGTGCATTTTTAAAAACCATCTGTACACTTCTCACCGAATATGCACCACCGTATTGACCTTCGAAAAGATAATCTTTTGGCTTGTATTCTTTATAATAAGTTCTCAATAGAGGTAATATAGACTCCGGCAAATTGGTATACCTATCTTTTTTTCCTTTTGCACCAGCAATTAAAACCAGCATATCCTCAGAATTAATATGCTCTATTTTAAGATTTACAATTTCGGAAACCCTTAAACCCATTCCATAAGAAAGCTGGAGCATGAGGAGATGTTTAGGATTAGATGTTTGCTTGAAAATCTTTTTAATTTCTGATTTTGTGAGCATTTTAGGAAGCTGTTTTGGTGTTTTAGGACGTGGAATATCAAAAAACATTTTTTCTCTGTGCAACACTTTTTCGAAATAAAACTTTATGGCATTAATTCTGCTATTGAGATGATTTTCTTTAATATTTTCTTTTTTAATACAATATAGAAAATAATCTTTCAATCTCTCTTGTGTAAGTTCATTTACAGAGTAATGCTTAATTGTTCTAAGCAAATGCGCAAATTCTGAAGTGTAGGTTCTAATGGTATTCTTACTATACGCTTTTAGTTTTAATTGATTTCTAAACCGCAAAAAAGCTTCTTGGTTATTAGGTGCTATACTTGCTATAAGTTCATCTCCTATTTCGCTAGGATTAATTTGTAAAGCAGTACGTATAGATGGTAAATCTGGCAAATACCATGCTTTATGAGAACTGCTCCACTTTACAGACGGGAAACGCTCTCTAAGTTCCTTAATCAAGGTATAATCTTTAGGAAAAGTAATCCAAATGACTTTTTTAGAATAGTGTTCTCCGATACTGAATTTGTATAAATTAAAATCCATTTATTTATTTTTACAGGTTTCGCATTTAGTGTAGATTAAAAAAATAGAGTGCAATAAATTCTATAAATCTCTATACGAAATACGAAACCAAATATATACAAAAAACACTGAATATATAGCATATAGTCAAAATTTATCAAAAAATTTGCACTTTCGCAAAACTTTCGTATATTTGGGTGTTATAAGCAATAATTTTTCAGCCATTGCTCGTTGTGTTCCAATCGTTATTTTTAATGTCATTTTGCTTTTTAGTTCTTGTAATCCAAGAAGAAAGTTTATGTTTTTGAGATTTCAAATCATTTACAAAGTTTTCTAACTGAACTTTTTCTTGTTCTAAAAAATGAATATCATTTTTTAAAGTATAAGAGTGAAATTTAATTCTGCTATTGTCTAATGCCTTAAAAACTAAATATTCGTGAGCTGTGAATTTTTTTCCACATTCTAAACAATTATGTAAATCCTCATCAGAATCTACTTCTATTTCAATATGTTTACATTCATTTTGCTTTTTTATTTCAATTTCTTTTTTTATAGAAATTTCAAATTTTTCTCGGTTAAAATCTTTACTATTAGGATTTGTGTTTAATTTAATTATTGTTCCCATAATTTTGTTTTTTAGTTAATATTTTCTACAATTTTTCAAATTGTTCTTTTGCCATCGCTTTGAAAAAATTACTGCTTATAACAAGTGGTTTTGCAAGATTGGGGTGGAAGTTGCTTCGATTGGAAATTTCGTCTCCGAAATCCCCAACCTCGCAAAGCCACTGGGACGTTATCTGCTATCTCATAAAAATATCGTAAAAAATTGAAAATCAAATAATTAAAACAACAAAATCTATGAAAAAAATTTTTATTAATGTAACTCTTGTTTTTGCAACACTGACAATTTCTGCTCAAACTAAAAAATCGGAAGGAAATTTCAATTTTACAAAATATCCTGCTAAAATTCAAAAAATCAACAACAAAGCAAGTTTAAAAAATCTATCAAATCCATTAACTAAATCCTATTCCACCGCTTCAAAGGAGCAATACAAAAATTCCAAAATAAATTTTGCGGGACATTATATTTTGATAGAAAATGGTGATGGATATGAATCTAATGCTGTAATTGCGGATGTGAAAACAGGTAAAATTTACAATATTCCAGAAAATAAAGAACCATTTTCAGCAAATTTTACTTTTCAGTGCCTAAATCAGCAACCATTAATTTATAAATCAAACAGCAATCTTCTTGTTATAAATAATTTTGAAGGTGGTGAGTCTGAAAAACCTATAAGAAATTACTATGTTTGGAATGACACAACCAAAAAATTTAAGAAAATAAAATCTGAAACTCTAAAATGTCAAAAAACTGATTAAAAGAGACAGCAGATAACATGGGTAGCTGTTGCACAACTCTCTTTTTTTAGAAAATAGTTTTCAAAAACATAAAATTTTGACCTCTTTAGAAGCAATTTTAGAGAGGTTTGTTTTTTAATTAAGTTTCAAAATCATAAAATTTGGGGTGCTTAAAATCGAGTTATTGATGCTTGGGAAGACTGATTTTATAAAAGCAAAGCACTTCCCTTGTTTTAGAGATAGAACTTGGGCTAAAACACTTGGTTTTTTGACTGTAAAGCGCAAGTATTTTTTCAAGTTGTAGGTTAAACTTGCCATTAATACGTGTTTGTTTGCGTTTTTGATGCCTCGTGTATTGACTCTCTTCATGTTCGTAAAGTTGACCAACGTTCCTATCACGGGTTCTACTGTTTTACTTCGCACTTTTACCATTTTCTTGGCATATTTCTCGTTTTGGGTGAGTTTTTGGTGCATGCGGTCGTAATGTTCTTTGTGGATGCTGTCGTCTATTTTCTTGAACTTGGTACTTTTACCACAACATTGTTCTCTTAGTGGGCAGTTTTTACAATCGGATTCACTGCTTCGATACGTGCGTTTGGTGTAGCCTTTGCTATCGGTTTTTTCGCCCTTGAAAAGTAGTTTGGCTTGGTTGCCTTCGGGTTTAGTGCATTGGTAATAATTTTCTTCTTTGTGGTAAGTAAAACCTTCGCGCTCGGGTTTATATTGACCGAAGTTTGGAAATGCGAAGCATTCACGAACACCAATATAAAAAATGTAAAATAGTGAGTAATTAAGCGTTGATGTTTTTTTTATGTAAATACGCCAAAGCTTCACCACTGCTGTAACCACCATCGGCTAAGAGTTCTTCGAGTTCGATTCCGTTTTCCTTTAGGTTTTCTTCTGTGAGTTCTACAATTTGTTCTAAACACTGACTGTCTCTTTTATCCGCAAAATCAGAACACGCTCCTGTGATAACATGGTGCGCATCGTCAACTGCGATTTGTCCAAAATAATTTAATTGTCGCGCTTTGCCGGGTTTTACACTCACTCTAGCATCGCTATCTGTGGGCGAATAATGCGTATGATTCGATATATATTTCGGACGAATGAGATTGCCGTTTTCGTCGGTTTGATTGCTGTTGCTATTTGCTGGCATTCCTTTATAGGCTTCTTCTTTCCAAGCGTGGTGCTGTTCTACCAACTTCTTTCTGGTACTAGTGGTTTTAAATTCACTATTTTCTTCTAACTCGTTGACAAAAGCCCTCGCATCTTCCAAAACTTCTTTCTCCACCAAGCTATCCATAGAAGCATTGGCTTTGATGAAAACGCTGTCCACCGCTTGACGTTTGCCACGAACCATGCCTTTAGAAACACACATTCTCAACACTTCTTTAAACAAACTCAAAAATACTTCTTCACCATATAAACTCCGAGTGCGACTTATAGTGCTGTGCCATGGAAGTTGCTCATGTACATCATAACCTAAAAACAAACGTATCGATAAACTGTCACTACAAAAAGCAATTAATTGTCGATCACTATTGATGTTATTCAAATATCCCACCAACAATATCTTAAAGAAAACAACAGGATCAATACTCTGTTGACCTTCCTTACCATAATACTTTTGAGTAGCTTTATAAATGAAATGTAAATCGAGTTCAGTTAACAATTTTCTGTAAAAATTATCTGCTGGAACCATGTCCAACAGATTAACCGAAACAAATAACTGGGGACTAAAATTTTTCTTTCCTTGCATACATAAATTTACAAAATATCTATTTATTACGCAAATTTTTTTATATTTGAGTTGTGCAACAAGCACAGCAGTTTGGCAAAATGGCGGGTTCAGTGCTTCGTATGACAATCTTTCGTAAATTTGAAACATGGTACTTCGAATAAAATTTCGTGGTTAAAATAGCCACCTTCGCCAAGCCGTAAAACGTTGTAGGCAATCTTAAAGACCGACACACCCAAACAAATTACTATCTTTGTAAAATGAAATTGGTTAACGAATACATTTATTTAGACATATCTCAAAACGCTGACATTGACAGTTCGTTTTGTGTAACAACACAAGACCAAACCTATATATTATTAACTTTTGGCTTGTTTGCTAACGACTGCCTGTTTGACTTGGCCGACAATAATTATCTAATAAACATACGATTTGCAAAGACTTACTTTGAAAAGTATAATGAAAGCCTTGAAATAAATATTGAAAAACAAAGTATTTGTTGCAACACACAGACAAAACTTTTAGACTTGATTAATTGCAAGTTGACAGGTATTCACAAAAAAATATTTTTAGAAAGCACCATTTTGTTTTTACTTTATCAATCTCAAAAAAGTAGTTTGATATTTCAGTTGGGTTGCGACACTTGTGCAGTTTTAAGCAAACCAACAGACATAGAAAAAATGCAATTGGCTAAAAATTATATTATTGATAATTTATCAAATAATATCACAATACCCATTATTGCAAGTGCAGTAGGTACAAATCAATGTTATCTTAAAAAGGGCTTTAAAGAAGTTTTCAATCAAACTGTTTTTGAATTTATACAAGAAAACAGAATGATTAAAGCCAAATATTTGCTTGAAAACACATCTCAAAACATTTCAGAAATTGCCTTTGCTGTGGGCTATGCTTCATTGAGTAGTTTCAGTCAAGCATATAAAAATTATTTTGGCATTACACCATTGGAACAATCCAAATCAATTATTCCCAATTTCTAAAATTCTATTCCCTAATACTAAAACTTACTATTCATTTTATTTAGACTTTTGCAACTCAATTTATAATAAGTCTAAATAAAAATAAAATAATGAATAAAATTTTAGTATTACCATTAATGCTTTTAAGTCTTTCAACCTTTGCCCAACTATCAACACAGGACACTTTAACAAGTCGAAATCTTGAAGAAGTAACAATTATTGGAGATAAAGGTAAATCATTACCAGGGGCAGGGCAATATATTGGGGTTCGTAAATTAGAAAAACTCAATCAGCCTAATGTAAATAATGTACTAAGGATTATACCCGGGGTGAATGTAAGAGATGAAGAAGGCTTTGGTTTAAGACCTAACATTGGTTTAAGAGGAACACCCGTAAACAGAAGTGCGAAAATTACTTTGATGGAGGATGGTATTCTTATTGCACCAGCACCGTATGCTGACCCATCGGCATACTATTTTCCAACTTTTGCTCGTATGCAGGGCATCGAGGTTTTAAAAGGAAGCAGTCAAATAAAATATGGTCCATATACAATCGGAGGTGCAGTAAATCTACTTTCAACAACTATTCCAAGCACATTTAAAGGTTTTGCTCAATTATCGTATGGTAGTTTTGGTACTAATCAACAAAGAGTTTGGGTGGGAGATAGTCGTAAAAATTTCGATTATGTTTTTGAAGTAAATCGTATTGCAAGCAACGGGTTTAAGGAATTAGATAATGGCGGTAATACAGGTTTTGATAGACGAGATGTAATGGGAAAATTACGTTGGCACACAGATGAAAATGTAAGAATACCACAATCTGTAACATTAAAAGTATTAAATACTACCGAAGAAGGAAATGAAACGTATTTAGGACTTACCTATGAAGACTTTAAAGCAAACCCAATAAAAAGATATGCAGGGACACAAAATGATATTTTAAACTTAAAACATAATCATCTTTCATTAAATCACACTATCATTCCATCTAAAAATTTAGCCATTAACACAACAGCATATTATTCATATACTCTTAGAGATTGGGATAGAGCCAATACCTTTGGTGGGAAAAGCATCAACAATATTTTAGCAGACCCAATCACAAATCAAGAAGGATATAAAATAATGTCAGGTAAAGCAAATGGTGCTATCGAAGGGCAAGCGTCTAATAGAACTTATCTTTCAAAAGGATTACAAACCAATGCTCAATATTCATTCACTACCAATGAAATAAGCCATAAATTTCAGGTAGGTATTCGTTATCACACAGACCAAGCTGACAGGTATGCAACAAGTTCAACCTCCACAATGACAAATGGAGTTTTGATACAGACTGGAATTGGTTTCAAAGGAAATAAAGAAAACCAAATCAGAAATGCCAAAAGTTTTGCTACATTCTTAAGTTATGATTTAAGTTACAAAGGATTAAAAGTAAGTCCTGGTGTTCGTTATGAAAAAATAAATATTGATTTTCAAAATTATGGAACAGCCGATAATGCTAGACTAGGAACAGCTTTGAAATCTGCCAAAAATGATTTATTTATTGTATTGCCAGGTATTGGAATAAATTATGAATTAAATCCAAATATGAGTGCCTTTGGTGGGGTACACAAGGGCTTTTCACCCCCAGGGATGCCATCTATAACTTCTACCACAGGACAAGCAAAAGTAGAAACTTCAATAAATTATGAATTGGGTTATCGTTTTAATAAAAGCGGATTAAATGCTCAGGTTGTAGGATTTTTAAACAACTATGACAATATTTTAGGTTCAGACAATGTTTCTGGTGGCGGAGCTGGTACAGGCGATTTGTTTAATGCAGGAAATGCAAAAATTCAAGGATTAGAAATTGGAATAGAATATGATTTACTGCACAAAAAGAATGCAAATTCAGACTTAAAATTACCTGTTAGCATTGCCTACACTTATACTGATGCGAAATTTCAAGAAACCTTTGTAAATGGTGGTGGCGACTGGGGAAGTGGAACAATTAACAAAAATGATTTAATACCTTTTATCACTCCTCATTTATTAACGACAAGTATAGGTATTGAAAATAAAAAATTTAATGCCACTATTATAGGCCGATATATAGGAGAAACAAGAACGAAGCCAGGTCAAGGTGATGCAATAGTACCAAATGATAATATAAAGTATAATGATGTGAACACAATTACAGGATTTTTAATTATAGATGTATCTGCAAATTATAAATTCAGTCAAAACTTTTCAGCTTTCGCAACTATCAATAATATAACTAACAACAAATCCATCGTAGCTAACCTTCCGCAAGGATATAGACCTAATATGCCTTTGAGTTTTAACATAGGATTAAAAGCCGAGTTTTAAGACAAAAAAGACTGCCTACAACATATGTAGCTGTTGCACAACTCTCTTTTTTAGAAAATAGTTTTCAAAAACATAAAATTTTGACCTCTTTAGAAGCAATTTTAGAGAGGTTTGTTTTTTAATTAAGATTCAAAATGCTAAAAAATTAATAATTACCCCAATAGAATTTCTAAAATATAAATCTAAATTTTACTTAGATTTACCACTAAAAGTTATCCAATTAATATTAACGTTTTGATTTTAATAAAAATATGACAAAAATAGCTTTAGTTCTAATAGCGTTCGCTTTAGTTTCTTGTCAGAAAAAAAATGAAACTCCTGAAACCCTTTCTCCTGAATTGGCTTCTTATGAGCAAAAAAGTGCTTCTGATTCATCAAATGTGACAAATGCACAGAATTCTGCGCCTATCACTATGAAAAACTCTCCACCTGTTGTTCCACAAAGTAATACAGTTTCAGTCAATCAGCCAAAACCAACTGCACCGGGAATGAATCCACCTCATGGACAACCGAATCACAGATGTGACATCCCAGTTGGCGCTCCATTAAATTCTAAAAAAGCAGAACCTACAACGGTAAAAACTACTGATAATCAAACCACTACTGCTGCTCCTATTGCTGCACCACAAAACAACGCTGGTTCTACAACAGTAGCAACTGGAATGAATCCTGCACACGGTCAGCCCGGTCACAGATGTGATATTCCAGTAGGCGCACCTTTACCAACAAATTAATTTATAATATTTTACAAATTTTATAAAAATAATCACTACATTTGCAACTCAAAAATTTTAATATAAGATGAGTACTATATTTAGTCTTTTCATGGTGTTAATCATCATAGCTTGTGTTTTATTAGTTATTATTGTAATGGCACAAAACCCAAAAGGTGGAGGTTTATCTGCTACGTTTGGCGGTTCTTCTGCACAATTCGGCGTACAGAGAACGAATGATTTTATGGAAAAAGCAACTTGGGTATTAGCGATTATCATTGTATCATTGATTTTCTTAAGCGTAGTGCTTACTGCAAAACCAAGCGTACAAATTAAAGACGTAAATGCACCAGAGAAAAAAGAAGCTAAAGCTCCTGCTCAATCAGCTCCACAAGCTCCGGTTCAAAAACCAACTGCTACGAAATAATTTATTATTTACAATATTAAAAAAAGCGATTCAGAAATTCTGAATCGCTTTTTTATTTGAGTTGAAGTTTTGCTATAAAGTGTCGAACTTTTAGTCCAAACTTTAAAAACTGATATTGCAACGGTGATTGTTTCTTGTAATATTTTTCAATGAAAATCTGCATGGCTCCGTAAAAGTTAGAAAGGTATTTTTCATCTTTTATGGTACTTTCGCCTTTGATGTGCAAAATAGAATGTTTGCCGTAATACCAGTTCTGACAGCCTTTTTTCAGCAAGGTGTAACACAAATCTATATCTTCTCCGTACATAAAATACGATTCATCTAAACCACCAATTTCCAGATATAATTCTCTTATCATCAATAAAAAAGCACCTGTAATGACTTCTACTGGGGCAATTTCTGTTTCTTCAATGTCGTTTCGGTAATAGTTTTTCTTAGAAGACTGATTCGACTGAAATGGTGAAAATAATTTTTCAAAGGAATTAAACACATCAGGAACAGAACGCTTGCATTCTGGTAAAAAATTGCCCTGCAAATCGTGAAATCTCACACCAAGACAACCTAAATTTTCTTGAGCATCTGCAAAATCCAAAATTTCACGCATGTAGTTTCCTTCAAGTTCTGTATCTGGATTGAGCAATAAAATATACTCGCCTTTTGCAGTTTTTACGGCTTTGTTATTGGCTTTAGCGAAACCTTCATTTGAAGAATTTTCTATAAAATTCACTTGAGGAAACTCCGCTATCAATTCTTTCCATGAAGTATCTGGCGATTGATTATCAATCACAATTACCTCATAATCAATATCATGTACATATTTTTCAATGGATAAAAGACAATTTCTTAACCACTGGGTAACGTTGTAATTTAATATGATGATGGAAAGCTTCATTATATTCTCGCTCTTATAATTCTGATGATATATTTTAACTTGAAAAACAAATAGAAAAAGAAATATTCTATTGCAGAAATTCTTTTTTGATGAAGCATTTCTTTAAGATTTTTTTGAAAACCTTTTTCCATTGCTGGAAGATTTCCCGAAAGTCCAGATTCACCGAAAGATTTCTTTCCTGAACCCGTAATCACCAACGTTTCTCCTAAAACGAACATTTTATTTTTTTCAGAAATTCTAAGCCAATAATTCGCATCTTCTGCAAACCTTTGATTTTCATCAAAATAGCCTGTATTTTCTAATACTTTTCTTCTAAAAATTGCGGTAGAAGTTTGACCAATATACCTAATAAGAAACTTCCTCAAGGTAATTTCTGTAAGGTTTTGATTGTTATATCGATAAGGAAATCCTATAAATTCATTATTTCTGAACGAAGCTAGAAAATCTATTTCAGGGTTTTTTGCTATAACCTTCATCATTACTTTGGTTTTGTGGGGCAACCAAACATCGTCTGCATCCAAAAAAGCTATAAATTCACCTTTAGCCAATCTCAAACCCGCATTTCTAGCCGATGAAACACCTTTGTTATACTGATGAATCAATTGAATATTTAACTGAGGATTTTCGTCTATGAATTGTTGAACTTTTTCAGCGCTTTTATCTGTAGAACCGTCATTGATTACCATAATTTCAAAATCAAAATTCCCTTCTTGATTTTTCACCGAATCTAGTGCAGCTAGAATGGTATTTTCGGCGTTGTAAAGAGGAATAATTACAGAAATCATGCAGTGAAATTTTTATAAAAATTACATTTTTTCGTTGTAAGGCAAACGGTTCACAATACTTCTTCCCAGGGAAATTTCGTCTGCATATTCCAGCTCATCACCCACGGAAATTCCACGAGCAATGGTAGAAAAAGTCACCGGAAATTCTTTGAATTTTTTGTATAAATAATATGCTGTAGTATCTCCTTCCATGGTTGCAGAAAGCGCAAAAATCAATTCTTTTACTTTTCCTTCATTCAGTTTTCTTTCAATAGAAGAAATATTCAATTGATGTGGCCCAATTCCTTCCATAGGAGAAATCTTACCGCCCAAAACCAAATATTTACCATTAAATTTAGCCGTATTTTCTATCGCCATTACATCTCTTACATCTTCTACAATGCACAAAACCTCATCATTTCTCTTATGATTACTACAAATTTCGCAAATATCTTCATCTGAAAAATTATGACATTCCTGACAATATTTAATGTCCGTTACCAATTTTTGGATGGCTTTACCTAGTGCCATTCCTTGAGATTCTGGAACGCGAAGCAAATGCAAAGCAAGTCTCAATGCAGATTTTTTACCAATTCCGGGCAAACTAGAAATTTCTTCTACGGCTTTTTCTAAAACTTTACTGGGAAAATTCATTATACAAATGTACTTTTTAATTTGAAAATCTGAAAATTTGGAAATTTAAAATTATCTTTATCAAAAATAAATTTCTATGCAAAATCTTCAGTATCCGCTATTTTTAAAATTCAAAATTTCTACTCTTTCAAGTGATTTCAACATTTCTGATAAAAACGGAAATTCTTTGGCTTATGTTCGTCAAAAATTATTCAAACTAAAAGAAGATGTAGTTGTTTACAATAACGAAAGCAGAACGCAGGAAAACTTTAGAATAAGAGCCAATCAATGGATAGATTTTAACGCAAGTTATGCGATAACAGACCACACTGGAAAGAATTTAGGAAAAATCGCCAGAAAAGGAATGCGCTCTATTTGGAAGGCTACTTATGTTATTTTAGATGCTTTTGACAACCAAAAATATAAAGTTCAAGAAGAAAATGCTTGGGTAAAAATTATAGACGGATTCTTTACCGAAATTCCAATTTTGGGAATTTTTACAGGTTACTTTTTCAATCCTACTTATATTGTTCATGATAATAACGGGAAGGAAATTTACCGTTTGAAGAAAATGCCTTCATTTTTTGGTAGAAAATTTCAGTTAGACCAAATCAATGACATTGCAGATGAAGACGAAACTTTGGTGGTTTTAAGCCTAATGATGATGGTTTTATTAGAAAGAGCAAAAGGTTAACACCACTTTATAGAATTTTACAAAATAAACTAAACTCACACCTGCATTTTGCAGGTTTTTTTATGTTTACATTTTCACGATTCATTATCTTTGTAAGAAATCATTTTATATGTCAATTACCCATTTAGAACCTCAAATTATTTGGAAAAACTTTGCGGCTCTCAACGCCGTTCCACGTCCTTCAAAAAAGGAAGAAAGAGTTATCGCTTTTATTAAAAATTTTGGAGAAAATCTTGGTTTACCCACTTCTGTAGACGAAGTAGGAAACGTCATCATCAAAAAACCAGCAACCGCAGGAATGGAAAACCGTCAAACTGTGGTTTTACAATCTCACCTTGACATGGTTTGTCAGAAAAATAATGATGTAGATTTCGATTTTGATACACAAGGAATCGAAATGTATGTAGACGGAGATTGGGTAAAAGCAAAAGGAACCACTTTAGGTGCAGATAATGGACTGGGAGTGGCAGCAATTATGAGTATTTTAGAAAGTACGGACATTGCTCATCCTGCTATTGAAGCACTTTTTACCATAGATGAAGAGACTGGAATGACTGGTGCGCTTGGTTTAAAACCTGGTCAATTAACAGGCGAAATTTTATTAAATCTAGATACTGAAGAAGATGACGAAATAGATATAGGTTGCGCTGGTGGTATCGATGTAACGGCTTCTGCAAATTATAATCTGACTTCCACTTCTTCAAATTTTGTGAAAATTGAAATTAAAGGTTTACAAGGAGGTCACTCTGGAATGGATATTCATAAAGGTTTTGGCAACTCTAATGTAATCTTGGGAAGATTGCTTTATGCAGGCATTTCAAACGAAATTCAATTGGTTTCTATTGACGGAGGTGGATTGAGAAACGCTATTCCTAGAGAAGCTTACGCTTTGGTTGCCGTAAACAATGCTTCTGAATATTTACAAAAATTAGAAACTCTTAAATCTGATATTTTAGAAGAATTTGCTTCGGTTGAAAAAGATTTAGAAATCCATTTCGCTACCGCTGAAAATACAGAGAACGGACTTTCTGTAGAAGACTCTAAAAAAATTATTTTAGCTTTAAAATCTGCTCACAATGGTGTTTACAGAATGTCTCCAGACGTTGAAGATTTAGTAGAAGCATCTAATAATATCGCAAGAGTAGAATTGAAAAACGGTAGTTTAAAAATCTTAAACCTTACTCGTTCTTCGGTAGAATCTACCAAAATGGCTGTTGCCGAACAACTGAAATCTGTTTTTGAACTGGCAGGAATGCAAGTTGAGTTTTCGGGATCATATCCGGGTTGGAAACCAAAACCAGGTGCAGAAATCATTAAAATTATGACTGAAATTTATGAAAAAGATTTCGGAGCAAAACCTCACGTTGTAGCTTGCCATGCTGGTTTAGAATGCGGAATTATTGGAGCGAATTATCCAAAAATGGAAATGGTAAGTTTCGGACCTACGATTAGAGGAGCGCATTCTCCAGACGAAAGAGCGAATATTCCTTCTGCTCAAAAATTCTGGAAATATTTACAAGAAATTTTAAAGAATATTCCTGTGAAGAATTAAGAATTGTCTTTTAACTTTAAAAACCTATTTCTAATAATGATATAATCGTTATTTTTGATAAAATTTAAATCAGACATGAAAAAACTCTTATTTCTTTTTTGGATTAATATTTTTGCAATTGGTTTTGCACAAGTAAAAAGTCCAAATGAATTTATACCCACTTATGGAAAACAAATTACCCTTTATCATCAAGTAGAAGATTATTTCAATCATCTTACCACTCAAACTCCTTATGTAAAACACCAGAAATATGGTGAAACTTCAGAACATAGAAATCTTAATCTTTATTATATCTCAACTCCTGAAAATTTAGCCAACCTAGAAGAAATAAGACTTCAGAATTTAGCTTCTATTGGTATGGCTCCTAAAAGCTCAACCAAAATCGGCGACAAGCTCATTGTTTGGCTAAGTTTTAATGTACATGGCAACGAATGGGCTGGAACCGAAAGCGCTCTTTCTGTAGCTTACGAATTAGCAAACCCAGAAAATAAAACAACTAAAGAATGGCTTAAAAACACAATTGTTATCTTAGACCCATGTCTTAACCCTGATGGATTTTCTAGATACGGAAACTGGCTAAGAGAAATTTCGGGTAAAAATACCAATCCTAATAAATTCGACAGAGAACATGCAGAAGAATGGCCTGGCGGAAGATACAATCATTATGTTTTTGATATGAACAGAGATTGGGCTTGGCAAACACAAGCAGAAACTAAGCAGAGAATGGCAATTTATAACCAATGGATGCCACATGTACATTCGGATATTCATGAGCAAGGATATGATTCTCCTTATTTTTTTCCGCCTGCAGCAGAACCTCAACATGAATTTATTGAATCCTATCAAAAAGATTTTCACAAATTATTAGGAAAAAATATTGCCGCAAAATTTGACGAAAAAAATTGGTTATATAATACCAGTGAAAGATTTGATCTTTTTTATCCTAGCTATGGAGACACTTATCCTATGTACAATGGAGCTGTAGGAATGACTATAGAACAAGGCGGAATTCGTGCCGGTAGAGAAGTTACGATGGAAAATGGTGTAAATCTTACCATCAAAGAAAGAATAACCCATCATAAAACTGCTGTTTTAGCAGTAGTAGAAACCTCCGCTTCGCAGATGGAACCATTAATAAAAGGATTTAGAAATTTCATGAATAATCCTAGAACGAAGATGAAAGGAAAATATGCTACATATGTGGTTAAACACAATCCTAAAAACGTTCAATTAGCAGAACTCCTCAAAATTAATAAAATAGAATATGCTTATGCAACTGAAAAAATGAGCACAAGCGGTTATAATTATTTCAGTAAAAAAGATGAAAGTTTTTCTGTAGAGCCCAATGATTTAATTGTAAAAGTAGATCAACCGAAAGCGGTTTTTACACAAATTTTGTTTGAGCCTACTAATAAAATGACGGATAGCCTTTCTTATGACATTACCGCTTGGAGCCTTCCTTTAGCTTACGGCGTGCAAGGTTATGCGGTAAAAAATGCTTTAAATGTAAAAACAAAAAATTCTATTGAAACTACTTCTAAAGAAATTCCGAAAAACGTTTACGCATTTTATGTACCTTGGAATAACAGAATTTCTGCAGAAATTGTAGGCGAACTTCACAAAAAAGACATTAAAGTAAGATATGCCATGAAACAGGCTATTTTCGGCGAGGCTACCATAGAACCTGGAGGAATTGTTATCACTAAAGGAGACAACCCAAAAATTACTGATTTTGAAAACCTTGTAGGAGAAATCGTAAAAAAGAAAAATGATTTCACTACTATTTCTACAGGTTTTTCTAAAAATGCTAAAGATTTAGGTGGAGAAAACTTCCCGTTGATGAAAGCTCCAAAAGTGCTTTTACTCTCTGGTGAAGGCGTTACTTCTACAGAATTTGGTGCTGCTTGGTATTATTTTGATGAAATCTTGAATTATCCTGTAACAATTGTGGAGCAAAATAAACTCAAAAATGTAAAACTTTTTGAATTTAATACTTTGGTGTTGGCAGACGGAAAATATAATTTTTCTGATGCTGAAATGAAGAGATTAACAGAATGGATTAACAATGGCGGAAAAGTAATTGCAATTGATGGCGCACTGAATATCTTTGACGGAAAAGAAGGTTTCGCCTTAAATCCTTATGCTTCAGATGAAGAAAAACAAGCTGCGGAAAAATTAAAAAAGGAAAAGGAATTGAAAGAACGTTTCTTAGATTCTGGCAGTGAAGAAAGAAGATTATTGGCCAATTCTATTCCCGGTGCAATCATTGAGAATAATTTAGACATTACCCATCCTTTATCTTTTGGATTAGGCAAAAAATATTACAGTTTAAAAACGGGAGACAAAATCTATTCTTTATTAAAAGGAAGCAACAATGTAGTTTATGTACCTAAAAACTATAAAAGCTATGGTTATATTGGCCACAATTTCGGAAAAAAACTACCCGAAACGGTAAGTTATTCAGTAGAAAGCAAAGGTTCTGGTAAAGTAGTCTACATGATAGATAATCCACTTTTCAGAGCATTTTGGGAAAACGGAATTCTGTTATTTAGTCGCTCCTTAAAATAGCATCAACGCATTGACAATCAATAAAATAATTGTAATTTTTCTTGTTTTTCTTTGCAGGATTTCGTATCTTAGAGCATTAAAACCTTGCAAATATGTTGGGGAA
>JBKBLE010000011.1:0-65799 GCA_046296655.1 Cloacibacterium sp. | reverse complement strand
GTTTTTTTGTTGTGCAACCTCAAAGATACTTTGAGTTACTTTAATTCCTTCTTATTTTTTTATTTAGGACGCTATTGATTAAAAGACAAACTTTTTATATAAAAATATCCTCATTATCAATGAGTAAGTCTTTTTCTATTTCATCTATTTTGTACATATAATCCTCGAGAACCTTCTCAGTAGTACCTCTAAGACCTCTTGCACCTAAACCCTTGTCAATGGTATAGTCTACAATTTTTTCAAGAGCTTGATCCGTAAATGCAAGTTTTATGCCGTCTAACCTAAAAAGTTCAACAAATTGTTTAATGATAGAATTTTTAGGTTCTGTAAGGATTCTAAGCATTGTCTCTTTGGTCAGTTTATCCAAATGGGTAACAATTGGAAACCTACCTAACAATTCAGGAATAAGCCCGAAACTTCTTAAATCTGTAGCATTTAACTTTTCTAAAATATAGCTTTCTTCTTCAACTTTAGAATGTTTATCTGTACTGAAACCTATCGCTTGCTTATTGAGTCTTCTCTCGATGATTTCTTTAATTCCATCAAATGCTCCACCTGCAATAAATAAAATATTTTGAGTGTTTACTTGAATGTATTTTTGGTCAGGATGTTTTCTTCCTCCTTGCGGTGGAACATTTACAATACTTCCTTCTAGAAGCTTCAATAAACCTTGTTGAACGCCTTCACCAGAAACATCTCTGGTAATACTCGGATTGTCTGATTTTCTTGCAATTTTATCAATTTCGTCGATAAAAACAATTCCTTTTTCTGCTTTTTCCACATCATAATCCGCCACCATTAAAAGTCTAGACAAAATACTTTCTACATCCTCTCCTACATAACCAGCTTCTGTTAAAACAGTAGCATCTACAATACAAAACGGAACGTTTAATTGCTTAGCAATGGTTTTTGCTAAAAGTGTTTTCCCCGTTCCTGTTTCGCCCACCATAATTATGTTAGACTTTTCTATTTCTACAGATTTATTTTCGTCTTTATTATGAAGAAGTCTTTTATAATGGTTATAAACTGCTATAGACAAATGTTTTTTGGCTTGATCTTGACCAATAACATATTCGTCTAGAAATTCTTTAATTTCTCTAGGTTTTTTAAGTTCTTCAATCGAGGTAGCTGGCGAAAACTCATCTTCATGTAAACTTTCTTTTACGATAGCATGCGCTTGCTCTACACAGTTTTCACAGATAAATCCATTTTGTCCTGAGATTAAAATTTCAACTTCAGATTTTTTTCTTCCACAAAATGAGCATTGATTAGGATTCATTCTTTTTATTTTTAAATAAACTCAAACTTCGCTATGAAATGAGTTAATATATTTTAAGAGTTAATTATTTTATTTTGAATTTCTTGATATTCTTCTGGTGAAAGTTTAAGCCTTTCGTTTCCAAAATTAAGGTCTTGCATAGTATTCATGGGAACCAAATGAATGTGTGCATGAGGAACTTCTAATCCTATCACTGCCACTCCTACTCTTACACATGGCATCGCTGCTCCAACTTTTTTGGCTACTTGTTGAGCAAATCCCCAGAGATTTTTAAAATCTTCTGATTCTAAATCAAAGATTAAATCTACCTCTTTCTTTGGAATCACTAAAGTATGACCTTTTGCTAATGGCATTACATCTAAAAAAGCCAAATAATTTTCGTCTTCAGCGATTTTGTAGCAAGGAATTTCTCCGTTTACAATTTTGGTGAATATAGAACTCATAATTTGTAATTTTTTAAAGATTAAAATTACAATGAAATTTCTAAAACTTCAAAAGAAAGTTTATTACCGTTTGGTAAAACAATCTCCGCAGTTTCGCCTACAGCTTTACCTAATAATCCTTTTGCAATAGGAGTATTTACAGAAATTTTTCCTGCTTTAATGTCAGACTCATTATCGGGAACCAATGTGAATTTTTGTTCTTGTTTGGTCGCATTATTTTTAAGACGAACGGTACAAAGAATAGAAACTTTAGAAGTGTCTAATTGACTTTCGTCAATCACTTTAGAGTTTGCGATAGCATCTTTAATTTTAGAGATTTTCATTTCTAGCAAACCTTGCGCTTCTTTCGCTGCGTCATATTCTGCATTTTCAGATAAATCTCCTTTGTCTCTTGCTTCTGCGATTTGTTGAGTAATTTTAGGCCTTTCTATGCTTTCGAGTAGTTCTAACTCTGCCTTCATTTTTTCCAAACCTTCTTTGGTTACATAATTTATTACTTTACTCATATCTGGTTATTTTGCGTTAATGTTAATATAAAAAAATAATCCGACCTTTGCCGGACAATATTCATTAAAATTTCGAGTTACAAAGATATGATTAATTTTAATATGAAACCAAGCCTTTTAAAAATAATTATCCCAATTTTACTGGCTTTCAGCGCATTAAAAACGCTTAACTCTTGTTCTAACAGAGAAGAAACTACCAGTTGTTTTCCCAATCAATTTATTTCTGTTCAGCTCAATTTAAGCCTACCTTCTTATTATCCTCTTAACAATATTGGAGGCTGGATTTACGTCTCAGAACAGCAATCTGGAACCAGAGGCTTAATCGTTTATAGAACCAATGATGGTTTCAAAATTTATGATAGAAACGCGCCACATATTTGTCCTTCCACAGACACTACATTAGAAGTAGAAAATGGCAGTTTGGTTATTTGCAAAAAAGACAATGCAAAATGGTTTCTCAATTCTGGAGCACCCGCTTCTGTAAGTCCTTATCCTCTGAAACAATATTTTTATAATTATAATTCTTCTACCAACATTTTAAATATTTATAATTAATTTAGAGGCATGAAAATAGTAGTTCAACGTGTAAAAGAAGCATCTGTAGCAGTAGAAGGAAAAATTGTAGGAGAAATTTCTCAAGGCTTACTCCTTCTCATCGGTGTAGATGAAAACGATACTCAAGAAGATGCCAATTGGTTAATAAAAAAAGTGGTAGACTTAAGGATTTTTTCTGATTCTGAAGGAAAAATGAATCTTTCTGTAAAAGATGTAGCGGGAGAGATTTTATGCATCAGCCAATTTACTTTAATCTCTGATTACAAAAAAGGCAATAGACCTTCTTATATAAAAGCAGCTAAACCTGAAAAAGCCATTCCTTTATTTGAATATTTTAAATCTGAGATTGCTAAATCTGGATTAAAAATAGAAAGTGGGATTTTCGGGGCAGATATGAAAGTATCTTTACTGAATGATGGTCCTGTAACTCTGGTTCTGGACAGCATCACCAAAGCGTAGAATTTCTAAGACATCCATAAAATAAAAAAGCATCCAAAATTTGGATGCTTTTTTTGGGTGAATGATGGGTCTCGAACCCACGACCTTCGGGACCACAATCCGACGCTCTAACCAACTGAGCTACAATCACCGTTTTTGCGTGTGCAAATATATAAAATTTTTAAAACAATTAACAAATAAATCCTTCAAAATTTTTAAATGCTAATAACTTTTCAGTTGTGAAACCTTCTGCATATTCTACTCCACTCAATCTTCCTAAATCTTGCGCTCTATAAGTTAAGCTTTCTAAAAAATCTTTTGTCGCGATGGGAGTCATTGGTTCTGTGGAAGTTGGGTCATAAAACTGAGTTTTATATGCTAAACAAGCTTCTATTTTTTTGTCTAAAAATCCAGAAATATCCATTACAAAATCCGGTTCAATATTTTTCCACTGAATGTAATGAAAAACTTGTTTTGGTCTCCAAAATTTTTGAGATTCACCTTCATAATCGGTTTTTATCTTTACCAATCCTGATAAAAAACACGCATCTGAAACTAATTTTGCTGCTTTCGCATGATCAGGATGTCTATCATCTATCGCATTACAAAGTACGATTTCTGGTTGGTATTTCCTAATCATTTCAATGATTCTAAACTGATATTCTTGAGAATTGATGATAAAACCATCTTTCATTTTAAGATTTTCTCTAGCAGAAATTCCTAAAATTTCAGATGCAATTGCTGCTTCTTGCGCTCTGGTTTCATTAGTTCCTCTGGTTCCTAACTCGCCTTCGGTAAGGTCTATGATGGCTACTTTTTTTCCTTCGGAAATTAATTTTGCTATAGTTCCTCCACAGCCTAACTCTACGTCATCAGGATGTGCTCCTATTGCTAAAATATCTACTTTCATAGGTCAAAAATACAGAAATTAAAATTAAATTTTCAAATTTAGAATTAAAAAAAGCTTCTCAATAGAGAAGCTCATTTTTTATTTCATTAATTCTTTTTGTAAAAGAAGTGAGTTTTTATCGTTTGGTTTCATTGCTAAAGCTTTTTGTAAAGCTTCATTTGCCTTTACTTTATCCGTAGTGTGTAACAAGTAAGCTACAGAATAGTAAGCTCCAAATAATGTTTCTTGTAAAGCTTGTTGTTCTGCTGGAGTTTTAGTTAATGCTACATCTATATATTTCTGGAAAGCTACAGCAGCTAATTCTTTATAACCAGCTTGTTGTAATGCATAACCTTTGCTATAATAAGCCGGTTCCCAAGTTGGAAGAAGATCATTCATCTTTTGCCATGCTAGAGCAGCACCATCCCAGTTACCTACTTCTTGATAAGCCATTGCTAAATTGAACAACGCAGTAGTATCTTCTTTGTTTGCAGCTACTTGTTTTTTAAGAGCCACGATGTTGTCATTAGAAGGACCTGCGTCTGCTTTTGCTTGAAGTTCTGCAGCACCACTTGATGCTTTTGCGAATTCTGAATCCCAATCTAAGGTATCATCTTTAGCAGCTTTTACAACCGCTAATTTTTCTTTAGCTTTTTGCATTAAAGCAGCTTTTGTAGCAGCGTCTGCTTCTTTAGATGCCAATCCTGCATAAATCACAGCTTCTAAACCTGCATCACTCGGGATGATTCTAGACTGCTCAACTTTTGCATAATAAGTTTCTAGATTAGCTTTAGCGTTTGCAAAATCATTTTCATTATATTGTAAATAAGCTCTTAACTTAAACTTAATTGGATCATTTACTTTATCAAAAACCTTGTCTAGAGTAGCTTTTGACTCTTCGAAATCACTATTAATAAAGTATAACTTCGCAATTTCTAATAATGTACTTGGATCTTCATCTGCATACTTAGTATAATTAATCAAACTCTGTGTAGTTTCCTCATGTCTTTGGAAAATTTTATTATACTGAGCTTGTGCTTTGTACGCTGGAGCATAAGTCGAATCTGTATTGATTGCTTTAGCAATGTTTTCTTCTGCTTTTTTGTATTGTTTAGCAGCCATCCACAATGTTGCCATTCTGTAGAAAACAGAAGCTTTATTTTTAGCAACTTCAGAAGCTCTATCATAAGCAGTCATGGCATTACCTGGATCTCTAGTTAATCTGTATGCATCTCCTAAAGTGTAGTAATAATAAGCAGGAACACCGTATTTTTGTGCTTTTTCAATTGCTTTATTGATATAAGTAATGGCTAAAGCTGGATCATTGTTATTTTCGAACATGGTAAGCGCTTCTCCAATTCTATAAAGAACTTCTGCGTCTTTTTCTTTAGACTCTTTTGCAACCTGAGTAAGTTCAGCGATTGCTGAAGCTTTTTGACCTTTCCCTAATTTAATGGTAGCAAGACCAATTTTATTAAGATAGCTTTTAGAATCAATTGCTAAACCTTTATCGAAATTTTCTTTAGCTAGTTCAAAATTTGGTTCAAACTGACTTAAATATGCGTATCCTAAATAATAATAGTTTTCTGCAGTAGGTGATTTAGCAATCATCTGATTAAAAATTTCCTTAGCCTTTGCATATTTGTGGCTATCTAAATAAATAATCCCTTCTGACACTGTTTGTGCGCTTGCAAAACTTAATAGAAAGGTTGCCGCTGCACCAAAAACTATTTTTTTAGGAAGTCCGAATCTATATTTCATTTTTCTATTTTTTTATTGTTAATGCATTATGTTAAATACTAATACACAATTTCTGTTCCAAAATTAAATTAAATCTCTTAAAATTAAAAATTTTTTATCTCATCATTACTTCTCTCTTATAAATATTATAAGGTTGAAGTCCTTCTTTACTTACCACTATTTGACCTTTTTGAGTGCAAGAGAATCTGATAAAACCGTTACCCAAACCAAAATATCCTTCATTTGTTAAGAAATACAAAATTCTTGTAAAAGGATACTTCATGTATCTAATGTTCTGTCTATTCGGTTCATAGGCCACATTATTATCTTTTACAGGAAGGATTTTTATTTGTTTCCTTAAATTTTCAGCTTCGCGAGAGTAAGGATTCGAGATGGTATTAAGACTAATAACCCCTATACTATTTGGAAATTTATTAATCTGCTCTACAATTGCTTTATTGCCTTTGATCAATGAATATTTTATATTCTGAGGTTTTAAATTTAATTTCTGAGCTACAAAATTGAAATTACTTGCGTTAACTCCATCAAAGATTACATTTTTTTCATCAGATTGTAATTCATCTTTAATTTCTTGTACACTAATTGAATTTCTAGGTGAATTTTTTGCTACTACAAAAACCACAGCATCACCAGCAAATTTTGCAGGTTGTAATGGCAAGTCTACCATTTCTTCATAGAGTTTTTTTTCTTTTTCTGTAAGTTCTCTAGACATCACGATAACTCTTACGTTTCGCTTCAATAAATCCATTAAGGCATAGTCTTCTTTCTGAAATTTAAGATGAAGTTTAGTTTCTGGATAATGCGCAACATATCTTTCTGCCAAAGCTTCTGTTACGTTTCTAAAAGATTCATCTGCAGCAATGACTATTTCACCTTTATTAGGTGCATCTGCTTCGCTTTTAGAACATGCAACTAGAGAAAAAAATAATATAAATAAAACGATTTTATTAAACATCTTCTTCTTTTTTTCTAATATAATAAATTGCTCTTCCTATTCTAAAAACGCCATAAATGATAAGTAAACCACCTAATAAATATGATGTAATTCCTTCTAATGGATTTAAAAAGAATTTATACACCATCACAAAAACCCCTAATGCGATATAAAATATACCAACTAAAATAGATAAGTAATTAAACATGTTTAATATTTATTAAGTTACATAAAAAAGAGAAGCTTACGCTTCTCTTTTTATATGAAAATTGGTAAGTTTATTCAAAATTCATAGTTAATGGCAGCCTGAATCTCTGTCTTACTGGTTGACCATTGATTTTTGCAGGAACCCATTTTGTTTTAATACTTTTCACTGTTCTTACAGCTTCACTATTAAAATCTGAGTTAGAACCTGATGCTTTAACATCAGAAATTGTACCATCTCTTTCTACAATAAAGGTAACTGTAGTTTTAAGCGTTCCTTCTCCTCCTTCCAATGCAGAATTATCAAAATTCTCTAGGATTTTATTTCTAAAAGAGTTTAAACTTCCTGGGAATTCTGCTTCTTGGTCTACAGACTCATAAACCTCTGTAGTACTTGGAGCTTTAGACTCTACCGCTGCTGCTTTTGGTGGAGCCGCAACTGGAGGTGGTGCATAAGTAGTTTGTTTTACCCCTTCTTGATTTATAAGCCCCGTAGTAGTTTTTAACTGCTCAGAAATTGGCGGAGGTGGAGTTTCCACTTTAGGTGCCTTTACTGGTTCAGGTACTACATTTTGTAAAATTTCAATCTTTTCTTCTACTTTTGGAGGTGGTGGTGGTGGAGTTTCTTCTTTTTCCACGATTTCTTCTTTCACCTCTTCTTCTGGAAGAATTTCGATTAACTTAGCATCAATCTCAGTCTTGTCTGGAGCAGCTAATTGCTTAATCTTCATAATTACAAAAGGTGTAATTGCTGCTAAGCAAAATAGAACTGTTCCAATGATTAAAGATCTTGTTAAGATTTTTCTGTAACTTGTTCTTAAATCATAAGCACCATACTCTCTATTTCTATGTTCAAATACAATTTCATCTAATGATGGATTGTAATTTAAATTTTCATTTTCCATAATATTCAAATAAATTTTGAATTAATTATTTTGCTGGTGCTGGTGAAGAACCTGCAATTTTTTTATCATAGATTGCTTTTTCCCATGGCTTAATGTCTGTAACACCATATTGTTCTGACTTAGTTATAGCCATTTCATCAAGAATATCTACGAAATTTTTATATACTGCATCATCTGTAGGCTTGATAATTACTGTAAATTTAGTAACATCTTTAGCATTACGTTTTGCTTGCTCGATTACTTTTGTAATCCCTTCTCTATCATAAGTAGTTTCTTGTAAAGTCTGTTCATTAAGACCAGCTTGATCTAACTGGTGATAGAAAATTCTATCATCTTTACCAATAATTAATGAAATTGAATTTGATAGGTCAATTTCTGTTGGTGGTGGTTTTACTGCATTTGGTTTTGGTTTTGCTGGTAACCCAAGATCCATTACATTCGGTTTACTAAAAGTAGTAGTAAACATAAAGAACGTAATCAAAAGAAAACCTAAGTCCACCATAGGAGTCATATCGACTCTAGTACTCTGCTTTTTCGAGCGGACTTTCCCGCCTTTTTCGCCTTTTTCTTGTACTTGTACTTCTGCCATTTCTTTCGTTGTTTATTCTTGAGTGGTAATCAACCAAAATTTATAATACTCTATGTCTCTAAGTCCCTCGAATAGATTTTTCACTTTCGGGTAATTAGTAGCCCCATCTCCTTTGATAGCCAATTTATATTCTGGATTAATTTCTAAGCTAGAACTTACCCAATCTATCATTTGTTTATTTACACTATCAAGAGGAATTCCACTTTGTTTCGCCAACTTTCTTTCATCTTCAGACATTTTCAAGAATCCTTTTAATTGATTCATTGGAACTCCGAAAGCCTGAGTTTTGTAGAAAGCTATTTTATCTTCATCAGAAAAAGTCATATTGTATTTTTTACCCATAATATCAAGAAGCTGTGATCTTTCTTTAAAATTATCTACAGGTGAAAAATAGAACTTACCTTCTGGCGTAATACTAATAGTCATTAAATTACCATCAGGAAGTAGTTTTTCTGAAATAGAAGATGGCGGTTTAATTTGCTCTACATCTGGTTTCTTAAACTGTGTAGTTAAGATAAAGAATGTAAGCAAAAGGAATGCAACATCACACATTGCTGTCATGTCTGTTACAACACCATGTCTTTTAGGTTTTACTCTCGCCATTATTTTTTTTTATTTTAATTAAACTTCTATTTCTCTGCAATTCCCCATAAAAGAAACTGCAAATAATTTGCCAAATACCGACTTATTAGTGGAATTCTGCAAAAGATTGTTGGATAGACATACCGATTTCGTCAATCTTGTATGTAAGACCGTCAATTTTAGAAGTAAAGAAGTTATAAAGGATAATAGCGATAGCAGAAGTACCAATACCTAATGCAGTATTAATAAGTGCCTCAGAAATACCGATTGATAACGCAGCAGCATCTGGTGTACCACCACCAGAACCTAAAGCGAAGAATGCTTTAATCATCCCGATTACGGTTCCTAATAACGCAACTAATGTAGCAACTGTACCTAGAGTAGAAAGAATCATCATGTTCTTTTCTAACATTGGCATTTCTAATGTAGTAGCTTCTTCAATTGATTTAGTAAGCGCTACCATTTTTTGCTCTTTATTAAGAGTTGTATCATGAGCTAAAGCTTTATAAGTAGTAAGACCTTCTTTCACAACATTTCCTACTGAACCTTTCTGCGCATCACACTCTTCAATAGCCTCATCTACTTTGTTTTTGTTTAATAGACTTCTCACCTTAACAACAAAATTCTCTAAATTACCAGTTCCTGCTGCTTTTCTTAAAACAAAGAAACGCTCAAAAGAGAAAACGATTACCGTAATCATGAAAGTAATCAAAATAGGTACAACTGGACCTCCCATGTAAATAATTCCCATGAAAGATTCTGGGTGCAATTCTTTAGACTCTATGTCTGCTAAAGCTACTGATCCACCCGTAAGTCTAGAATCCGCTTTGAAGTTTGCAGGATTTCCTAAAACGAATAAATAAATTAATACACCTATTGCTAATAAAATAGGTAATACAATTGCAGGATTAAGACCTCCTGACTTTTTAGCAACTAATTGCTCCTCTTGTGTTGAAACATTCATTTCCATATTAAACTAAATTATAATTGTTAATTTTTTGAGGCTGTAAAATAAAGCTATTTTATTGGAAAATGCAAGTTAAAAAATCAAACTATGATAAATTTTTTGTTTCTCGAAAACCATTGTAGATTACAGATTTAACAATATATTTTATAATTTTTGTGAGATATTTTCACATAATGTTAAAATCATAAAAACTACAAAATTTTTAGCCTTATTTTTTTTCAAATATTCAAAGAAATTTTTATAAATTTTTAAAAAATATTTAACAATTCCTTAAAAAACGATATTGATAATCTTCTTTGGCACAATAATTATTTTTTTAGGAGTTGCTCCCGCTAAAATCTCTTGAACCTTTTCATTACTCATCGCTATTTCTTCAATTTGTTTAGCATCTAAATCCGCTGCTAAAGCCAAGGTAAACTTCATTTTACCATTGAAACTTACCGGATAGTTAATCTCATCTTCTACCAAATACGCTTCATTTAATTCTGGCAATTTCTCGAATTCTATAGAAGTATTATTTCCTAGTTTCTCCCACAATTCTTCGCAAATATGTGGCGCATAAGGCGAAATAATAACCGCTAAAGGTTCTAAAATCGCTCTTTTATTGCATTTCATTTTTTGCAACTCGTTTACAGCAATCATAAACTGCGAAACCGAAGTATTGAATGAGAAATTCTGAATATCAAACGTAAATTTCTTAATCAAAGTATGCAGCACCTTCAATTCTGCTTTGGTTGGCTCTTCGTCTGAAACTGAGAAGTTATCTCCATCAAAATAAAGGTTATAGAATTTTTTCAAAAATCCGTAAACACCGCTTAAACCTTGTGTATTCCAAGGTTTTGATTGTTCTAAAGGTCCCAAAAACATTTCGTACAATCTTAAACAATCTGCTCCGTATTCTTCACAAATATCATCTGGATTGACAACGTTGTATTTAGACTTGGACATTTTTTCTACTTCGCGTTCACAGATATATTTTCCGTCTTCTAAAATAAATTCTGCATCAGCAAATTCTGCTCTCCATTTTTTAAATGCTTCAATATCCAGTTCATCTGTAGTTCCTTTTAATAAAGAAACATCAACGTGGATTTTTTGAGTTTGATAATCTTTGGCTAAACTTTTCGAAACAAATTGATTCGTTCCATCAATTCTGTAAACAAAAGCGCTCATTCCCAAAATCATTCCTTGATTAATCAATTTTTGGAAAGGCTCATCTTGGTTAATGTAACCTCTGTCTTTTAAGAACATATTCCAAAATCTAGAATACAATAAGTGACCAGTTGCGTGTTCGCTTCCTCCAATGTATAAATCTACTTGTCCCCAATAATCTGATAAATCTTTTGCACAGAATTCTCCATCATTTTTCGGATCCATATATCTCAAGAAATACCAAGAACTTCCTGCCCAACCTGGCATTGTAGAAAGTTCCATTGGGAAAACGGTTTTTTCATCAATTAAATCTACAGAAACTACTTTTTGATTAACCTCATCCCAAGCGAAATTTTTTGCGTTTCCTAATGGTGGATCACCGTCTTCTGTTGGCAAATATTTCTCTACTTCTGGCAATTCTAAAGGCAATGCAGAAACTGGTAAAGTATAAGGCATTCCTTCTTTATAATAGACAGGAACTGGTTCTCCCCAATATCTTTGACGAGAGAAAATCGCATCTCGTTGTCTGTAATTGGTAGTTCCGTGACCGATTCCCATTTTTTCGATTTCTGAAATAATTTTTGCTTTTGCGTCATTATAATTCAGTCCGTTCAAAAATTCAGAATTTACACAAACTGAATCTTTAGAATCATAAGATTCTTCTTGAATATCAACATCATTTTCAATAACGTTGATGATTTCTAAACCGAATTTTTTAGCAAAACGGTGGTCGCGTTCATCATGCGCAGGAACTGCCATTACAGCGCCAGTTCCGTAACCCATCAAAACGTAATCTGAAATATAAATTGGGATATTTTTCCCTGTGAAAGGATTTATGGCATAACTTCCTGTGAAAGCTCCAGAAACGTTTTTCACGTCTGCCATTCTATCACGTTCTGTTTTTTTAGAAGTTTCTTCTATATAATTTTCAACTTCAGATTTTTGCTCTGCCGTTGTTAATTTCTCCACCAAAGGATTTTCTGGTGCTAAAACCATAAAAGTTACCCCAAAAATAGTATCAGGACGAGTGGTGAAAACTTCAATCTTCTCATCCATTCCAGAAACTTTGAATTTTACAGCAGCTCCTTGAGATTTTCCAATCCAATATTCTTGAGAATCCTTCAATGGTTGTGGCCAATCTAGGGTCTTTAACCCATTTAAAAGTCTTTCAGAATACGCAGTGATTCTCATGCTCCATTGCATCATTTTTTTCTGAAAAACAGGGTAACCTCCACGTTCAGATTTTCCGTCTTTAACTTCATCATTCGCTAAAACCGTTCCGAGAGCAGGACACCAGTTTACCGTAGTTTCGGCTCTGTACGCCAATCTGTAATTGAGTAAAATATCTTGTTTTTTGTTTTCATCAGCAGCATTCCATTCTTCTGCGGTGAAGTTTAATTCATCATTCTGAACAGCATTTAAGTTTTCTGTCCCAAATTTTGAAAAATGTTCTACCAAAGTTTCGATAGATTCTGCTTTATCAGAAGTTTTATTGTACCAAGAATGAAACAATTCTATAAAAATCCATTGCGTCCATTTATAATATGAAGCATCAGAAGTTCTGACTTCTCTGCTCCAATCGAAAGAGAAGCCAATTTTGCGCAATTGTTCTTCGTATCTGGAAATATTTTGCTCTGTAGTAATCGCAGGATGTTGCCCAGTTTGAATGGCGTATTGTTCTGCTGGCAAACCGAAAGAATCATAACCAATAGGGTGCAAAACGTTAAAACCTTGATGTCTCTTGAACCTTGCATAAATATCCGAGGCGATATAACCCAGAGGGTGACCTACGTGTAAACCCGCTCCAGAAGGATAAGGAAACATATCTAGAACGTAGAATTTAGGTTTTGTAGAATTATTTTCAGTTTTATAAGTTTGGTTTTCTTCCCAAAACTTCTGCCATTTTTTTTCTATTTCTTGATGATTGTAGAACATTATTTTATATGAAATTTTAAAATTATAAAAAACTCTGTCAATGATTTTAAACTTTGACAAAGTGAATTTTGATGCACAAATTTAAGTTTTTTAAAAGAAATGCATTCACATTCAATGAAATTTTTAAAATTAGTATTTTTGCAAAGCACTAAGCAACAATAAATGTCAAAAGTTTCCATTATTACTCCATGTTATAATTCTTCAAAATTTATAGAAGACACCATAAAATCTGTCCTGTCACAAACTTTTCAGGATTGGGAATGGATTATTACCGATGACAAGTCCACAGACAATTCCGTAGAAATCATTAAAAAGCACCAAGATTCTAGAATTATTTTAATAGAAGCCGAAAAAAACGGAGGAGCTGGACATGCTCGAAATCTTGCTCTAGAAAAAGCGACGGGTAGATACATTACTTTTCTAGATGCGGATGATTATTGGGAACCCAATTTCTTATCAGAAATGATTTCTTTTATGCAATCTGAAAACGCAGAATTGGCATATTGCACTTATGCAAGATGTGATGAACATTTACAACCCAAAATTGTAGATTTCGAGGCAGACATTGAGGTGAATTTTGATAATTTGCTCAAAACTTGCAGACTTTCTCTCCTCGCTTCTATGTACGATTCTGAAAGAGTGGGCAAAGAATTTTTCCCAGAAGGAAGCAAACGCGAAGACCATGTTATGTGGCTCAATTTACTTAAAAAAATCCCTTACGGAAAGCCTCTTAAAAAAACTTTGGCTAAATACAGAATGCGAGAAGGAAGTGTTTCCCGAAATAAAACCAATATCATGAAAGACCAATATTTGGTTTACAAAGAACACATGAATTTTTCCACGCTAAAGTCTTTATATTATACCGCGAATTGGGCTTTCAATGGATTTAAGAAATATTCGAAGATTTTTAATTAGATTTTCTGCAAAGTTGATGATTCGTAAAGTTGTAAAACCGCTAAAACGACTTCACATCTTCACAACTTTACAATTTCTAAAATTTTCTTCAAAATAATCTCGGAAGAATTCGGTTGAGAATGAACAAAATTTCCTGCATTTTCGCTCATTTCAAATAATAAATTTTGATTTTGAGCCAATTCAATAACAAAATCAGCTGCCAATTCTACTTGAGCAAAAGATTTCCCTCCATTTTGGGCAATTAAAGCATCTGCTTCTGGATTTTTCTTGTATTGATTTCCAAAAATTACAGGAACACCGAAAGTTGCCGCTTCTAAAATATTGTGCAAACCTTTATCGTGAAAACCACCACCTACAACTGCAATATCAGCATAAGAATACAATTTTGAAAGCAAACCAATACAATCAATAATTAAAATGCTGGAAGCTGGAAGCTGGAAGCTGGAAGTTTTCAATTCACTATAAAGAATAGCATTAGGAAATATTTGTTTTAAATTTTGAACTCTTTTCAAATCGTGAGGAGCAATGAGAATTTTGAAATTTTCTAATTTTTGAGAAAGAATTTGAGCCATTTTTTCTTCGGCTTCCCAAGAGCTTCCGAAAACTAACAGTTTTTTTTCGGCTTTAAATTCAGAAATAAACTCTACGAAATTATCTCGGTTTTTGATTTGTTTCACTCGGTCAAAACGAGTATCGCCAGAAACCGAACCTTTGGTTAAACCAACTTTTTGAGCTAAAGAAAGAGATTTTTCTGTTTGATGAAAAATCCAATCCACATTTTTTTTCAGTTCGTTTACAAACCATTTTCCTTGGGGCTTAAAATAAACTTGATTTTCATAAAACAATGCTGAAATCACAAAAACTTTAGCATTTATCTTTTTTAATTCGTCTAAAAGATGATACCAAAAATCATATTTTACAGTAAAGAAAATTTCAGGATGAACCGCTTTTACAAATTCTGAAATCGTAGATTTTTTATCAAAAGGTAGATAACACAAAATATCTTCTTTATTCTTTTTCACCACGTTTTCATAACCAGAAGGCGAGAAGAAAGTAATTAAAACTTTATGATTAGGATATTTTTCTTTCAATTTTTCTAAAACAGGCAAACCTTGTTCGTATTCTCCCAAACTTGCAGCGTGCATCCAGAGGACTTTGTCCTCATTTTTTATTTTAGATTTTACAATTTCCAAAGATTTCTTCCTGCCTTCTAAACCACGTTTAATCTTATCATTAAACCACGACAAAACCTTGAACGCTAACTCAAGGTGAAAGATGGATATGTTGTAGAGAAATTTCAATGTGAGAATGTAATTTTATTTTTTGTAATGATAATAGGTATTAAAACCAACAATAGAAACCAACATAACAATAATTATTGTATGGACAAAAAAAGATAAACTTTCTTGAAATCCTTTAATAATTTTTATTTCTTCAAATAAAATTCTGGAAAACAAGAATAGAATAAAAACTAATAGTGCATTTACAAAAGTTCTTGCTAATTCGGGCTTTGCTTTTATTTTTGGAGATATATTTAGTAATTCTGAATCTGTATTTTTTGAGACATGATTGAGCAAAAGAAAAAGTAAACTCCCTATAATAGGCAAAGTCCAAATCATGCTTTTGTTTCCATAAACATTTGGTTTTCCATCAAATCCATAATGTTGAGGAATTATTTCGGGAAGTTCAGAAAAATGAATTATTGTGAAAATCCATAAAAATAAAAACAATAGAACTTGAATAATTAACAGTAGTTTATTAATGTTTTTGTAGTTTATCATTTAATAAAAATATTTTTTTAAAACTTAGTCATTAATTCACAACTTCCAATTTTTAATTAAATCATTGTTTTCACAAACCTCAATTTGTGCGTGTGCTTATTTTGTTCTGCATTATAAATTCCAGAAAAATCTAGAGAATCTATTCTCACTTTTCCACTTGCATGAATGATTTCAAAAGGTGACAATACCAAACCTACATGAATAATTTTTCCTTCTGCATCTTCAAAAAACGCTAAATCTCCTGCTTCGCTTTCTTCTACAAAATCACGAGCTGTTCCTTGTAAAGCCTGTTGTTTTGGATCTCTCGGTAAAGTAATTCCGTGAACTTTATACAACAACTGCACAAATCCGCTATCATCTATTCCAAAAAAACTTCTTCCTCCCCATAAAAAAGGGACATTCAAGAATTTTTTGGCCGTTGCTACTAAACTTTCTCGCAGGTTATTTGTATCAATAGTATTTTCTGTTGCAAAACCGACTTCACTTCCTATGGAAAGTAAACTTTTTCCTTCTGGCAAATTAAATTCACCAAAAGACTGCGTCACCAAATTTTTAGAAATTTCAGCATTTTGTTTTTTCAAAACTGAAGTATTTATCCAACCTTCATAGCCATCAAAATCCATTTTGATTTTACTGAAATTCCCTTCCGTTTCTAAAATTTCGCAGGTTTCACCATATAAAATCTGAGAAATCATTTCAGATTTTTCTGAAACTTCGGTTCTCATCGGTGAAACAGATACGCTGCAGTAGTATTTTTCCATAAGTCTTATCTCTCGCTGATTTTGCTGATTGGGCAGATTCTAATCTTCAAATTTATTGACAATTCTTTTAATAGAATTTAAAATCTTATCAGTATTAAAATTCACTAAAATTCCCAGTTTCTTATTCGAAAGTTTTAAATAAGTTGAAACTTGCTTATAGTGCACATCTTCTAATTCTTTTACAGATTTTAATTCAATGATAACCAAATCTTCTACTAAAATATCAATTCTAAAGTTACAATCAAAAACTATATCATTATATACAATTGGAATAGGAACTTCACATTTCACTTATAAACCTAAATCTTCAAGCTCATATATTAGAACTTTTTGATAAACAGACTCTAGCAAACCCGGACCTAATCCGTTATAAACATTAAATATTGCTTTTCTTATTAAATAAGAAATATCATTTTCGGTTGTGGTTTTTATAAGTTTTTTATTTGAAATCTATTCTTATTTTTATATCTCTCGCTGATTTTGCGAATTAAGCAGATTTTTTCTATGCAATTTTAAAATCAGCATAATCTGCTCAATCTGCGAGAATTTTTAATTTATCTCATAATGTTAAAACAGATTTATTTTTATTACAATTTTTATAATCCGCCAAATCTGCTCAATCTGCGAGAGTTTTTAATTTAACTCATAATGTGAAAACAAATTTATTTCTATTATAATTTTTAAGTCAGCAAAATCTGCTCAATCTGCGAGAATTTATTTTTTACGAACTAAATGAATTCCGTCTCGCAAAGGTAAAATTACATTTTCAAAATCCGCATCTTCAGCAACTAATTTATTCACGAGTTTTATCTGTTCGGTTTGCTTATTTCCCTTTTCATCGAGCACTTTTCCGTACCAAAGTACATTATCAATCATCAAAACACTCCCTGATTTCATTCGGGGTTTCACCAATTGTAAATATTCTGGATAGTTTTCTTTGTCTGCATCAATGAAAATCAAATCAAAGGTTTCGCTAGAATTTTTTAAAAATTCTTTAGCATCTTGTAATTTAAAGTCTATTTGAGAAGCAAATTCACTTTGGGCAAAATATTTTTGAGGTAAATAAGCCAAATCTTCATTAACATCTAAAGTGGTTAATTTCCCGTCTTTCTGTAAACCTTCAGCCAAACAAAGCGCTGCATAACCAGTGAAAGTTCCAATTTCTAGAATGTTTTTCGGTGAAATCATTTTTGAAATCAAAGAAAGCAATCTTCCTTGGAGATAACCAGAAATCATGTGCGGTTGTGTAGTTTTCTGAAAAGTTTCTTTGCGCAATCTTTTCAAAATTTCTGGTTCTGCAGAAGCGGTATCTTCTAAATATCTATCCATTTCTGGATGCAATTCTTCGAAATAACTCATGGATCGATGTGATGATTTTTTACAAAATTACAGAATTTCTAATGATTTTTTGAAAATAAAAAACCTTCAAGGATTTAGAATCCTTGAAGGTTTGGTTCATTGCGAAAAAGCAAATTTATTTTTTTACTGGAGCGATGTCCATTAGTTTCATGAATTCATCTAGCTTAGGCATGATGATAATTTCCGTTCTACGGTTTTCTGCACGTCCAGAAACGGAAGCATTGGTCGTTTTAGGATTGTACTCGCTTCTACCTCCTGCTGTGATTCTGCTAGGATTTACCCCAAATTGTGTTTGTAAAATTCTCGCAACAGAAGTAGCTCTAAGTGCAGATAAATCCCAGTTGTCTTTTGGTAAATTAGCACTTGCTAAAGGAACGTTATCTGTATTTCCTTCTATGAGAACACTGTAAGTGTCATAATCATTAATCACTTTAGCCACTTTTCCTAGAACTTCTTGAGCAGCTGGTAAAACATTGTAATCTCCTGTTTTGTAAAGCATTTTGTCAGAAAGTGAAATCATCACTACTCCTTTTAGAACTTTTACGTCTACATCTGCATCTGCTACATTATCTAAACTTCTTTTCAATTTATTAGATAAAGCTAAATTTAAACTGTCATTTCTAGAATTGGTAGAAATCAAACGCTTAATGTAAGAGTTAGAAGCATTAATCTCTCCAATTAATTTATCAATATTAGCAGAACCTTTTCCTGCGTTTTCCAAACAAGCGTCTAGTGAAGATTTAAGTGCACCATTTTGGTCTCTTAATAAATTGTTTTCACTGGTCAAACCTGCATTAGCTGCTTGTAAATCTTGAATTTGTCTTTGTCTCTCTCCTGCATTCTCAATACATTGTTTGTAATTAAGATTTAATGCATCATATTGCTTTTTGCTCACACATGAAGTAAGCGTAAGTGCGATTGCTCCAACAGCAAAAATTTTTAAAATTTTCATAAAGCTTTTATCTTTTTAAAATTATTGTTACCAAAATTACAAAATTCATTCCACAAGAAGAATTATATTTGCCTAAAAATAGGCAGTTTTGTTAGATTTTAACAATTTTAAGGAAAATTTAGAAGTTTTAGGAGAAGACATTTTTTCTAAAAAATTTCTTTTGGCTGTTTCGGGTGGTGCAGATTCTATGGTGCTTTCGCACTTGTTTAGATTTTTCGACTCCGCTCAAAATGACAAAGGTCTAGAGTTCCAAGTAGCTCATGTAAACTATCATTTCCGAGGAGAAGATTCTAATCTTGACCAAAAATTGGTAGAAGATTTTTGCAAAAAAAATGACATCAAATTTCATCTAAAAGATGTTTCAGAAGAAGAAAAAGCTCAAATGAAATCGCTTCAAAATTGGGCGAGAGAATTGAGGTATGATTTCTTTTTTAAAATTTTAGAAGAAGAAAACTTGGACTATATTGTTACGGCACACCATCTCAATGATGAATTAGAAACCTTTATCATCAATCTTTCCAGAGGTTCGGGAATTAAAGGATTGAGCGGAATTCCTAAAAATGAAAACCGAATTTTGCGCCCGTTTTTGACCTTCTCAAAATCCGAAATTTATGCTTTTGCAGAAGAAAACAACATCGATTTTAGAGAAGATAAAAGCAACCAAAAAGATGATTATCTGAGAAATAAAATCAGACATCATCTAACGCCCAAATTATTAGAAATTTTTCCTAATTTTTTGAATCAATTTCAAGAAAGTCTTTCATATCTTAATAGTGCAAACCAGTTTTTTCAAGAAGAAATTCAAAAAACATTTGAAGAAATCTTAATAAGTGGAGACGAAAAAGAATTTGTTTTAGACAAAGAAAAATTACTAAAAAAACACAAAACAATAATTGTAGAAATTATTAGAAAACTTGGCTTCACGGGCATTGAAATAGAAAAAGTAATCTTTTCTGAAAACGGGAAATTCTTTAGAAGCAACTCCCACGAAATCAGCATTAAGAGAAAAGAAATCTATTGTAAAAAAAAGCATGAAAAAGATGAATAAAAGAACTACGAATTCTTTGGCAATAGAAGATTTCCAGAAAGATAATAATATTGCTTTTGGAATTCTTTATAAAAAATATTTTGGCTACACTCGGAAATTTGTTCTCGAAAACAAAGGAAACCTGGAAGATGCAGAAGATGTTTTTCAGGATGCGTTGATTATTTTGTATGAAAAACTATACGATGATCATTTCAAAGCCTACACTTGCCTCGCAAATTATGTAACCGGAATTTCTAAAAACCTTTGGTTAAAAAAACTGCGAAATAGAAATTTTTCTGTAGAAGTCTATGAAAGTTATTACTTTGAAAATAAAGAAGAAATAAATCTGGCAATAGAAAACGAAAGGAATTATTGGGACAAACTGAATGATTACATCAATGAAATTTCTGCACATTGCCAAAATCTCATTCACGATATTTTTATGAAGAACAAAAATATTGATGAAATTCAGGAAAAATATAAGTATTCTAGCAAACATAATGCTCAAAATCAAAAACATAAATGCGTAGAGCAGATTCGGAAAATAAAAAAAGAAGATAATTTTTAATCCTGATTATCAATAATTTACATATATATTTTAAAAAATCACCTTTTCATTGGGTGATTTTTTTTGCTTTTTGGAACTTAATAATAAATCATTTATTTTATGTTTACAAAAATCATTTATACCGTTTTATTTTTAGTTGGTATTTCATTTAATGCACAAAGCAAAGACGGAATCAATTTTCAGACTAAAAATTTAGAAGAAGCCAAGAAACTGGCTCAGCAAGAAAACAAACTCATTTTCATTGACTTGTACACTACATGGTGCGGACCTTGCAAGCTAATGAAAAAGAATACATTTCCTGATGCAGAATTGGGAGCATTTTTCAACAAAAATTTTATCAGCCTTTACATTGATGCCGAAAAAGAAGGTGTAGATCTTGCCAAAAAATTCAAAATTGTAAATTATCCCTCTTTTCTTTTCTTAGATAAAAATGGTGAACTGGTACAGTACGATTATGGATATTACAACGCAAAACAGTTTCTTACTGTTGGATATTCGGTTTTAGAAAAAAGAAATTTAGGTAACAAAACGCCAACTTTAGCTGAGGTAAAAGGTAAATTGGTAGGCGAAACTATCCCAGATTTTACTGCACAAGATCAGTTTGGCAATACATTTTCTCTGTCTCAGGAAAAAAAGAAAACAGTTTTGGTTTTCATTCGTGGACAATGGTGTCCTTACTGCAATAAGTATGTAGAAAGTCTTCAAAATATTGCTCCTGAATTAGAATCTAAAAATACACAACTGGTAATTATTTCACCCGAAAAGCCCGAGTTCATTGCAAAAACCATCGATAAAACCAAAACTTCATATTCTGTTTTGTATGATGAAAATTATAAAATCGCAGAACTTTTTGATGTACTCTACATTCCTGAAAGAAAAACTTTAGACTTATACGAAAAACATTTAGGAGACGATTTCAAAAAAAGCCGTTCAGACGAAACTGGAAGACTCCCTGTTTCTGCTACTTATATATTAGATGAAAATCAAAAAATTATTTGGCGACACTTCAACCCCGATTATAAAGTGAGAGCTTCATTAGAAGATATTTTAAAACAACTTTAATTAAAATTTATGAAAAAACACATCGCAATTATTCTCGTTTTCTTAGTTCATTTTTTTGCTTTTTCTCAAAAAACAGAGCATAGAAATTTAGAAAACAAATTAGCAATTCAGGGTTATGATCCTGTTGCATATATTGAGCAAAAAAAAGCGGTAAAAGGGAAAAAAGATTTTGCAGTAAATGTAAATGGAGCTATTTACTACACTTCTTCTGCCAAAAACAAAGAACTTCTTACAAAAAATCCCTCAAAATATGAGCCTGTTTATGGAGGTTGGTGTGCTTTTGCAATGGGAGATAATGGTGAGAAAGTAGAAATTAACCCAACTACTTTTAAAATAATTAATGGCAAAACTTATCTTTTCTACAATAAATTGTTCACCAACACGCTCAATTCTTGGAACAAAAATGAAGAAACACTAAAAAAACAAGCCGATCAAAATTGGAAAAAGATAACTACAAAGTAGAATTATGAAAGCATTTCTTACTTTACTGATAACATCATTTCTTTTAGTTTCTTGCATCAGAGAAAACACCTCTACAGAAGATCTGATGGAAATGGCTCCCGAAAATGCTATTTTGAAATATTCGGGAAACTTTACGCAAGGACCTTACGGAAATAACGTGAACGGAAAAGCCGAGATTTACGAAAAAAATGGCATTTTCACATTAGTTTTCAATGATAGTTTTACCATCAATAACGGTCCGGATTTGTATGTTTATGTAAGCAAAGAACAGCAACCAACTCAATTTGTTTCACTTGGAAGACTAAAATCTGTGAATGGTGGACAAACATACACGTTCACAAGTGCAATCAATTTCGACGATTACAAATACGCCGTTGTTCATTGCCAACAATACAATCATTTATTTTCTTACGCATTACTTCAAAAATTATAATACACAAATGATGAAAAATTTTATTAATTGGGCATTGCGATTAGTTCCTGCCATTATTTTACTACAGACTTTATTTTTTAAATTTACAGCACATCCAGACTCTGTTGCCATTTTTTCTAAGCTTCACGCAGAACCTTTCGGGAGGGTTTTTTCTGGAGTTTTGGAGCTAATTACTGCTATATTAATCCTAAACCCGAAAACTACTTTCTGGGGAGCATTATTAGGCTTTTTCACAATGATAGGTGCTATTGTTTCACACATTTTTATTTTGGGAATTGAAACAAATAATGACAACGGAAAATTATTTTATCTGGCTATAACAACCGCCATATTTTGTTTAATATTGGTTTATAAAAATTTAAAACATGCAAAAATCTCAGAATAATACACTTTTTAATGCTTTGATAAATGTTCTGTCTGAACACATTTTTCTTTTAGAAAAAATTTCTGATTTAGAATATACTAAACCTATTTTCACACTTAACTCTTCTACAATTGGCGGACATACAAGACACATGATAGAATTTCTAGATTTACTCTTAAGCTCATATAATTCTGGCATTGTAGAATATGATGCTAGAGAGAGAAATAAAACCTTAGAAAACAATACAGAATTTGCTGTTACAAAAATCAAAGAAATACTTTCTAAAATTGATTTGCCCAATAAAGAAATGACTCTTACACATAATTCTGTGGATATTATTACCAATTTTGACCGAGAATTGCTTTATAATATAGAACACTGCATACATCATCAAGCTCTGGTAAAAGTAGCAGTAAAAGAATTAAACATAGAACATTTGGTAACAGATGATTTTGGTGTAGCTGCTTCTACCGTTTTATACAGAAAACAAAATATTTCATAATGTGCACCGTAACTTTTTTTAACACCAAAGAAGGTTTTATTCTTACTTCTAACCGAGACGAACAACCAAAACGCTCTGCAATTATCTTAGAAGAAAAAAATATAAACCAACAGAAGTTTTTCTTTCCTAAAGACGAAAAAGCAGGCGGAACTTGGTGTGCAGTTTCAGAAAAAGGAAACGCTGTTATTTTACTGAACGGTGCTTTTACAAAACATGAAAAAAATAAAAACTACAGAAAAAGCAGAGGTTTAATTGTACTTGAAATTTTAGAAAAAAACAATATCATTTCTGCAATAGAAGAACTAGACCTTTATTTGATAGAACCATTCACATTAATTATTTTCTTCAACAAAAATTTAGTAGAATTTCGCTGGAATGGCGAAGAAAAATTTTTCAGAGAGCTAGATTTTTCAGAAAAACACATTTGGTCTTCTTCTACTTTGTATAATACTGCAGCAAAAGAAAAACGAGAGACTTGGTTCACTGATTTTTTCTTAGACAAAGAAACAAACGCTGAAAATATTTTGGCATTTCATCAAAACAAAACCAATGATACCGAAAACGGAATTATGATGAACCGAAACAATCTGGTAAAAACCATTAGTACCACTCAAATTATTATTTCAGAAGAAATTTACATTAAACATTGGGAATATGAAAACCAAGTTACGCTAGAAAAAAACACAAAATTGCAACATGAGTTTTAAACTAAAAATACATCAACTAAAAAATTGGGAATATTGGAGTACACCAGCAATCTATATTCCTATGCTTCCTTTTTGGCTTTATCTTTCTTGCAGAGCAAAATCTTTATTTTTCTTTCACCAAGCAAATCCTGCATTACCTTTCGGTGGAATGGCAATGGATTCTAAAGCACTTATTTACAACATCATCCCAGAAAAACACATTCCGAAAACTTTATTTTTCAGAAAAAAATCAGCGCCGGAAACTGTCATCAATCAAATTCAGAAAAAAGAAATCACATTTCCTCTCATTATAAAACCAGATATTGGTTTAAAAGGTTTAGGTGTAGAAATTTTAGACAACAAAAATGATCTGCAGCAATATTTATTGACCTGCGATTATGATTTTATTATTCAGGAAAAAATTGAATTCACAAATGAAATTGGTGTTTTTTATCATCGTTTTCCTCATCATAAAAAGGGAAAAATTACCGGCGTGGTAAAGAAAAATTTTTTAAACGTAACAGGAAACGGACAAAACACTTTAGCAGAACTCATAAAACAAAATCCCAGAAGCGAAATTCATTTTAAAACCTTGCAGAAAAGATTTTCTAAAGAATGGAATATTATTATTCCCGAAAATAAAAAAATAGATTTAATGCCTTTCGGAAGCCACACTCGTGGAGCTGAATTTATAGATATTTCTCATGAAATAGATGAAAATCTAGAAGCAAAAATAGATGAAATTTGTAAAGAAATAGATGGTTTTTACTATGGCAGATTAGATATTATGTATGATAATCTGGCGCTGCTAAAACAAGGGCAAAATTTTAAAATTATAGAACTTAACGGTAGCAAAAGCGAACCTACACATATGTATGATCCTAAACATTCTCTTTTTTTCGCCTGGAAAGAAATCTATAAACACTGGAAAATTATGAGCAAAATTGCAGCAATAAATAAAAAATCTGGCACTGAGAATCTCACTCTAAAAGACGGAATAAAAATCTTGACCGAAAATCTAAAAATTGAAAAAAAATTAAGAAAATTAAGTTTAGTTGGGTGATTTTTTTTCAATACAGGAACTTATTAATAGAACTTAAAAATATATAATTTATGAAAACACTAAAAAAATTAAGCTTAATGCTTCTAATCTCGGGATTTGCATTCACTATGAACGCACAAGAAACTCCACAGAAACATGTTTGCACCAAAGAATGCAGAAAATCTTGTAAAAAAGCTCATAAACTAAAAAAACATGTTTGTACAGAAGCGTGTCACACATCAGGAAAACACGTTTACAAACATGGTGAGAAAAGACACGTCTGTGATGCTTCTTGTAAAATGTAAGCATTTTATTACTGTAATTTAAGGACTGTTTTAACTCATTAATCCAGTCCTTTTTCATATTTTTGTAAACCTAAAAAATTAAAAATGAAGAAGTTTTTGCTTTTACTTTTTATCGCTGTTACCTCATTGTTCTCTGCGCAAATTCAGAAACACGTCACGATAAAATACGATGTAAAATCACTCCCAAATAACGAATACGAAGCAGTAATTACGGCTAACATTGACAAAGGATGGCATATTTATTCTAAAGACATCGACCCAGAATCTGGAGCTATTCCCACAGAACTGAAGCTGAATTCTAAAGACATTCAACTCATTGGAAAACCTGTAGAAACAGGCAGTAGAAAAACTGAATTTTCTGAAGCTTTCGGTACAGATTTGATTTTCTTGTCTGGAAATGTGACGATTAAGCAAAAATTCAAACTCAAAAATCCTGAAAAACCAGCCAATGTAATTGCAGAGTTTACCTATCAAACTTGTGATGACAGAGTTTGTCTGGCTCCTGAATCTTTAGAATTTGAAAAAACAATAGCTGGTTCAGCAGTTGTAAAAACTGAGGAAAATAAAGAAGATGTACAGAATTTAGACTCTACAAAATCTGTAGCGGCTACTATTCCTATAACAACTGAAAACACAGAAATTGCTCCTCAACAAGAAGGATTAAAGGTTTCTTCATTGGATTTCGAAAATCCTTTAACAGACTGTGGCGTAGCAAAAGAAAAAAATTCTGAAAACTACCTCACTTATTTATTTTTAGGGTTTTTGGGCGGATTAATCGCTTTGTTAACGCCTTGCGTTTTCCCAATGATTCCATTAACGGTTTCGTTCTTTACCAAAGGGCAAAAAGACAAAGCAAAAGGAAAAAGAGACGCATTCATTTACGGATTTTTCATTCTTTTAATCTTCGTTTTATTGAGCGTTCCGTTTCACATTATTGATGGAATTGCGGGAAATATTTTTAATCAAATTTCTACATCAGTTAGCTTAAATATTGCATTTTTCTTAATCTTCTTATTCTTCGCAGGAAGTTTCTTTGGATATTATGATATTACATTGCCAAGTTCTATCGCCAATAAATCTTCAAAAGCAGAAGAAGCAGGAGGAATCATCGGAATTTTCTTTATGGCTTTAACCTTAGTAATTGTTTCATTCTCTTGTACTGGACCAATTTTAGGAAGTTTATTAGGAAGCGCTGTTACGGGTTCTGCAAATGTTCCGATGTTATTAACCTTCGCTTTAGCAGGATTTGGTTTAAGTTGGGCAATTGTTTTCGGATTATTGGCATTATTTCCGCAAGCGTTACAGAGTTTGCCAAAATCTGGCGGTTGGATGAATACCGTAAAAGTAGTTCTAGGTTTCGTAGAATTGGCTTTAGCACTGAAATTCTTGTCAAAAGCAGATTTAGTTTCTAAAACATTCTTACTAAAACGTGAACTTTTTATCGCGATTTGGATAATCATCACCATCGGTTTAGTGCTTTATTTATTTGGAAAAATCAGATTTCCACATGATGATAAAAACCAAAAAATTTCTGTTACCCGAAAAATCTTTGGCGTTTTAGGAATTGGTTTTGTGATTTATTTAGTTCAAGGTTTATTTCCTGCAGAAAGACCGAAATTACAAATGCTTTCAGGGATTTTGCCTCCAATTAATGTGAGTTATCTTCATGATGAAAAAGACGGAATTCTAGGAATGCATCCAGAACATGATTATTTCAAAGCGATAGCATTGGCAAAGAAAGAAAACAAGCCCGTTTTAATAGATTTCACAGGTTATGGTTGCGAAAACTGTAGAAAGATGGAAGAATTTGTGTGGAGTGAACCTGATATTCTCCCAACTTTACAAAACGAAGTCATTCTTGCTTCTCTTTATGTAGACGACAAAGAAGAATTGCCAGAAGCAGAACAAACCAAAGTAGATTTAGGAAACGGACAAATGAAACGCATTAAAACCATTGGTGATAAATGGAGTATGTTCCAACAAGTGAATTTTAATAATAATTCTCAACCGCATTACGTTTTGGTAACTCCAGAAGGAAAAGTGATTAACACTCCTGTTTCTGGTTATATGCCGAAAGAAGATTTCAAAAAATTCTTAGAATGTGGAATCGAGTTTTATAAAAAACAGAAATAGAATCAACATTTCATGGATAAAAAAGAAAGCTTTCAAAATTTTGAAAGCTTTTTTATTTTTAGTAAATAGAACATTAAAACGAATTTTTATTTTGCCAATTCTTCGTTTACCGTTTTGGTATTGATTCCGTTGGTTACATTTTTTATTCCATTATATTCTAGAATCGCTTTCGCTTGTCCGCTTCTGTTTCCTGTTCTACAAAAAACAATTACAGAAGGTTTTCCTTTGAATTCATTCAATCTACTTTCTACTTCATCAAGCGGAATATTCACGGCTCCTTTTACACTTCCTTCCGCAAATTCTTGTGGCGTTCTTACATCTACTAATAATGCTCCGTTTGCAACTTGTTCCTTGATTGAAACTTCTTTTTGGGCTTCAGTTTGAGCATTACTTTCTGCTGGTTTAGGAAAAGAACACTGTGTTCCTATAATAACTAAAGCTCCTAAGCTCAATATTGATATTAACTTTTTCATTTTTTCTATTTTTTACAAAACTATTTCATTAGCGAGAGTTCTTATGTAACAAAAGTTACAATAGCAAATTTTGGTTTTGAATAATTTCGCGTTCGATAATTCAGAAAGAACATGCTCCAAAAAAAATTACTTCTTCAACTCCTATTTTTAGCACTCGCTGTTTTATCTTTTTCACCAATTGTTTCTCCGCCAATTGCTTTATTATTCGGAATTCTTTTTGTGAATATATTCGGGAAAGTTCTAGAGACAGATACTTTTGTCAAAAAATTATTGCAATATTCTATTATTGGATTAGGTTTCGGCATTAACCTGAACACCGCAATAGAAGCAGGAAGTCAAGGTTTTCTTTTTACCGTTTCTACGATAGCTTTGGTCATGATTTTCGGTTTATTATTAGCCAAAATTTTAAAAATTGACAAAACCATTGCTCAACTCATTTCCGCAGGAACCGCAATCTGTGGAGGAAGCGCCATCGCAGCAGTTGCACCTATTTTAAAAGCCAATAGCAAACAAACTTCTGTAGCATTAGGAATTATTTTTGTCTTGAATGCTGTTGCACTTTTTATTTTCCCAGAAATTGGGCATTTTTTTAATTTAAGTCAAAATCAGTTTGGAATTTGGAGCGCTATCTCTATTCATGACACAAGTTCTGTAGTTGGCGCTGCAAGTAAATACGGCAACGAAGCATTACAGATTGCCACCACCGTAAAATTAGCACGAGCTTTATGGATTATTCCGTTGGCTTTTCTTATTTCTATTTTCACCAAAAGTGAAGGAAAAATTAAGATTCCTTATTTCATTGGCTTCTTTGTTTTAGCGATTTTAGCGGGAACCTATCTTCCATTTTTACAAAATTTCAATTCTATCATTTCTGAAATTTCCAGAGACACACTCAAGGTTGCTCTTTTCTTAATTGGAGCAGGATTATCTTTACAAAATCTCAAAAATATAGGTATTAAACCTCTTCTTTTAGGAATTATTCTTTGGATTTTCATTTCTAGCATTTCACTTTACGCTGTTTTAGAATTTTTGAAGTAAGTGTTGAAAGAATAAAAAGTTTGGTTAAATTTGTTTTCAATCAATACAAATTAATTCGATAACCATGAAAAAACTATTTTTTATTCCTTTGATTCTCATCGCTTTCTCGTGCAATAAAACTGGAGAAAATAATGCTAAAGATGTAGACAGCACTAAGATTATTGATTCCATCAATGCGGTGAGAATGAAGTACAATGACAGCATCAGAGCATTGAACAACAAAAATAAATTTGGCGATTTAAGCGGAAAACATAAACTTACTTTCGTATCTGATGATGGCGTTTCATTAACTGGAACCGTGAATTTTACAAAAATCATGAGTGATGGTTACGAAGTAAAAGGAAATGCAAAATCTGGAAAAAACATCCTCATCATTGACGGAAAAGCTGATAGAGTATCGCCAAAACACATCAATTTTTACGGAAAAATTACACAAACCATTAATGGTAAAACAGAATCTAAGAGCAACAGCAATACATTCAGAGATGAAGGAAAAGGAGATTTTTTCAGACTTCAACAGAAAATAAACGCTCAAGGTTTTGTAGATTATATCGATATTTGGAAATAAGTTGAGGTAAAGGTAAAGGTAAAGACAAAGGTAAAGACAAAGGTAAAGGCAAAGGTAAAGACAAAGGTAAAGACAAAGGTAATTGTAAAGGTAAAGGCAAAGGTAAAGGTTGAAAAATTTGAAATCTTTAATCTCGTATCTCAAATCTCTCATCTAAAAAATTAAAAATTATGCTACATCACGAAATTTCAGGAAACGGCAAAAAACCATTGGTTTTACTTCATGGTTTCATGGAAAACACTACCATTTGGAATGAAATGGAAGCTCATCTTTCTAAAGATTTCACATTGATTAAAATAGATTTACCCGGACATGGAAAATCTAAAGTTTATCAAGAAATACACACCGTAGAATTGATGGCAGAAAAAGTAAAAGAAGTTATTGATGCTCTAAAATTAGAGAAAATCAATTTGCTAGGACATTCTTTGGGAGGTTATGTTTCTCTGGCTTTTGCTGAAAATTTTCCTGAAATTTTAGAAAGCATGACTTTATTTTTCTCGACTACAGTTGCAGATGATGAAGAAAAAAAAGCAATCCGAAGAAGAAGTATTGCCGTAATTGATGAAAATTTTGAAACTTTCGTCAAAACTTCTATCCCTAATCTTTTTAGCAATAATGAAAAAGATATTTTAGAAGGCAAAATAGAATTGGCGAAAAATATAGCAAAATCTACCAATAAAAAAGGCGTAAAAGCAGCTCAATTAGGAATGGCAGAAAGACCAGACCGAACTGAAATTTTAGAAAATTTAGATGCAAAAATCCTCATCATTGCTGGGAAATATGACAATGCGGTAAAAACCGAAAATCTTCTCAAAATTATCCCTGAAAAGACGAACATCAAAACCTATGTTTTAGATTGCGGTCACAACGGACATTGGGAAAAACCAACGATTTGTGCAGAAATTATCAATACGGAATTGTTGCATAATTTACCGAAACATTTTTTGCTCTAAATTCTAAAGAAAACCTAAATTTTCAACCACCACTTTTCCACCGTAAACGATACAAAGTATAGAAGAAATGATTACCAAACTGGCTTGTAACTTAGAAAATCACTGAAGAACATGCCGGAAAATTCATTATGAAAAGTGCTTTTGGCGGAAAACGCGTGGTAAATCCTTTAATTGGAGAGCAATTGCCTAGGATTTGTTAAGATTTTTATTTCTTAATTTTCTTATTAAAAAATGATTTCAAAAGAAACTGTGATAAATGAAATACTAAAAAATAAAAAGCTAGAGCCGAAGCATATCTTATAAATTTTTGATAAAATCTTGACAAACTTTTAACAAAATCTGGTTCATAAGGTTTCCATATAAAAAATATAAATGGTAAAATGGACAAAACACCAATCAAACCAGAGATTCTATACAGCCATTCTTCACGGCTACCATTTAGAAATTCAGAAATGTAGTCTTTTAAATCTTCGAAAAATTGTTTAAAAATCTTCATTTTCTATTTTTTCTTTAAAATCTTCAATCGTTTCGTGGATATTTTTAAAATATTTACCTCCAGATGCATTGATATGTCCACCTCCGTGGAAATGTGCTCTCGCAAATGCATTGGTATCTACATCGTCTTTGCTTCGGAAAGAAATTTTGATGAAATCTTCATATAAATCTTCCATGAAAAAAGCAGACATTTTAGTTCCTGCAATACTCAATCCGTAGTTTACAAAACCTTCTGTATCGCCTTTTTCGAAACCAAATTCTTTTAATTCGTCACGTTTTAGATAAAGAATCGCCACTTTTCCGTCTTTTACCAATTCTATTCTTCCTAAAATCAACGACAAAAGATGTAATCTAGAAACGGTATTAGTGTCCAAAGTATTAGACGTAATCATAGACGGATCAGCACCTTTTTCTATTAAATTCGCTACAATTCGGTGCGTATCTGCAGAAGTAGAACGAAAACGGAAACCTCCAGTATCCGTCATAATTCCTGTGTAAAGACATTCTGCCACGTCTTGATTTACCAAATCCTCTTTTCCCAATGCTTCAATGAAATGATACACCATTTGACAAGTTGCAGGAATACTGGTATTAGAATACACAAAATCGAAATGTTCTGGTTGCTGATGATGGTCTATCAAGATTTTTTTCGCCCAAGATTTTGTGAGCCAATCTCCCAACATTCCAATTCTAGAAGGAGCATTAAAATCTAAACAAAAAATTACATCTGCATGATAAATCGTTTCGGCAGCAATTTTACGTTTATATTCTGCGATGACTATTTTTTTTGCTTCGGGCATCCATTTTAGAAATTTCGGGAAATCATTCGGAACAATTACCGTAGCATCAACTCCTAAATTTTTAAGAAAATGTTTTAAACCAAGACTACTCCCAATTGCATCACCATCTGGATTGTAATGCGTGATAATCACTACATTTTTATTCGGTTGCAAAAGGCTTTTGATTTCTGTAAGTTGGTTTTCTGTAAACATTGTAAAAATTTATGGTGCAAAGATAATTTTTTTACTCCAAAATCCCGAAACCTCAAAGATGATGTTTGAACGCTCAACATTTATAAAATGATTTTCAGAATCATATTAAACAGAATTCAAAGAAGTACAATCATTAAAATCGCTTGAAAATAGTCATTGAGAAAAGTTTCATTCCTTTTACTCAAAAAAAACTTAATTATTTCTAAAATTAATTTGCAGAAAATAAAAAAAAACATATCTTTGCAACCTCAAAAAGAAGAATAATTACGGACCCATTATAAATTGAAGTAATGAAAAGAACATTCCAGCCATCAGAAAGAAAGAAAAGAAACAAACACGGTTTCAGAGAAAGAATGTCTACTCCAAATGGTAGAAGAGTATTAGCTGCTAGAAGAGCAAAAGGCAGAAAGAGATTAACTATTAGCGACGCGAGAGCTAAAAGATAATAATTTCTTTTGATTTTATTATAAAAGACATGCTTGGAAATTTACTTTCCGAGCATTTTTTGTTGTTAAAATTTCCTTAAAATTTAGGATAAAAAAAAGGTTTTCCTTATTTTTGAAAGTTGATAAAAAAGTAGGCTTTATTATCAACCAAGAAAAATCAACCATCATTTATAATCATTATGCCACATCATAACACCTACGGAGAAGACATTATTACGCTGCAAGACGCGAAAATTGTACAAAAAAACTTTACCGTTTTATCTCATGTGAATTTACACATTAAGAGAGGTACTTTCTGTTACCTTATTGGTAAAACAGGCTCTGGAAAAAGTTCATTGTTAAAAGTTTTGTACGGACACTTGCCTCTAAAAGAAGGAAAAGGAGAAGTAGTAGGATTTGATTTACAGAAATTAAGAGCATCAGATATTCCTAACCTTAGAAGAAGATTAGGTATCGTTTTTCAAGATTTTCAATTATTGACGGATAGAAGTGTAGAAAGAAACCTACGCTTCGTACTAGAAGCTACTGGTTGGAAGGATAAAAATCTGATGGACGACAGAATAAACGAGGTTCTAGACAGTGTAGACATGAAAACGAAAAAACACAAAATGCCTCATGAACTTTCTGGCGGTGAACAACAGCGTATCGCAATCGCAAGAGCTTTACTAAATCATCCAGAATTGATTCTTGCAGACGAACCTACAGGAAACCTAGACCCAGAAACATCTTACGATATTATGAATTTATTGAAAAAAGTATCTTTAGAAAGAAACTGTGCAGTTCTGATGGCAACTCACGATTATCACATGATTCAAAATTTCCCTGGAGAAGCGATTAAATGCGAAGATGGCAGAGTTAAGGTAATGAATACCGTAGAACTTTTTGAATAAATCTTATTTTCCAAAAACATGAAACTCTTTGGTGAGTTCTAAATATTGGTCCGAGTATTTTCTCGGACTTTTTTCTATCGTAAAATCAAGAGTTTCCAATGCTGATTTTTTCTTAGAAAATTCTAAAACATTTCGTTTTAAAACACCGTTTTCAATACCGAAAATATTTACTTTTCTTACCAAATATAAATCAAAATCTTCAGCTAAGTTTTCAAATTCTTGTACAGATTCCGATGGAATAATTACCGAAAAAATTCCTTCTGAAGATAAAATTTTCGAAGCTTTTTCTATTAAATTTCTAAAAGTAAGTTCTACTTGTTGTCTCGCTAAAATATCTTTCACAGAATTATTTTCCTCAAAAAAAGGTGGATTACAAACCACAAAATCATATTCTTTTTGCGATGCAAAAGTTTTAAAATCTTGATGAAAAACTTGCAACCTTTCTGAAAACGGAGAATTTTTAAAATTTTCTTGGGCCAATTTCACCGCATCTTCATTTAAATCTAAAGCAGTAATTTTAGCATTTGCATTTCGCTGAGCGAGCATTAGAGAAATCAAACCTGTTCCCGTTCCAACTTCCAAGATTTTCTGAGCGTTTTCAACTTGACACAAAGCTCCCAGCAAAACACCGTCTGTTCCTACTCGAAAAACATTTTCATGCTGTACAATATCAAATTTTTGAAATCGAAAAGGTTTCATTTTAAAGGAATATAGTAAATGAGAAAAGTAAAAAAGTTAAACGTTTGTTGGAAGAATAATGGTGAATTTAGTTCCTTTTCCTTCTTCGGATTTCACAGAAATATCGCCTTTATACTCTTCTATCATTTTTTTGACCATGGTTAAACCGAGTCCCATTCCAGAATTTTTGGTCGTAAAATTAGGCTCGAAGATTTGCTCTAATTTATCTTTAGGAATACCAATTCCATTGTCTTCTATAACGATGATGATTTTCTTATTGAAAAGTTCTGCATCTATATTGATAATGGATTTTCTTTGTTCAGAAACCGCTTGTTTTGCATTGGTAATCAAATTGGTGAAAATCCTAGAAAGATAAATTCTATCCATTCTCACCGGCATCATATCTTTATTCGCATGGAAATAAATATTGCCATCATCATTGAAAACTCTTACCAAATTTTCTAATTCTTCTTTTAAGTTAAAATATTCATCATTTTTGGGAGGCAACTTGGCAAATTCTGAAAAAGCACTTGCTACAGTAGCTACTAAATCGATTTGATCAACCAAACTTCGACTTAGATTTCTTACTTTTTGGTCAATTTCTGGATCATTTTTATCAAATTTCCTCTCAAAATTCTGAATGAGCAACTTCATTGGCGTGAGCGGATTTTTCACTTCGTGGGCAACTTGTTTTGCCATTTCTCTCCATGCTTCTTCTCTTTCTTTATTAGCCAAAAGCATTTTTTGATCTTCAATTTGGTAAATCATTTTGTTATAAGATTTTACCAAACCACTTAATTCATCATTTTGAAAATACTTAATCGGTTTCATTTCTCTACCAAAAAGCGTAGTTCTGGTAATGAGTTCTGAAATTCTTGTAATCGTTTTGGTCAAATTTTTAGAAATCACCCAACTTAGCCAAATACTCAACAAAATGAGGAAAAGATTGACCAAAATAATGTACTGAACATATTTATTAAATGCACCTGCATAAATATTATCATTATGATAAAAAGGGAAATACACAATCGCAATAGGCTCTAACATGTTATTCCTTAGAATCATATAAGAAGAGGTGACATTGCTGCCCACTTTTTGATCGTATTCTTGTACATCTACTCTTTTGTCAGACTCCAAAACATTCATTAACGTTTCATGAGGAATTTTTTTCTGCGCTACAAGATTCAGTTCCTTATTCGAAACTAAATAATTACCTTGTAAATCATAAAGAATTACATCATGTTTATTGATATCCGAAATCTCGTAAATTTCGTTTTGGAGAATATTGACTAAATCTTTGTCTTGAGTAATATTAGTATGGCTTACTGCGTAATCTAGCGTTTTCATTAATGCTTCAAACTTATTTTGCATTTCTGTAACGCTCTGTTCATCTGTAGATTTTTTGATGATAAGATAAGACATAGCTGTAGAACCTATGATACTGAAAAAACAGACTACCATAAATCCTATAAAAATTTTAGTTCTTAAGCTATAGCTATGTAATGCCATCTTTTATCTCTTCATAAACTTGGCTACATATTTTCCAATAATATCGAACTCTAAATTTACACGGTCTCCCACTTTTAAAGTATTCATATTGGTATGTTCCCAAGTGTACGGAATTATCGCCACAGAAAACTGATTTTCTTTGCTATCAGCAACAGTCAAACTAATTCCATTTACAGTAATAGAACCTTGCGGAACTGTGGTAAAAGAACCATCTTCTTCGTAAGTGAATGTTAGATAATAACTTCCGTTAATATTTTCGATAGCAACAATTGAGCCAGTTTTATCTACATGTCCTTGTACAATATGACCATCTAATCTGCCATCCATTTTCAAACAACGCTCTAAGTTTACTATGCTTCCTACCTTCAATTCGCCCAAATTGGTTTTTTCTAGCGTTTCATTAATCGCTGTAACCGTGTACAAATCACCATCTATTGATTCTACAGTAAGACAACAACCATTATGCGCTAAACTCTGGTCTACTTTAAGTTCTTGTGTAAAAGGACCTCTAAAAGTAAAGACAACATTAGTCCCTTGTTTTTCCAATTTTTCTACCTTTCCTGTCGCTTCAATTATTCCTGTAAACATATTTTGTTTATATAAGTTAAAGTTTAAAAATATTAGATTAAAGATTTATAAATTAAAAATCACTAAATTTGTGACAATCTTTTTTTAAAATTCAAAGATAATTAAAAATGAGTTCTAAACACCACAAAATTAAGGTAGGAATTTCAGTAGGAGATTTTAACGGAATAGGCGTAGAAATCATCCTAAAAGCACTGAAAGACAAAAACATTACTGACTTTTTCACGCCAGTAATTTTCGGGTCGGGAAAATTATTTTCTTACCAAAAAAATGTGTTTAAGATTAACACCATTTTTAATTATGTACAAACTGCCAAAGAAGCAGCAAATGGAAAACTCAACATTGTAAATCTTTGGAAAGACAATGTGAATGTAAACTTCGGGACACCCACCGAAGAATCCACTAAAATGGCTATAGATTCTCTAGAAGCCGCTACAGATGCTTTAATGAAAGGCGAAATAGATGTTTTGGTAACCGCACCAATCAATAAAGACGAGATGATGAAGCAAGGCTTCAAACATGCTGGTCATACTGGTTATTTTGAAGAAAAATTCGGCAAAAAAGGACTTATGTTCCTCGTTACAGAAGGATTAAAAGTTGCCGTTTCTACGCATCATATTCCTGTTTCAGAAATTTCTAAAAATATTTCTAAACAAAAAATAAAAGAACAAGTAAGAGTTCTTAATCAGTCATTGATTGAAGATTTCTGCATCCAAAAACCGAAAATTGCTATTCTAGGCCTTAATCCTCATGCTGGAGACGGCGGTGCAATTGGCAAAGAAGAAATAGAAATTATAGAACCTGCTATCAAAGAATTATTTAATGAAGGAATTTTAGCTTTTGGCCCTTTCCCTGCAGACAGTTTCTTCCAACCAGAGAAATACAGTTCATTTGATGCTGTTCTAGCAATGTATCATGACCAAGGATTAGCTCCTTTTAAAACATTAGCTTATGAAGAAGGCGTAAATTACACTGCAGGATTGCCTTTCATCAGAACTTCACCAGATCATGGTGTAGCGTATGACATTGCAGGGAAAAATTTAGCAAATGAGCAATCTTTTTCTGAGGCTATTTTTACAGCAATTAAAATTTTTAAAAATAGAAACGAGTATCAAGACCTCATAGAAAACCGCTTGAAACCAAGAGTTTTAGCTCATGACAATGGTATAGATGAAGATTTACCAGAAGAAAATGAATAAAACTTTTGTTATTTAAAAAAATTAACTTATTTTTGCACACCATTTTTTATGGACAAATTTAGAAATTATGACGTAGCATTTTCAGGGCTTAAGACTGGAAAGCACGAATTTAAATTTGAAGTAGAACAAGCGTTCTTTGATTTATTCGAGACTGAACAAGAGTTTTCAGGCGCTAAAATAGACGTAGATGTACTATTAGAAAAGCACTCTACCTTTTTAGATTTCCTGATTAAAATCCATGGAACAGTAAATTTAGTTTGTGACATCACCAGCGAAACATTTACTCATCCTATAGAAAACGAAATAAAATTCTTGGTAAAATTCGGAGAAAAATATGATGATAGTAATGAAGAAGTAATTATCATCCCACAAGGAGATAGTGCTTTTAACATTTCTCAGGCAAGTTACGAAGCAGTAATATTATCTATTCCTATGAAAAAAATCTCTCCTAATGTAAAAGAAGAAGATTTTGAACTCATCGAAAAATTCAGTCCCAAAGAAATTGAAGAAGAAGAAACCCACGAAATAGATCCTCGTTGGGAAGCTTTGAAAAAATTAAAAGACAAAAAATAGAAATCTTACATAAAGTTTAAAGAATTACAAAATGGCACATCCTAAAAGAAGACAGTCATCTACTAGAAGAGATAAAAGAAGAACTCACTACAAAGCTGTGGTTCCTCAATTAGCAAAAGATGCAACTACAGGTGAATTACACTTGTATCACAGAGCACATTGGCATGAAGGAAAACTATACTACAGAGGAAAAGTAGTATTAGAGAAACAAGTAGAAACTACTGAAGACTAATTAAGAAAAAGCGTAGCTTTTTTCTTTTTGATAAAAAAACCATTCTCTTTTTATGAAAAATTGAATGGTTTTTTGTTGTTTTATTACTATATTTGAAGCCGTAAAAAATTATATATATGGACTCTAAAGAATTATTAAATCTTATAAGATTCGTAGCAAAATCTGGTGTTTCTGAAGTGAAATACAAAACAAAAGATTTCGAAATAAACATAAAAACTCCACTTGCTGGTAGTGAAGCAGTAAGTTATGTACCTCAACCTGTAGCTTATCAAGCTCCTGCAGCTGCACCAATTGCCGCTCCTGCTGCTGCACCTGCTGCCGAAACAAAAACTGAATCAACTTCTGATGACAGCAAATACGTCACCATTAAGTCTCCTATGATTGGTACTTTCTACAGAAAACCATCTCCAGACAAAGATGTTTTCGTAAATGTAGGTAGTGAAGTAAAAAATGACACAGTAGTTTGTGTAATCGAAGCAATGAAATTATTCAACCAGATTGAAGCAGAAGTTTCTGGTAAAATTGTTAAAATTTTAGTAGATGACGCTTCTCCTGTAGAATATGATCAACCGTTATTCTTAGTAGACCCATCATAAGTAATTTTAAATTATAAATTATAGATTTTAAGTGAATCTTTTTCATTTTAAAATAATTTAAAATTCAAAAATTTAAAATTTAAAATTTCTAAAAAGATGTTCAAAAAAATATTAATTGCCAATCGTGGAGAGATTGCTATGAGGATTCTTCGTACTTGTAAAGAGATGGGAATCAAAACAGTAGCAGTTTACTCTACTGCAGACAAAGACAGCTTGCATGTGAGATTCGCAGACGAAGCTGTTTGTATAGGACCACCTGTAAGTAAAGATTCTTATCTTAAAATTTCTAATATCATTGCTGCTGCAGAAATTACCAATGCAGATGCTATCCATCCTGGTTACGGATTCTTATCAGAGAATGCAAATTTCTCAAGAATTTGTCAAAAAAATGGAATAAAATTCATTGGTGCTACTCCAGAGCAAATAGAAAAAATGGGAGATAAAGCTACGGCTAAATCCACCATGAAGGAAGCTGGTGTTCCTTGCGTTCCTGGTTCTGATGGCTTAGTTCCTAACTATGAAACCGCTGCTAAATTAGCCGAAGAAATTGGCTATCCTGTAATGATTAAAGCTACAGCTGGTGGAGGTGGAAAAGGAATGCGTGCTGTTTGGAAAGCCGAAAACCTAAGAGATTTATGGGATTCTGCTGTACAAGAAGCTACTGCAGCTTTCGGAAATGGAGGTATGTATATGGAAAAACTTATTGAAGAACCAAGACATATCGAAATCCAAATTGCTGGAGACCAATATGGTAAAGCTTGTCATCTTTCAGAAAGAGATTGCTCTGTTCAGAGAAGAAACCAAAAACTAACTGAAGAAACTCCATCTCCATTCATGACCGAAGAATTGAGAGAAAAAATGGGAGAAGCTGCTGTAAAAGCTGCAGAATATATTGGTTATGAAGGGGTAGGAACTATAGAATTCTTAGTAGACAAACATAGAAATTTCTATTTCATGGAAATGAATACCAGAATTCAGGTAGAGCACCCTATTACTGAACAAGTAGTAGATTTTGACTTGATTAAAGAGCAAATTTTATTGGCGGCTGGTCAACCAATTTCTGGTAAAAATTACTATCCAAAATTACACTCTATAGAATGTAGAATTAATGCGGAAGATCCTTTTAATGATTTCCGTCCGAGTCCAGGAAAAATTACTGAATTAAATATTCCTGGAGGTCACGGAGTAAGAATAGACACTCACGTTTACAAAGGATATACCATTCCTTCTAACTATGACTCTATGATTGCCAAAATCATCACTACAGCACAGACTAGAGAAGAAGCAATTGCAAAAATGAAACGCGCATTAGAAGAATTCTACATTGAAGGTATCAAAACCACAATCCCATTCCATAGACAATTGATGGAGCATCCTGATTATCTTGCAGGAAATTACACCACTAAATTTATGGAAGATTTTGTAATGGATAAATCTTACGAAAACATTATTTAAAACATTTTAAATAAATGAAAAAGTTGTCTTGAAAAAGGCAACTTTTTTTATTGAAAAATTCTAAAATTAAAATGTAAATTTGTAAAAATTATAAAAGTTATGTCAACAGCTACACAAACCAAAAACGCTCAATATTATATAGATTTAGAAGATAAACATGGTGCTCACAACTATCATCCGCTTCCTGTTGTATTAGAAAAAGGTGAAGGTGTATATGTTTGGGATGTAGAAGGGAAACAATATTTTGATTTTCTATCAGCATATTCTGCAGTAAATCAAGGACATTCTCACCCAAAAATTGTAAAAGCACTTACGGAACAAGCTCATAAACTTTCTCTTACCTCTAGAGCGTTCTACAATTCAAACTTAGGAGAATACGAGAAAAAAATTACTTCGCTTTTCGGATTTGACAAAGTTCTCCCCATGAATTCTGGTGCAGAAGCAGTAGAAACTGCCATTAAACTTGCTAGAAAATGGAGTTACGAAGTCAAAGGAATTAAAGACGGATACGCTAAAATAATCGTTTGTGAAAACAACTTCCACGGAAGAACTACCACCATCATTTCTTTTTCTAATGACAAAGATGCACACAATAATTATGGACCTTTTACACCCGGATTTTTAAGAATTCCATACAACGATATTGAAGCACTAGCAAAGGTTTTAGAAGATGAAGCAGAACACATCGCCGCATTTTTAGTTGAGCCTATTCAAGGAGAAGCTGGTGTATATGTTCCAGATGAAGGATATTTAAAAAATGCTTCAGAATTATGTAAAAAACATAATGTTCTTTTCGTGGCAGACGAAGTTCAAACGGGTATTGCTAGAACAGGAAAATTAATCGCTTGTCATCATGAAAACGTTCAGCCAGATATTCTTATCTTAGGGAAAGCACTTTCTGGAGGCATGTATCCTGTTTCTGCTGTTTTGGCAAATAATGAAATAATGAAAGTAATTCATCCTGGTCAGCATGGTTCTACTTTTGGAGGAAATCCATTAGCTTGCGCAGTTGCAGTAGCTGCCCTTGATGTAGTAGAAGAAGAAAAACTATCAGAAAGAGCAGAAGAATTAGGGAAATTTTTCCGTGCAGAAATTCAGAAAATTATTGCAAAGACAGATTTGATTTATCAAGTAAGAGGAAAAGGCTTATTGAATGCTATTTTGGTGAATGATACTCCAGAATCACCTACTGCATGGAATCTTTGTATGCAATTTGCAGAAAATGGTTTATTAGCCAAACCTACTCATGGCAATATTATAAGGCTTGCTCCACCATTGGTGATTACCAAAGAACAACTGTTAGAATGTGTAGCCATTATAGAAAAAGTAATCTTGAATTATAAAAAATAAAAAAATCCCGAGTATTTTCGGGATTTTCTATTTTAATTTCTTTCGTAATCGTCTTCTATTCTTACGATATCATCTTCGCCAAAATAAGTTCCAGTTTGTACTTCTACAAAAACCAAAAGTTTATCACTGCGATTCTCTATTCTATGTTTAGCTCCTTGAGGAATAAAAATACTCTGCCCATATTGTAAGAAATTTTCTTCCCCATCTAATACTACTACCGCCTCTCCTTCTACGATTGTCCAAAATTCTTGACGATGATGATGGTATTGATAAGAAAGTCTTTGATTAGGCAAAACTTCTATTCGCTTTAATTTAAAATTAGGCTCATCTTGTAATACAAAATACTTTCCCCAAGGTCTTTCTCCAACTTCTAGCATACTTTTAAATTTAAATTAGAATGCAAAACTAAGAAATAAAAATTTTAGGTGCTGTATAATAATCAGAAAACTATAAAAATCGTAAATTTGCAACTTAAAATTTCATAAAATGAGCAAAGTAAGAGTGCGTTTTGCACCAAGTCCGACTGGACCTTTACATTTAGGTGGTGTAAGAACAGCGTTATATGATTATCTTTTTGCCAAAAATCAAGGTGGAGATTTCGTGCTGAGAATAGAAGATACAGATACAGCAAGATATGTAGAAGGTGCAGAAGAATACATTATGAAAGCTCTAGAATGGTGCGGCATTATCCCAGATGAATCCCCTATTCACGGAGGAAATTATGGACCATATAGACAATCAGAAAGAAGAGATATTTACGACAAATACACCGCAGAAATCCTGAAAACGGATTATGCGTACATCGCTTTTGACACGCCAGAAGAGTTAGAAAAAGTAAGAGCAGAATACGAAGCAAAAGGCGAAGTTTTTTCATACAATAATTTCACCAGAAACAGTATGAGAAATAGCCTTACACTTTCTGAACAAGAAACTCAAGAACTCATCAATCAAAACGTTCCTTACGTAGTAAGATTTAAAATGCCGATTGATAGAATCGTAAATCTAGAAGACATCATCAGAGGAAAATCTTCTGTGAACACCAATACTTTAGACGATAAAGTTTTGGTGAAAAATGATGGAATGCCAACTTATCATTTTGCCAATATTATAGACGACCACGAAATGGAAATCACTCACGTAATCCGTGGTGAAGAATGGCTTCCTTCAATGCCCTTACATGTTTTATTATATGAAGCAATGGGTTGGGCTGCTCCAAAATTTGCCCACCTTTCTCTAATTCTAAAACCAGAAGGAAAAGGGAAATTAAGCAAAAGAGACGGCGCAAAATTTGGATTCCCAGTTTTCCCGATGAATTTTTATGACGAAGCAACTGGCGAAACATACAAAGGTTATAAAGAAGAAGGTTATTTACCAGAAGCTTTTGTAAATTTCTTGGCGCTTTTGGGCTGGTCACCTTCAGATGATAAAGAAATCCTAAGTCTAGAAGAAATGGCTGCAGAATTTGATTTGCATAAAGTACACAAAGCAGGCGCAAGATTTTCTAAAGAAAAAGCAGAATGGTTTAATCATCAATATCTTCAAAAACAGTCTAATGAAGAGCTTTTAGAAAGTTTTAAAAATTTAGAAGAAACCAAAAACATCAATCTTTCAGACGAAAAATTATTAAAAATCATTGGTTTAATGAAAGAAAGAGCCACTTTCGTGAAAGATATTTATACACAAGGAAAATTCTTTTTCGAAGCACCTGCTGCTTATGATGAAAAAGCAATAAAAAAAGCTTGGAACGAAGAAACTGCTTCCATCATGACAGAACTTTCTGAAAAATTAAACACTACAGAATTTAAATCCGAAATTTTGAAGGAAGAAATTCATCATTTTGTAGAAGAAAAAGGTTTAGGTTTTGGGAAAGTCATGATGCCACTTAGACTCGCTCTAGTTGGGGAATTAAAAGGACCAGACGTGCCAGATTTATTAGAAATTTTGGGCAAAGATGAAAGTTTAACAAGGCTAAAATTAGCCATAGAAAAAATAAAATAATTCTTTCAAACAAGAAATTTTACTACATTTGAAGGATTAATTCTAAACAAAAATGGAATATTTAGATTTTGAATTACCAATTAAGGAGTTAATGGAACAATACCAAACTTGTTCTTTAGTTGGTAAAGAAAGCGGTGTAGATATGAAATTGGCTTGTAGCCAAATTGAAGACAAAATCATCGAAAAAAAGAAAGAAATCTACGGTAATCTTACGCCTTGGCAAAGAGTTCAGCTATCACGTCATCCAGACAGACCGTACACATTAGATTTTATTAATGGAATAGTAGATAAAGATAGTTTTGTAGAATTACACGGTGATAGAAATTTTGCTGATGATCCTGCAATGGTAGGAGGTCTTGCAAAAATAGACGGTCAAAGTGTAATGATTATCGGAACTCAAAAAGGAAGAACAACTAAGGAAAGACAGCGCAGAAGATTCGGGATGAGTAATCCTGAAGGTTACAGAAAAGCGCTTAGATTAATGAAATTAGCAGAAAAATTCAGAATCCCTATTGTTACTTTCATTGACACTCCTGGAGCTTATCCTGGTTTAGAAGCCGAAGAAAGAGGTCAAGGTGAAGCCATTGCTAGAAACATCTATGAAATGTGCCAAATGAAGACGCCTATTATCACCATTATTATTGGAGAAGGTGCTTCTGGTGGTGCTTTAGGAATTGGTGTAGGAAATAAAGTATACATGCTAGAAAATACTTGGTATTCTGTAATTGCACCAGAAAGTTGCTCTTCTATCTTATGGAGAAGCTGGGAACACAAAGAAACTGCTGCCAATGCATTAAAACTTACTCCACAAGATATGCTAAAAGAAAAAATCATCGATGGTATTATAGAAGAACCACTTGGTGGAGCTCATTATGACCCTCAAATAGCTTATAATAATGTGAAGAAAAATATTTTAACCAATATTAAATCTCTCAAAAATTTCACTGGTGATGAATTAGTAAATCACAGACAAGAGAAATTTATTGCAATGGGTAAATTTGTAGGTTAATTTTTCTAAAAATATTGAAATAAAAAAGTCAGAAATTATTTTCTGACTTTTTTTGCTGCATTCAAGTTGATTTCTAAATCTTGTGTTATATTTTTAACCGATGCGTATTGCGCATTACAAATCATCGTGGTAATTCTGTACGTTCCTTTCTGCACCAGAATATAATTCTCACCCATTTTAGGAACATCTAGATTATAGAATTTTTTTCCTTCGAATTTTACAATGAGGTTACATTCAGATTTATTTCTAATCAAAACGTAAGCATCTTTTTTATTGGGGTCATTATTAAATAAATGCGTAAGAACTTCGGCAGTACGTTTTGCTTTAGCATCTGGTTCTCCTTTTGCCTCACTTTTTTCTACCTGTTTTTCTAATTTCTCGGTATTCAACGGTTGTATACTCGGTTTAGCGGCTGCATTTCCACTCCCAGTCATACTGTTTAGCTTTCTTTGAAGAAAAGGAGTGTTTTTATTATTAGGATACTTTTTAATAAATTCTGCAATCACATTAGGGTCTTTACTCAGCATTGCTTTGTCTAATTCCTGAGAAGTTTGCGAAAACGAAAAGGTGGAAAAGACCAGCAAAATAAGAAGTAAAAGTTTGTTTTTCATTTCAGTTTATTATCAATTATTTTTAGAAATATAACGCAAAAACCCTATTTTTAGTTTACACGAAATTTCATATCTTTGCAACTCAAAATTTATACCACAATAATAAACAAAAAATTTCAATTATGTATACACCAGTTGCTGCAGACGTAGCTAAACTTAGAAACACAACAGGTGCAGGTATGATGGACTGCAAAAAAGCGCTTACAGAAGCTGAAGGAGATTTCGAAAAAGCTATTGAAATCCTTAGAAAAAAAGGACAAAAAGTAGCTGCTAACAGAGCAGATAGAGAATCTACAGAAGGAGCTGTAATTGCTAAAGTAAATGCTGACCACACTGCAGGTGTTATAATCGCATTAAACTGCGAAACTGACTTCGTTGCTAAAAACGAAAGCTTCGTAAAATTAGCTCATGATTTCGCTGAAAGAGCGCTTAATTTTGACTCTAAAGAAGATTTCTTAGCTTCTGACTATAATGGTATTTCAGTTGCTGAAAAATTAATTGAACAAACAGGAGTAATCGGCGAGAAAATTGAAATCGGTGCTTTCGAAAGACTTGATGGTGCTTTTGTAGGTTCTTACATCCACGCTGGTAATAAAATCGCTACTCTTACTTCTCTTTCTGCTAATGTAGAAGGTGCAGAAGATGCTGCTAAATCTGTAGCTATGCAAGTAGCTGCTATGAACCCAATCGCTTTAGACGAAACTCAAGTTTCTCAAGAAGTTATTGACAAAGAATTAGAAATCGAAAGAGAAATCTTAACTAAAGAAGGAAAACCTGCAAATATTATTGACAATATCCTTAAAGGAAAAATGCAGAAATTCTACAAAGAAAACACTTTAGTACACCAAGCTTTCATTAAAGATGGAGGTATGTCTGTAGCTGATTTCGTAAAATCTGTAAACGGAGATTTAAAAGTAACAGGATTCAAGAGAGTTGCTCTTTCTTAATTCTTTTTTAAATACTTAACCCATAAAAAACTCTGTAAGAAATTCTTACAGAGTTTTTTTATGCATTATTGATAATAATAAAGTAAATTTGCTGTCCACTATTTTTAAAAAATGAAAAGATTATTCACAATTTTATTTTTATTATCATTATTTACAAATATTAATGCACAATTCGATACAGAACATTGGTTTGCACCAATGGCTGATGCTTCTAATGGTTCAGAAGCTCAACAATATATTTATGTCTCGACTAATGAATCTACTCCTTTTAAAGTAGATATCTATAACAATAATGTCATCATAGGAACCATCAACAATCTAAGCAAAGGAAGTCCTCAGAAATTTTACATTCCCAGAGAATATATTATCACGAGTAATAATACAGAAATCAATGCAAAAGCTACCTTAGGCTTACATCTAGTAGGAGAAAAAAAATTCTTTGCCAATTTAAGATTCTCTGTATCTAATCATGCAGAAATTCTAACTTCTAAAGGAAAATCTGCATTAGGAAAAAACTTCTATATAGGAATGGGAGAACAATATCTTCCTACTAGAATAGCTAATAGAAATCTTTTAAACGCTATAGCGAGTGTAATCGCTACAGAAAACAATACTACGATAAAACTTAGTGGTTACAATAAAGATATTATCTTTTCAGACGGAACTACTGATGATGAAAAAACCATCATTCTTAATAAAGGTGAATCTTATATTTTTGAAACTCGTGTTTCTGATGCAACTGCCAATTTAGATGGTCTTATTGGTGCAAACTTATCCGCTGACAAGCCAGTTTCGGTGACCAATGGAAATTTCCTTAGCCTTGCAGAAAATAAAGCGAATTATGATATTTTAATGGACCAATCTGCACCTACAGACAGATTAGGGACAGAATATGTAGTGCTAAAAGGTAACGGAACTGCAAATGGATTAACCAATGGTTACACAGAAAAATCTCTTGTTATTGCCACTGAAGACAACACTGAAGTTTACGTAAATGGAGCTAATACACCTATTACTACTCTTAGCAAAGGACAATTTTATTTCATAAGAGGAAATTTTTATAATCCTAGTGGCAACATTTATAACTTGTATATTAAATCTACCAAACCCATTTATGTATATCAGTTTTTAGCAGGAACTGATGGAGCCGATGGAACTCCAGAATTTGCAACGGGCGGTTTTAATTTTATTCCAGCACTTAGCTGTTATCTTCCGAGTAGTATAGATGAAATAGGTTTTGTAAGTGAAATGCCATATCGCTCTTATTTTGAAAATTATTATAACACAAAACTCAATATTATTACCGAAAAAGGAGCAACTGTTTCTATCAACGAAACTCCAATTCCAATTAACTCCAGCTTTGGACCATTTGCGTTAAGTGGAAACTCTTCTTGGGAAACATATGTAGTTCCCAATGTTTCGGGAAATGTTACTATAAAATCTACTAGATCTGTTACTGCGGGAATTGCTGCTGGTAATGGTGCAGTAGGTTACGGTGGTTATTTCGCAGGATTCAATTCCGTTCCCATTATTTCCAAAGGAGGCGATTGCGAAAAAGGAAATGTAACACTCGAAGTAGATAATACTTATGATGGGTATCAATGGTATTACAACGGTAATCCTTATACAGGACCAGGAGCAAACACCTACATCATCACCCCAACAGAAAGTGGAGATTACTACGTGAAAATTACCAAAGCCAGTTGTGGAAGCCTAGACTCTCCTATTTTTAAATTTCAAAGATGTCCTTTTAAAACAACATTAGCGATAGAAGTAAGCGACTGTGCTCCTACCTATAAAATCACTCCTAAATTTTCTACATCTACCCAAACTATAGATATTAGCTCTATAGAAATTACAAAAGCTCCATCTTATGGAACTGCTACTATAGATGCTACTACAGGCGAAATAACTTATACTTTAACGGATACAACTGTAGTTTCAGATACTTTTACCTATTCTTTTTCTGGCACAGACCCTAATTATCCAGATACAGAATTTGTAACTGTGAATATTATTGTCAATAGATTAAAAACCATCACTGGTGAAGCGCTTGCTTGTATTAAACCCGATAAAACAGGGGATTTTGACCTTACACAAGCCAAAGTTTCTAATGATACCAACATTACGGTAGAATATTTTGAAAATTATGATGCCGCAACGAAAACGTTCTCTAATCCTATTGCCAATTTCACCAGCTATAACTCTATCCCAAAAACAATTTATGCAAAAGTGACAAACCGCTATGGTTGTACAGAAATGGCAGAGATAAATTTGAATTTTTATCCTATTCCAAATATTGATACGCTAAAATTTGATTCTACTTTATGCGATACTGATTTTGACGGACTTTACGAACCTGATTTTGATGAAATTTCTAAAACCATTGTAAATAATTCAGCAGATTTTGACATTTATTATTTTGACAACCCTGGATTTAATTTCCCTGCGTTACCAAAAAATTGGACTTATACTACACCAACCCGAGTTTACATTTTAGTAGCTTCTAGAAATGGTTGTACCAACGCAACTGGCTTTTTGGATTTTAAAATTGGAAACAAACTTTCGGTTACAGACGCTACTTCTCAAATTTGTGATGGAGATTTTAACAATACAGAAGCCGTAAATCTAGATACTTATTTGCCTCAACTTACCTCAGAAACAGGTTATACTCATCAATTTTATTTCACCAAAAATGATGCAGATTTAGAACAGAATCCTATTGCTTCTTCACAGAACTTAACCTCAACTACTACTTTCTATGTAAGAATCAAAAAATCTGGAATTTGTGATAACATCGCTGCTCTTACGCTTAATTTCGGGCAACCCAAGACATCTACTACACTTCCAGCACAAGTTACCGTCTGCGAAGGAAGTACTACAATTTTAGATGCAGGAACTGGTTTCTCTTCTTATCTATGGAGCAATGGAGCCACAACTCAAACCATTACTGTAGGAAAAGGAGATTATTCTGTACTTCTGACTTCTCCAAATTCGTGTACTTTTACTCAAAATGTAAAAGTTGTAGAATCTCCCAAAGCAATTGTAGATATTTCTAAATTCAATACTACCATTTGTGACCAAAATTTAGACGGAACCATCGAAGTAAATCTCAACAATGTCACTTCTGCAATTCTTGTCAATCCTGGAATCTATCGAGTTAAATATTACACAAATATTACCGATGCAAATACTGGAAACGCGAATGTTTTAAACAATTCTTGGTCATTTTCTACAGACACCACTATTTTTGTAAGGGTAGAATCTGATTATTGTCCTGCTCAGATTTATCCTCTAGATTTTAAATTTGGGAATAGATTAACTTTATTGACTTCTACTCTTTCTCAAGAGGTTTGTGATGATGATTTAGACGCCATAAAATCTGTGAATCTTAAAACATTTGAGTCTTTCTTTACCACAGACAATAGCGTTTCCATCACTTATTTCAACTCTGAAAATGATGCGAAAAATAATATCAATCCTATTTCGAGCACACAAAATATTACTTCAACGGGAACTTATTTCTTAAGATTCGAAAAAGCAAATTCTTGTCCGAATTGGGCGAAAATTACCGTAAATATTAAAATACCAAAAGCTTCGACTACTCTTCAAAATAAAACAATTTGTAAGAATACAACTACTGTTGTAGACGCTGGTACTGGTTTCACCTATTACAAGTGGAGCAATGGAACCGAAGGTGCTACATTACAAACCACTACTTATGGAGCAGGAACGCATTCTGTAGAACTTACTTCTACAAATGGTTGTGTTTACAAGCAATATTTTACGATTTCAGAAGCAGTAGACCCTGTAATTGACAGCGTGATAGAACAAGGAAACAGCATTACCGTAAATGTTTCGGGTGGAACTGCGCCTTATGAATATTCTTTAGACCAAATCAATTGGCAAAAATCCAATTTCTTTGATAATTTAAGACGTGGCGTACAAAAAGTCTATGTACGAGACGCTAATATTTGTACTCCTATAGAATATGAATTTTCCATTATTAATCTTATCAATGCCATTACTCCAAATGGTGATGGATTAAATGACGTCCTAGATTACTCAGATTTACGAGTGAAAAAAGATGTGAAAATTTCTATTTTTGATAGATTTGGTAAAAAAGTATATTCTAGCGAAAAACAATCCAATTACATTTGGAATGGAACAGAAAACGGAAGACAACTTCCTAGTGGTTCATATTGGTATGTTTTAGAATGGACGGAGCCTGATACCAACACTAAGGTTACTTATAAAAACTGGATTATTGTAAAAAACCGAAACTAAATACTATACAAATCTTCCTAAAACTTAGGAAGATTTTTTATTAAGAAAATTTAATTTTCATGATTAAAAAAAAACGTTTAATTTTGCAAAGAAAGTAAAGATGTCTATTCACAACAAAATCGTAGAAACCGCCATCACTTTCGATGATGTGCTTCTTATCCCTTCTTACTCAGAAGTTTTACCCAATCAAGTTTCTCTTAAATCTAGAATTTCAGACAAAATCACGCTTAATGTTCCTATCGTTTCCGCAGCGATGGACACCGTTACAGAAGCAGATTTGGCGATTGCTATTGCCAGAGTTGGAGGTTTAGGTTTTATTCATAAAAATATGCCTATTCCAGAACAAGCAGCACAAGTAAACCGTGTAAAACGTTCAGAAAACGGAATGATCGCTGATCCTATTACGCTTTCTAAAGATCATACTTTAGCTGAAGCTAAGGAACTTATGGCGAAATATAAAATCTCTGGACTTCCAGTAGTAGATACAGACAATAAATTAATTGGAATCATCACCAATCGTGATGTAAAATATCAAGAAAATCTTTCTGCAAAAGTAGAAGAATTGATGACCAAAGAAAATCTTATCACTTCTGATAAATCTACCAACTTAGAGCAAGCCAAAGAGATTTTGCTTAAAAACAGAATAGAAAAACTTCCGATTGTAGATTCAGAAAATCATTTAGTAGGATTAATTACCATAAAAGATATAGACAATCAGTTAGAATATCCTCAAGCCAATAAAGACCAAAACGGAAGATTAATCGTAGGAGCTGGAGTTGGTGTAGGAGATGATACGATGACTAGAGTTGCAGCATTAGTAGAAGCTGGTGTAGATATTATAGCAGTAGATTCTGCGCATGGTCATTCTAAAGGTGTTCTTGATAAAATTACAGAAATTAGAAATGCTTTCCCAGATTTAGATATTGTAGGCGGAAACATCGTAACAGCAGATGCTGCCGAAGCTTTAATTAAAGCTGGCGCAAATGTTCTAAAAGTAGGAGTAGGTCCTGGTTCTATCTGTACTACCAGAGTTGTAGCTGGAGTTGGCGTTCCTCAACTTTCGGCAATTTATAACGTTTACGAAAAAGCTAAAGAATATAATGTAGCCGTAATTGCAGATGGTGGAATTAAACTTTCTGGTGATATTGTAAAAGCTATCGCTTCTGGAGCTGGCGCAGTAATGCTCGGTTCACTTTTAGCAGGAACGGAAGAAGCGCCAGGTGAAGAAATTATTTTCCAAGGTAGAAAATTCAAATCTTATCAAGGAATGGGAAGTCTTTCTGCTATGAAACGTGGTGGAAAAGAAAGATATTTCCAAAGTGAAGCTAAAAAATTTGTTCCAGAAGGAATTGAAGGACGAGTTCCATACAAAGGAAAATTAGAAGACGTTATCTTCCAATTGACTGGTGGAATCAGAGCTGGAATGGGTTATTGCGGAACTAAAGACATCGAAACTTTACAAAAAGAAGGAAAAATGGTAATGATTACAGGTTCTGGATTGAAGGAATCTCATCCTCACGATGTAATTATCACGCAAGAAGCTCCGAATTATTCACTATAATTCTTAGAAACTTTAAAATAGAAATCTCTCAAAAATTTTTGAGAGATTTTTTTATATCTTTATTTCACATCAAATTAAATTATATGAAAACAGTTTACAACATTTTATGCATTCTCTTCGGAGTGGGAATGATTATTTTCGGGGCAAATAAATTTTTCAACTTTATGCCAACACCAAAACTAACTCCAGAACAACTAGAAATGTTCAATGCTTTTGGCAAAATTGGTTGGTTAATGCCTCTCGTTGCGATTACAGAAATTGTAGGAGGACTTTTAGTATTACTTCCAAAAACTAGAGCAGTTGGCGCATTAGTAATATTGCCTATCATCATTGGAATTTTAGCGCATCATTTTTACCATGATCCTGCCGGAATTGTTCCAGGATTGGTTTTCGCGGTGATTTTACTTTGGATTTTGTGGGAAAACAGAAAAAAATATAGTCAATTGATGAACTGATATTCTAAAGCTCAATTTTTATTGAGCTTTTTTATTTTTCACAAAAAACGATAACCCAATTCCCAAAGCTATTAAAACCAAAGCTACTTTATAAGCATATAACCCTGCGTTTTCGGCGAAATGGTCTTTCATGTAAGCGGTGATTTGTGGACCTAAAATTCCTCCAACTCCCCAAGCTGTAAGTGCTGCTCCGTAAACTATCGGCATCAGTTTTGTTCCAAAAAAATCTTTGATTAAAGATGGTAAAACGCCGAAACCTCCTCCATAATTAAGTAAAATCAAACAAACTCCTACAGAAAATAAAATGGGTGATTTAATAAAAATCAATGAAGCAAAAACGCCCATTTCTATCAAAAGTAATAATCTGAAAGTGGTTACTCTTCCTAATTTATCTGAAATACTTCCCCAGAAAAATCTTCCTAAACCATTGAATAATGCACTAATTGCAATTAATGTAGCTCCACTTTTTTCTAGCGTTGCGGTGTCTATATTTACGTTTTCGGCTTTCAATAAGTCTTGTAATAAAGGTGATTGAAACGATATAAAAATCATTCCTGCAACTACATTAAACATGAAAATCAACCAAATGAAAATAAAATTGGGAGAGAGAATCTCTTTGGCAGCACTTAATTTTTCGGCTGAAATTTCTGTAGCTTTTTCTTCTGTTGGCAAGTTCAAAAAATTGGCAAAAAACGGAAGAAGAACCAAAAGAGTAATCCCAATTGCAAGGAAAGTTTTGGCTAAATCTTTTTCAAAATATTCTAAAAATATCGGAGCCAAAAGTTTTGACATGAGTAAAGCGCCCAATCCAAATCCCATTACCACCATTCCAGTAACCAAACCTTGTTTGTCTGGAAACCATTTAGAAACCGTAGCAACTGGCGTTACATAAGCCAAACCTAAACCAATTCCGCCCACAATTCCATACCCGAAATACAGCAGCCACAAACTTTTGTTTTGTAAAGCGAAATAAGAAATAATATAACCGAAAGCGTAGAGAAAAGCTCCTAATAACGCTAATTTTCTAGGCCCAAATTTCTGTAAATTTTGTCCACCCCAACTTGCAGTTACCCCCAACATAAAAATGGCTAAACTAAATGCCCAAGCTGTTTCTGAATTGCTCCAGCCAAAAGTTTCGGAGACGGTTTTCTGGAAAAAACTCCACGCGTAAACTGTTCCTAAACACAGATGTACTAAGGTCGCCATTACGGCAATAAACCATCTTTTTCCCGAATTCTGCATAGCACTTTTCATATATAATTTGACGATGCAAAATTATCACTTGAAAAAACTTCCAGAAATTTTATGTGGCTGAATTATCGCAGGTTTTCGAAATTTTATTTTCCCAGATTATTTTTAAAATTCTCTATTCTAAAATCTGTAGCGGCATTTCCTTTTTCAATCTTTTCTTTAGAATAAAGTCGGTAGTCGTTTTCGGTTTTATCGAGAAGATAATCATAAGGCCCAACTGAAGAAATTAGCTTCACCAAAACAGGCGAAATTTCTAGTGTAATAAACATCATCATAATGAAAAATGACGCAAGAGCCATAATTTCATTGGTTTTCCCAAGTTCGTCTAAAGCTTGTAATCTCGCTGCAAAACCATCAAATTTATTTTCTGCTTGTTCAGAATTTCTCTGTTCGGTTTGTAGATTTTGATACACTCCAGAAATTTGAGAATCCAAATATTTCAATCTCGGCTCCATTTGTTTTTGATAATTTTCTAAATCTTTTCTGCGTTGTTCTTTCAATTCAGATTTTCTTTTAGCATTGGTTCCGAAGCCTACTTTTCCTGAAGTTAATCCCGTTTTTGTTCCTAGAATTTCTTTTTCTAATTCCACCACAGCAGAATCATAAGAAGCTTGATATGTGGCAATTTGTTTCTGAATTTTCTGTTTTTCTTCTGCAAAAGGACCAGATTGTTGCAAAATTCTACCATTCATGGTTTTCTGCAATTCCGTTTTATTTCTTTGGATGATAGTGTTCAACTGCTTATTGACTTCTTTTTCAAAAATTTTCAATTCCAAAGGTTTTGAAATCACAATTCCAAGAAAAGTTGCCAAAATCAAACGCGGAACTGCCATGAAAAATTGATTCCAAAAACTACCCGTTTTTTTAATGGAAGAGACAATATATCTATCGAGATTAAAAATCATGAGTCCCCATAAAATCCCAAATCCAGCCGAAATCCAAACATCTTCGAAAACTGTAAACATGGCATAACTCGCTGAAAGTGTGGCAAAAACAGCAGTGAAAAGTACAATTCCACCAATTCCTGCATATTTATTCCATTCGCTGGGCGATTTTTGTAAAATATGAAGATTAGAACCAGAACACATCATCAGAAATTTCTGAAATCCGTTCATCTGGTGATACATACCGTTTTTGGTAGGAATATTTTTATCTGGAGTTTGCGTTTTATTTTCCATAGGAATATTTTTTGATTGGTCGAATAATAACGCAACAATGTTACGAATAGTATTAGGTTTTACACAGTAAAATACTTGTATAATGATTTTACAATTTTATCTGACTGAATGTCTGTGGATTATAAATTTAATTTACAATTTTCATTTTTTAAATTTTATAGAAAATGGCGCGAGCGAAGCGAGCGTCAATTGTTTTCAAAATAAAGAACATTTTCAAAATTCCCTAGTCATTGCGAGAAACGAAGCAATCAAGGGTAGATTCAAAAATTTATAACTTTTGAAGACGTGGCAGTTTAGAAAAGTGAAAAGAAAAACTTCCCGTGAAATTTAGCCCCGATTGAAGCATTTGTTTGAGCTCTTTTTATACAATTTTCGCGGAACTTGCTTTGGCTAATTGTATAAAAAAGCGAGTGCAAAAAGCGGGTCTGTAGTTGTAGAAAAACGGAATCGTGTTGCTTACTTAATTTTATCAGGATTTTGTTTCAAAAAACTTGCCCAACCCGTGTAATTTTTATCATTTTCAGGTTTTCCCAAATTGAAACTGTGACAAACCGCTACTGCCAAACCATCAGAAGCATCTAGATATTTGGTAGGAAATTCTTTCATTGCTAGAAGATTTTGCAGCATTCCTGCTACTTGTTCTTTGCTGGCGTTTCCGTTTCCCGTAATCGCCATTTTCACTTTTTTGGGAGAATATTCGGTGATGGGAATATCACGATGGAGACTTGCAGCCATTGCCACACCTTGCGCTCTTCCTAGTTTGAGCATAGATTGCACATTTTTCCCGAAAAAAGGAGCTTCTAGCGCAACTTCGTCTGGGTGAAATTCATCAATCAAGGCTAAAGTTTTGTCAAAAATACTTTTGAGTTTCGTTTCATGATTGGGTTCTTTTTTCATTACCAATTCATCAATGGCAATGAGTTTCATTTTTCCTTTATGAACAGAAATTATCCCGAAACCCATTACAGAAGTTCCCGGGTCTATTCCCAAAATGATTTTTTCGGCTTGCATAGGGCAAATGTAGAGATTTTTTTCTTTAGAAATAAAGCTACCTCACATTAGAACTTCTGTAATTTCTAATCACAAAATTAAGTCCTGTTTCTAGAATTTCGCCCATTGTTTCACACTTTTTGAACTGAGAATTATACGTGAGTTTCAGCAATCCTTTTTTCAATTCTTCTACATGTTCTGGTTTAGAAATCTCATCTCTTTTCATAATTTCTAACAAATGAGGCAACCTTCCGTCTGTACTGGCGCGTTTAGCAATGGCAGAACGAACTTCTTTTCGGTATTGTTCGATGGAATTGGGTTTTAGCTTATCATAAACCATATCTACCATTTTTTTATTTTCTTTGAAATATTGAGGCAGATAAATTTTGAGATTTCCTTCGTAGCATTGTTGGTCAAAATCAATCGGACGAATTCTATACACTACTTGGTCAAAATCATGCGTAGGAATCACCACGTAATTGTACGAACGCATATCTCCTAATAAACCAATTAAACAGCGTTCATTAAATTTTACAAATTCTTTGGCAATTTGAGCTTTTTCTTGAGGTGAACATTGGTCTAAATGCTTTTCTATAAAGACATCTCCAGGAATTCCTAAAATATGTTCCTCAATTAAAGTGTCTTTGTACAAAAGGAAATTAATACGATTTGGCGAAAGAATTTCTTCTAGTTCCAAACCATAAATCCTAGAAGCATCTGCTTTTTTGATGTAAAAATTGGTATAATTATCATTCAGAATGTTTCTTACTCTTATTCTGAACGGTTTAGAATTCCCAAACGTACAAAAGTGAATAGAATCTACCGTAAGAAAAGGCAATACATCTACATCTCCATCAGAATGTAAAAGCGTGTAAATTTTGTTGAGATTGGCTTCGATTTCGGCTTGTTCAAATTCAGGGTAATACACATTGAGCCAAAGCGTATCATTGCCATCTTTATCATGAACGGGCATATAATCTGAAAAGCGCAATAAATCATCATAATAAAACCGAATATTGGTGAGACGATTGTTTTTTTCCAAATAATCCATCAATTCTGAATTTACAGGATACATTGGTTTTCTGAATTCTATTTTTACGTCTTTCATCCTCCTGAATTTGTCTTTTCAAAGATACAAAATCTTTTGTAGGGCTTTTCTTTAACCTCAACAAAAAACCTCCAAGAAAATCTTGAAGGTTTGAAATATCATGTGAAATAAATTTATGCTTTTACAGGGATGGTTTTCAGTTGTCTGAAGGTAATCATTCTGTAATTTTCTTCGTCCCAGAGTGTATAAAATGCATATTTAACACTGCTTAATAAGGTAATAGTCGTTACATATTTTTGGAAAATAGGATTCTCTTTGCTGCATTTTTCTAATTTATAGAAAGGAACTTTCGGAGCCAAATGATGAATGTGATGATACCCAATATTTCCTGTAAAAAAGTTGAAAATTTTTGGCAATTTATAATAAGAACTTCCTTTAATTGCTGCTAAAAGATATTGCCAATCTTCTTTCCATGCTTTGTAATTTGGATCGTGCTGATGTTGCATGTAAAAAAACCAAATCGCTGTAAACGCAAACGTGATAAGAATAGGAATGTATAAAAGTGCTAATTTTTTGAATCCTTCGATAAGGTCAAAAGTCGGCAAGCTTAAAATCACTCCTAAAATGGCAAAAAATCCTAATAAGTATAAATTGGTTCTCAACAGCGTTAAACGCTCTTTTTCCCAACCTTTAAATTTGATAAAAGGAATTCTGTTGTGAATAAAAATGTAGTAAATAGGCCCCAAAACAAACATTACAGGAACCGAACGATAAATTCTGTATTTTATCTTTCCCCAATTAGAAAGTTCATTGTATTCTCTCACCGTCAACAAAGTAACATCTCCGATGGTTCTGGTATCTAATTGACCTTGGTGTGCGTGATGATGATTATGAGAACGCGCCCAATATTTGTATGGAATACACGTCATCAAACTCATTAGAAATCCTGTTCTATCATTTTTAGTTCTGTCCGGGAAAAAAGATTGATGCCCGCAATCATGCTGAATAATAAAAATTCTGGTTAAAAATAATCCTGCCAAAAAGCAAATTCCTAAAGCGCCCCAAAATTGAAATTCATAAACTATGGCTGCCGCTATAAAAAGCAAACCGAAAGGTAAAACCGTTTTCCAGACTTCTTTTCTTGCTAATTTTATTTCTGGTGTAGCATAAGGTTTGATGATTTCCTTCCAGTTTTTAAGGTCTTCTACAATCTCGTTTTCGTTATTCATTACATAATAATTTTCTTCGGCTCAAAGATATAGATGTATTTTTAATTTATCACAAAAAATAATTGTTAAACTCTATTAAAATTTTCGCTTTGTTTAAAAATATTACAATTAAAAAAGCATTTACAGATAGACTCATAACCTATAAACAAAATTGCTGTTTAAAATAAATTTGTATTACACACAAAAAAATCTCCAGAAATTTCTGGAGATTTTAAATTTTTGGAAGCCGAACTTCGGCTACATATTCCTCCTATACTTCCCGCCTACTTCGAAAAGCGCGTTGGTAATCTGTCCGAGAGAGCAATATTTCACCGCTTCCATCATCACTTCGAATAAATTTTGTTGATTAATGGCAGCCAATTGCAATTTATTCAACCATTCTTGAGTTTTATCTTCGTTGGATTTCTGAAAATTTTGCAAATTCTCAATTTGTTGTTGCTTTTCTTCTTCAGTAGAACGAATTACTTCTCCTGGTAAAACTGTAGGTGAACCGTCTTTTCCGAGGAAAGTATTCACGCCGATAATTGGATATTCTCCTGTATGTTTTAACCATTCATAATGCATTGATTCTTCCTGGATTTTCGAGCGCTGATACATCGTTTCCATTGCTCCTAAAACTCCGCCACGTTCTGTAATTCTGTCAAATTCTGCATAAACCGCTTCTTCTACCAAATCCGTCAATTCTTCAATAATAAATGAACCCTGCAGCGGATTTTCGTTTTTCGCTAAACCTAATTCTTTGTTGATAATCAACTGAATTGCCATTGCTCTACGCACCGATTCTTCGGTTGGTGTGGTAATTGCCTCGTCGTAAGCATTGGTGTGAAGTGAATTACAGTTGTCATAAATCGCATACAACGCTTGAAGCGTAGTTCTAATATCGTTAAAATCGATTTCTTGTGCGTGAAGCGAACGTCCTGACGTTTGGATATGGTATTTCAGCATTTGCGAACGCTCATCAGCACCATATTTGTATTTCATAGCCTTCGCCCAGATTCTTCTGGCAACGCGTCCAATCACGGCATATTCGGGATCGACACCGTTGGAGAAAAAGAAGGAAAGATTCGGAGCAAAATCATTAATATTCATTCCTCGGCTCAAATAATATTCTACATAAGTGAAACCATTTGCCAAAGTAAATGCCAACTGAGAAATTGGGTTCGCGCCAGCTTCAGCAATGTGATACCCGGAAATAGAAACCGAATAGAAATTTCTCACTTTATTTTGAATGAAATATTCCTGAACATCTCCCATTAATCTCAAAGCAAATTCCGTAGAGAAAATACAAGTATTTTGTGCTTGATCTTCCTTCAAAATATCTGCTTGAACCGTTCCACGAACAGTTGCGATGGTTTCTGCTTTTATCTTTTGGTATGTTTCAGCATCTAAAATTTCATCACCGGTAATTCCCAATAATTTTAAACCTAAACCATTGTTGGAAGGTGGCAATTCTCCGTTGTAGGAAGGTCTTTTTAAACCTTTATCGTCAAATTTTTCTTTAAGTTTTTGTTCTACTTTATCCCAAAGATTATTTTCTTCAATATATTTTTCACAATTTTGATCAATCGCAGCGTTCATAAAAAATGCCAATAGCATCGGAGCAGGACCGTTAATCGTCATTGAAACAGATGTCAAAGCATTAATCAGATCAAAACCGGAATAGAGTTTTTTGGCATCGTCCAAAGTTGCAATGGAAACTCCCGCGTTCCCGATTTTTCCGTAAATATCTGGTGGAAAAGCAGGATCTTGACCATATAAAGTCACAGAATCAAACGCTGTAGAAAGTCTTTTCGCAGGCATTTCTGCGGAAACAAAGTGGAATCTTCTGTTGGTACGTTCTGGCCCGCCTTCTCCTGCAAACATTCTGGTAGGATCTTCACCGGTTCTTTTGAAAGGATAAATTCCCGCGGTGAATGGAAATGCTCCGGGAACATTTTCCTGGCCTTTCCAACGGATTAAATCGCCCCAATCGTGGTATTTCGGTAAGGCAATTTTTGGAATTTTAAGATGAGAAAGTGATTCGTATTTGGTTTCTACTTTTATTTCTTTGCCACGAACCAAGTAAGAGAAGGTATCTTGCTGCATTTCTTCTTTAAAATGATGCCAACCTTGCAAAAACAATCGGTTTTCTTCCGAAAGTTCTTTTTTGATTTTTAGGAAAACTTTTTCAAGTTTATCAGTAGTATGTTCATCATCTGTAATCAGTGCTTTAGCACCATCGATGAGATACATTTTTTTAGCGATTAGTGCTTGTTCCTCAACTTGCTTGTCGTAATTTTTATTATTATCTACGATTTCAGAAAGATAACGAACTCTTTTCGGTGGAATAATGGTAGATTCTTCCGAAACGTTTTGTTCTTCGTATGATTTTAGATCTAATGAAGTGAATTTAGCATTTACTTTTTCAATTAATGCATTATACAAAACGGTAGTTCCCCAATCGTTAAACTGACTTGCCTTCGTAGAAAAAACTGGCATTTCTTCTAATGGTTTTTCCCACAATTGGTGGTTACGCTGAAACTGTTTTCTCACCGCTTGAACGGCATCTAAAGCTCCTCTTTTGTCAGATTTATTTAATGCGATTAAATCTGCATAATCTAGCATATCAATTTTTTCTAATTGTGTAGAAGCACCATATTCTGGCGTCATTACATACATAGAAATATCTGCAATTTCAGTAATTTCAGAACCAGATTGACCAATTCCCGAAGTTTCTAAAATAATAATATCTGGACTAGAAATTTTGAGAACATCTAATGCAGAATGAATGTAAGGCGAAACCGAAACATTATTCTCTCGAGTAGCCATAGAACGCATGTAAACTCTAGAATCATTGATGGAATTCATTCTGATTCTATCGCCGAGAAGCGCACCTCCAGTTTTCTTTTTAGAAGGATCTACAGAAATAATCGCAATTTTTTTATCAGGATTTGCTCTTAAAAATCTACGCACCAATTCATCTGTTAACGAAGATTTACCTGCACCTCCAGTTCCTGTAATCCCGATGATGGGAATATTGAAATCTTTTGCTTTTTCTTTTAATGCTTCCACCAATTCTGGTTTCTCATCTGAGAAGTTTTCCACGGCAGAAATCACTTGCGCGATAGATTTAGCATCTTCGAATTTGATATTTTCGATATCAGAAACGGTGATATTTTCGCCTGTAGCAAAATCAGATTTTTGAACCAAATCATCAATCATTCCTTGCAATCCCATTTCTCTACCATCATCTGGAGAATAAATTCTATCGATTCCGTACTCCATTAAATCTTTAATTTCTTCGGGAAGAATTACTCCACCACCTCCACCAAAAATTTTGATTTGAGGAGAGTTCTTCTCACGAAGTAAATCATAGATGTATTTAAAATATTCATTATGACCGCCTTGATAAGACGTAAGTGCAATAGCGTTTGCATCTTCTTGAATAGCACAGTTTACTACTTCTTCTGCGGATTTATCATGACCAAGGTGAATAACTTCGCATCCTGTTCCTTGAATCACTCTTCGCATAATGTTAATGGCAGCGTCGTGTCCGTCAAAAAGTGAGGCTGCTGTAACTACTCTTACCTTATTTTTAGGTTGATATTTTTGGGTTTCCATAAATAACTTTTCGATAGGTCTCAAATATAGAAAAATCCCGAGAATTGAAAATTTAAGTATTTTTGTAAAAATTTTAAAACATGAAGAGGGCTTTATTATATACGATAGCTGGAACTTTAATCAGTTTTTTAATCAATCATTTTTTATTAGAAAGTGGCGGATTATGGCTAGAACTTTTTTACAGTTTTGCTTTCGGGTTAGCTTGGGGAATGGCTTTTTATTTAGACAATCCCGTTATTTCTTTGCCGAAAAAACTAGGAATTTCTTTTGGCGCGATGATTTTTTTAGTACTGATTGGCGCTTTCATTTTTGATTTAGAAAAATCTTTACCTTCTGTTTTTAAGTTTTCTATAGTATTTGTGGGGTATTATTTACTAGCAAGTTTCAGAAACAACAAGTCATTAAGAGATTGAAAATTAATTTTTTAAGGTTAAATTTACGTTTAAATCTTGATAAAGTTTTTCAATTCCAAAAAAAATTAATACCTTTGCACACCTTTTTAGGGGAAAATTATGTTTAATCGTAAACGATAATAAGTGAATACATTAAGTTACAAAACCGTATCAGCTAACAAAGCTACCGCTAAGAAAGAATGGGTTGTGGTAGATGCAGCTGGGCAACCTTTAGGAAGATTAGCTTCTAAAGTTGCAAAGATTTTGAGAGGTAAGCACAAAACGAATTACACTCCACACGTAGACTGTGGTGATAACGTAATCGTTTTGAATGCAGAACAAGTTGCTTTATCTGGCAACAAGTGGGCAGACAAAGAATACATTTGGCATACTGGATATCCAGGTGGTCAAAAATCGTTAACTGCTGAAGAAGTGCACAAAAAAGACAATTGTAAATTGGTAGAAAAATCTGTAAAAGGAATGTTACCAAAAAACAAATTAGGAAGTGTTATCTACAAGAATTTGTATGTATACGCTGGGTCTGAGCATAAGCACGAAGCACAGCAACCAAAAGTTATTAACCTTAACGAAATTAAGTAATTATGTCTATAGTTCACAAGATTGGAAGAAGAAAAACTTCTGTAGCTAGAGTTTACGTGAAACCAGGTACTGGTAACATCACTGTAAATGGTAAAGATGCAAAAACTTACTTCTGTACTGACATGTTAGTATATAAAGTAAACCAACCGTTCTTATTAACTGAAACTGTAGGTCAGTACGATGTTACTGTAAACGTTTTCGGTGGTGGAATTACAGGTCAAGCTGAAGCAATTAGACTAGGGATTTCTAGAGCACTATGTGCAATTAATGAAGAAAACAGATTAGCGCTTAAGCCAGCTGGTCTTCTTACTAGAGACGCTAGAATGGTAGAAAGAAAAAAACCAGGTCAGAAAAAAGCAAGAAAGAGATTCCAATTCTCAAAACGTTAATCTTTTTTCTCGGTTTATTTACAAATTATTACAAAAATTGCCCGTTATGTTTAGCATCCAAACTTTACTCCCATCCAACGTAAAGTTGATTGCTTAAAAGCGGAACGTAAACTAACAAAAATTAAAAAAATGGCAAAAGCACAAGTTAAAGACTTATTAGAAGCAGGCGTACACTTTGGTCACATGACTAGAAAGTGGAATCCTAATATGGCTCCATACATTTTCATGGAGAAAAACGGTATTCACATTATCGATTTGCATAAAACTGCAGTGAAATTAGATGAAGCTTGCAACGCTTTAGAAAAAATTACTTCTGCAGGAAAAAAAGTTCTTTTCGTGGCTACTAAAAAACAAGCTAAAGAAGTAGTAGCAAAACATGCATCAGAACTTAACATGCCTTACATCACTGAAAGATGGCCAGGTGGAATGTTAACTAACTTCGTTACAATCAGAAAAGCGGTTAAGAAAATGAACGCTATCGATAAAATGAAGAAAGATGGAACATTCGAAACTTTATCTAAAAAAGAGAGGCTTCAGGTTGACAGACAGAGAGCAAAACTTGAGAAAAACCTTGGTTCAATCGCTGATATGGTGAGGCTTCCGTCTGCTGTATTCGTAGTAGATATTTTAAGAGAGCACATTGCTGTAACTGAAGCTAAAAAATTAGGTATTCCTGTATTTGGTATCGTAGATACTAACTCAGATCCTAGAAAAGTAGACTTCGTAATTCCAGGAAACGATGATGCTTCTAAATCTATTGACATGATCCTTTCTGTAGTATCAGAATCTATCAAAGAAGGTCAATCTCAAAGAAAAGCTGATAAAGAAAAATCTAAAGAAGGTGAAAAAGTAACTGCTGATGCAGATAAAGACTTTGACGCTAAATAATTTTTCGAAGATCATACAACAAAAAAACTCTCAAGAAATTCTTGAGAGTTTTTTTTATTTTTGATTCAATCTAAACTTAATATAGGTAATCGTTTTGCCTTTAGCAGAAAACAATTCCTCATAATAAGTTTTAATTTCCCTTAGATAGAGAGTGTCTGGTTCATATTCTGGCGCTCCATATATATCATGATGAGCGGTTAGAATTTCGTGACCATATCCTTGTAAAATACCCAAAGTATAACCATGCAGAAACTCAGAATCTGTTTTCAAATGAATAATTGCGGAAGGTTTCAGAATTTTTTTGTAGCGATTTAAAAAATCTGGATGGGTAAGTCTATGTTTCCCTCTTCTGTATTTAATCTGAGGGTCTGGAAAGGTAATCCAGATTTCATCAACTTCATTTTCATCAAAAAAGCAATCTATCAATTCTATTTGGGTGCGTAAAAAAGCTGCGTTATTTAAACCTTTTTCTACAGCTTCTTTTGCTCCAAACCAAAATCTTGCTCCTTTAATATCTACTCCGATAAAATTTTTATCAGGAAAAGCTTTTGCCATTCCTACACTATACTCACCTTTCCCACAACCAAGTTCTAAAACAATAGGATTATTGTTTTTAAAAACCCTCTCTCTCCATTTACCTTTAAGTTCAAAATTACCTAAAGCTTCTTCTCTAGTTGGTTGTATTACATTTGGAAGTCTTCTATTTTCTTCAAATCTTGCTATTTTATTCTTCCCCACAAGTCAATTTTTAAGAAAGCAAAGATATAATTATTTTAAATTTAATAAAAATTAGGAAGATGGAATTGCCCTATCATAGTTTAATTTAAAACTTCTTGAAGGTGAGAGTTGCGTAATCTTTTTTGATAAATAGGCAAATATTTTTCTATAGAGACTTTTACAGCCTCATAATTAGCCACATCTAAATAAATTTTCAAGTTATCTGATGTATAAACAAACTGAAGAAAATTGTCAACTAAATGAAGAGGAACCTTTAATCTAGTAAAATAATCGTCTCCTAAATAAGCTTTAATATTTTTAATACCAATTTGCATCTTTTCGTATTCTTGAAGCCTTTGTTTTTTCTTGGCTTGACCAGAAATTACATCATAAAGACTTTCTAAACCGATACTTAAACCACCATTCGCTAAGCTTGCAACTGGAGTTATTGGCGGAGTTCCATCGCCTTTTGGAGCTGGTAAACCTATTATTTTTGCTATTTCAAGAGAAGATTTTTTAGAATCTAAAGTACGAACATCTTTTCTAAGGTTTCCCGTAGGTTTAAATCTACTCAAAATCACTTCTTGAATTTCCCTATAAGCCACTTCGAGTTCTATCAAATTTCGAGGATTTTCAAGCAATTGAGGAGTAATTTTGATGTCTTTTCGCTCCGAAACAATTGAGGTAAATCTTATTACATCTCCTACTTTTGCAGGAATTTTAAATTCTCCAGTATAAGAAGTAAGATAAGTTCTTTGTTCATTAAGATTGGTAACGTAAATCTGGTTGAGATAGAAAGAAGATTTATCTCGCATGAAAAGAGTTCCAGAAAAAGTTTGAGCGCTTATTGAAGTTAAAAACAGCAAACAGCTTAGTAATAAAATTCGCTTCATAAATATGGAGCAAAAATACTTTGTTTTTCGGACTAAATAAAACGTTGATAACTAAAATATTAGTTAAACTTCTATTAAACTTTTTTTCCAACTGTTAATAATTGTTAGAAGAACTCAAGGATTCTAAAAAATTTTAACATTCTGGGAATTTCGCCTTATTTAGTCACTCCTTAACAAGCCGCCATTTTCAGTTTTTCATTAAGAATATTCCGATTAAAGAGCAGGCGGATAAGGTT